>NZ_PZJU01000003.1 GCF_003206715.1 Salinicola peritrichatus | reverse complement strand
GCGTTGCGCGGTGCTGGAGCGCCAGCCCGGTCGGAATCCTCACCTATACCCCATAGGCTCCGGTTCCTGCGCTCCGTACGCCTTGCGCTTCATCCTGCTCGACGATTTATTCAGCATTTCCTTGAGTCGCTTTATTAACGTGATTAAAACAACTCATGACTGACGATGTTGCGGCGACGGAAACCTGGGTATATTTTGTCAACCATGGTTTAATTTGATAACCGAGGACGTTAATCGCGTTCCGGTCGGTTTGGCAAATCCGAGAGATGACCGTGACCAACATGCTGATCGATTCTCGCGACGGGAGCGGGGCGACGCCGACGAGCAGCCGACGTCGGTCGGTCGTGTCGCGTTTTCTGCCGTTTTTCGGTCCGGCGTTGATCGCCGCGGTGGCTTATATCGATCCCGGTAACTTTGCCACCAACATCGAGGCCGGTTCGCGCTATGGCTATACCCTGCTGTG
The DNA here is from genome assembly GCF_003206715.1 of Salinicola peritrichatus. Classification (GTDB taxonomy): domain Bacteria; phylum Pseudomonadota; class Gammaproteobacteria; order Pseudomonadales; family Halomonadaceae; genus Salinicola; species Salinicola peritrichatus. The sequence continues at coordinate 29,507 of NZ_PZJU01000003.1, read as the reverse complement.
GGTGGTGCTGTGGGCCAACCTGATGGCGATGCTGATTCAGACGCTGTCGGTGCGCCTGGGCCTGGCGACCGGGCGCAATCTGGCCGAGATGATTCGGAATCGCTATCCGCGCCCGTTGGTGTGGTTCTACTGGGTGCAGGCGGAGCTGGTGGCGATTGCCACCGATCTGGCCGAGTTCCTGGGCGCGTCGCTGGCTTTCAACCTGCTGTTCGGGTTGTCGATGCTCGAAGGGGCGCTGCTGACCGGCGCGATCACCTACGCCGCGCTCTATATGCAGCGCTACGGCTTTCGCCTGCTGGAGGTGCTCATCGGCAGCATGCTGCTGGCGGTGGCCGCCGGTTTCGTCATGCAGATCGTGATGGGGCGCCCAGAGGCCGCGCCGGCGCTGGAAGGCTTGCTGTTGCCGCATTTCCCCGACGGCTATGCGGTGTTCCTGGCCGCCGGCATCCTGGGCGCGACGGTGATGCCGCACGTGATCTATCTGCATTCTTCGCTGTCGCAGCGGCGTATTCCGGTAAAGACCGATGAACAGCGGCGTCGCGCCATGCGCTACTACCGCTGGGACGTGATCATCGGCATGGGCATCGCGGGCATCATCAACCTGTCGATGCTGGCCTTGGCCGCGGCGGTGTTCTTCGACAACGGTCGTACCGGCGTGGCCTCGATCGAGCAGAGCTATCAGTTGCTGGCGCCGCTGATGGATCGCGAACTGGCGAGCACGCTGTTCGGCTTCACGCTGTTGATGGCCGGGTTGTCGTCGTCGATCGTCGGCACCATGGCGGGGCAGGTGGTGATGCAGGGTTTCGTCGGCTTTACCATTCCGATCTGGCTGCGGCGCCTGTTGACCATGCTGCCGGCAATCGTGGTGATCATGCTGGGCTTTCCGGAGCAGCAGGTGCTGGTGGCCAGCCAGGTGGTGCTCAGCTTCGGCATTCCGTTCGCGCTGATCCCGTTGATCCAGTTCACCGCGCAGCACGATTTGATGGGTAATCTGGTCAACCGGCGCTGGGTAACGTTGCTGGGATGCGCGGTGGCCGGTGTGATCATCTTGCTGAATGGTTATGTGTTGACCTTCGAGTTGCTGTAGGCTCTCTATGTCGTGAGCGGAATGGCTCCTGTCTGCCACCCGTTCGCCCCCATTCGCCGTTGATGAGAGCGCCATGTCAGCACCACCACGACCACGTTATGCCCGTTTCGAGCGGACGCGCCTTGACCATCAGCAAGAGTTGGTGGAGGACTACGTGGAGGAGATCGCTCAACTGCATCGTGATCACGGCGAGGCCCGCGCCAGCGATCTGGCCGAGCGCTTCGGGGTCAGTGCGGCGGCGGTATCGAAGGTGATCGCGCGGCTCAAGCGCGACGGCCTTGCCGAGGCGCGTCCCTACCGTGGCGTCTTCCTCACCGACAAGGGGCGGGAACTGGCCGAAAAGGTGGAGGCGCGTCACCAGCTGGTGTTGTCGACGTTGCTGGCGCTCGGCGTGCCGCCGCACGTGGCCGAGGCCGATTCCGAAGGGATCGAGCACCACTGCAGCGACGCCACGGTGGAGGCAATGCAGCGCTTCCTGGAATCCCACCAAGGTTGATCCCGGCAGTGGCTGGGTTCGCTTCGACTTTGGTGGTAGACTTTCGCCGCTCGAATAGACTCCACGCATTTCGCAACGTGCGCGTTGCCACAGACATGGCTGGTTCCATGCAATCAAGAAACGACAGCGTCGCCGATCGGATGACGCCACCCTAGCGTAAGCCCCCTCCCGCGTGAGTCTTCGCTCGCGCATCGCCGCCGCCGATGCACTTGCGCATCGACATGGCGGTTTCGTTCGTCCTTTTTTCATTCATGCCTTGTGCTTTCATTCATGTTTAATGCCGCGATTGTGCCTCGTACCGCGACGTTGGGGTCCGGTCCGTCCACCGCCGGAGAAGCGAGGCCGCAGATGATGCCCGCCACGCTTGCCGGTACCGGAAATGACGCGGCTCATGACAGGGAACTGCCCATGTTCGACTCGATAAGACAACAGTGGTTTTCCAACATTCGCGCCGATGTGCTGGCCGGCGCCGTGGTCGCCATGGCGTTGATACCGGAAGCGATCGCGTTTTCGATCATCGCCGGCGTCGATCCCAAGATCGGCCTTTACGCCTCGTTCTCGATCGCGGTGGTGATCGCCTTTACCGGTGGCCGGCCGGGGATGATCTCGGCCGCCACGGGGGCCACGGCACTGGTCATGGTGACCCTGGTGCGCGATCACGGCCTGCAGTATCTGCTCGCGGCGACGCTGTTGACCGGGGCGATACAGATCGTGTTCGGTTATCTGCGCCTGGGCAACCTGATGCGTTTCGTTTCGCGTTCGGTGGTCACCGGCTTCGTCAACGCGCTGGCGATCCTGATCTTCATGGCGCAACTGCCGGAGCTGACCGGCGTCACCTGGCACGTGTATGCGATGACCGCCGCCGGGCTGGCGATCATCTATCTGTTTCCCTATCTGCCGAGAGTCGGCAAGACGCTGCCGTCGCCACTGGTGTGCATCGTGGTGCTGACCATCGTCTACATGGTCAGCGGCATGGATATCCGTACCGTCGGCGACATGGGCGAACTGCCGGACTCGCTGCCGGTATTCCTGTGGCCGGACGTGCCGCTCAACCTCGAAACACTGATGATCATCTTCCCCTATTCGCTGGCGATCGCGGTGGTCGGCCTGCTGGAGTCGATGATGACGGCCACCATCGTCGACGAACTGACCGACACCTCCAGCGACAAGAACCGTGAATGCAAGGGGCAGGGCGTGGCCAACATCGCCAGCGGTCTGCTCGGCGGCATGGCCGGCTGCGCGATGATCGGCCAGTCGGTGATCAACGTGAAGTCCGGCGGGCGCACGCGGCTGTCGACGTTCATCGCCGGCGCCTTCCTGCTGGTCCTGGTGGTGTTCCTCGGTGACTGGGTTTCGCAGATTCCGATGGCCGCGCTGGTGGCGGTGATGATCATGGTCTCGATCGGCACCTTCAGTTGGGAGTCGATTCGCGATCTGCGCCGGCACCCGCTTTCCACCAACATCGTCATGCTGGCCACGGTGATCGTGGTGGTGGCGACCCACAACCTGGCCATCGGCGTGCTGGTCGGCGTGCTGCTGGCGTCGCTGTTCTTCGCCAACAAGGTGGGCCAGATCCTCTACATCGGGAGTCGCATGGACGAAGACGGCAGGACTCGCGACTATGAGGTCGTCGGCCAGGTGTTCTTTGCCTCGTCGACCCGGTTCAGCGACAGCTTCGACTTCAAGGAGGCGGTCGAGCGGGTCAGAATCGACCTCTCCCGGGCGCATTTCTGGGACATCACCGCGGTTGGCGCTCTCGACAACGTGGTGATCAAGTTCCGCCGCGAGGGGGCCGAGGTCGAAGTGGTGGGCATGAATCAGGCCAGTGCTACCCTGGTCGATCGTTTCGGGGTGCATGACAAGCCGGATGCTGTAGAGAAGCTCATGGGCCACTGACCAGGAAACCTCTGATTAACTGCTGCGCTCGATAGCTTGATCGGTGGCGGTGCTGGTGCGCCAGCCCGGTCAGAATCCTCATTTAACACCGCGTAAACTCCGGTTCTTGCGCTCCGGCAGCGACCAATCTCTCATCGCTCGCGACGTTAATCAGAGGCTCCTGGACGTCTAGCCCGAAAAGTCAGACTCGACGATCCAATCAGCACGGCTAAAGGAGAAAACCATGAGTGAACGCCCGATGCTGGAGCGACAAGTACTGGCCTGTATCGATGACTCTCCCCATGCGCTGGCGGTATGCGCCGCCGCGTCCTGGGCCGCCGAACGTATCGGTGCGCCATTGGAGCTGATGCATGTGCTGGGCAAGGTGCAGGAATTGGGGGAAGCCGATGCCAGCGGCCAGATCGGCCTGGGCAGTCGCGAGCACCTGCGTGAACAATTGACCCGGCTCGACGAGCAGCGCGCCAAATTGACCCAACAACATGGCCGCGAGCTGTTGGCCGCCGCGCAGGCGCAGGCCGAGCGCAGCGCGCCGAATACCCCGGTGTCGGTGGCGCTGCGCCACGGCGAGCTGGTCGAGGCGCTGAGCGAACGCGAGGCGCGCACGCGCCTGGTGGTGCTAGGCAAGCGTGGCGAGTCGGCGGACGCGGCGCGCGAGCACCTCGGCAGCAATCTGGAACGGGTGGTGCGGACGCTGCATACGCCGATTCTGGTCACGCCGGCGGAATTTCACGCCCCCTCGCGTCTGCTGCTGGCCTTCGATGGCAGCCAGACCACCCGCAAGGGCGTGGAGATGATCGCCGACAGCCCGCTGCTCAACGGTCTGGTCTGCCATGTGGTGACGATCGGCGCCGGCACCGACGATCAGCGCGCCCAGCTCGATTGGGCGCTGAACCGGCTGCGCGAAGGCCAGGTCGAAGCCGAGGGCAGGATTCTCGCCGGCGATGTCGACGAAGTGCTCGCCGACTACGCCGATCAGCAGCAGATCGACCTGATGATCATGGGCGCCTACGGCCACTCGCGGATTCGTCACCTGCTGGTCGGCAGCACCACCACGGCGATGCTGCGGCAGGTGCGGAGTGCAACGCTCATATTGCGCTGAGAACCTGTCTACGATCTGCTGCGCGTCGGCCCAACTTTGTTGAGCCGGAGCGCAGCGGAGACAACAGCCGAAGGCTGGCCCGTAGGGCGAGCGAAGCGAGTCAAACACTTTCGGAATGCTCATTTAGCCCCACGTAAACTCGTACGCGAGCCCGGTCCTTCCTCAAGTGTTTTCGCCCCGAATTATCCAAAAATCGAGGCTCTAGCTCGCGAGATCGTAAACAGATTCTGAATTTGAACCAGATTCAGGCATCGTCCCGCGCGGGCGGCGCCGGTTGATGCTGCAGGAAGTGCGACAGCTTCTCGGGCTGGCTCTCGCCGACCTGGCACAATTGCCGGGCGATCTCGGCATACTGCATCAGGGTCGGCGCCATCAGACGCTGGCGGTGGGCGTCGGTCGCGTGGTGTGCCGCCTCTCTGTCCAGCCACTCGAACAACCGGGCCAGGCGCGTGTAGGTCACATCGCCGCGCCCGCTGTTGCCGCGCAGGGCGTCGATCGCCAGGCAGCGCATGACGCTGCGTTTGTTGGGGTCGAGGCTTTCCTTGTCCAGCAGCGCTTCGGTGTGCTGGGCGAACTGCGCCATCAATTGCGATAGCTCCGCCGCTTCCAGCTGACGCCGCACGGCCTGCTGGCTTTCGATCAGCGCTTGCTGCTGGCGGCTGAGCCTACGCACCAGAATGACCAGCTGCACGCAAAGCCAGCCGGCCAGCACCAAGGTCAGCAGGTAGATGCCGAGCGGCGCCAGTGCCTCGCTCGGCAAGGGCCAGCGGACCTCGCTGGCGAGTACGCCGCCGGCAGCGAGTGCCAGCAGGACGATGACGATCAGGGCGATGGAGACGCCGGATTTCATACCTTATCCATTCGCGAGGACGAGAGTCGCCGATGAGGTTGTCTATCGGCCTGAAGAGTCCATCCTTGAGCTAGAACATGCCGCCATTGACCGCGATAACCTGGCGCGTGATGTAGGCGGCGTCCGGCGAGCACAGGAAGCTCACCGCGGCGGCCACTTCGTGTGCCTCGCCCGTGCGCTGCATCGGAACCAGACGACGGATTTCATCGCGGGGAAGCGCCTCGGTCATGCTCGTCTCGATCCAGCCCGGGGCCACGCAGTTGACCGTGATCCGGCGCTTGGCGAGCTCGACGGCCAGCGCCTTGGTGGCGCCGATGACGCCGGCCTTGGCGGCGCTGTAATTGACCTGCCCCCGATTACCCAACAGCCCCGACAGCGACGACAGCGTGACGATGCGTCCGGGGCGGCGACGCTGGATCATCGGCATCACCAGGGGATGCAGCACGTTGTAGAAGCCATCCAGGTTGGTGCGCAGTACGCTGTCCCAATCGTTGTCGTCCAGCGCCGGGAAGGGTTTGTCCACCGCGATGCCGGCGTTGCAGATCACGCCGTAATAACAGCCGTGCTCGGTGATGTCGGCCTCGAGCACGCGTTTCACCTGCGCGCGCTCGGTGACGTCGAAATGTACCACTCGGGCCCGACGACCCTCGGCCTCGACGGCGGCCTTGACGCTATCGATGGCGTCGCCGGGGCGACGGCTGTGCAGAACCAGGTCGAACCCGTCGCGGGCCAGACGCCGGGCGATCGCTTCGCCGATGCCGCGATTGGCGCCGGTAACCAGGATGGTGTCGGGAACTACGTCTGTCATGGAGTTTCTTCCTATACGCGCCCGAAGCCGCGCGAAAAGCATTTCTCGATATACGCGCCCGAAGCCGCGCGAAAGCATCAGGGGCTATATGGGCAGCGAGTCGGGGCGATAGAGCGTCAGGCTGCCCTCGGCCAGCGGTTTCGAGCCGTCGGCCCAGCGCAGTTCGCCATTGACCTGGGTGACGCCATTGTCGGCGACGAAGTCGATGCTGGCGATGACTCTCACCGTGCGGTCGAATGGCCAGTGCGGCAGATGGCTGCGATAGCGCCGACTGCCGAGCAGCAGACCGGGAGCGGGCGCTTCGCCACGCGCGCTGGCCTGGTAACCGGCCCAGGCGGCGACGGTCTGGGCGAGCCACTCGATGCCGATCCAGGCCGGGATTCCCGCCGCCTCGGCGAACAGATCGTCGCGCCGCGTCACGGTTTCGGCAATGGCACCGCGATCGTCGGCTGCCACCAACGTGCGTAGCAGACACATGCCGCGCGCATGCGGAATCAGTGCTGCGATGGGGCAGGGCAGTGCCGACGTGCGTTGGGATACGCTGGAAGTCGTCATGCGTTCAGGCTCAGCAACAGGCTGGCGTTGTTGCCGCCGAAGGCGAAGCTATTGCTCAGCGCGCAGCGTGGCGCGCGGGCCGGCTTGGCGTCCGAGGTCACCAACGGCAGCGCGGGGATTTCGGGATCGTATTCGCCATCGTAGACGTGACGTGGCAGTCGGCCGTACCGCAGCGTCAGCCAGCAGAAGGCGGCTTCCAGCGCGCCGGCGGCGCCCAGGGTATGCCCGGTCAGCGCCTTGGTCGAGCTGCATGCCGGCGGCGAGCCAAACAGCGATGTGATGGCGGCGGCCTCCATTCGGTCGTTGAGCGGCGTGCCGGTGCCATGAAGATTGAGATAGTCGACCTCGTCGGGCTGAAGACCGGCCATCGCCAGCGCCTGATGCATCGCCTCGACCGCGCCGCTGCCGTCCGGGCGCGGCGCCGAGATATGGTGGGCATCGACGCTTTCGCCAACGCCCGCCAACTGGATGCCGCCGGCTTCCGGGGTGACGATGAACAGGGTCGCCGCCTCGCCCAGATTGATACCGCTGCGCCGGCGCGAAAACGGCTGGCAGGGTTCTTCGCTGACCGCGTCGAGGCTGGCGAACCCATTGACGGTGAGTCGGCACAGGCTGTCGGCACCGCCGGCGATCACCGCATCGCACTGGCCGCTTCTGAGCAGGCGGCGGGCGCTGGCCAGGGCGCGAGCGCTGGAACTGCAGGCGGTCGACAGCGCATAGCACGGTCCCCGCAGGCCGAGCCGCTCGGCGACGAAGCGGGCCGGCGCGCCCAGTTCCTGGCGCGAGTAGGCGAAACTCTCGGGCAGGGGGCCGTCGCGGCCGCTCTCGGCCAGGGCCAGTTCGGTCTCGCCGATGCCCGACGTGCTGGTGCCGATCACCACCCCGATGCGCTCGGCCGGCACCCGCGTCAGCAGGGCGTCGAGCGACTCTCCCAGGCGTTCCAGCGCCAGGGCGAGCAGGCGGTTGTTGCGACTGCGCTGGCCCTTTGGCCAGGCGCTGTCGTCGGGCAGTTCGCAGGTCACCCGGCCCAGTGGCAGCGGCCGGCCGGGGGTAAAGGCGTCGCTGACGCTCAAGCTTCGCTCGCCGGCGAACAGCGCCCGGGCGACGGTTTCCAACTCGTCGCCGAGCGAACAGACCACGCCGGGGCGGGAGAGGCGGCAGTCGAAAGGGGTGTTCATGCGTCGCCGTTCTCCTGTAGGGGCGTGATGGTCAGGCGATAGCCGCCCTGGCGGTCGTCGAGGGTCAGCTCGCGGGGGCGCTGGCGGTCCGGTGCCGGTGTGATCCGCGCAACGAGTCGGCCATGATAGCGGATCTCGCGGGAGGCATCGGTTTCGGCGACGTCCCAGGCGCTGTCGGCGAAGGCGCGCTGCAATGCAGCCAGCGGCCACAGGCTCCACTCCAGGCGCGAGGCCAGCCACTCTGGCGGCATCGGCAACGTTGGCTCGCCCGGTGCGTCTCCGGCCTCGAAGCGCGCGCCGTCGGCGTCGCGCACCAGCGTGGTCAGGCGCTGGCCGTAGGGTGAGACCAGCACCGCCCGCAACTGCTCGGGCGTGATGCGGATGAACGCGATCAGCGTGCGTGCTTCACCGTCGTCCGGCTGCAAGGTGAGACGGCTCGACAGCGTATCGTGGGTGGTCGCGGCGGTCAGCGGCGGTGCGGGCGACACCGGTGGTGACAGGCTGCAGGCCGCCAGCGCGAGCGCCAGGCACAACAGCGCGAGTCTCGCTACGATGGCGCTCATGGATCGCTCCCCGAGGCGGCGGCGCGCTTTTCGCCGTGCAGACGACAGAGCGTGGCGAGGGTATCGATATGCTTGCGCGAGGCGCTGGCGAAGGGATTGCTGCGATCCCAGGCGTAGCCGGCCAGGATCGCGCTGATCCGCGCCTTGATCTCGGGCGGCGCGTCGGCATGGAAGATGATCGTCTGCAGGCGCTCGTCGTACCAGGCGTCGACGAAGGCGCGGAAGGTGTCGATCCCCGCGCGCAGCGGAATTTCGAACTCGGCTTCCCAGTCGACCGCGTCTCCGGCGAGCTGGCGTTCGACCAGCGGCGCGGCCAGGCTCGCCGAGCGCAGGGCGATGGTCACGCCGGAGGAGAATACCGGGTCGAGGAATTCGCCGGCATTGCCCAGCAGCGCGTAGCCTGGACCGTGCAGGCGCTCGACGTCCGCCGAGTAGCCGCGCAGTTCGCTGACCGGCCGGATGGCGCGGCAGCCCGCGAGCAACCGGCGAAAGCGGGGCTCGGCGTCGATCAGCGCCCGCCAGCGCGCCTCCAGGGTAGTACCGCCGGCGGCGAGTTTGTCGATGTCGCCGACCACACCGACCGAGGCGCGGTGATCGCGAAACGGAATCAGCCAGTACCAGATACCGCCATCCTCGGGATGCACGCCGATCAGGATCTTGTCGCGGTCGTGCATGGGGTCTTCGATGCGCTCCTCGACGTGGGTGAAAAGCGCCGCGCGTGGTTCTTGCCGGGCGTCGCGCTCGAGATCTTCGAGGCGCGCCAGCACGCGGCCGTAGCCGCTGGCGTCGAGCACGAAACCGGCGCGCAGCGTGCGCGTTTCGCCGTTCTCGTCGCGAACTTCCACGCACGGACGTTCGCCATCGGCATGAAAGGCCTCGACGCTGGCGCCGAACTCGACCGTCGCGCCCTGGGCCTGGGCAGCCTCGATCAGGCGCTGATCGAAATCGGCCCGCGCGACCTGGAACGTGGTGCCCCAGCCTGGCGTGGACTTGTCGCGGAAATCGATCGCCGTCTCTTGTCCGCGGCGGGTGAAGGCGGCGCCATTCTTGGGCTGGTAATCGGCGGCCATCACCGTCTCGAGCAGGCCGGCCTCCTCGAGATGGCTCATGCACTGGGGCAGAAGACTCTCGCCGATCGAGAAGCGCGGAAAGTGGCCGCGTTCGAGCACGTGCACGCGCCGGCCGCGCCGGGCCAGGCTGGCCGCCGCGGTGGCGCCGGCGGGGCCGGCACCGATAACGATGATCTCGAAATCGGCTTCAGACATGCGCGCTCTCCTTGCGTCCGGCGAGAGGCCCCGCGGGGCGTACCCAGGGAACCAGACCCCACACGCTGGCCAGCCCGATCAGGCAGGTCAGCCCCAGATAGTGCAGTGCCGGCGTGGCACTGAAGGCCAACATGCCGAACGCCAGCAGGCTGGTCAGCGTCGACAGTGTGATCGCCAGCCAGGCCGACGACTGCCTGGCATATTCCACGTTGAAGATACCGGCGTCCAGGCCGATTCCCAATACCAGCAGCAGGCCCAACTGGTTGAAGATGTTGAGCGGCACGCCGGTCAACGCGAACAGCGCGAGCACGATCAGCGTGGCGCCGAACGGCGGGACGATCACGCGCCAGGCCTGGCTGCGGTAGCGCCAGATCAACACCAGGCTCATCACCACCATCGCCAGCACGACCCAGAGCGCGGTGTGGCGGCGCAATTCGCCGAGCAATTGGCCGATGCGCGAGACCCGATCGACGAATTCCACCCGCGGTTCGCCATCCGCGATGGCCCGCAGCCGTGCGGTCGTCCGGGCGTCGCGCGTGCCTTCCAGCACGATGGTGGCGGCGACGCCGTCATGGTTGGGCTGAAAGGCACCGGTATCGCCCAGCCACAGCCGCTGTTGCAGGCCGCCCAGCGGCGTCTTCAGCCAATCCGCCAGCGTCAGCCGTGGCGCGCGATCCAGCCGGGCACGCGCCGCATCGGCGACCTCGGCCGGCAAGCCGGCGCGCTGGATCAGAGTCTCCAGGGGGCTGCCATAGAGCCGCCGCACGCGTTCGAGATTGGCGTCCTGCTCGGCCGCCGTCGGCACCGAGCGCGCCAGCGATTGATAGTCGATCTCGAGGCCCCCGGCGATGGCCCGGTCGAGCGCGGCATCGATCCGCCCCAGCCGTGCAAGCAGCGCCTGAGTGTCGTCGGCCTGGACCAGAAAGTAGCGATTGCCGGTATCGCGATGCAGCAGTTGCTGGGCGCGCTGCTCGTCGTGCATCAGTTCGGCCGGGGATGGATTGAGCAGTTCGAGGCTGTCGTCGCTGGTCAACCGGGCCGCGCAGATGGCGATCAGCACGCCGGCGGCGATCAGTGCGACCACGGGATGGAGTCGCCAGCGCGGCTGGCACAGCCGCCACCAGCGTTCGGCGAGACGGGCGGTGAAGGGGCTGGCATGGAGCCTGAGGCGCGGCAGCCACAACACCACGGTCAGCCAGGCGCCGACCAGGCCGAAGGCGGCGAACGCCGCCATCTGGCGCAGGCCCGGCATCGGCGTCAGCGCCTGGGCGGCGTAGGCGATCACGCTGGAGATCAGGCCCAGGGTCAGGCTCGGCAATAGCCGGCGCAGACGGAACCCCCGGCCATGAATGACGCGATCGCACTGCAGGTGCAGGACGTAGTCGATGGCGATGCCGATCAGGCTGGCGCCGAACGCCAGCGTCAGCAGATGGAGCCGGCCGAACAGCCCCAGGGTCAGCGCCAGCGCGAACAGTGACCCGGCCAGCAGTGGCACCATCAGTTGCAGCAGTACGCGCGGCGAACGGAACACGAAACCGATGATCACTACCACGCCGAGCAGCGAAGCGGCGCCGATGGTCGACATCTCGTGACGCGCCTGGCGGGCCCCGGCGGCGGCGTGGAACACCAGGCCCGAGCGCACCAGTTCGGCATCCGGATGCGCCTGTTGGAAGCGTTCCAGGGTCGCATGCAGCGCCCGCTGCAGCGGCAGGTCGTAGGGCGAGCCCGCGAGTTCGCCGATCAACACGCTCCAGTCGTGCCCTTCGGCTTTCACGGTCAACAGGCCGTCGGCGGCACCGATCGGACTGTGCGGCTGGTACGCCAGCCAGGCATCCAGCAGGCCGAACGGATCGGCGACCGGATCGGGCCGGGCGGTGGGCGAAAACAGCGCCCGCAATGCCGGCTCGACCAGCGCCTCGCCGCCATCGCGGTCGATCGCGCGCTGCCATTCCGGCGTCAGCAGGCGATAGCGCCACTGACCCATCCAGTCATGCGGGTCGGCGTCGGCGAGGTCGAGCTCGCGCCAATCGACGCTGGCCAGTCGGTCGTCTTCGACCAGTTGCTCGAGCGCCTTGCCCAGCGCTCTGGTGGCGGCAACGCGATCATCGGCACGCAACAGCAGCAGAAAGCGATTCTCGAAGCCACGGCCGAGTTGCCGGTCGGCGCGTTCGACCAGCGGGGCCTGGCGGTCGGCCGGCAGCAGCGCGGTCAGGTCGGTGTCGGCGGGCAGACCGTGGCGCAGCATCCAGCCCAGCCATACGGCGCAGAGCGCCAGGATACCCAGCCAGGCCCAGCCGAGCGCCTGCTGACTCCGGACATTCATGGGGCGTCGGCGAGCGGCTGCTGGTCGAACAGGCGGACCTCGAGACGATCGCCCGTCGGTGTGTGCATGTCGAGGTGATCGATATAGCGACCGCCATCGAGGGTGATGTTCTCGATGCGTTCACGCAGGGCCGGCTCCTTCGGCGTCAACGCCACCTGCCAGGCATCCCGGTCTCCATCGAGCGCCAGCTCGAAGCGCGACTCCAGCGCCTGCCAGTCGCCCTCCAGCAGTTGCAGGAAGAGCTGCGCGACCTGCTCGCCGCCGGGAGGCGACGCATCGCCGCTGCCGTTGACGATGGCCTCCGGGGTCAGCTCGATGCGCTCCTCCACCGGGGATTCCAGTTGCCAGACCACCCGTTCGCCACGCTCGAAACGGAACTTTCCCCGGCTCGTCAGCGAACTGTCGAGATCCGCCAACTGGCGCTGCTGCTCGAAGCGGCCGGTCAGCGAGGGCGTGGCGGCGAGCTGGCGGTGCAGGTCGTCGAGGTCGAAGGCGTGAGCGGCGAGCGGCAGCCAGAGCAGGAGGCTCGCCAGAAGCGTGCGAAGCGGCATATCGACATTCCCTGTTGTGACAAAATCGTCTCTTGCGCAAAACCGGCCGGATCGTCCGCAATCAGGCGGCTGGGCGTTCGCTCTCTTGGGATTCTCGCGGATGGGTGTCGTCGCAATCGAGCCAGAACGGGAAGAAGTTGAACCACTGCAGCGGCGTCGATTCGCACTGCCGGGTGAGCCAGGCGACATAGCGCTGCATGGCATCCGCGATCCAGGCCTCGCGCCGGTGCCGGCTCAACTCGCTGGTGTCGTCGAAAGGGTCGAAGTCGACGCGGTAGCCATCCTTCTCGCGGAAGCAGCCGATGGTATACACCGGGCAACGCAGCAGGCTGGCGAGCCAGAAGGGCCCTTCCGGAAAGCGCGCAGGATGCCCCAGGAAGGAGAGCGTTCGGGCGCGGCCACTGTCGCTGATCGGCACCCGGTCGGCGGCGATCACCACGAAGCCGCCCTCGGCGATGCGGCTGCCCAGGCGCATCGCCGTCGATGGCGTGATCTCGCTGACTTCGATGATCTCCGGCGGGTTGTCGCGGTGGGCCGAGCGCGCCAGCACCGCGTCGAACTGACGGGCGTTGTGGGTATGCATCAGCAGGGTGGCGCGAAAATCCTCGAGCATGTCGCTCATCGCGGTACAGATTTCCATGTTGCCGACATGGGAGACGAACATCAGGCCGCCGCGACCGCTGGCGACGGCATCCACGAAGCGCTGGTGCGAACCATTGCTGAAATGCAGCCGCGGCGGGATGCCGCTCCAGGCATCGATCTTGTCCATCAGGCTCTGTCCGAAGCTGCGGAAGTGGCGCAGGCTGAGCCAGGTCAGATGGCGCGGCTCGTGGCCGTGGCGGTAGCGCCACAGGCGTTTCAGATAGGTGTGCGAGGCGCGGCGGTGGAGACCGTGGGCGATGTAGTAATAGACGATCACCAGCGTCAGCATGAACTGGAACGGCAGCCGACCGAGGCGGCGTCGGATCCAGACCATGGTGCGAATGCCCGCGGCGCTGCCGGTTTCGCGAATTCTCGACCAGTGATGGGGGTTGCTGTTTGCCGGCGTCATGAGAGCGTTTCCTGGCGGCGGCCCACGAGGATGGGCAGACGTTTGAACATGCCGATCAACAGGCGCAGATGCATGCTAGCGAGTAGCAGGTTGTCGCGCCATAGGGCGTAGTGGGAAACCCCGTCGAGCGGGTAGTGCACGCGTACCGGCAGGTTTTCGACGCGACCGCCCTGCCAGTACCAGCGTACCGGCAGCTCGCTGTCGAACTCCATGCGATCGCCGCAGGGGTGGCGGGCGACCAGGCGGTTGACCGCCGCCACCGGATAGAGCTTGACCCCGCACATGGTGTCGCGCAGGGCGAACGACAGCGTGGCCAGCCAGACCAGCGCATGGGTGATGTAACGGGAATAGTAGCGGTGCCTGGGCACGCTGTCGTCGAAGCGTGGATAGCCGATTCGCAGCGTTTCGTCGTCGGCCTTCAATCCCGTGACGAAGGGCGGCAGATCGTCGACTTCATGCTGGCCGTCGGCGTCCACCTGCAGTGCATGGGTCAGCTCCAACTCGGCGGCGCGTTTGAGCCCGGCCCGTACCGCGGCGCCCTTGCCGCGGTTGCGCGGCAGCCGCACCAGTTCGACCCCATCCTGGCGGGCGAGCCCATCCAGCACGGCGGCGCAGGCCAGGTCGCTGCCGTCGTCGACCAGGATGACCGGCAGCCCCAGGCGCTGCAGCCGCGCCAGGGTCCGCGTGATGGCTTCGGCGTGGTTGTAGACCGGCACCAGCACGCCGATCCGTGCCGGGGGATCACTCGACATCGGCGTTCTCCTCGGTCAGGGCGATGCGTCCGCTGACGTGACGACCACGGCGGCTGTCGCAGTGGAGCTGCAGACTCTCTTTCCGCGGGTCCTCGCTTCGCGGGCTGTCGTGTCGCGAGGTCTGGCGGGCAGCGTCGCGGCGATGGGCAGGGGTATGGACAAGCGTCATCTCGAAGCGATCGCCGGGCAGCAGGGGCAGCGGGAAACGTAGCCGCTCCAGGCCGGCGAAGTGAGCCTCCAGCGAGAACAGCCGGCGAGCCAGCTGCATCGCCCAGTGCACCAGGGTGACGCCGGGCAGCACCGGCTGCGCGTCGAAGTGGCCGTCGACGTAAGCCGACTGTTCGGGCACTTCCAGCGTGATGCACCAGCCGCCGTCCACCGGGCGTTCGCCCAGCCAGCGCGGCGCGCGGCGGTCGTCCAGATCCTGGAACAGGCGCTGGCGGACGTCGGCGCTCAGCTTGCCTTGGGCATTGGTCGGCCAGTGGTCGACGAAGCGCCAGTAGCGCGGCAGTGCCGGGGTTTCGAAGCGGGCAGCCAGTTGCTGGCGCAGGCGTCGCACGGCATCGCGACGCGCGGCATGGTCCCGGGGCAGTGCCGTCTCGCTCAACTGGATGACCGCCGCCAACCGCAGATCGCGGCGCTGAAGCGGCAGCGCCTGGGCGCGTTCCACTCTGGGCAGCGCATTCAGGGCGCGGTCCACGGCCGTCAGCGAAATCCGCTTGCCGCCGATCTTGACGATACGGTCGGCACGCCCCAGCAGCACGAACCCATCGCCTGCGAAGCGGATCCGGTCGGCTTGGCGCTGCCAGGTCTCGGGCATGGCCAGGTGCGGCGAGCGCAGCCACAGGCGCTGTTCGTCGTCGTTGCGGACTTCGATGCCGGGGAAAGGTGTCCAGGCCTCGCCCCGTTGCTGAATACGCCAGGCGATGCCGCCGGTCTCCGAACTGCCGTAGACCTCGTGCACCGGCGTACCGAGGCACGCCAGGGCCAGATCGCTGGCCGCCCTGGAGAGCGGGGCGCCGGAGCTGTAGATGCGCGCCAGCGCCGGGTGCACCGACTGCCAGTCGAGGGTCTCGGGAAGCCGCGACAGCGCCGGCGGCGCACTCACCAGTACCGCCTGCCGCGCATCGTCCCGGCAGCACGCCAGCCAGGCCAACAGGGTTTCCGGGTAGCGGCAGGTGGTGGCCGCGATCGGCGCGCCTTCGCACAACGGGCGCAGGATGGCGAACAGCAGGCCGTAGATATGCTGGTGGCTGACCTGGCTGATGACCACGCGCCCCTCGAAAGGCCACAACGACGCTTGCGTCGCGAGTTCGGCATCGAGCTGGGCGAAGCTCTTGTCCAGTCGCTGGGGCTCGCCGGTGGAGCCCGAGGTATACAGCGACAGCGCGATCTCGGGCAGGGGCTGCGACAACCACCGCGGCGGGCGTCCCGCGCCGGCACTCGCGGCCCCCGGAACCTGGCCCAGGGCGACGCCTGCGCGGCGCAGGGTTCCGACGGTCTCGGGCTGGTTGTCCGCCGGCAGCAGAACGCTGTCGCCGCGCTCCCAGATCGCCACCAGGGCGGCGCTGAACTCCAGCGGATCGGGCTCGAACAGCAGCCAGGTCGTGGTCATGGCCGCATGTTGCTCGAGCAGTGCCTGCCAGGCGCCGATACGCTGATGCCAGTCTTCGACGCGAATCCAGTCCGGCCGGGTACTCCGGCCGGGCGGTCTCCAGGCGAAAGGCGCGGATGGTGGGCGTGCGCGCCACGGTCGCTCGATCAACTTACGATACATGGCGCTCCTCGGCATGGCGTTTGACGCGCTGACGGATGCACCATTCGCCGGCGAACATCGCCAGCATCAGGACGTAGGCGATACCGCCGTTGTACCAGGCCCAGAGGTCGATATCGGCATACAGCGCGGTGGCCAGTGCGATGCTGCCGTTGAGCGTGAAAAACACGCACCAGGCCTGAGTTACCTTGCGCGTATAGCGCACCGCGTGGGGCGGCAGGTCCGGCTCCCGGCGGCGGGCGAGCCGCTCGGCCAGGGGCGGCGGATGGCGCAGGCTCTGGGCGAATACCAGCAGCAGCGTGAGATTGATGGCGACGGGCCACAACCGCAGGCCGAGTTCGGCGCTGCCTGTCAGCATCAATCCGATCGCGATCGGAAGCAGGCACCAGCCCCAGCGGCGGTGGGCGCGTGGCAGCCGCCACCAGGCCACGACGGCGATCGCCGCCAACAGCGGCCAGGCGCCGTAGCGCGGCAGCAGTGCGTGCACGACCAGCGGCCATAGGAGCCCGGCAGCTCCTAGCACGAGCCATAGCAGGCGGTGGCCGCCATTGGTGGGAAGTTTGCTGATCACGATGGCACCGCCGGTGTCATTTCTCCCGGCGCGATTCGACCAGGGCCGCCAGGCTTTTCAGATTGGCGAAGTGCTGGCGCGACGACTCGGCATCGGACTCCAGGGTGATGCCGTAGCGCTTCTGCAGTGCCAGGCCAAGTTCCAGCGCATCGATCGAGTCGAGTCCCAGCCCCTCGACGAACAGCGGCTCGTCGGGATCGATGTCCTCGGGCGTGACATCCTCGAGTTCCAGGGTCTCGATGATCGTCTGTTTGAGTTCGTTTTCCAGCGCTGCCGTGGTCATGGTTTCACTATCCTTGTCACAGTCGTTATGGCCATATCGCGCGCGAGCTTCTCGATCGCGCGTCTTGCCGGCTCCATGCCGGCCTTCGGAGGTTGCACCGGGAACGTCCCGGTGTGCACCACAGGATTCCGCTGGGCCTCACGGCTCGCCAACCAGTTGCCAGCGACGTCGCGCCATCGGGCAGGCGAGAGCCTGGTCGCCCGCCATCAACCAATCGATGACATCCAATGGCTGCGGCGCCGGCGTGTCGACGTCGGCCGGGCTTTCCTCCAGGCGTCGCGCGCCCGGCTTGCGTTCGCTACCCAGTTGCAGCACCACGGCGGCGGAGGGCGTCGCGGGCGCATACTCGGCGAAGCGCTCGGGCACGGGCTGGTCGCCGAATACCATCAGTACGCGCGATTCGCCATCGGCGAGATAGCCGCGTGCTTCCGCCACCAGCGCTGCCCACTCTCCGCCGCTGGCGGCCACGGCCTGTTGGCTGCGTCGGTTACCGCTGGCGATGGAGTAGACGCCGACGATCGCGTTGTGTACCGACAGCCCGAAACGGGCGGGCGACAGCGGATCGCCTGCATTGAGGGCGTAGAGCATTTCCAGCGTACGATCGCCGTCGCCATGACGCGAGGCGTGCAGCACGACGTGATCGGCGGCGGGATCGAGATCCAGCAGCATGTCGCATACCGCGCGGCCAATCAGATTGAGCCGGCGCCGCAACAGCGATGGAATGGCGGCCCCGGCCGGTTTGTCGCGGGTGTCCAGCCGCGCCTCGTTGCCTGCGTCGCGGTGTGGTGTCCAGCCCCGCCAATCCTGAAGGTAGAGATCCGTCATTGCGCGGTATCGACGATTCATGTTGCCAAGGTTTACGCATAATAACGGAATTAGGCAATCGCTCGGTGCAAGCTTTATGCATTCGCATGCTAGCCAATGGTAGGGCGTAGTATCGAGAGCGTCGACACGCACCGCTCGAGTCGCTAAAAACCGGACCGAACCGCAACGACAGAGCGAAATCGCGGCGGCGGCCCGGTTCGGTCGCACGATCGACAGATAGCGTAATCGATGGACCGCATCTGCCCCGCCAAGCCTACTGGCGAGCGGAGCGCTTGCCAAGCCGGCGCGAACAAGATGGCGGCGAGGTGAAGGGGGGAGCGGTGAAGGGGCGTTGAATTGTACTTCTCGGCCGATCTGTGGCGGTGTCAGCGGCTGCACGGATCGTCGAGCGGCACCTCGCGAGGCCGGAAACGGCGGGAGATCGCGTCGACCGCGATATTGAGCGCGGCGGTAATCAGCAGCAGGAAAAAAGCGACATCGAACATCAAATACTCGAAGCTCGAATCGATATAGAACCCCAGCGTCGCGACGCCCAGCATGCCGAGCAGCGCGGTTTCGCGCAGGATCACCTCGGCGCGGTAGCACAGCAGCGCCAGCAGGTTGGGGTAGAGTCGCGGCAACAATTCGTAGGCATAGCGTCCGGAAGCGGGGAGCCCCGCCATGCCGGTGGTGAGGCCATCGGCGTGACGCGCGACGAGAAAAGCGATCAGGGCGCCATTGTGCAGCGCCAGCGCCAGCCAGGCCGGCAGCATCGACGGCCCCAGCATCAGCAGGAAGATGAAGGCGAGCATCAACTCCGGGGTCGAACGCAGCACGATCAGCAGCAACTTGCCCCCGGCGCGCTGCCAGGGCCGGCCGAAGTGGCGGCTGGCCAGCGGCCACAGCAGCAACGCCAACAGTAGGCTGCCCACGGTGCCCATCAACGCCAGCAGCAGCGTGTTGCCGATCGCCGGCAGCAGGTCGGGAATCGCAGCCAGCCATGGGCCCATCCCGGCCAGATCTCCCGCCAGCAGTGGCGCCGGCCATAGATCATGGCTGACGAAACGCCACAGCAATCCACCATCGACGTCGGGCCAAGGGCCGAGCCAGAACAAGGCGGCGATCAGCAGCCAGGGCAATAGCCGACGATGCCCCCACCAGTGGAGCGTGGCGATCAGGCCATAGAAGATCCACAACAGCGCGCCGGCCTCGCCGAAACGCCCCTCGCGAAAGGCGCTCTCGAGATAGAACCCCAGTGTCGGCAGGCCGACGAAGCCGAGCAGCACGCTCGCGCGCATGGCGCACTCGAAGCGATAGCGGGTGTAGCTGGCCAGCCGGTCCCATACCAGCGGCAGCTCGGCATAGAGGAAACGTGACAGGCGGTCGACGCCGGCGGGCAGGGCGGCGGCGGGGGCGCGTGGCGTCAGTTCGAGGATCTCGGCATACACCTTGGCGAAGATGCCGGCGTAGGGAATCGCCAGCGCGGCCAGGGCGGTGACCGCCGACAGGCCGAACACCTGCAAAAACAGCAGCGCCCAGAACAGTTCATGAATGGCGCGGACGAAGGCGCAGAAGGCGCGCACCAGCCGTGAGCGATGAAAGATCAGCGCCAGCGGAAAACCCAGCAGCGCACCGATGAAGGTCCCCCACAACGCGACGCTGACGGTCAGCGCGATGGCATGGAGCGGGTTTTCCAGCGAGAGGAAGCTGGGGCGGACGAAACCCAGTGCCATACGCGCGAGTTCCGCCCACGGGTCCGCCGTCACGATACGCAGGTCGGCCAGCGGCAACAGCAGCAGGCAGAGCAGGATCAGCGCCAGGGAACGCCGGGTCAGGGTGAGGCCGGGGCTGTCGCCTCGCAGCCAGCCGGGTGCCGCGCTCATGTCGGGATGTTCACCACGCTGCCGTCCGAGCGCCCCGCGGCATCCGGATAGAGCGCGTCCAGGCGCGCCAGGGTCAGTTCGCCGGCTGCCGCATCCAGCACCAGGCGACCATCGTGCAGCCCGATGATCCGGTCGAAGTGACTCAGCGCCAGGCGGTGCTGATGCAGGGCGACGATGCTGGTGGCATAGCGGGCCTGGATCCGTTCGAGCAGTCGCAGCGCCTGGTGCGGGTCGACGCTGGCGAAGGGTTCGTCGCCGAGGAATATCCCGCGCTGCTGATGGAGTGCGCGGGCGATGGCGACGCGTTGGCGCTGGCCGCCGGAAAGCCGCTCCACCGGGCGCCGGATCAGTCCCTCGAGCCCGAGCTCATCGCACAGTGCCTCGATCGCTTGCCAGTCGGCGCGTCGTGGCTTGAGCAGATTGCGCAGGTTGGCCAGCGCCGAATAGTGCGCGAGGCGTCCCATGTAGACGTTGTGATAGACCGACAGCAACGGCACCAGCCCATGCCCTTGCGGACACCAGGCGGCGCGGGGTTCCAGTCGCCGCCGGATCTCGCCGAGCAGGGTCGACTTGCCGGCGCCGCTCTGGCCGAGCAGCGCCACGTGCTGGCCGGCTTCCAGCGTCAGCGACAGCGCCGGCAGCACGACCTGGGCGCCATGGCCCAGGTCGACGCTATCGAAAGTCAGTAGCGACATGCGGCTCAGCGCAGCAGGCCGATGGACTTGCCGACGGACTCGATCGGGCCGTAGTCGTCGTTGCTGGCCGGAATGAAGCCGGAACGGGGGAAGCTTTGCAGCAGTTCGGGATCGGTCATGTCGAGCAGCGCCTGCTGGACCTTGTGAGTGAAGCCCTCGCCATAGCGTTCGTCGGCATCGCCGCGCAGCGTCCACTGGTAATCGGGATAGCTCGGCGATTTCCAGATCACCTCGACCTTGTCGGTATCCACGCGACCATCCTCGACCGCCGCCTGCCACACGGTGAAGTTGACCGCACCGATATCGTAGGTGCCGGATTCGACCAGTGCGATGGTGCGGGTATGGTCGCCGGAGAAACCGACCCGCGAAAACACCGCTTCCGGTGCCGAATCGAAACGCTGGCGGATGAAATGCTCGGGCATCAGCCGCCCCGAGGTCGAGGTCTTGGCGCCGAAGGTGAAGGAGTGGCCACGTACCGACGCCGGCAGTTCGTCCTGCTCCGGTTCGATACCGGTGGCGGTATTGGCAATGAAATAGCTCACGAACGCGGCGTCTTCCTTGCCTTGCGCGATCGCCTGCGAACCGGGCACCAATTGGCGCGCCTGGACGCCGGAGAGACCGCCGAACCAGGCCAACTGGACCTGATCGTTGCGGAAGGCGGTGACGGCGGCGCCGTAGGAGGTCACCGGAACATATTCGACATCGACCCCGAGCCGGTCGGAGAGGTAGTCGGCGACCTTGGAAAAGCGCTCCACCAGCCGCGACTGGTCTTCGTCGGGAATGGCGGTGAAGCGGAAGGTATCGGCGACAGCGGCGGAGCCGCAGAGCATCAGAACCAGGGCAAGCAGCCAGCGCATGGGAGAACCTCGATGAGCACATGTGAGGACTTGATGATAATCCGACTCCGGCATGGGTGTTAAGTCGGACGTCGCGGCCCGCGAGCGTCGGCGGCCCGGCCTGGTGCCGGGCGCGGAGGTTCAAGCGTCCGACGGCGGAAACTTGGTCGGCCGCAGGCTCTCCTTGATCTTCTTTAGATGAGGCAGAAAGGACTCGCCGCGGCGCAGCGTCACGCCGGTGGCCAGCACGTCGATCAGCGCCATGTGGATGATGCGCGAGGTCATCGGCATGTAGACCTCGGTGTCCTCGGGCAGATCTATCGGCAGGATGTCGGTACACACCTCGGCCAGCGGCGAGCCCTCCCGGGTGATGCCGATCACCAGAGCGCCGCTGTCGCGGGCGATCTGGGCGACCTCGACCAGGTCGCGGGTACGTCCGGTATAGGAGATCGCCACGATGACATCGCCGGTATGCGCGGCGGCGGCGGTCATGCGCTGCATCAGTACATCGTTGTAGGCCGTGACCGGCAGATTGAAGCGGAAGAACTTGTTCTGCGCATCGAACGCCGCCGGTGCCGAGGCGCCGAGGGCGAAGAAACTGATCTGGCGCGCCTGGGAGAGATGGTCGACGATGCGCTCGATGCGCTTGGGATCGACCGTGCGGCGAGCCTCGTCGAGCGCGGCGATGGTGGCACCGATGATCTTGTCGGTATAGGCGGCGGCATCGTCGTCGCTCTCGACGCTGCGGCTGACGTAGGGCGTGCCGCCGGCCAGGCTCTGGGCCAGCTGAATCTTGAAGTCCGGGTAACCCTTGGTATCGAAGTTGCGGCAGAAACGGTTGACGGTGGGTTCGCTCACCGTGGCAGCTTGTGCCAGAGTGGCTATGCTCATCCCAATCGCCGCGTTGGGGTCGCGCAGAATGACGTCGGCGACCTTGCGTTCCGAGCGATTCAGCTCGTCGACTCGCGCACGAATGCGGGCGATGAGATCGTGGATTGCCATGCTTGCGGAACATCTCCTGGCGGCGTAAAGGGCGGTTGAATCGTCACACAAACCCTGCATCCTAGCCTGCGCTGCCGGTGGCGCCAAGTCGCAGCCGTATGGGTTGGCTAGGGAGGACGACGCCCATGGCGGTATACTGGTGCCGGTACGGTAATTCAGTTACGAAGTCGCGTGTCCAATTGGGCGCCAATAGCGTATTTTATGCGTAAATTAACCACGCTGTCGGAGGGAGGCAATGACTCGAGAGGCAACGCCCAATGTGGATTTGGCTCTGTTCGGTGCGCTGGGTGACCTGGCGTTACGCAAGCTCTACCCGGCGCTTTATCATCTCGATCGGGATGGCCTGCTCGGCCCCGAGACCCGCATTCTGGGTCTGGCGCGACGTGAGCACGACGCCGCCAGCTTCCGTAAAACGGTGCTGGCGATGCTCAAGAAGCGCATCAAAGGCAATGAGCTCGAACAGGCCTGTCTCGATCGCTTCCTCGACAGGCTCGACTACTGCCAGCTCGATTTCGATACCGTCGACGGCTATGAACACATCCGGGAGTGGCATGCCAAGAGCCCGGACCCGACCTGTCCGTTGACGATCTACCTCGCCGTGCCGGCCAGCATCTACGGTGCGATCTGCGCCAACCTGAAGCAGAGCGGCAGTCTGGATGCCGAGTCGCGCGTGGTGGTCGAGAAGCCGATTGGCTACGATCTCCAGTCCTCCCACGAGATCAACGACGCCATCGGTGCCGTCTTCCCCGAGTCCCGTATCTATCGCATGGACCACTATCTGGGCAAGGAGACGGTCCAGAACCTGATTGCGCTGCGTTTCGCCAACCCGTTGTTCGGCAACCAGTGGAACCAGAGCCAGATCTCCCACGTCGAGATCACCGTGGCCGAGCAGGTCGGTATCGAAGGGCGCTGGGGCTATTTCGACAAGGCCGGCCAGCTGCGCGACATGGTCCAGAACCATCTGCTGCAGCTCTTGACCATGATCGCCATGGACCCGCCGGCCAATCTCGATGCCGACGCCATCCGCGACGAAAAGGTCAAGGTGCTCAAGGCGCTCAAGCCGCTGGAAGGCGACGACCTGAACCGCCATGTCGTGCGCGGCCAGTACGTGGCCGGCTCGATCGCAGGCGAGAACGTACCGGGTTATCTCGAAGAGCCGGACGCCAATACCTCCAGTACCACCGAGACCTTCGTCGCCATGCGCCTCGAAGTGGCCAACTGGCGCTGGGCGGGGGTGCCTTTCTATCTGCGGACCGGCAAGCGCATGCCCGAGAAGCTGTCGCAGATCGTGATTCATTTCCGCCAGCAGCCGCACTACATCTTCGATCCCGACCAGCGCAATCTGGCCGCCAACAAGCTGGTGATCCGGTTGCAGCCGGAGGAGGGAATCGCGCTACAGGTGCTGACCAAGGATGGCGGGCTCGACAAGGGCATGCGTCTGCGCCCCGGTCCGTTGCACCTCGACTTCAACCATGCCTTCCCCAAGGCACGGATTCCGGATGCCTACGAACGCCTGCTGCTCGAGGTCATGAAGGGCCAGCAGTACCTGTTCGTGCGCCGCGATGAGGTGGAGTACGCCTGGAAGTGGGTCGATCATCTGATCGCCGGCTGGGAGATGCGCGATATCCCGCCGCGCCGGTATCCGGCAGGTTCCTGGGGGCCGGTGGCGTCGATCGCCATGATTACCCAAGACGGTCGTTCCTGGTATGAAGACTACTGAGGCCGGGCGCGAGCAGGTCGCCGCGCAGTTGGCGGAGGCCACCGCCCACGCCCTGGCGACGGACCTCGAGACGCAGCCGCGGGCGCTGCTGGTGGTGTCCGGCGGTTCGACGCCGCTGCCGTTCTTCCGCCATCTGGCCAGCCAGAGGGTCGAGTGGTCGCGGGTCGATGTCACCCTGGCCGACGAACGCTGGGTGGCGCAGGATCATGCCGACAGCAATGCCCGTCTGGTGCGCGA
Organism: Salinicola peritrichatus; assembly: GCF_003206715.1. Taxonomy (GTDB): domain Bacteria; phylum Pseudomonadota; class Gammaproteobacteria; order Pseudomonadales; family Halomonadaceae; genus Salinicola; species Salinicola peritrichatus. The sequence goes on along the minus strand of NZ_PZJU01000003.1, from coordinate 5,228 downwards.
GGCGCTGCTGGTCGGTCCCGCGGCCGCGGCGACCTTCCATCCGCTGACCTGCGACGAAGAGACACCGGAGCAGGGCGCGGCGGAGGTGGGCGAGCGGATCGCACGACTGCCCTGGCCGGCAAGCCTGGTGGTGCTCGGCATGGGCAACGACGGCCATACCGCGTCGTTGTTTCCCGATAGCGGCGAACTCGGGCTCGCCCTGTGCACGGACGAGCCGGTCGTCGCGGTTCGCGCGCCCAGCGTGGCTCAGCCGCGTATCACGCTGAGCGCGAGCCGCCTGCATGCGGCTCGCCGACATGCGCTGCATGTGGTTGGCGATGCCAAGAAGGCGGTGCTGGCCCAGGCGCTCTCTGGCGACGACGTGCGCGAACTACCGATCCGGGCCTTCCTGACCTGTCCGCTGACCCTTTACTGGGCACCGTGAACGATACTGGACGATGTTTGGAGTCTTTTGAATCCGGACGTCACATCAAGGAGCCAAACATGTCATCCGACAAACGATTGCCAGCGTCCCATACCGAGCGCCTGGACGCGATCTGCCGCTCGACCGCGATCATTCCGGTGTTGGTCATCGAGCGCCTCGACCATGCCGTGCCGCTGGCTCAGGCGCTGGTCGACGGCGGCCTGAACGTACTCGAGATCACCTTGCGCACCGGCTGTGCCGTCGAGGCGATGCAGCGTATTCGCGATGCCTTGCCGGACGTCACCATCGGCGCCGGTACCGTGCTGAGTCTCGAACAGTACCGGATCTCCGAGGAGATCGGTGTCGACTTCGTCGTCACCCCCGGCACCACGCCGACGCTGTTCGACCATGGGCTCGCAAGCCCGGTGCCGATGCTGCCGGGCATCGCCACGGTATCCGAGCTGCTGACGGGCTGGGAGCGCGGCTATCAGCGCTTCAAGTTCTTCCCGGCCGAGGCCAACGGCGGCGCCAAGGCGCTCAAGTCCTTCGCCGGCCCGCTGCCCGAGGCGCAGTTCTGCCCCACGGGTGGTGTCACCGTCGACAACGCCGCCGACTATCTCGCCCTGCCCAACGTGATGTGCGTGGGCGGTTCCTGGATGGCGCCGAAGTCACTTGTCGATCAGCAAGACTGGGCCGGCATCACGCGCCTGACCCGGGAGGCGACGCAGCGCTACCCGCGCTGACATAGCCCCGATCTTCCCTATTCGTAAATACGGCTTTTCGCGCCCCGATCCTGGTCGGGGCGCGGATTTCCGGCTCGTCGACTGCCGGGTAAGGCGCTACTTTCAGCCGCGTTCGATCGCTGCCGCCACGCCCTGGCCGCCGCCGATGCATAGCGTCGCCAGGCCGCGCTTGGCGTCACGCCGCTGCATCTCGTACAGCAACGTCACCAGCACGCGCGCGCCGGAGGCGCCGATCGGATGCCCCAGCGCGATGGCGCCGCCGTTGACGTTGACCTTGGCGGCATCCCAGCCGAGATCCTTGGCCACCGCCAGGGTCTGGGCGGCGAAGGCCTCGTTGGCCTCGACCAGATCGAGCTGATCGAGCGACCAGCCGGCGCGTTCCAGGCAGCGGCGGGTGGCCGGTACCGGCCCAATCCCCATGGTGGCTGGATCGACGGCGGCATTGGCATAGGCACGAATGGTCGCCAGTGCCGGTAGCCCCAGTGCCCGGGCGCGTTCGGCGCTCATCACCAGCAACGCGGCGGCACCGTCATTGAGCGACGAAGCATTGCCTGCGGTCACCGTGCCATCCTTGCGGAAGGCGGGCTTGAGTTTGGCCAGCGACTCCGCCGTCACTCCCTCGCGAGGCTGTTCGTCGCGATCGACGACGATCGGATCGCCGCGTCGCTGGGGAACCTCGACCGGCGTGATCTCGGCGTCGAAGCGGCCCTCCGCGCGGGCCGTGGAGGCGCGTCGCTGGGATTCGGCGGCATAGGCATCCTGGGCCTCGCGGGTAACGGCGTACTTTGCGGCTAGATTCTCCGCCGTGATGCCCATGTGATAATCGTTGAAAGCGTCCCATAGGCCGTCGACGATCATGCTGTCGAGCAGCTCGGCGTGGCCCATGCGTAGCCCGGTGCGCGCCTTGGGCAGCACGTAGGGCGCCAGGCTCATGCTCTCCATGCCGCCGGCAACGACGACTTCGGCGTCACCGCAGCGGATCGCCTGGGCCGCCAGCTGCACCGCCTTGAGGCCGGAGCCGCACACCTTGTCGACGGTCATCGCCGGCACGCTGTCCGGCAGGCCGGCCTCGATCGAGGCCTGGCGCGCGGTATTCTGGCCCAGCCCGGCGCGCAGCACATGGCCCATGATCACTTCGTCGACGCTGGCGGGGTCGATGCCTTCCAAAACGCGTCGAATGACGGTCGCGCCCAGGGTTACCGCGGGTAGCGTGGAGAGTCCGCCCTGAAACGTACCGATGGCAGTGCGGGTGGCGGCGACGATGACGACGTCCCGCATGGCGTTCTCAGGCATGGGAAGTCTCCCGTTTGTCGAGCAGTTCGCAGCCGGTCGCTTCGCGAATCTCTTCCAGCGTGACCCCGGGCGCCAGTTCGACCAGCGCCAGGCCCGCATCGGTGATGTCCATCACGCCGAGGTCGGTGATGATGCGGTCGACCACGCCGACCCCGGTCAGCGGTAGCGTGCATTCGGTCAGAATCTTGTGTTCGCCCTTGGCCGTGTGGCTCATCAGCACCACCACGCGCTGGACACCGGCGACCAGATCCATGGCGCCGCCCATGCCCTTGACCATCTTGCCGGGAATCATCCAGTTGGCGAGGTCGCCTTTCTCGGAGACCTGCATCGCGCCCAGGATTGCCAGGTTGATATGGCCGCCACGGATCATGGCGAAGGATTCGGCATTGTCGAAATAGCTCGAGCCGGGCAGCGCGGTGACGGTCTGCTTGCCGGCATTGATCAGGTCCGGATCGACGGTTTCCTCGGTGGGGAAGGGGCCGATGCCGAGCAGGCCGTTCTCGGACTGCAGCCAGACGTCCATGCCCTCGGGAATGTAGTTCGCCACCAGTGTCGGCTGGCCGATGCCGAGATTGACGTAGAAACCGTCACGGAGTTCACCGGCGGCGCGTTCGGCCATCTGTTCTTTCGTCCAGGCCATCTCAGTTCGCCTCCCTGAGTGTGCGTTTCTCGATGCGCTTCTCGGGCGTCGGGTTGTGCACGATACGATGCACGAAGATCCCCGGCAGGTGAACGTCGTCCGGATCGATGGCGCCGGTCTCGACGATCTCCTCGACCTCGGCGACGCAGACCTTGCCGGCCATCGCGGCCAGCGGATTGAAGTTGCGCGCCGTCTTGTTGAAACGCAGGTTGCCGGCGCGGTCGGCGACCTTCGCCTTGATCAGGGCGACGTCCACCGGCAGGCCGCGTTCCATCACGTAGTGCTCGCCATCGAATTCGCGCACCTCCTTGCCTTCGGCAATCTTGGTGCCGTAACCGGTCTTGGTGAAGAAGGCGGCGATACCGGCGCCACCCGCACGCAGACGTTCCGCCAGCGTGCCTTGCGGACAGAATTCGAGCTCCAGTTCGCCGGAGAGGAACTGGCGTTCGAACTCCTTGTTCTCGCCGACATACGAAGAAAGCATCTTCCTGATCTGGCGCGATTCGAGCAGCAGCCCGAGGCCGAAGCCGTCGACCCCGGCATTATTGCTGGCCACCGTCAGTTCGCGCTTGCCGGTGTCGCGCAGGGCGACGATCAGCGCTTCGGGAATGCCGCACAGACCGAACCCGCCGACGGCCAGGGTCATGCCGTCCTCGATCAGGCCTTCGAGCGCAGCTGATGCTGAGGCGTATTGCTTGTTCATTTCAGTACTCTTATCCGTAAGTGAAACTGAGGAGCATTAGATCAGGTACTGGCCGATTCACCCTGAATCATCTTGACGTCCAGTGGTCGGGTGAACAATTGCAGAAATACGCCTAGTAATGCGCAGCCGGCCATGAAGAAGAAGCACAGGACGTAACCCGGGAGGCTCTCCCAGCCTCCGCCTAGCGAGATGAGCCAACCCATGACGATCGGAGACAGACCGCCTCCGATGAACATGGCTGTAGTAATCACACCATTGGCCGTCGAGGTCGCCGAGGCTGGAGAGGAGTCAGAGGCTACCGCATAGTAAATTGGCCATACAGCATTCGCGACAAGACCAAAGACCAATTGAACGATGACCATCGTGGCCATGTTAGTTGCGAAGTAGAAGGCGCCTACGCTGGCGGCCATCCAGATACCACATATCACCAGCGTCGTCTTGCGACCTATGATATCCGACAGGGTGGGCCACAGCAGCTGACCCAAAATACCGGTCAGAGTGAAGAAGATGCTCATGCCGGCAGCCGCAGCCAGAGACAGATGGCCGATATTATGCAAGTAGGCTGGTAGCACGACATTCACACCCATGTACACCACCTGCGTGAGCAGAGTATTTCCTGCCGTCAGTAAAATGTTTCGATTGCGCAGGATTTGCATGAAGCTGGCCAGCCCTTGGCCCTGTATGACCCGGCGTGAAGCTACCGTGTCTGGTGGCGTCATGCCTTGATGTTCGATGTTTTTGTATAGCACCTCGATCTTGTCGGCGGTCGAGTACCATGCCCAGAACAACATTAGCGGCAGAGCAAAAACGAAGGAAAAGAAAAAAACGTAGCGCCAGTTATCGTCTCCGAAAGTTGACAGCACAAAGCTGGCGATCAAGCCTGATAGCAAGGCGCCGATTGGATAGCCTGTATGGTGGGCGCCAAGCGCAAAGCCGCGTCGTTCGATAGGCCACCATTCGGCGGTGTTGCTGACCCCTACTGGCTCGCCCCAGCCGGTCCCAAGGTTTACACCTATACGCATTGCTACGAAACTGACCAGGCTGCCACTTAGAGCTTTAATGCCTGATAGAAAGGATAATGCTGTATAGCCTAATACTAGCGGTACTTGGAAACGTGCGCGTTTCCAGCCGGTACCATACCGGTCGCTCCAGATCGAGCCTGGAATATCGAGCACTGCCAGCGAGATCATGATGATAGTCGCAATCGTACCCCAGTCGTCTGGAGAAAGATTGAAGTGTTCTGAAATAGTTGGGCCGAGTCGCAATACCACCTCGCGATCATAGGCATTCAAAATCCAGATTAGCCAGCAGACACCTAGCGAGACCCAAGAATAACGGTGAATGCGACGCAGCGAGTAGCTCTGCCTAGCTACTCCAGTATGGATTTTAGACATGACGGCTCCTCCCGGACCGGTTTGGGGGTCCGTTATTAATTATTGAAATTAG
>NZ_PZJU01000029.1:3054-178021 GCF_003206715.1 Salinicola peritrichatus | reverse complement strand
GGTAGACGCTATTTACGATCCTTACTTGCAAAACACCACACTAGCCGATCATCAGCTTGATGCCCACCACGATCAGCAGGAGGGCAAAGATACGTCGCAGCGTCTTGGCAGGCAATGCATGGGCGATCTTCACGCCGACGCGGGCCATCGGCACACTGGTCACCATCAGTCCCAGAAACGCCGGCCACATCACGTAACCGGTGGCTCCCGCCGGCAAGGCCATATCATCCCAGCCCACGACGACGTTGGTCACGGTGCCGATCAAGGCGATCGGCAGGCCAATGGCGGCCGAGGTACCGACGGCTTCGGTCATGCGGCTGGTGAAACGTGACAGCCAAGGCACCGACATCACGCCGCCGCCGACACCGAACAGCGTGGAAATCCCACCGATGACTGCACCGGCCAGCGTCATCGGCCACCACCGGGGCAGCCTTCCCTGAGCCGCCGGCGGACGTGAGAGCAGCATCTTGAACGCCATGACGATGGCGAAAACCCCAAAGAGCCGCGTCAGCACGCCGCCGGAGAGTGACGAAGCCAGCAGCACACCCAGGATGCCGCCGACCAACAGGCCGGGAATCATCAGCCGCAGCCAGTCGCGTCTGACACTGCCCCGCTGCCAGTGCCCTCGGGCCGACGAGGCACCCGTGACGACGATCGTTGCCAGCGACGTTCCGACAGCCAGATGCGCCACCACCGCCGGGTCGAACCCCTGGGCGAGAAAGGTAAACACCAATGCTGGGACGATGACGATACCGCCACCGATGCCGAAGATGCCGGCCAGAAGCCCGGCGATGGCGCCAACAAATAGATAGATGATAATGGCGGTCAGCATCGCGAGACTCTGGTCGGCAAGAAACACAGGTTGACGGGCGGCGCCGGCATGGCGAGTGAAGGCATGGGGGCGATCCTTGAAATGGCGCGAGGCGTGGAGGAGTCAATAGCGTGCTTATGTTACGCTGCCGCCACTGAGCTGTCATGGCCGAAGCCATGACACTTGGCTCATCTCTCACCCGGATCACGTCTCATGTGTTTGATCGTCTTCGACTGGCAACCGACCGCCGGGATCAGGCTGAAACTGGCGGCCAACCGCGATGAGTTCCACACGCGGCCGACCGAACCGTTGCATCGCTGGCTTGATGCGCCGCTGATCGGTGGCCGCGACCTGCGCGGCGGCGGCACCTGGCTCGCTGCCACCGGCAAGGCGCGCTTCGCGGCGCTGACCAATGTGCGCGAGGGCCTGGTACCGGTACCGGCGGATGCGCCCAGTCGCGGCGGACTGGTGCGCGGGGCGATCGAAGCCCCCGACCTCGAGGGCTGGCTGGAACGTCTCGCCGCCGCGCAAGCCCAACACTATGCCGGCTTCAATCTGCTGGCGATGAACGGCGACCGGCTCTGGCATCTGCACCACAGTCAAGACGCCACTTATCTCGAGACGGTTCCTCCGGGCCTGCACGGGCTCTCGAACGCCAGCCTGGATACGCCCTGGCCAAAATTGCTGCGTGCCCACGAGGCGCTGAAATCGGCGCTTGCGGCCCCGGACTGGCGCCAGTCCATGTGGCCAGCCATGGGCGATACCCGCCCTGCCGACGATGCCGAACTGCCCGATACCGGCGTCGGGCTGGCACGCGAGCGCTTTCTCTCCTCGGTCTTCATCGACGGCGAAGACTACGGCACCCGCTCCACCACGTTGGCCACCGTCACCGCCTCGGGCCGCACCACATTGGAAGAGCGGCGCTACGGTCCGCATGGCCGGAGCATCGGCGACACGCAAAGGCTGTCCATCGCCTGATCGCGTATCGCTCAGCGCCTGTTCGGCGTTCAGTCCTGCGGCGGCAGCAGATGGGCAATCTGCCAGTCGGAGAGGCGCTGACGCAGATGCGCTCGCACCACCGCCGTGGTCGGCAACGCCAGCGTTTCGGATACCAGCGTGCGGGCATCGTCGAGGCTGACACGACGAATGGCCGCGCGTACCCGCGGCAGACTCGGCGCGTTCATCGACAAGGCGTCGAAGCCCATCCCCATCAGCAGCAAGGCGCCGGAAGGATCACCGGCCAGCTCGCCACAGACCGAGGCCGGCACGCCCAGCGCCTGGCTCTCCTCGGCCAGGCGCGACAGCGCATTGAGCACCGCGGGATGGCAGGCATCGTAGAGGCTGGCGACGCGCGCGTTGTTGCGGTCCACGGCCAGCAGATACTGGGTGAGGTCGTTGCTGCCGATCGAGAAGAAGTCGACCCGCTCGGCCAGCGCCGCAAGCTGATACAGCGTCGCCGGCACCTCGATCATCACGCCGACCTTGGGCGAAGCGACCTCGACGCCATCCTCCGCCAGCTCCTGGCGAGCGCGTGCCAGTAGGCGCAGTGCCGTGTCGACCTCGTCGACGCTGGTGATCATCGGCAGCAGAATGCGCAAGTTGTCGAGACCCTGGGAGGCCAGCAGCATCGCGCGCAGCTGAACCATCAGCACCTCGGGATGATCGAGGGTGACCCGAATGCCCCGCCAGCCCAGAAACGGGTTGGCCTCGTTGATGGGGAAGTACGGCAGATCCTTGTCGCCGCCGATGTCGAGGGTGCGCATGACCACCGGCAGGGGCGCGAAACTGGACAGTTGCTCGTGGTAGAGGCGGGTCTGTTCCTGCTCGCTGGGGAAGCGCTCGTTCATCATGAACGGCACTTCGGTGCGGTAGAGCCCGACGCCGCTGACCCGCGGCTTGAGCTGGGCCACCGTGTCCACCGCCAGGCCGGTATTGACCATCAGCGGCATCACATGGCCGTCGGGCGTTTCACTGGGCAGATGCTGTTCGTGCTCGAGCACCTCCGAAAGCGCTCGCTCCTCCTTGATCAGACGGGCATAGCGCTTGGCCAGCTGCGGATCGGGCCTGACGAAGAGACGCCCGCGATGGCCGTCGAGAATCGCCTTGGCGCCATTGATGCGGGGCAGCGGCAGGTCGACCATGCCGAGCACGGTGGGAATCCCCATCGCCCGCGCCAGTATCGCCACATGCGAGTTGCTCGAACCGCGCACCGATACCAGCGCGGCCAGCCGGCCCTTGGGCAGTTCGCCGAGCGTCGCGGCACTGATCTCGTCGCCGACCAGGATGGTGTTGTCGGGATAGGTCGAAGGCGTACGTTCATTGCCTTCCTGGAGATGCGCCAATACGCGACGCCCCAGATCGCGGATATCGGCAGCCCGCTCACGCAGATAGCCGTCATCGACCCGCTCCAGATACTGCGTGTGGCGCCGGACCACGTCGGCCAATGCACCCGGTGCCCACTGCCCCTCACGAATGCGTTTTTCGACTTCGTTGCCCAGTGCGGCGTCGCCCAGCATTTGCTGATAGACATCGAACAGCGCCAGTTCCTGCGCCGAGATGCGACTGGCCAGCCTCGCGCCGGCTTCGCGAATCTCTTCGCGGACGTGGGCAATCGCCGCATGCAGACGAGCGACCTCGGCATCCGGATCGGTCGGAATCAGATCGGGCACATTGTCCAGATCCGCCGGCGGCGCGATGACCACGATCTCGCCGATCGCCATGCCGGGAGAGGCCGCCACACCGGAGAACATCGCCTGCCCATCGGGCTGGGCACGACGACCGAGGGTGCCGGAGACCAAAGCGTGGGCCAGCACGCCGGCCAGTTGCGCCGCCATGGTCACCAGGAAGGCCTCGTCGCCCTCATCGAAGCGACGCTTCTCCTGCTGCTGGACGACCAGAACGCCCAGCATGCGACGCTGGTGGATGATGGGAACGCCAAGGAAACTGGAGAAGCGCTCTTCGCCGGTCTCGGCAAAATAACGGAACTGGGGATGAGAAGGCGCGTCCTCGAGGTTCAGCGGCTCCTCGCGCTGCCCGACCAGCCCCACCAGGCCCTCGCCCAGGCGCAAGGTCACCACGCCGACGGCCTGCGTGCGCAGACCGATCGTGTCCATCAATACCAGGCGTTCACGCTCGCGATCGAACAGATAAATGGAGCAAACGTCGGTGTGCATCGCCTTGCGGATGCGTCGCACCATGGTGGCCAGCGCGGCGTCCAGGCTGCGCGCGCCGTTGACTTCCTGGACTATGCGGCGAAGAGTATCGAGCATGGGCCTATTTCTTGTGGGCGAATGGCGAAGTAGAAAGCGCCTCGTGGTGACATCAGGACAGCCCCCAAGGCGGCCCGTCATGGCGTAGGGGCTGCGCAACCCGAAGGGCCGGGCGGGGGCCGTGCATGAAACAGCAACAGCCCCTAGCTAGAGGTTACGGCACCTCCTCCAGCGCCAGCCGGTGAAAGTCAGGGGCAAGTTCCCGCAGTGCGCGCCGGTAGACCTCACGCTTGAAGGACACTACTTGCCCCAAAGGATACCAGTAACTGACCCATCGCCAGCCATCGAATTCCGGTTTGGGCGTGCTATCGACGCAGACCCGACTGTCGTGGCAGCGGATCTTCAGCAGAAACCACTTCTGCTTCTGCCCGATGCAGATCGGTTTGGAATGCGTTCGCACCATGCGCCGTGGGAGACGGTAACGTAGCCATCCTCGCGTACAGGCCACCACATCGACATCGTTGGACGTCAGCCCAATTTCTTCCTCGAGTTCCCGGAAGAGTGCCTGCTGCGGTGTCTCGTAGGCTTTGATACCTCCTTGCGGAAACTGCCACGCTTCCTGGCCCGCCCGACGCGCCCAAAGCAACTGGCCATCACAGTTGGCAATGATGATGCCAACGTTTGGCCGAAAGCCATCGGCGTCTATCACGGAGTTCACCTTAACTCAATCATCGTTAAGGTCATTCTTCCACAAAGCGAGAAAGCGCATCAATACGACCTAGGCCCCCGCATGGGCAAGGCGATGCGAGTTTGCGATACTGCGCAGCGTTTGCACCGTGACCCAACCTGACAGGAGCCAACCTTGAGTCTGGCCATTTTCGATCTCGACAATACATTATTGAGCTGTGACAGCGACCACGCCTGGGGCGAATTCCTCATCGAACAGGGTGCGGTGGACGGCGAAGCCTATCGCCGCGCCAACGATCAGTACCTGCGTGATTATCAAGCCGGCGAGCTCGATATCATGGCCTATCTGGCGATGGCGCTGAAGCCGCTAACCGAGCACAGCGATGAACAGCTCAAGGCGTGGCACCAGCAGTTCATGGCCAGCAAGATCGAGCCGCACATTCTGCCCCGGGGCGAGGAGCTATTGGCCTGGCACCGCCAGCGCGGAGACTTTCTGCTGGTGGTGACGGCGACCAACCGTTTCATTACCGCTCCCATTGCCGATCGTCTCGGCGTCGACGATCTGATCGCCATCGAGACCGAACGCGAGCAAGGGCGTTATACCGGGCGTGTCGAGGGTGTCCCCAGTTACCGCGAAGGCAAGGTGACGCGGGTCAATCAATGGCTGGAATCTCAACCGATACTGACGCTGGACGACGCCTGGTTCTACAGCGATTCCATCAACGACCGCTTCCTGCTGGAACTGGTGCCCAACCCGGTGGCCGTGGATCCGGATGCCGAGCTGCGACGACTGGCCGAAAGCCGCGACTGGCGGATCATCTCGCTACGGGACTAGGGCCGTTGCTGTTTGACGCTGGATCAGCGGGTAGGAGTGATCGTAGAACTCATGGCCGCCGCCGGTGGCGACGCATGTACCGCATGCAGGCGGCTGATCAATTGATCCTCGAGCGCGAAGCGCTCGGTCAACGCGCCGCTCAGGCGCTCCAGCCAGTCGGGTAACCGCGAGGTGTAACGCTGGCAGCGCGATGGCGTTGCGTAATCCTCGTCGAACGCGAGCACGAGTTGCGTCGACGCCTCGACACGTGCCAGCAACTGATCGGCGACCCGCAACGCCTCATGGTCGTCGAAGGCCTTCGCTTCCTCGCGCAGTTGGGGATAGATTTCGAAATGGCCGGCACTGATGTAATCCATCAATGCTTCACTGAAAGCGTCGATGCGCGTTTTTGGGACTGCCTCGGAGTCGGTTTCGCACGCTTCGCGCAGATCCATCAGCGTCACCAGCATGTCGTAGCGCTGTTCGAGCCATTGGTCGATCAGTGAGTGGACGCTCCCCCAGCGCTCCTGCGCGGTTTTGCAATCTTCCAGCATGATCTTCTCCCTAAGCTCTGTCTGAAAAATCGACGAGTGATGGCCAGACAAGGCGAAAATCGGCGAAAAAGCGGAGTTTACAAGGGTGTAAATGAGCATTTTAAACCGATTTTTAACGCCGTATGGACGAGCGCAGGCATTTTTCAGACAAAGCGTAGTCGTATCTCGCTTGCCGTGACGCCATTGACGGCCATCCGGATCAGGGCGTCTGTTCAATCACCCCATGCGTCGCTCCGCCGGCGCCGCGACGCAATTGCGAAACCAGCATCATCACCGGGATCAGCCCCATGACGACGAAGCCCAGCAGTGTCCATTGCGGCAGCGTCACCCCCCACAGCGCGCCCTCCACCGCAGCGCACTCGCCGGAGCCCGACAGCACGCGGGACATCACGTCCCACAACGGCAGCATGTCCATCATGTAGTCTAAGCCAGGTCCGCAACTCGGCACACTATCCGGAGGTAGCGTCTGCAGCCAGACGTGACGTCCCGCCACACCGATCCCGGCCAGCACCGCGAGCAGCGCCAGCACAGCATAGACGATCCCGCCCCAATGCCTGGGATTGTGGATGGCGCCGATCAGAAAGAATACACCTGCCGAGATGACGGCGACGCGCTGAAAAATGCACAACGGGCAGGGCTCCAGCCCGACCCCGTATTGCAGGTAGAGGGCGACGGCCATCATGAAACAGCACATCAACAGCCCCAGCAGGCACCATTGACGGACACTGGCCTGCGCTATCCGATGCTTGATTTGCATGCAGCTCTTCCACTGATTATCCGGTATTCGTTATCGACGACGCCCCATCCCACAGGTTCGGCTCGTGTGCTCACCTAACAGACTCAGGCTGCCGAGCGCGGTTCCCTCGCCCGTTCGAAATAATCGGCGATGAACTGGGCGAACGATACCTGATCTTCGGCCTCGATATCGTGCTGCTGTTGATGCGAGGTCTCCGCCAGTTGGCTGAACAGCGCATCCCGATCATGATCCATCGGCGTCGAGCGCCATTGACGTGCCTGCGCCTTGGCCAGGTCGGTCACGAAATCGGCCCACTCACCACCGTGTGCCTCGAGCGCCCGCAGCATCTGCGCCGACGGCGTCGACTCCGGGTCGTCCAGCCGCCGGGCCAGCGAAGTCACCGCCGCGACGTGCAGCTCGTCACCCTCGATCACGTCGAGCAGCGCCGCGACTTTCCGCATGCCGGCGATGATCTCGTGGCCGCGTGCGGCGAGCGGCATGCGACGTTCGCCCACCTGCAGCTCGAGTTCGGGATCGCGGCCGCGCTCGACCACCAGCCGGCGATTGTCGTCCAGGCGATCGCACTCCTCGTCGGGAATCCATGGGCTCTCGGACAATAGACACCAGAGCAGGAAGGTGTCGAGAAACCGCATCTGCGGCTCATCGATGCCCAGCGGCAAAAACGGATTGAGATCGAGACAGCGCACCTCGATATACTCCACCCCGCGCGCCTCGAGCGCCTGGGTCGGCGTCTCGTCGTGACGGGCTACCCGCTTGGGGCGGATATCGCTGTAGTACTCGTTCTCGATCTGCAGAATGTTGGCGCTCAGCTGACGCCAGTCACCCTCGACCTCGACCCCGATGCGGCGATAGTCCGGCCACTCGGTGGAGATGGCGTGGCGCAGGGTGCCGACGTAGTTGGAAAGCGAGTTGAAACAGATCTTGAGCTGCGATTGAACCTTGTTCTGATAGCCCAGGTCGGACATCCGCAGGCTGGTGGCATAGGGGGCGTAAAGCGTTTCCTGCCCTTTTCCCCACGCCTTGAGCTTGTCGCAGCGCTGGTCACCGCCGACACCTCCCAGAAAGCTGCGATCCAGCGCCGGCGAAGCGCCGAACAGATAGAGCAGCAGCCAGCTGTTGCGGCGGAAATTGCGTATCAGGTCGAAATAGCGGGTCGACCGGTACCCCTTGGGCGACTCATCCTCGCGCCCCTCGAGCGACTGCAGCAGCGGCCAGATGTCCTCGGGCAACGAGACGTTGTAATGAATGCCGGCGATCGACTGCATGATGCGGCCGTAGCGCACGTCCAGGCCCTTGCGGTAGACGTGTTTCATGGTGCCGATGTTGGAGGTGCCGTAGTCGGCGATCGGAATACTTTCGTTACCGTGAAGGCGCGCCGGCATGCTGGCCGGCCAGATCCACTCGTCATCGAGATTGCGATAGCTGAAGCGCAACAGATCGCCGAGGAAGGAGAGCGCATCCGCGGGACGGCAGTAGACCGGCGTGATGTACTCGAGCAGTGCCTCGGAATAATCGGTGGTAATGTGCGGGTGGGTCAGCTTGGAGCCGAAAGTATAGGGATGCGGCGTCGCCGCGATGGCGCCATGGGCGTCGACGCGCAACCCTTCCTTTTCGATGCCTCGCCGCAGACGACCAAGCAATCCATTGCGGGCCGGCGCCATCAGTCGGCCGACGTTCGTGGCGAGTTGATCAGACACGCTCAACACCTTATGTCATGAGGAAGCGCCGCTTCCCCGTTGTCCGTGCATCGACGTTGCCGTGATGGCCAACGCCCCGTCGACGATCCGTCGCGAGCAAAACCCCATTATGGAGCCGGCGATAGCGCTTTCAAGGCTAAGGAAACACCGCATAAATGCCTGCATGGGTAAATCGCTGCGTTGCGCGCTGCTCAAAATCCTCACCTATACCCCATAGGCTCCGGTTTTTGCGCTGCGTGCGCCTTGCGCTTCACGCCATTCGGCGATTTATTCAATATTTCCTAATAATCTGTTCGTCGCCGGCCCCCCTGTCATGACCGGCGCTGCGCTTTCAACAGCGCCTCGCCAAGCGCACCGACAGGCTGGCCGGATTGACGCTCGCGACCGCCCTGTCGTGGTTGCCGTCCACGGCGGGACTCGCCACCACCGGCGCCATCATTGCCGGAACGGCGCTCACGCTTTTCTCCCGGTGTGTCGTTCAGCCGCATCGTCAGCCCGATGCGCTGACGCGGCACGTCGACCTCGAGCACCTTGACCTTGACGATGTCGCCGGCCTTGACCACCTGACGCGGGTCCTCGACGAACTTGTCGGCCAGCGCGGAGATATGCACCAGGCCGTCCTGGTGCACGCCGACATCGACGAAGGCGCCGAAATGGGTGACGTTGGTCACCACCCCTTCCAGCAGCATGCCGGGCTCGAGATCCGAAAGCTTTTCGACTCCTTCGCGGAAGGTCGCCGCCTTGAATTCCGGACGCGGATCGCGGCCGGGCTTGTCGAGCTCCCCCAGGATGTCGATGATCGTCGGCACCCCGAACTTCTCGTCGACATAGTCGGATGGCTTCAGCGACTTGAGATATTGGCTGTCGCCGATCAAGCCGCCGAGCTGGCGGCCGTTGCGCTCGGCGATGCGGGCAACCAGCGGATAGGCCTCGGGATGGACGGCGCTGGCATCGAGCGGATTGTCACCGTTCATGATGCGCAAAAATCCGGCGCACTGCTCGAACGTCTTGGGTCCGAGACGCTCGACCCCGAGCAGATCCTGGCGGCTGCGGAACGGTCCTTCGCGGTCGCGCCGGGCGACGATGTTCTCGGCCAGCATCGCGCTCAAGCCGGAGACTCGCGACAACAGCGCGCTGGAAGCGGTGTTGAGATCGACGCCGACGGCGTTGACGCAATCCTCGACCACCGCCTCGAGGCTGCGCGACAGGCGCAGCTGCGAAACGTCGTGCTGGTACTGGCCGACCCCGATCGATTTGGGGTCGATCTTGACCAGTTCCGCCAGCGGGTCCTGCAGACGCCGGGCAATCGATACCGCGCCGCGAATCGACACGTCGAGCTCGGGAAACTCCTTCGCCGCCAGTTCCGAGGCCGAGTAGACCGAAGCTCCCGCCTCGCTGACCATCACCTTGGCGATCTGGCGCGGCGCCAGTCGCTTGACCAGTTCGGCGGCCAGCTTATCGGTCTCGCGGCTAGCGGTGCCGTTGCCGATGGCGATGAGCGTCACCGCGTGACGCTCGACCAGGGCGGTCAGCGTCGCCAGCGACTCTTCCCAGCGATTCTGCGGGGCGTGGGGATAGATGACCGCGTGCTCCACGAAACGCCCGGTGGCGTCGACCACCGCGACCTTGCAACCGGTACGCAGGCCGGGATCGAGCCCCAGTGTCGCGTGCGGCCCGGCCGGCGCCGCCAGCAGCAGATCCTTCAGGTTGGCGGCGAACACATCGATCGCCTCCTGCTCGGCGCCCTCGCGCAGCCGCCCCATCAACTCGGTTTCCAGGTGGGTATAGAGCTTGACCCGCCAGGTCCAGCGCACCACTTCCTTCAACCAGCGCGATGACGGCAGCTCGGCGCCGAGATCGATCCCCACGTGGCGGGCGATCGCGACCTCGGCGGGGTGAATCGGCGCCTCGTCCTCGCCGGGCATGACCAGCGACAGCGCCAGTACGCCTTCGTTGCGGCCACGGAACATCGCCAGCGCGCGGTGGGACGGCGTCCTGGCCAGGGCTTCGTCGTGCTCGAAGTAGTCGGCGAACTTGGCGCCTTCGTTTTCCTTGCCCTTGACCACCCGCGAGCGCAGCTGGCCCTCCTCCCACAGGCGTTCGCGCAGCCGGCCGACCAGTTCGGCCTCCTCGCTGAAGCGCTCCATCAGGATCTGCTTGGCGCCGTCGAGCGCGGCCTTGGCGTCCTCGATGCCGTGCGACTGGCCGGTGACGGCATCGGTGTACTGCGCCGCCTCCCGCTCCGGATCGAGGGCAGGATCATCCAGCAGGCGATCCGCCAGCGGCTCGAGCCCGGCCTCGCGGGCAATCTGCGCCTTGGTCCGGCGCTTCTTGCGATAGGGCAGATAGAGGTCTTCCAGGCGCTGCTTGGTGGTCGCGGCCATCAGCTCGGCGCGCAGCGCAGCGGTCATCTGGCCCTGTTCGTCGATCGCCTGCAGGATCGCGCCACGCCGCTCCTCCATCTCACGCAGGTAGCGCAGGCGCTCTTCCAGCGAGCGCAGTTGGCCATCATCGAGGCCACCGGTGACTTCCTTGCGGTAACGGGCGATGAAAGGAACGGTCGCGCCGCCATCCAATAATTCGGCGGCAGCCTGGACCTGTTGGGAGCGCACGCCGAGTTCGTCGGCGATCACGGAGACGATTGCGGTTTGGGTGTTGGACATGAAGCACATCACGACGGGAAAGATCGCGCCAAGGTAGCACAGAGCCGTTAGCGGCTCACGCGCCGCGAGGGCGACGGAGAAAGGGAATCCATGCAGGATGGGGATGGCCCAGGCCATCCCCATCGCTATTTTCCACCAGGCGCCGACATGCTCTACAGCGTCTGCGGGCCGGCCGCGACGATCTCCGGATCGACGCCGTCGAACTTGGTGAAGTTGTCGGTGAACTTGCGGATCAGCGCGTTCATCTGCTCGCGGTAGGCCTCCTGGTCGCCCCAGGCCTCGCGCGGGTCGAGCAGTTTGGCGTCGACGCCCTCGACCGTTAGCGGCACGTCGAGGTTGAGCCCGTCGATGTGGCGGGTCTCGACGCCCTTGAGCTGGCCCGCCTGGATCGCCCGGATGATCGCGCGGGTGGTCGGGATGCTGAAACGGCTGCCGCCCTGACCGTAGGCGCCGCCGCTCCAACCGGTATTGACCAGATAGACGCGGGAGCCGAACGCCTCGATGCGCCTGATCAGGAGTTCGGCGTATTCATGCGCCGGACGCGGGAAGAACGGCGCCCCGAAGCAGGTCGAGAAAGTCGCTTCCAGGCTGCTGGTGGAGCCCATCTCGGTCGAGCCGACCTTGGCGGTGTAGCCGGAGAGAAAGTGATACGCGGCCGCTTCCTTGGAGAGCAGCGAAACCGGCGGCAGCACGCCGCTCATGTCACAGGTCAGGAAGATGATCGCGCTCGGCTCGCCGGCACGGTTCTCCTCGACGCGCTTGTCGACGAATTCCAGCGGATACCCGGCGCGGCCGTTCTGGGTCAGGCTGTCGTCGGTGTAGTCGGGAACGCGATCTGCGCCCAGCACGACGTTTTCGAGCACCGTCCCGAAGCGGATGGCGTCCCAGATGATCGGCTCGTTCTTGCGCGACAGGTCGATGGTCTTGGCGTAGCAGCCGCCCTCGAAATTGAATACCGTGCCCTCGCCCCAGCCGTGCTCGTCGTCACCGATCAGATAACGCTCGGGATCGGCCGAGAGCGTGGTCTTGCCGGTGCCGGAGAGACCGAAGAACAGCGTGGTTTCGCCGTCTTCGCCGACGTTGGCACTGCAGTGCATCGGCAGCACGTCCTTCTCCGGCAGCAGGAAGTTCTGCACCGAGAACATCGCCTTCTTCATCTCGCCGGCGTAGCGCATGCCCGCCAGCAACACCTTGCGGCGGGCGAAGTTGATCATCACGGTGGCGCCGGAATGGGTACCGTCACGCGCCGGGTCGCAGACGAAACCGGGCGCGCTCAGTACCGACCATTCGCTCTTGCCCTTGGGGTTGTAGCCATCGGGGCGCACGAACAGGTTACGCCCGAAGAGGTTGTGCCAGGCCCGCTGGGTGGTGACGCGAATCGGCAGGTAGTGTTCCGGATCGGCCCCGACATGCAGCTCGGACACGAACGTCTCGCCGCCGGCCAGGTAATCCTCGACCCGCTCCCAGAGGGCGTCGAAGACGTCCGGGTCGATCGGGCGGTTGACCTGCCCCCAGTCGATCAGATCGGCTGTCGAGGGTTCCTTGACGATGAAACGATCCAGGGTGGATCGCCCGGTTCGTTCGCCCGTCTCCACCACCAGGGCTCCGTTGGCGGCCAGAACCCCTTCTCCTCGTGCGAGGGCGTATTCGACCAGCTCGGCCGCGGTCAAATTGGTATGCGCTTTCGCGGGGCGGGAATCGTGGGCAGCCTGGAAGGCGGCTTGAGAGGTGGTCATCATCCAGTCCTGGGCTCGAAGGCCTCTGTTCGTGTCGTTTTCGCAGCGTCGCAACCCGCCGCGCGATCCATCGCCCTCCGGGCCGGGAGGAACACCGCTCTCTCAGGCCGGCGACGACATGTGGCGGGCAAATAAAGGATCGCCATTATGGCAAAAAGCGCCCAACGCGCAAACGCTGGGCGCTCCCTGTCAATCGGCCTTCGATCGCGGCGATCAATGCAGTGTCGGCGATGGCGCCTGGGGCGAATCGATGATCGCCTCGATCTCGGCGGCGCTGAAATGGTAGCGGGTATGACAAAAATGGCACTGCGTATCGATCGCCTGGCGCTCCTCCAGGATGCCGCGCAACTCGTCGGCGCCCAGCGTATGCAGGGCGTTGGCGATGCGCTCGCGGGAACAGGTACAGCCGAATTCCAGCGCTTTCGGTGTAAAGACCCGCGTGGTTTCCTCGTGGAACAGGCGATAGAGCACGTCCTGTCCTTCGAGGGTCAATAGCTCGTCGTCGGTGATCGTGGCCGCCAGATGCACCACCCGATCCCAGGCGTCGGGGTCCTTGTTCGAGTGATCGTCCGGGAGCTGCTGCAACAGCAGTCCGGCGCTGCGCTGACCATCGGCGCTGAGCCACAGCCGCGTCGCCAACTGCTCGGACTGGGCGAAATAGGCCTCCAGACAGCCGGCCAGATCGGCGTGCTCGAGGGCGACGATGCCCTGGTACCGATTGCCCTCCTTGGGGTCGAGCGTAATCACGATGTGCCCGTCGCCGACGAGCTGGCGCAGACTGGCATTGTCGGCGAAGACCTGGGACTCGTCGTAGCGGGCGATGGCGCGAAGCTGCCCGCCGGGATTGGACTCGGCCATCAGCACGTCGACACCCTGTTTGCCGCGCACCTCGAGGCTCACCGTGCCGTCGAGCTTGACGGTCTCGGTCAGCAGCGCCACGGCGCTGAGCAGTTCTCCCAATTGGTGGCCGATCGCCTCGGGATAGTCGTGACGGCCGAGCACCTCGCCGTAGGCGCGCTCCAATTGCACGATCTCGCCACGTACGTTGGTGTCGTCAAACAGAAAACGCTGGATCTGGTCGTTCATGATCGGGTCTCGTCGGCCATCGGCCGGCCATCGTGGTGGCACGGCATGGCGGGAATAAAGGGCAAGCGAGGATCAGTCGTCGCCATGCTGACGCTGGAAACGCTGGATATTGCGGCGCTGGCGCTTGTCGGGACGCTTGATCGGTGGCTGCATGACCTGATTGGCCAGCTTGCGGTTGTGCGCCTCGCGTTCGCGGCGGGCGATGCTGTCCGCAGTTTCGGCGTAGAGCTGCCGGGCCTCCGGTGCGCCGCGCCGCTGATCCGACAGCGCCAACACCTCGACGGTGGCGCTGTCCCAACCCTGCGGCACCTCGATCAGCGCCCCGACTTCGACGTTCTTGCTGGTCTTGACCCGGCTGCCGTTGTAACGGACCTTGCCGCCATCGATCGCCTTCTTGGCCAACTGGCGGGTCTTGAAGAAGCGTGCGGCCCACAGCCATTTGTCGATACGAACCGTTTCACTCATGGGTCTCTCACTTCGACCACGGGATGGGCCTAGATGGGGTCGGACGCCCCACCCTTCAACCCGTGCCCGCGGGCAGCAGCGCAGCGAACTGCTCGACCGCCGTGAAGCCGGGATGCGCCCTGCCCGGCCGGCGACTGTCGGGTTGGTGGATTCCCAACAAATGGCGGATGCCATAGCGTCGGGCGCATTCGAGCACGTCGGCATTGTCGTCGATGAACAGGCTGCGTTCGGGATCGAAGGGATGCAGCGACTGCATCGCTTCCCAGAATGCCGGCTGCTCCTTGGGATGGCCGAAATCCGCCGACGACACGATGCGATCGACATAGCGGTCGAGCCCGGTCAGCGGTAGCTTGAGCCCCAGGCTCTGACGATCGGCGTTGGTGGCCAGCACGACATCGATCGGCGCCGCCTTCAGCCACTCCATGAATGCCAGGGCATCGGCACGCCAGCCGATCAGGTGGGCGACCTCGCGCTTGAGGGCGACGATATCCAACGACAGTTCCCGGCTCCAGTAGGCCAGGCTGTACCAGTCGAGCGTACCACGGCTATCCAGGATACGCGCTTCCAGCGCCAGGCGATGCGACTCGTCCAGGCGATGCAGCTCGACATAACGTCGCGGCAGATGCTCGAGCCAGAAGTGGCTGTCGAAATGCAGATCGAGCAGCGTGCCGTCCATGTCGAGGAAGACGGTATCGATGGCGTTCCAATCGATCATTCGGCGAATTCCAGGCCGGGCGGTGAATGTCGGAAACCCGCTGGCGCGTGCCGCGCGACGGTCGCGCCGTCTTCGCACGGGACGGCGTTACGCCAGACGGAGTTTCCCAGAAGCTTGAGTGTCCATTATTGTACCTAGGAGCTGTTGTCGTTTCATTCACGGCCGCGCTGAAACGTCAACAGCCCCTAGTGCATCCCACCCATTGCACGGAGGCCGCATGGCGCCAACAGACTTCCCGCCGACTCTCCCCACCAAGCCAAGCATTCTCGCGCGTCGCGACTTGGCCGCCAGCCGCCTGTTCGCCATCGAGGAACTGGAACTGCGTTTCTCCAATGGCGCCGAGCGCACCTTCGAGCGCCTCAAGGGCAAGGGCCAGGGCGCCGTCATGCTGGTCGCGATGCCCGATCCCGATCATGTCCTGCTGATTCGTGAATACGCCGCCGGTTTCGACGAGTACGCGCTGACCCTGCCGAAGGGCCTGGTCGACCCCGGCGAGGATATCGTCACCGCCGCCAATCGCGAATTGATGGAAGAGTGCGGCTTCGGCGCCAATCGCATCGAACCCCTGGTGGAACTGTCGCTGGCGCCCAACTACATGAATCACCGCATGCACGTGATGCTGGCCAGCGACCTGTATGAGCAGCGCCTCGAAGGGGACGAGCCGGAGCCTTTGATCGTCGAAACGCACGCCATCGACGACATTACCAGCCTTCTCGCTCGGGAAGACTTTCATGAGGCACGCGCCGTTGCCGCGCTGTTCATCGCCCGCGAGATGCTGCGCAACGAACAGCAAACCGCGAGTTGGTGGTAACGTCGATTGACACGACATGAGACACGACACAAGTAACGTCGATTGACACGACATGAGACACGACACAAAAAGATCGCCCCGCTGATGCGGAGCGATCTTGCGGTACGACATGCCTGACTGTCGCGGTCTAGTCGGGATCGACGTCCTGCGCGGAATCGACACCATGGTTGTCTTCCATGGAATCGTCCTGAATCGGGCCGTCGGCGGCGGCGGGATCCTGCGCCGTCTTGCCCTCGGCCTTCAGGCTGCCCGGCTGCGTATTGGCGGAACCGGTCTGGCCATTGTTCTCATCCGGCAGGTTGTTCTCGGACGGCAGGCTACCTTCGCTGTCGCCTGCCGCCGTGGCGCCTTCCACCTGGGTCGGCGTAGAGCCACCGGTCTGCGTGTTGGCCGAGCCCGTTTCGGGGCTGACGTCGGGCGCGTCGCTCTGCGCGAATGCTCCGGCGGTCGGTAGCGACAGCAGAGCAGAAAAAATGACGGCGTTGAGCGTTTTCATATGAATCCTCCCTGAATTCATCGTGGCCTCGAAACGAGGTCAGAATGCACTATGGCAAAACCTAGACACCCAATGCCATTCACGCAAATTTTCAAGGAAATTCACTCAATTACGTTTCACATAGATTAACCACTCTCCTGATACCAGGCGATGAATCGCTTGGCCGCCGGTGACGGCTCCCGATCCCGTCGCCACAGCAGTTCGAAGGGCGGATTCTGCGTGCCGAGCGTGTAGTCGATGCGCGCGACATTGCCTTTCGCCACCTGGTCGCTTGCGATACGTTCCGGCAACAGCGCCAGCACGCCTGCGTCCCGTGCCAGCATGGCCAGAATGGCGTAGGTCGAGGAGATCTCGATCGACTTGACCGGCCGCGACAGACCGGCGGCGACGAACTCCTGCTCCAGCATGCGCGGCATGCTTACCGGATAGACGATCCAGGCCTGACCGGCCAGCGCGGCGAAATCCGGTACGGTGGCGTTCACCAGCGGATGGGTCGGGTTGGCCACTACCCATAGCGGTTCAGGGAAGCTGCCGTGACAGTGGTAATCGGCGGGACGGCGGCCGAAGTCGGAGCGGCACAGGGCGACATCGATGCGCCCCTGGTCCAGCAATCGCAACAGGCCCTCACTGGTGTCTTCGACAATCTGTAGTGACAGCGAGGGCTGTTCTGCGCGCAATTTGACGATGGCCTCGACGATCGCCGCGATCGCGCCCATGGTGCCACCCACCGCCAGATGTCCGCCATAGCCCTGCTGAATGCCGATCATCTCCTCGCGCAGATGCGCCACATCGGTCTGGATCAGACGCGCATAGCGCACCACGCAGCGGCCCAGGTCATTCGCCTCGAGCCCGCGCGCGCTGCGCATGAACAGGGGCGCGCCGAAGGTGGCCTCGATCTCGTTGAGCGCCCGGGTCGCCCCGGGTTGCGAAATCGCCACCCGCTCCGCCGCCCTGTGGATGGATCCGCACTCGTCGAGCGCCATCAACAGACGCAGCTGTCGCAGGCGCAGGCGCGACATCAGTTCATCCAGCGTTGGCGTCATGGCAGACCTCGGAATTACGACTTTGGTTCAATGCAGCCGGGTTATCGCCCAATCAGACATTCTCAGTAGCGGCGCCAGCGATCGCTCGATAGGGTTCCATTATGCAGTTGTCATCTTAAGAAACTGATTAAAAAAGATTTTTACCCATAAGTCGTATAGACGAAAGTGGATAGACCGAGGAGATCAACCCATGGCACTGATCGAACACATCGCCGAAGCGCCCGCTTCGGTGATTCGCCTGCACGAGCGCGACGACGTCGTCATCGCGCGCCAGCCTTTGCCCGCCGGCACCGAGATACTACCGGGCGTGACCCTGGGCGGCGCGGTACCCGCCGCCCACAAGATTGCCGTTCGCGCTCTGGCCGAAGGTGAGCTGATCCGCCGTTACGGCCAGATCATTGGCCGCGCGACCCGCCCGATCGCGGCGGGTGACCATGTGCATGTGCATAACCTCAACATTGGCGACCTGGAGGGCGAAGCACACGAGCGGAGCTACGCCGGGGACTATGCCATCGGCAGCGAAGTGACGCCGGTGGAACGGGTCCCGACGCCGGCCACTTTCATGGGCATCCGGCGCGCCGACGGCCGGGTCGCCACCCGCAACTACATCGGCATCCTGACCTCGGTCAACTGCTCGGCCACCGTTGCCCACGCGATTGCCGATCACTTCCGCCGCGATGTCCATCCGGAGGCGATGGCGCCTTACCCGAACGTGGATGGTGTCGTTGCCCTGACCCACGGTGTCGGCTGCGCGGTGGCCGCCGACGGCGAGGCATTGACGATGCTGCGCCGGACGCTGGCCGGCTATGCCCGCCATGCCAACTTCGCCGCCGTGCTGATGATCGGGCTGGGCTGCGAGACCAACCAGATCGATGCCCTGATCGAGTCACAGAGGCTCGAGCCGGGACCCAGACTGCACCCTTTCACCATTCAGCAGATCGGCGGCACCACCCGCGCCATCGCCGAAGGCATTCGCCATGTCGAAAGCCTGCTGAAGGAAGCCAACCAGATCGAGCGCGAGCCCTGCCCCGCCGAGCATCTGCGCCTCGCGCTGCAGTGCGGCGGTTCGGATGGCTACTCCGGCATCACCGCCAACCCGGCACTCGGCGCCGCGGTGGACTGCCTGATCGCGCATGGCGGCAGCGCGGTACTCGCCGAGACTCCGGAAATCTACGGTGCGGAACACCTGCTGACCCGCCGCGCGATAACGCCGGCGGTGGCCCACAAGCTGATCGAGCGCATCCACTGGTGGGAAGAGTTCTGCCGCGTCCGCGGTGCCTCGCTGGACAACAATCCCTCGGCCGGCAACAAGGCCGGCGGCCTGACCACGATCCTGGAGAAATCCCTCGGTGCCGTGGCCAAGGCCGGCACAACGCCGCTGGTGGAGGTACTCGAGTACGCCGAACCGATGCGCGAGCGCGGCCTGGCGTTCATGGACTCGCCCGGATTCGATCCGGTTTCGGTGACCGGCCAGGTCGCCAGCGGCTGCAACTTGATCGCCTTCACCACCGGACGCGGCAGCGCCTTCGGCTGTGCCCCGGTGCCATCGCTCAAGCTGGCGACCAACAGCGCGCTGTGGCGCCATCAGACCGACGACATGGACATCAACTGCGGCGCGCTGCTGGATGGCGAAGTCGATATCGACCAGCTCGGCGAGCGGATCTTCCAGCGCCTGCTCAGTCTCGCCTCCGGCGAACGCAGCAAGAGCGAGCGCCATGGCTACGGCCAGCAGGAGTTCGTGCCCTGGCAGATCGGCGTCATTACCTGAGGCCAATATCTGGCTCGGCAAATATCATCATCAGAGGGAGGAGATTGCATGTCGTCCCCGATATCCCGCGTTCCCATTTACGACACCCTGAACCGTATCCCCGGCGGGCTGATGATTGTGCCACTGATCCTCGGCTCGATTGTCGGGACCCTGGCGCCATCGGCACTGGAGATCGGCAGCTTCACCACGGCGCTGTTTAAGGATGGCGCCATGGCGTTCATGGCACTGGTGATTTTCGCCACCGGCATGCAAATCACCCCACGCAACGCCGGTCCAATCATCGGTACCGCCAGCGTGATCCTGCTGATGAAAAGCGTGATGCCGGGAATCCTGATCGCCTTGCTGGGCCTAGCGACCGGCATGCATGGCTTGTTCGGAGTCTCGATCCTGGCCATGTTGGCGGCAATGGACAATAGCAACGGCGGTATCTGGCTGGCCTTCACCGGTCGCTACGGCGACCAGCGAGACCGTGGCGCCTACATTGCCAGCGCCATCAATGACGGCCCCTTTTTCACCCTGATTCTGATCGGCGCCTCCGGGCTGGCCGATATTCCGCTGGAAGTCTTCATGGCGGCGATCATCCCGCTGCTGCTAGGCATCCTGGTCGGTAATCTCGACCCAAAGTGGACCGAAGTACTGCGCCCGGTACCCGAGATGGTGATTCCGTTCTTCTCCTTCGGACTGGGCACCGGCATCAACCTGACCGATGTACTCCATGGCGGGCTCAGCGGCCTCGCGCTCGGCTTGGTCGTCGCGCCTTTTACCGGCGGACTGGTCTACCTTGGCTACCGCTATGTGCTCAAACGCGGCCCCCGCAGCGGCATCGGTTTCGCGGCGGGTACCACGGCTGGCAACTCCATTGCCACTCCGGCGATCGCTGCCGCAGCAGACCCTTCGCTGCAATCCTATGTCGGAGTCGCCACCACTCAGGTGGCCGCCTGCGTGCTGGTGTCGGCTTTGATGGCGCCCGCCATCGCCTCCTGGTTGCTCAAGCGCAATGGGGAATTGAAAGCGCCGGATGGGAATAGCGAAATCAGCAGGTTAGAGAGAGCCGATTCGTTCGAGTCCGGCACCTTGATGAAATGAGCCAAGGAGACGACCTACTGAACGTATCGAGCCAGTACGCCATCATCCTGACCCGACGTATCTTTAGAACGAGACGACCCGCCCCGTCTCGGCGCTCCGGCGCCCCGCTTCGAGCAGGCGCATCGCCTCGAGCGCCGACTCCGCCGTCACCGGCAGCGGGCCACGTCCCAGAATGGCGTCGCGAACGCCGGCGTAATAGGCCAGATAGTCGCCGGGCAGTGTCGGAACTTCGTGCAGCTCCGGCTGACCGCCCTCGCGTGCCTGACCGGTGGTGAGCATGCCGTGCCGCCAGTCCTCGCCCCAGCCCGGCGAAGGCAAGCGATCGCCGCGCTTGAGCATATCCTCCTGCGGATCGAGGCCGTGCTTGATGTAACTCGCCCGGGTACCGTGGATGGTGAAACGCGCTCCCGGCGCCGCCACCAGCGTGCCGCCATGCAGCACCACCCGGTTCTCGCCGTAACGCAACACGGCGTGGAAGTAGTCGTCGACC
Source organism: Salinicola peritrichatus (assembly GCF_003206715.1). Lineage (GTDB taxonomy): Bacteria > Pseudomonadota > Gammaproteobacteria > Pseudomonadales > Halomonadaceae > Salinicola > Salinicola peritrichatus. The sequence goes on along the minus strand of NZ_PZJU01000029.1, from coordinate 157,133 downwards.
CGTGCGCCCTCGCGCTGACTGGCCAGGTCGAGCCAGATCGACTGCGGCTTGCCGAACAGCACCAGCGCCTGGTCGAGCAGGTGCGAGCCGAGGTCGAACCAGGCCCCGCTCCCCGGCGCCGGCTCTTCACGCCAGCGCTGCGCCACTTCCGGGCGATAGCGGTCGAAGTGGGATTCGAAATGCATCATCCGGCCCAGCGCTCCGCTATCGAGCAGCTTGCGCACGGTGAGGAAGTCGGCATCCCAGCGTCGATTGTGGAACACGCTGAGCAGGCGCTCCGCCTCGGCTGCCTGGACGCAGAGCCGCTCGGCCTCGTCCACGGTGACGGTGAACGGCTTGTCGACAACGACGTGCTTGCCGGCGGCCAGCGCCTCGCTGACCAGCGCATAGTGCGTTGCGTTGGGCGTCGGAATGACCACCAGATCGATGTCGTCCCGCGCGAACAGCGCCCCGGGTGTCGCCTCCACCGGAATCTCCGGCCAGTCGGCACGCACCTTGCCGGGATCGCGGCTCGCCACGGCAACCAGCGAGAGCCCTTCCTGAGCCTGGATCAGCGGTGCATGGAAGCGCTTGCTCGCCATGCCGTAACCGACCAGCCCCACGCCTATGGTGCCCTTCATGCCTGTCTCCTTCGCCGTTGAATTTGCATCGGTTATAGGATATCGCAGCCCGAGGCCGGAAAAGAGTGCCGACAGCGAGCATGTAGTCCGCCCGGAACCGTCTCCCTCAGTGTGCCAGCCAGCCGTACTCCTGGACCGCGGCACGCAGGCGCGTGACGAAATGACCGGCGAGTGACGAACAGCCGGCGTTCCGGGAGAGAAATCCTATCTGCATGCCGGGAACCGGTTCGGTGAGTTCGCGCCGGGAGAGATGATCGCCATCGAGCGACCAGGGGCGAAAGATGAGGTCCGACAAAATGGTAATACCAAGCCCGGAACCAACCCAGTTGCGGACGGCTTCGATCGAATGACTTCGCAACACGATCTCCGGCTGCCGGGGCTGCGCCTGCCAATAACGCTTCCAGGTTTTGACGTGGTCATCCATTTCCAGCAGCACGAACGGATACCGGCAGACATCGCGCAACGCGATCTCGGGCTGACGCAACAGGGGATGACCCGCCGGCGCCCAGAGTCTTCGGGGCGTCACGAAAAGCTCGTCGAGCCGCAGATCACCCCCCGGTTCGACGTTGTCGGTCACCATCAGCGCCAGGTCGATTTCACCGGCGCGCAGTTTCTGCTGGATCGACTCGACACTGCCCTCTTCGATCTGCAACGTGATCGACCTGAACACGCCCGATCGCCAGCGGAACATCTGCGCCAGCAGATAGGCGGATATCGTTTCGGTCACTCCGAGCCGCAGTTCTCCGGTGGGCAACGCTGTCTGGGCCTTCAGGCTCTGGCGAGCCAGATGCGCCTCATCCAACAGCCGTGAAGCGTGCTGCTGCAATTTGCGCCCGGCTTCCGTCGGCAGCAAGCCCTTGGCATGACGTTTGAACAGCTGACAGTCGAGATCCGATTCCAGCGCTTTCAGCGACGCCGACATCGAGGGCTGGGAAATGTGGCAACGCTGGGCGGCCTTGGACAGGTTGCCCGTCTCGATGATGGCTAGGAAATGGCGCAGTTGCTGAAAGGTCATAGACAGTATCTATACCACATTACAATTAATACATATTAGCTGTAACGCTCGTTCGACGATACGGTGCCGCAAGATGCCAAGCACTGTTCCGGCACCATGACAACGACAAACGCAGTACCCGGGTTCTGTACCCTATGCCGCTCCCGCTGCGGCACGCTGAACCATATCGAGAACGACCGCCTCATTCGGGTGGAACCGCTGCCTGGCCATCCAACCGGACGGGCCACCTGCGCGAAGGGACGGGCGGCACCGGAGATCGTCGACAGTCCGCAGCGCATTCTCCATCCGCTGCGACGCACCCGTCCCAAGGGGGCCGACGATCCCGGCTGGGAGCGCATCGGCTGGGACGAAGCGCTGAGCCTCGTGGCCCGGAAACTGGCCCATTATCGCGATACCCACGGCGCGGAAAGCGTTGCCTTCAGCGTCACCACCCCGAGCGGCACGCCGATGAGCGACAGCAGCGACTGGGTCGAGCGCTTCATCCGCTTGTACGGCAGCCCCAACACGATTTACGGCACCGAAATCTGCAACTGGCACAAGGATGTCGCCCACCGTTTCACTTTCGGCTGCGCCATGCCGGCTGCCGATTACGCCAACTCGAGACTCAACATTCTCTGGGGCCACAACCCATCCCACGTGTGGCTCTCCCAAGCGGGCGAAATCGGCGCCGCCGACGCCCGGCTGCTGGTCATCGATCCCCGCGAGACGCCGCTGGCGAAACGCGCCGACCTATGGCTCCCCATCCGGCCGGGGAGCGACGCCGCGCTGGCGATGGCGATCGCTCGCGAGCTGATTCGCCGGGAGCGCTTCGACCACGAGTTCGTGGCACGCTGGAGCAATGCGCCGTTGCTGGTGGACGAAGCCTCCGGACGCTTCATCACCGCGCCCGGCGGGGAGTTTCTCGCCTGGCACCCGCAACAGCGACGGGCCGTCGCACTGGACACGCGATTCCCGCTCGACGCCGAACGGGCCCGGGAACTGGCGCTGACGGGGCGATACGCCGTGGCACGCGCCGACGGCAGCGTACGCCACTGCCATCCAGCCTTCGAACTCTACCAGCGCGCCTGCGCGGAATGGACCCTCGAGCGCGCCGCCGCCGCAACCGGTCTCTGCGTCGCGTCGATCGAGGCCGCGGTCGAGATGATCGCCGAGGCGGGAGCGGCGATCAGCTACCACGCCTGGACCGGCATCGGACAGCATGCCAACGCCACTCAGACCGAGCGGGCACTGGCGACGCTCTACGCGCTGACCGGCAGTTTCGATCGCCCGGGGGGAAACCGGCGCTGGTCCCAGCCGCCGACCAACAGCGTCAACGACCTGGCGCTTCTCGCCGAGGCGCAGAGATGCAAGGCGCTCGGACTCGAGTCGCGTCCTCTGGGCCCCGCCGCCAGCGGTTGGATCACGGCGGAAGCGCTCTATGAGGCGATCGAAACCGGCAAACCCTATCGCCCCCGCGCACTGTTCGGCTTCGGCGGCAACTTTCTCGTCTCCCAGCCCGACCCCGAGCGCGGCGAGCGGGCGCTTACCGCGCTCGAGTTTCAGGTCCACTGCGATCTGTTTCACTCGCCGACCAATGCCCATGCCGACATCCTGCTGCCGATCGGCACGCCGTGGGAGCGGGAAGGGCTGCGCATCGGCTTCGAGATCAATGCCGAGGCCGTCGGCCACATTCAGTTGCGCCGGGCCATGGTTTCTCCTCGCGGCGAGGCCCGCGCCGACTATGACATCGCGCTGGAGCTCGGCTGCCGGCTGGGCATGCGCGAGGCGTTCTTCGACGGGGATATCGAGCAGGCCTGGAATCATGTGCTGGCCCCGAGCGGACTCGACGTCGACTTTCTCCGGCGCCATCCCGAAGGCTACCGCGTGGCGCTCGAACAGACGGCTCGCGGTTACGCCCGGCTCGACGATTCGGGCCGCTGCCGGGGTTTCGACACGCCGACGCGCCGGGTCGAGTTCTACTCGCAGACGCTGGCCGACGCCGGCTATCCGCCGGTGCCCCGCCATCTACCGGTCCGGCCGGTTGCCGACTCCGGGCTCCCGTTGACCCTGGTCAGCGTCAAGAACGGCCGCTACTGCCACAGCCAGCAGCGCCAGATCGCTTCGCTGCGCCGCCGCTCGCCGGAACCGACGATGACGCTCGGCAGCGGGCTCGCGACCGCCAGAGGGTTGGAGGACGGCGAGTGGGCGGAACTGATCGGCGACAAGGGTTCGGTGACGCTCAAGGTCAACGTCGACGACACCTTGGCCGACGACCTCGTCGTCACCGACTACGGCTGGTGGCAGGCGTGCGACGATCTCGGCCGTCCGGCGACGCCGATTCATGGCGCGGGATCCCGCAGCGTCAATGCGCTGTTCGGCACTCGCAACAGGGATCCGGTAAGCGGCGCGCTGCCGCTACGCTCGGCGCCCTGCGAGGTCAGGCGATCGGCCACGGCCGCCTCCGCCTGGCAGGGCTACCGCCGCATGCGCATCAGCGAAAGAATCGTGGAAACGCCGGATGTGGTCTCCTTCTGGCTGACGCCGATCGACGGGCAGCGCCTGCCCGACTACCTGCCGGGCCAGCATGTTGCGGTTCGCCTCATGCTCGATGGGCAGTTCCATCACCGCAGCTACTCTCTGTCCGGCCCGGCCGATCCGTCGGGGCACGAACGCTACCGCATCTCGATCAAACGCGCGGCGGCCACACCTGCGCTGCCGGCAGGCATCGTCTCCTCTCACTGGCACCAGTCGCTCCAGGCCGGCGACGAAGTCGAGATAGCCATGCCGACCGGGCGGTTCACGCTGCCGCGTCGCCATGGCCTGCCGATCGTCTTGATCGCCGGCGGCATCGGTATCACGCCGTTTCTCTCCTTGCTCGAGACACTGGCCAACGATGGCTCGGCACAAATGCCCGCCATGACGCTGATCTACGCCAACCGCAACGGACGCTCGCACGCTTTCCGCGAACGCCTCGCGGCACTCGAAGCCGCACTCCCCCGTCTACGCGTGATCACGGCCTACAGCGCTCCCGAAGCCGAGGATCGTGGACACCGGATAACGGGGCGCATCGACGGCAAGGTGATCGAGCATCTGAACCTGCCGAACGAGGCGCGCTACTACCTGTGCGCCAGTGTTGCCATGGTGGAAGCACTGAAACGCACGCTGCGTGCCCGAGGCGTACCGCCGCATGCCATCTTCAGCGAAGCCTTCGTCTCGCCGGCTCGCCCATCGACCGGGCGTCACCGGCCGCGGCGCGTTCGGCTGGCCCGCACGGGGAGCGAGTTCGTCTGGCGGCCCGACGAGGGAAGCCTGCTCGACAGCGCCGAACGACACGGCGTTGCGATGCCCAGCGGTTGTCGCGTCGGCCAGTGCGAGAGCTGCGCCGCGACTCTGATTTCGGGAGAAGTCGCCTCGCCCGCGAACGATCTCGAGGCGGACCAGTGTCTGACCTGCCAGGCGATTCCACTGACCGATCTCACCCTGGATCTTTGATTGCCACCACCCCAGTCACAACAACCCGAGACACAACAACCCAAGTCACAACAACAACACGCGAGGAAATCCGATGTTGAAATTCTTCACCAACGCCTGCGTTCGGCTGTTCGACCGCTACCTGCCGGATCCGCTCGTCCTGGTCGTGCTGATCACGTTGATCGTATTCGCCGCCGGGATGCTGTTCGAGGCACGCACGCCGGTCGATATGCTCGGCTATTGGATGGACGGATTCTGGACGCTGCATACCTTCGCCATGCAGATGGCACTGATCCTTGTCACCGGTTTCATCGTTGCCAAGGCGCCGCTGTTCATGCGGTTGGTCACTCACATCGCTGAAATCGCCCGTACCCCGGGTCGCGCCGTGCTGCTGGTGACGCTGACGTCGCTGATCGTGACCTGGTTCAATTGGGGCATCGGTTTGGTGATCGGCGCCATCCTGGCCAGGGAACTGGCACGGCGGGTTGCGGATGTCGACTACCGCCTGCTGATTGCCAGCGCCTATTCCGGTTTTCTGATCTGGCATGGCGGACTCTCGGGCGCGGTGCCCTTGACGCTGGCCACGCCGGGGCACTTCCTCGAGTCGCAGGTCGGCCTCATTCCCACCAGCGAGACGTTGCTGAGCCCGTTCAACCTGGCGATCGTCGTCCTGCTGTTGATCTGTCTCCCCGTGACCAACTGTCTGATGCTTCGCGGAATCGACACGCCGGTGACGCTCGAGATCGAGGAAACCGCAGCGACGCCGACCCCGCAAGGCGCGGTGACCCGGCCGGCGGAGCGCCTCGAACGCTCGTCTTGGCTGGCGAGGCTGATCGCGCTGATGGGATTCGCGGCTATCGCGGTCTACGCCTTCTCGGGCGGCGGCCTCAATCTCAATGTCGTGATCTTCATACTCCTATTCCTGGGCATCCTGCTGCATGGCACCCTTCGCCGTTTTCTCGATACTCTCGCCGAGGGTATCGGTGGCGCCGGCGGCGTGCTGATCCAGTTCCCGTTCTATGCCGGGATCATGGGCATGATGGGCGCCTCCGGCCTTGCCTCGACGATTGCCCAAGGCTTCGTCGATATCGCCAGCGCGGATACGCTGCCCGCGCTGAGTTTTCTCTCCGCGGGGCTACTCAACATCTTCATTCCGTCCGGCGGCGGCCAATGGGCCGTGCAGGGGCCGATCCTGATGGAGGCCGCCAAAGCCCTCAACGCTGACATTCCGCGAGTGGCAATGGCCTTTGCCTGGGGCGACAGCTGGACCAACATGATCCAGCCCTTCTGGGCCTTGCCGGCGCTGGCGATCGCCGGTCTCAAGGCACGCGACATCATGGGATTCTGCGCCATCATCCTGCTCGTCTCGGGCGTCATCATCGGTGGCGTCCTGCTCGTCGTCTAACCTCCACACGGCGGGGCGCCCGCCTCGCCATATCGGTTCATGCCCTGACCGGCATCATTGCCGGCCGCTGCTGCCATTGCGCCGGTAGACGCGCTTCCAGCCAATGGCGCATCGGCACCACCACGAAGCGTTGCATCAGCAGCGCGAGCACGACGATCAGCGCAAGGTGGAACGCCATGGTCCAAAGTGGAATCGCGAACTTCAGCGCCGCGTTGCCGCTCTCGGCGATCCATCCCTCGTGCCAGCGTGCGAGGAGCCAACGTGTCGCCCGCGCGAACGGTCCGATCAGCGGTGTATGAAGCGCGAAGATGCACAGCGCCGATTCGCCGAGACGCTGTGCCATAGGGGCTGTTGCCGTTTCACGCACGGCCGCGCCGGAGGGTGTGGCGAAGGCGGTGGCGCTCAGCAGCACGAGGGCCTGAAACGGCATCAGCAGCCCATTATGAGTGAGATAGTAGAGATGCAGGCCATCCTGCTTCAGCAACCATGCCCCGACCGGCACGCCACACAGGCCGAGTACCAGCAGCGGGTAACGGAAGCGGCGGAAGAGATCGTTCAATGCCTCGGACTGCATCGCCCGATAGAGCAGAATGCCGGCCAGGAACTCCGGTAGCCGGAACAGTGGATTACGGTGCAGCACGCCGACCGTCACGTAGTCGAAGGACCCCATCAGCGTTGCGATCAACGGCCCCGCGGCGTAGACCGCCCAGATGGCGAGCAGCGCAAGGCCCCAGCGCTGTACGCGCATCAGCCGTGGCGCCAGCCAGGGAAAGCAGGCGTAGAAGAACAGCAGCGCCGAGATCGACCAGGAGGCGCCGTTGAGCCACAGAAATCGCGGCTCCCAGGCTTGCAGCAGCATCAACTGCATGGCGATGTAGCCGATGGCGCTCGGCCATGAGAGGCGCTCGGTAAATGCAGCCCGCGCCTCGTCGCTCAATGGATGATAGGGATGCGTATTGAAATAGACATGCACGCCTTCGGGCCGGATCGGGTACTGGAAAAGCAGTAGCCCCAACGCCAGCAGCAAGGTGATCACGTGGATGGGATAGAGGTTGCACAAGCGCCTGACGATGAAGGCCGGTCCGTTCATCTTCATCTCACCGGCGTGATCCAGCGCCACGTGGGCCAGCAGGAACCCCGAGAGCATGAAAAACGTGCTGGTCGCGAAAAATCCCATGCCGACGAAGCTTTCCAGCATGGCGGGCATGTCACGGTAGATCCCGCCGAAATGGTATATCACCATCCACAGCGCCATCAGGAAGCGCAGCCACTCCAGACCGTAGTAGCGTCGCTTTTGGGTATTGGCCATTGTGCTCTCCTCTGCCTACGCGAACGCGTCGCGGTAGCTCGGTGCAGTGGGCGGGCTCCGAGAGGTCAGCGAAGTGTAACCAGACGGCAATGAAGCGCACATCGATTTGCAATGAATCACTGAATTTTACACAAATGACCGTGTACTGTAGGCAAATGCCGACAGCACTCCAGGAACCGCCGGCCCCGCTATCGAGGCATGCACTATTGCGGTTCCGAGCGTGCTACGGTGAGATGAAAAAGTTTTCTAGCGCAGGCGAGTACCGTTTATCTTGAGCGTATTCGCCGTACCACTATTCGTCCCGTCACTCAGGAGTCGTCATGAATCAGCAGCCCCCCGTCGCTTTCATTACCGGTGCCACTTCCGGTTTCGGTCGCGCCTGCGCCTATCGTTTCGCCGAGGCCGGTTGGGCCCTGGTTCTCACCGGCCGGCGGCAGGAGCGATTGGAGGAAGTGAAGCAGAGCCTGGAAGACAAGGTGCCGGTGCATGTCGCTTCGCTGGACGTGCGCGACCGCGCAGCCGTCGTCCAGGTGGTCGAGGCACTGCCGGAAGCGTTCAAGGCGGTCAAGGTGTTGGTCAACAATGCCGGGCTGGCGCTCGGCGCCGGCCCGGCCCAGGAAGCCAATCTCGATGACTGGCAGACCGTCATCGACACCAACATCACCGGACTGGTCAACGTCACGCGTATGTTGCTGCCGACACTGATCGAGGTCGGTCGCGGCGCCGCGATCATCAACGTTAGCTCCACGGCGGCGCTGTGGCCCTACCCCGGCAGCCACGTCTATGGGGCGTCCAAGGCCTTCGTCAACCAATTCTCGTACAATCTGCGCTGCGACCTCAAGGGTACCGGCGTACGTGTGACCGACATCGCCCCGGGCATGGCCGAGACGGAATTCACCCTGGTGCGCATGAAGGGCGACCAGAGCGCTCACGACAAGCTCTATGGCGGTGTCGAACCGATCCAGCCGGAAGACGTGGCGGAGCAGATCTTCCATGCCGCGACCCTGCCGCCGCATCTGAACATCAATCGTCTGGAACTGATGCCGGTCTGTCAGTCATGGAACGGTCTGTCGATCGACCGGGGTTGAGCTTCCCACCGTCGGGCGATGCCGCATGCAGCGGCATCGCCCGCGAAGCCAGGAGTCGCGAAAATGGCTACTTCGATGCAAGGCCGCTGTCTGTGTGGCGACGTAGCGCTCACGCTGGAAGTCGACGAGCGTCATGCCGAAGGCTGCCACTGCCGCATGTGCCTGCGCTGGGGTGGCGGCCCACTGTTCGTGGCGCACGGCACCAGACTGACCTTCGACAACGAAGCCGCAGTCATGCGTTACCGCTCGTCGGACTGGGCGGAGAGAGGTTTCTGCAAACGCTGCGGCACCCATCTCTTCTATCGATTGCTGGATGCCGATTATCAGGCGGTCCCCGTCGGCGTGCTGGAGGATGACGGCGACTGGGTACTGACACAGCAGATCCATATCGACGCCAAGCCGAACTACTACTCGCTGGCCGAGGAGACGTCGCGGCTGACCGGCGCCGAGATCGAAGCGCAACACACCGGCAATACCTAGCAACCGCTGACCACGAGCGCATTGATCACCTTTCGATAATCACAATAACGGACCCTCATGCCGGAATCTCGCACCGCTGCGGCGGTACCCTCCTCGCCCGCGGCCAAACCACTGTGGCTTAGTGCCGCGCCCGGCCTTTTCCTGCTGCTCTGGTCGCTCGGCTTTCCGGTCGCCAAGATCGGTACGCAGCACATCGATCCGCTGCTGTTTCTCGGGCTACGCTTCGTCCTGGTGCTGCTATTGATGGTACCGGTATGGCTTTGGCTGCGCCCGCCGATGCCTGCTCGCCGCATCGACTGGTGGCATCAGGCCGTGGTCGGCTTCCTGATCCAGACCGTCTATTTCGGCTGCTGCTACAGCGCCTTCGCCTTGGGCAGTTCCGCCGGCGTCGTCGCCCTGATCGTCTCCCTGCAACCGGTGCTGGTCGCCCTGCTGGCCCCCGTCATGGTGGGGGAAACCATCGGCACGCGACGCTGGATCGGCTTCGGCCTGGGCCTTTTGGGAGCGCTGGTGGTCATACTCGGGCGCGCCACGATCGAGGGCACGACACTGGCCGGCCTGCTGTTGAGCGTGGCCGGACTGCTCGGCATGAGCGGTGCCACGCTCTATGAAAAGCGCTACGGTCGCCCGCTCCATCCGGTCAGCGCCAATCTTATCCAGTACTTCACCGGCCTGATCACGACCCTGCCGCTGATTGCCCTGTTCGGCCACTTCACGCTCACCTGGAACGGGCCGTTGATCGGCTCGCTGGCCTACCTGGTGATCGGCAACTCGCTGATCGCGATCTCGCTGCTGCTGGCGATGATACGGCGCGGAGAAGCTTCCCGGGTATCGGCACTGTTCTATCTGGTACCGCCTTGCGCCGCGTTGCTGTCGTGGTGGCTGATCGACGAGCCGATGCCGCCGATCGCCTGGCTCGGCATGGGCATCGCCGCGCTCGGGGTCGCGCTGGTCAGCAGGAAACCCAAGGCGAGCTGATCAACTCAACCGATCGAGACGCTGCTGGACCCGGGAAGACCGGCACAACCCGGCGAGCATGTGAAGCGCTGGCCGCCACGGGTATCCGGCATCACGCCCGGCTTCCGAAACGACGAAGGCAGCGCTGTCGCACTGCCTTCGTTGACACTTTCAGCGTAACGATTTCGCTCAGCAGTTGCCTTTCTTGGCCTGTCCCGGTGGACAGAAATCCCCATCGCCATGGCGATGGTCGTCACCGATGATGACCGCCGGCTCCGGCTCGATACGCGCTGGATGGTAGCTGCACGCGCTGAGCAGCAGCATGACCAGCATCGCCCAGCCACCGTGAACCATCCATCGGCGTTTCGATTGGATTGATTGGCTCGACATCCCTAGCTCCTAATCCATTAGTCCAGGCCGATCGACAGATCCGGCCTGGCTCAACGCCAATGCTGTCTTCCTCAACGCTCGAACACCACCTTGGCGACGTCCTGATAGACCTTGGCGAAGTGCACCGTTACACCTTCCTTGAGATAGTCCGGCAGTTCGTCGTAGTCGCGCTTGTTAGCCTCCGGCAGGATCAGTTCGAAGATCTCGCTGCGACGCGCCGCGATCACCTTCTCGCGAATGCCGCCGACCGGCAGCACCTGACCGGTGAGGGTCAACTCGCCGGTCATCGCCAACGGGCGATCGATGCTCTGGTTCCTGGCCAGCGACATCAGCGCCGTGGTCATGGTGACGCCCGCCGACGGGCCATCCTTCGGGGTCGCCCCCTCCGGCACGTGCAGGTGGATGAAGGCATCGTTGAAGAAGTCCGCGTCTGCGCCGAATTCACCGAGGTGACCCAAGGTGTAGCTGTAGGCGATGTTGGCGGACTCCTGCATCACCTCCCCGAGCTTGCCGGTCAGCTTGAAGCCGCGCGTCAGCGCATGCACCTTGGTCGCCTCGATCGGCAGCGTGGCGCCACCCATGGCCGTCCACGCCAGGCCGGTGACGACCCCGACGCCCTTGAGCACCTTCTCCTTGCGGAACAACGGCGCGCCGAGGAATTCCTCGAGGTTGTTGACCGAGACCTTGACGCTCTGCTGACCGCTCTCGAGCAGCTTCACCGCCGCCTTGCGTACGATCCGATGCAGCTGTTTCTCCAGTTGCCGCACGCCGGCCTCGCGCGCGTAGCCTTCGATCACCTGCTTGAGCGCGGCATCGGTGAGGTTGATCCGCTTCCTCGGAATGCGGTCGCGCTCGAGCAACTTCGGCCACAGATGATGCTTGGCGATCGCCAGCTTCTCTTCGGCGATGTAGCCGGACAGTCGAATCTGCTCCATACGATCGAGCAGCGGTCCGGGAATGGTGTCGAGCTGGTTCGCCGTGCACACGAACAGCACCTTGGAGAGGTCCAGACGCACGTCGAGATAATGATCGAGGAAGTCGACGTTCTGCTCGGGATCGAGCACTTCGAGCAGCGCCGACGCCGGGTCGCCCTGGAACGACTGACCCATCTTGTCGACCTCGTCGAGCATGATCACCGGATTCTCGACTTCGACTTCCTTCAACGCCTGCACCAGCTTGCCCGGCATGGCGCCGATGTAGGTCCGGCGATGGCCCTTGATCTCGGCCTCGTCGCGCATGCCGCCGACCGAGAAGCGATAGAACTTGCGTCCCAGCGCTTCGGCGATCGAGCGCCCGACCGATGTCTTGCCGACCCCGGGCGGCCCCACCAGCAGCACGATCGAGCCACCGACGTCGCCCTTGAAGGCGCCCTCGGCGAGAAACTCGATGATGCGCTCCTTGACGTCGGTGAGACCGTCATGATCGCGATCGAGTATCTTGCGCGCCCGCTGGAGATCGAGCTGATCCTCGGAGGTGATCCCCCAGGGCAGCGAGGTCAGCCAGTCGAGATAGTTGCGCGTGGTGCCGTACTCCGGCGAGCCGGTCTCGAGCACCGAGAGCTTGGTCAACTCATCGTCGATGCGCGCCTGCACGCGCTCCGGTACCTGCAGGTTTTCCAGCCGCCCACGGAAGGTGTCGACATCGCTCTCGCGGTCGTCCTTCGAGATGCCGAGTTCCTTCTGGATGACCTTGAGCTGCTCGCGCAGGAAGAATTCGCGCTGATGCTTTTGCATCTGCGAGTTGACCTGCTCGCTGATCTGGTTCTGCAACTGCGCGACCTCGATCTCCTTGCGCAGCAGCGGCAGCACGCGCTGCATGCGCTCCATGATCGGCAGCGTCTCCAGCACGCTCTGCAACTCGCGGCCCTTGGCCGAGGTGATGGCGGCGGCGAAATCGGTCAGCGGGCCGGGCTCGTGCGGGCTGAAGCGATTGAGATAGCTTTTCAGCTCCTCGCCATAGAGCGGGTTGATCGGCAGCAGTTCCTTGATGCCATTGATCAACGACATCGCGTAGGCACGCGCTTCCTCGGCCTCGGCGTCGACCGGCTCCCGCGGGTAGGAAACCTCGACCAGATACGGCGGCTTCCTGGAGAGCCAGCGATGGATGCGAAAACGGCGCATGCCCTGGGCGATGAACTGGATCTGCTGTTCTTCGCTCTGGGTGCGGTGCACCTTCACCGCCGTGCCGATCTCGGGGAAGCTGTCCACCCCCAGTTCATCGACGCCGACCTCGCCCACGAAAGCGACGCCGACCATGTGATGCGGCGTGTTGGCAACCCGCTGCATGGTCTCTTCCCAGCGCTGGCGCTGAATGATCAACGGCTGTACCTGGGCCGGGAAGAAAGGGCGATTGTGAATAGGAAGAAGGTAGATGCGCTCCGGCAGATAATCGCCGGACGGCACGACGGCGCCACTGGCCGAGGTTCTGTGGCTCTGTCCGCCGTCGCTTTGGGCGTCCTGTCCTGCGTCGAAGGTTTCCGCGGAATCCCGATCGTATTCGCTCATCATTCACCCTGAGTCAGAAGCCAGAAATGGCCGAATGGTCAAGGGATGTGGGCGCCCGGGCAGGAGTTCAAGTCACGCGGCCGGACAACCAGCGGAAATGACGGAACGAATACCCAAGCCCGCCCCGTATCGTCGGACGCCGCACGGACGATCTACTCGGCGAGTTCAGGCAGCAACAACGGCATCCGCCGGCCGTTGACGTCGAGCACGCCGCCGGCAAGTTCGACCTTCAGCGGGTCGCTGGTCGTCGGCAGCCCCAGATACATCGACAGCAGCGGCGGCGCGCCGTTGAAAATCAAGTGCCCCTCGAGACGCTCGATCAAGGCATTCGCCGTTGCCTGATCGCTCATCGCCCCAGGATTCCAGCTTTCGATACCGGCGCCGTCGAGCGTGAGTTCGCCGCTGCCGTTCATTCGCATGCCCAGCAGCGGGCTGTCGACATCGAACGTATCCAGCGCCAGCCGCGGCGAACCGGCAAGTATCGCCTGGATCTGCGGCGCGAGCGGCGCCAGGGCCGCGTCCAGCGCTGCTTCATCGTTGGCATCGATGGCCGCCTGGATGGCGCCGAGATGCGAATCGAGATTCGCCGCCAGCGCCCGATAGGCATCGCCATCGATACGATCCAGCGTCATGTTCAAGCTGCCGCTGAAGATCCGCTGGCCCTGGATGCGACTCTCGCCGACGTCGGCCTTCAACTGCATCGCCAGTTGCTCGGCATCCAGGGTCGCCCGCATGGCATAGCGGATGTCCTTGGAAACCACGCTCGGGCCGTCGCTTGGCGTTACCGTGGCCGTGGGGATCGTCAATGTGACCTGCTGCTCGAATGCCCGATCGTCACCCTTGAAGGTTCCCGCCAGCGCCACATCGTCCAGGCGAACATCGGCCTCGTCATCGACCACCTGCAACCGTGGCGCTTGGCCATCGAGAGTGACGCGATCGCCGACCTGGACGATATCCAGCGACAGCCCGTCGAAGTCCAGTCGTATCTTTCCGGGCGGCGTCATCTCGCCCTCGATCCCGCTGGCGGGAACGGTCACGCGCTGCGAGAAGCCCGGCACCTCGACGGAGGCCTCGAGGCGCTGGTCACGGGTCAGAAATCGCCCTTTCCAGGTCACCGGAGCGTCACTTTTCAGCACGTCGCCGAACAACGTTTCATCGTCGTCACCGACTCGAACCTGGCTCTCGCCGCCGAGCGTCGTCTCGAGCAGCCCGTGCTCGGCGTGATAAGGCGTATCGATGACAATGGCATCCGCCCCCTCGGCGAGATCGAGATAATGCGCTTCGATCCGGCCACTGGAGTGGAACCAGCCGCTATCGACGTCATGGCGCGATAGCTGCCATTGCGGACTGGCGTCGAGCCGCGCGATCGATCTGGCCATCTCATCTTCGAAACGCTGGCTCGAATAGGCCTGGGCGCCGAGATAGCCCGCCCCGGCGATGAGCAGGACGACGACACCCGCGCCAATCCACTTGCGCATTCCTGGCTCCTCACGTTGAAGGAAGAAGAGTGCCCACCGCGAGTGAGCTGTCATGGGTCGATGAGTGTCGCGATCTCAGTGCAGCCAGAACCACAGATGCATCGTGCACCAGGCATACACCCCGGCCAGGATATCGTCGAACATGATGCCGATGCCGCCGGCCACCCGACGATCGACCCAGCGGATCGGCCACGGCTTGATGATATCGAACACGCGAAAGACGACGAATCCCCACAGCGCGGCCTCCCAGGAGAACGGTACCGCCGCCATGGTCAGCCAGTAGCCGACGAATTCGTCCCACACGATGCCGGAGTGATCGTGAACGCCGAGATCGCGCGACGTGGTTTCGCAAAGCCAGATGCCGACCAGGGTCGCCACGCCCATCACTCCGAGGTAGATCGACAGCGGCAGCCCCGAGAGCAACCAATAGAAGGGAATCGCCGCCAGCGTGCCGAAGGTGCCGGGCGCGAACGGCACCGCGCCACTGCCCAGGCCGAAGGCCAGGAAGTGGCGCGGCCGGCGCCACACGCTGGAGGGCGCCCGGTTCATGGTGCCGTCTCCGGAAAATGGTCCCAGCCGCTGCGCTGCAGATAGTGCGGCGGGACACCATGAATGCCCTCGCTGTCGACGATGCGTCCGATCGGCGTCAGTGGCAGATGCAGCGCCGCCAGCCGGCGCTGCGCCTCCGCCAGGTCCGACTCGGCCAGCGTCACCAGCAGCTCGTAGTCATCGCCGCCATTGAGCGCCAGCTCATGCACCGCGCCGGTCTCGAAGATCGCACGCAGCGGCGTGGCCAAGGGTAGCGACTCGAGATCGAGCCGTGCGCCAACCCCGGAAGCGCGCAGGATATGCGCCAGATCCGCCAGCAGCCCATCGGAGATATCGATGGCGCTGCTCGCCAATCCCCGCAACGCTTCACCGGCCGCCAGTCGCGGCTCGGGACGCAAGTACGCTTCGAGCAGCGGATGCCCGGCCTCGCGCTCGTCCTGCTGCCAACGCAGCAGTCCGGCGGCCGCGCGCCCGGGATAGCCGGTGACGGCGATCAGCTCGCCCGGTTTCGCCCCGCTGCGACGCAGCGCGCTACCGGCGGGCAACTCGCCGTGCACCGTGACGCCGATCGTCAGCGCACCACGCGTGACGTCACCGCCCACCAGCTCGCAACCGCTACGCTCGGCCAGCGCCCGGAAGCCTGCGGCAAATTCAGCAAGCCAGGCGGGATCGGCCTCGGGCAGCGTCAGCGCCATGCAGCACCAGCGCGCCTTGGCACCCATCGCCGCCAGATCGCTCAGCGCGACCGCCAGCGCGCGATGGCCGATGGCGTCGGGCGGCGCATCGTGCGGAAAGTGGATATCGACCACGGAGGTATCGACGCTGACCGCCAACTGGTGCCCCGGCGTCGGCGTGAGCACCGCGCAATCGTCGCCGTTGCCGACAACGATGTCGCCGCGCTCCCCCGCCGGCGGGCGTGACAGGTAGCGAGCGATCAGCTCGAATTCGCTCAACGAAGCGCGAGTCATGTCAACGACGGCGAGCAGCGACCTCGGCACCCCGCAGGCGCGACGCCAGCTTGTCGAGGATGCCGTTGACGTATTTGTGGCCATCGGTGGCGCCGAAGATCTTGGCCAGTTCGACGCCTTCGTTGATCACCGCGCGATAGGGAACTTCGGGACGCCGCGACAGCTCATAGGCACCGAGACGCAGAATCGCCAGTTCGATGCGGTCGAGATCCTCCAGCCGCCGATCGAGCAGCGGCGCGATAGCGGCATCGAGTTCGGCACGGTGGCCCGCGGTGTTGTGCAAAAGATCATGAAAAAGCGCCTGATCGGCGATCTGCATCACCTTGTGCCAGTTCTCGTGATCCTCGAGATCCTCGTCGGCGACCTGGGCGCGAAACTCGGCCTCGACGGCGCTGATCGACTTGCCGGTCATCTGCCATTGATAGAGCCCTTGCACGGCAAGTTCACGCGCCGCGCGACGCGACTCCTGGGCCTTGGAAGGCTGGCGGGAAGGCGCGCTCATTCACCACCTCCCAGCCGCTTGAGCAGCGAGACCATTTCCATTGCCGCCATGGCCGCCTCCGTTCCCTTGTTGCCGGCCTTGGTACCGGCACGCTCGACGGCCTGATCGATCGAGTTGACCGTCAACACGCCGTTGGCAATCGGGGTATCGAACTCCAGTTGCAACGCACTCAGCGACGAATTGCAGTTGCCGGCGACGTATTCGAAGTGCGGCGTGCCACCGCGAATCACCGCGCCCAGCGCGACCACCGCGTCCGGTCGGGACACCTGCAGCACGCGCTTGACCGCGAGCGGCAGTTCCCAGGCGCCGGGAACGTGAATCAGCTCGATGTTGTCTTCACCGACGCCGTGACGCATCAGGCTATCGACCGCCCCTTCGACGAGGCTATCGACGACATGATGATTGAAACGGCCGACGACGATGGCATAGCGCCCGTCGACATCGGTGAATTGACCTTCCAGTTGAGCGATCGGTTGCATTGTCGGGTTCCGGAGTCACTGCGCCCTGTTGATGAGTCAAAAGTACGATGAATCGGACAGGGCGCACGATAAAACAGTTTGGTTGACCGGCGCCAGCGCTCGGCGCGCGAAGCCGGCCATCTTATCACGGCCGCGCGTTCACGGGTTCGAATCAGGATGGGGCATGAGCAGGAATCGCATGCGCTAGCGCACCGGCTTCACGCATCGCCGCTGACCAGTTCGACCACTTCCAGGTCGAAGCCGGAAAGAGCCGAGAAGCGCCACGGCGAACTCAGCAGTCGCATCTTGCCGACACCGAGCTGGCGCAGAATCTGCGCGCCGGTGCCGATCGACAGAAAATTGCCCGCACCATCCGAAGCGCTTGAGCGCGGCGGCGGGCGGCGCCCGAGCAGCACGTCGAGCTGGAGCTTGAAATCGCCCTGCGGCCGGGCTTCCTCGAGCAGCACGAACACACCGGACTCGGCATTGGCGATCGCCTCCAGCGCGGTATAGGCCGTCCAGTGGCTGTCGCCCCTGCACAGCGCCAGCAGGTCGCGCAGCGTGTCGCCGCCATGGACGCGCACCGTCGTCGGTGTGCCGGGCTCGGGCTTACCCTTGACCAGGGCCAGATGGTGCGTGTCCTGAATACGGTCATGGAAAACGTGCAGCAGCATGTCGCCGAAGGCGGTGCGTACCGGATTTTGCTCCACCGCGTCGACGGTGCGCTCGTTGAGCATGCGATAGTGGATCAGATCGGCGATGGTGCCGATCCTGATATCGTGCTCGGCGGCGAAGCGCTCGAGTTCCGGGCGCCGTGCCATGCTACCGTCGTCGTTCATGATCTCGCAGATCACGCCGGTCGGCTCGAAACCGGCCATCGTCGCCAGATCGCAGGCCGCTTCGGTATGCCCGGCACGCCGCAACACCCCGCCCGGCTCCGCCATCAGCGGAAAGATATGACCCGGTTGCACGATGTCTTCGGGTTTGGCGTCACGCGCCGCCGCGGCACGCACGGTCAAGGCCCGGTCGGCGGCGGAGATGCCGGTCGAGACACCGCGCGCGGCTTCGATGGAGACGGTGAACTTGGTGCCATAGCCGGAGCCGTTGTCGCTGACCATCAGCGGTAGCTTCAACTGCTGGCATCGCTCGCGGCTCATCGGCTGGCAGATCAGGCCACGGGCGTGGCGCGCCATGAAATTGATATGGCTCGCCTCGACACACTCTGCGGCCATGATGATGTCGCCTTCGTTCTCGCGATCCTCGTCATCCATCAGGATGACCATCTTGCCCTGCCGAATGTCTTCGACAAGAGCCTCGATGCTGGCCAGCTGGCTCGGTTGCGCTGTCGTCATTGCTGATTCGTCCACACAGACCGCTAGGGTTCGATGACGGCACAGACTACCTGTCGGGAGACGCTGACGCCACTGTCGGCACATGGCAACGCCAACCGGCGTCGCCGTGAAACGACGCCCGGCGCGGCACTAACCGTCCGAGGCGGGACGCGCCTTGATCCACCAATCGTTGCCCACGGCACGAATCTCGTCGATCTCGAGCCGGCGCTGCTGACTCATGTTTTTTAACCCCGGCAGCGCGAACAGTGGCCGTGCCTCGCCGCCCAGCAGGGTCGGTGCGATGAACAGTTCCAGACGGTCGACGCACTGCGCCTCGAGCAGCGCGCCAGCCAGTGTGGCGCCGGTTTCCACCAGTACCTCGTTGCACGCCTCCTGGGCGGCGAGATAGCGCAACACGGCGTCGAACTCGACCCGGCCCTCATTAGTGGCCGGCATGCAGATCACTTCGGCCCCGGCGGCCTCGAGCCTGGCCCGGCGCGGCGCGCGCTCATCCTGCACGGTGAACACCAGCGTGCGTCCCGGCTCGTTCAGACAGGCGGCGGCCAGCGGCAGGCGCAGACTGCTGTCGAGAACCACCCGCAGCGGCTGGCGCCGAGCGATCGATTCGGCCTGCTCGAGCCCCAACTGCTCGGCACGCACCGTTAGCCGCGAATCATCGAAGATGATCGATTCCACGCTGGTCAGCACGGCGCTCGAGGCCGCGCGCAGGCGCTGCACCTGCTGGCGCGCGGCGGGGCCGGTAATCCACTGCGATTCGCCGCTGGCCATGGCGGTACGGCCGTCGAGGCTCATCGCCATCTTCAGCGTGACCCGCGGTCGGCCTTCGCTCATGCGACGGATGAATCCGGGATTGAGCGCGCGCGCCTCGCTCTCCAATAACCCGACAACGACGTCGATCCCGGCGGCGCGCAGCATGGCGAATCCGCGCCCCGAGACCTGCGGGTTGGGGTCCTCCATCGCCGCGACGACTCTCGCCACGCCGGCCTCGATCAGCGCCTGGCTGCAAGGGCCGGTGCGTCCGGTATGCGAGCAGGGTTCGAGGGTCACGTATGCGGTTGCGCCACGCGCGGCTTCACCGGCCGCCTCGAGCGCGTTGATCTCGGCGTGCGCTTTGCCGGCGCGGGCGTGAAAGCCCTCGCCGACCAGCACGCCATCCTTGACCAGCACACAGCCCACGCGTGGGTTGGGATCGCAGCTGTAGCGCCCTTTCCAGGCCAGGCGAATGGCGCGGCTCATCCACGCCTCGGCCACGGGCCGGTCGATCTGGGAAGCGCTTTCGAAGGCAGAGGACATGGCGATTCGCTCGTTCAGCACGGCCGGCGAGCCGGCCGCGACTCGACAGGGGCGGGTTCAACGTCTGGGGAACACGACATACGCAGACATTCAGGCGGTGTTTCCCTTGCCGTTGCCCGGTGGACTGTCATCGCCCGAAGGAGTACGGGGCTCCTGCGTCAGACGATCGATCTCGGCACGGAACTCATCGAGATCCTGGAAACGGCGGTAGACCGAAGCAAAGCGGATATAGGCGACGTGATCCAGACGCTTCAACATCTCCATCACCTCTTCGCCGATTTCGCGTGCCTCGACTTCGCGATCTCCGCGTGCACGCAGCCGTTGCCGGATGCGCTCGACCGCCGCCTCGAAGGATTCGACGCTGACCGGGCGCTTTTCCAGGGCCAACGACATGCCGGCGCGCATCTTCTGCTCATCGAAACTCTCTCGCGAGCCATCCGCCTTGACCACCCGGGGCATGACCAGCTCGGCCGTCTCGTAGGTCGTGAAGCGCTCGCCGCAGGCGGCGCATTGACGACGTCGACGCACCTGGTCCCCTTCGGCTACCAAGCGCGAGTCGGTCACCTTCGTGTCGTGCGTACCGCAGAAAGGACAATGCATCGGTATTCTACCTGGCGGCGCGGGCAATCGAAGGATCGCCCCGCGAATTGAACTCGTCCTTCAGTGTAACGGGTTGTGCAACATACCGGAAATACACTGAAATTAAGGATCGGTTTTAAAGTTGGCCCATCTTCTGCAAGGATAGTGTGACGATTCGGTCACATTCGGTGACTCTCTCGCCTTCGTGCTGTCCATTGTTGAACCAGGAACCGCTCTATCATGCCCAGCCGTGCCGCGAATTATCCTGCGCTCTCCGAAGAGGCATTCATTGAACGCGCCAGTGCGCGACTCGAAGAGGTCTACGGGCCGCGCCGCGACGAGGTGATGCGGCGGTTGATGACACTGCTGATGCACCAGCGAAGTGCACTGGACAGTCTTCCGCGGCCGACCTGGAGCGAACGCGACCAGATCCTGATCACCTATGGCGACACCATCATCGACGGTGAGCGCCCGCCGCTGGAGGTCCTCGACGATTTCCTCGCGACCCGCCTCAATGGCACCTTCAGCGGCCTGCATATCCTGCCTTTCTTCCCTTGGAGCAGCGACGACGGCTTCTCGGTCGTTCACTATCGCGAAGTCAACCCCAAGCTGGGCACCTGGCAGGACGTGCGGCGTCTTGCCTCGCGCATCGACCTGATGGTCGACCTGGTGATCAATCACGTCTCGCGCGAGTCGCTATGGTTCACCGACTATCTCTCCGGCACCCAGCCAGGCCGTGACTACTTCATCGAGATGGACCCGGAAACCGATCTGTCCCAGGTCACCCGGCCCCGCAATTCGCCGCTGCTGGTACCGGTCTCGACCCGTCGTGGCACCCGCTACCTGTGGGCCACCTTCTCCGACGACCAGATCGATCTCAATTTCGCCAATCCGGACGTGCTGCTCGAATTCGTCGGCATCCTGCTTTTCTATGTCCAGCAAGGCGCCCGCATCATTCGCCTGGACGCCATCACCTATCTGTGGAAAGAGGTCGGAACCAACTGCGTACACCTGCCGCAGACCCACGCCATCGTGAGGTTGATGCGCGCGATCCTGGATTTCGTGGCGCCGGGTACGCTGTTGATCACCGAAACCAACGTGCCCCACAACGAGAACATGAGCTACTTCGGACTGGAGCGTCTCGAGGATCCCCGGACGATGCCTGACGAAGCCCACATGATCTATCAGTTCACGTTGCCGCCGCTGCTGGTGCACACCCTGACCAGCGGCGACGCCACCACGCTGAGCGACTGGGCCCGCTCGCTGCCGCAGCTGCCACCGGGATGTACCTATTTCAACTTCACCGCCAGCCACGACGGTATCGGCGTACGCGCGCTGGAAGGCCTGTTGCCACCGCACGACCTGCAGATCCTGCTCGAACTGATGCACCGCTTCGGTGGCTACGTCAGCATGAGGACCAACCCCGACGGCAGCGATTCCCCCTATGAGATCAACATCACCTACTACGATGCCATGAAAGGCACGCGCCGCGGTCCCGATGCCTGGCAGGTGGAACGCTTCCTGTGCAGCCAGAACCTGATGCTGGCGCTGCAGGGGATTCCCGGGATCTACTTCCATTCGCTGACCGCGACGCTCAACGATCACGAGGGCGTCGAGCGCAGTGGTCGGCTGCGTTCGATCAATCGCCGCCAATGGCCCAAGGAAGAACTCGACGAACTGATCGACAGCCGCAGCACGCCGACCCGCGAGGCCTTCACCTCGCTCAAGCGGCGTCTCAACATTCGCGCCAACGAGCCCTGTTTCCATCCCGAGGCGCCACAGCGGGTGCTCGAGACACCGCCGGGCATCTTCGCCATCGAGCGCGGCCCGCTGGCCAACGGCCGCCGTCTGCTGGCGATCTACAACATCAGCGACAAGCGCCAGCCACTGGATATCGCCGAACTCGCCGAAGGCGACTGGTACGACGTACTCAAGGATGGCAGACACTGGAATCCACATCCGGAAGAGCGCGATATTCTGCGCCCCTATCGCAGTCTGTGGTTGGTGCAGCCCTGAGAACCTGAAGACGCCAGTGCCCCTCTTGTCGCTTCGTCTCGAGATGATAAAGTTATCGCCCGCCAGCGCCACCCATCCCATCGATACGCGATAAGGAAAGGTCAATGTGGTTACCCATACTCGCCATCAGCCTCGGCGCGGCCATCGGCGCCAATCTGCGCTGGTGGCTCGGCGCGCAGTACAACGGTTATTTTCTGCATATCCCGCCCGGCACGCTGATCGCCAACCTGGCCGGCGCCTGGTTGATCGGGCTGGCGCTGAGCTTCTTTCAGGATTCGTCGCTGAGCGTGGAGTGGAAGCTGTTCGCCGTGACCGGCCTGTTGGGCGCCCTGACCACCTTCTCCACCTTCTCCGCCGAGATGGTGACCGCGATCCAGAGCGGCCGCTGGATCTGGGCGCTGGCCGGCACCCTGATACATGTGCTCGGTTCCTTCGCGATGACGCTGCTGGGAATCGCCTGCTACGGCTGGCTACGACACGGCTAACCATGGCTTTCATACCTGCTTTTCATGCTCGAAATACGGTTGAATATCCACGCATCGGGTATGAGGCAATCACGCGTCATGGGATCAAAAGCGGAGAATGTCGGTGAAGTCTCCACCCACACCAAATACCCACGAGTCCGGGCAGAGGAGCCAGCCCAGATGGGACTGGCAGTGGCAGGAATTGACGCTCAGTGGCGCGCCGACCATCGCCGCGCCAGCCACCAGCCAGCGATCATCGCCGCCAGAAAAGTGATCAGAGGCCAGCCTGCTGCCGACAGCGAGGCGAGCGCCGGCCCCGGACAGTAGCCGGACAGCGCCCAGCCAATGCCGAACAGAGCAGCGCCTCCGATGAGACGCGCGTCGAGATCGCGCCGGCTCGGCAGTTGAAAGCGCTCGGCAAAGAGCGGCGCACCGCGCCGCCACACCCGTCGATAGCCGACGAATGAGGTAACAACGGCGCCGCCGAGCACGAAGCCCAAAGTCGGATCCCACGTCCCGGTCACATCGAGAAAGCCGATCACCCGCGTGGGATCGGTCATGCCGCCGATCGAAAGGCCCAGTCCGAACAGCAGTCCGGCAAGCAGTCCAGACAAGACGATCATGTATCACTCCCCTATCACGTGGCGCAAGTAGACGGTCAGCATGGCGACGATGACGAAGGTCAGTGTCGCCGCGATCGAGCGCGGCGAAAGGCGAGCCAGCCCGCACACGCCATGGCCACTGGTACAGCCGCTGCCGATGCCGGTGCCCAAACCGACCAACAGGCCGGAGATCAGCATGACGCCGGGACCGTAGGCCGACGCTCCGATCAGGCGCCCCGGCTCGGCGACGACGTTGCCCCACTCGAGCCCCGTCATGGCCAGCAGCACCGGAGCGGCGATCAATCCGGCTATGAATGCCAGCCGCCAGCCGCGGTCGCTACCACGCTCGAACAGCGCTCCCGAGACGATGCCGCTGATCCCGGCAATGCGGCCGAGAAGGCCCATCAGCAGCACGGCGGCGAGACCAATCAATCCGCCGCCGATCAAGCCCTTTAACGCACTCACGAGTTCCACGATGTCACCGCTCCTTCTGCTTGAGTCATGAAGCCGATTGCCGAGGCGATGGGAATGTGACGCCAGGTGTAGCGATACAGGGCATGGAGAGCCGCGCTGGCCCACGGCCATGCAGTGCGCGCCACGCCTCGAACGTGCTCAGAAAGACACGTCCATTGAGCGATTCGAGCAACCCCGTATGGCTCAAGCGGTCCATCACCGGGCCCTTGACCTCGGCCAGATGCAGACCGACCCCTTGATTCGTCAGGCGCCGGTTCAACGCCTCGAGACTCTCCAGGGCACTGGCGTCGATCACATTGACCGCCTGACATGTCAACACCAGGTTCCGTGGCGGTGGATCGCGGCTTGTCACCATCGTTACCAGATCCTCGAGATAGCGAACATTGGCGAAATAGAGGCTTTCGTCGACACGCAGGATGGCAAGGTGGGAGTCGGTCTCCACCGCATGGCGACGAATGTTGCGAAAATGCTCGGTGCCGGGAATCCGCCCGACCTCCGCGCTATGGGGTCGGCTGGTGCCGTAGAGATGTAGCGCCAGCGACATGCCGACGCCGACCAGGATACCGATTTCGACACCCAGCAGCAGTGTCGCCACCGCCGTCGCCGCCATCGCTACGCCCTCGCCCCGCGAATAACGCCAGACGCGCGCGAACGCCGGCAGATCCACCAGAGAGAGCACGGCAATGACGATGACCGCCGCCAGCGCGGCCATTGGCAGTTCGCGCAGCCATGGCGCGAACAGCAGCATGACCACGGCGATACCGACGGCGGTATAGGCACCGGCGGCCGGGGTGCGTGCGCCGGCATCGAAATTGACCACCGACCGCGAAAAGCCACCGGTAATCGGCATGCCACCACTGATCGAAGCAGCCAGATTGGCACCGCCGAGGCCAACCAGCTCCTGGTCGGGGTCCAACCGTTCGCCACGACGGATGGCCAGCGCCTGGGCCACCGATACCGATTCGACATAGCCGACGATGCTGATCAGTATCGCCGGCCATATCAATGTCCGCCAGAGCCCGGGATCCCAGGGAGGCAGCATCAACGATGGCAGGCCTGTCGGAATCTTCCCGATGGTGGAAACGTCGTGTCCCAGCCACCCGACGGTACTGGCAGCCAATGCCGCAATGGCGACCGTCGCGATGGGCGCGAGCTTGACCAGCATACCGGCAGCGCGTGAAGGCACCCGGCAACGTTCGAGGCCCGCCTTTCCCCAACGTCGGATCAGCCATAGCATGATGAGGGAAGCGCAGCCCATGGCGAGCGTCGGCAAGTTCAGCCGCTCCAGCGCCGACGGCAGTCGAGAAAGCAGCGCCGGTAGCGTCGAACCGGAGAGAGGAATGCCCAGCAGGTGCTTGAGCTGGCTGGCGGCGATCAGTAATCCCGAAGCACTGACGAATCCCGTCATGACAGGGTGGCTCAGGAAATTGATCAGAAAACCGAGTCGACACACCCCCATGATCAGCAGGATGCCGCCCGAGAGCAGCGCCAGGACGAGCGCCGCGGCCGCATAGCCGGCGGAGTCCGCTTCGGCGACCCGCGACAGTGCCGCAGCGGTCATGAGCGACACCACGGCCATGGGTCCGACGGAAAGTGTGCTGCTGCTTCCCATCAGCGTATAGACGATCAGCGGCAGCAGGCTGGCATAGAGTCCGACGACCGGCGGCAGACCGGCCAGCATCGCGTATGCCAGCGCCTGCGGGATCAGCATCAGCGTGACGATCGCTGCCGCCACCAGATCCTCGCCGAAAATTTTCCGGTCGTAGCGCCTCCCCCACGCCAGGATCGGCAACCAGCGCGTCAGGCCCGAGCGCCCTCTCCCGCTCACGCCCCGGTATCCTTCTCTCGTATCGACATTGGCGCTCTCATCGGTTCGTTGCCGAGCCCATCTCTGCATGCTTCACGAGTGACCGGCCGATTCTCACGAACGTGCCGCCGATTTCGCCAACCACTCGAGCCCCTTGAGCATCAAGGTCCAGTAGATCCACGGTAACCGGAAGGCAGCGACTTATTGTCGAGAAATGCGAGCAGATTGGCGACGACGATCGCGATGTCGAGATCCGGCTGGCGCTTGTGCAGACTCGCCGCCACCGCAATACCTCCGGCGCCACCACCGATAATGACGACATCATGGCGTTTCCCATTCACCGCTGCCGGTTCGTTCATCGTTTCCTCCTGTCATGATGGATTCCGCTGAGACTTCGGCGCGTCATCACTCCCAAGCGGCACCTTCCAGAGCATTGAGAGGGATCTTCAGATAGCGCTTGCCGTTGGTTTCCGGCTCGGGCAGACGCCCGCCCAGAATGTTCACCTGCAACGCATGCAGGATCAGCTTGGGCATGGGCAGTTCGCGATCACGGCGCCGGCGCAGTTCGACGTACTCTGCCTCGCTGCACTGGCCGACCCGATGCCTGTTTCGTTCGCATTGCTCGCGCACCGTGCTCTCCCACTGCGGCTCGCGGCCATCGGGCATGTAATCGTGTCCGGTGAATAGGCGCGTTTCCTCGGGTAGCGCGAGTATCGCCTGGATCGAATGCCAAAGCTGATGCGCGCTACCACCGGGAAAATCGGCACGAGCCGTGCCGAAATCGGGTTGGAACAAGGTGTCGTGAACAAAGGCGGCATCGCCGATGACGTAGGTAATCGAGGCCAGGGTATGCCCCGGCGAATGCATGACTCGCGCTGTCAACTCACCGATCGGGAAGGTGTCACCATCGGCGAACAAGCGGTCCCACTGGCTGCCGTCGCCAGTGAAATCCGGCCAGTGGTAGATCTCCTTCCACAACGCCTGGACCTGGGTCACCGGGCGGCCGATCGCGGTCGGCGCCCCCGTCTTGCCATGGAGGTAATGGGCGGCGGAGAAGTGATCGGCATGAGGGTGAGTGTCCAGGATCCACTCCACCGTGAAGCCCTCCCGCGCGATATAGGCCAGTAGCTCATCGGCATGGTGCGTCGCCGTGGCACCGGATTTTTCGTCATAGTCGAGTACGGGATCGATGATCGCGCATTGCCGCGTGGCGGGGTCGCTGACCACGTATTGGATGCTGAAGGTGCGGGGATCGAAAAAACCGGCGACATCGGGCTGGCCTTTCGAAAGCGCGAAGGTCTGCATGAGGGCTCCTGGAAGTCGATACACCTCACAGCATATCGCCAATCAAGTTCTAACGTTAGATCTTTTTTGAATATAAAATCTAGAGCCTGCTCATATTCCTTTATTTCCTGACTGCGCACTCCGACGCCATTTCCCCGGTGAGACATTTCAGCCAACCCAGGAATAGATCACCTGCCCATGCGTCTTACGGTCAGCCGACAGCGAGTTGCACCGTAGTCGACCCGCTGTCGACCACGATCGTGAACGCGGTCGCAAACACCTTCTTGCAATAGGAACCGGTCATCATGAAATCAGCGATCTTTTCTCGTTGGATGCGCATTGCGGCAACCGTCGCCTTGGCAGGTTGCGCTCCCGTACTGGCACAAGCCGGCAATAGCGTGGCTCAGCAGGCCGCAATGCAGCGCTTGCATCAACCACTCAACGTACAACCCGCCTTGATGTCCACTAACCAGTTCGGAATGTGGCGCCTCGACATCGGTGCCGGTCAGAGCGACGCAGGGGCGGAAGCGCTTCGCGCCAGTCAGAACAGCACGTCCATGGAAACCATGGTGCGCTACGGTACGCATCGCCAGAACCTGGCGGCGGAAGGCCAAAGTGCCGCCGTGGCGGAAGCACTACGGCGTATTCATGACAGCGACCCGGCTTAGACAGCATAGCGGCTCGTATCAGAGCCCGTTTTCGCGCAAGGTCATCACATGGGGCATTTCGGCGGGATCCGATACCCTCTAGCCATAGGAGCCGAGGTATAAAGCCTCGGCTCTCTACGTTCGGGCGGCAGCCGTTGATGGCTGATTCATTAATGAGTTTGATTATCATTTAATTTATCGTACGATATATCCTATCATTCCATGCTAGGTAGCTATCGCCGTGCCCCCTCCATCGCCGATGACAGCAGCAGTCCTCTCCACTCCAGACTCGGGGATGCGTCAGTTGTGGACCGTATCGATCGTCGCTCTACTTTTTTGGCTTCTCGCCTGCAACGGCGCGCAAGCGGCGAACCGGGATGTCCCGCGAATTGCAGTCATGGATCCGGGGCATGCGGAGATTCTCGAGGCATTGGGCGTAGGGGACGAATTGGTACTGATGCCGACAGATCCGGCGTTTCGGACAGCCTTTCCCCATGCGGCACGCTATCGGCGACTGCCGACCTTGGAGGGCATTCTGGCCGCGGGCACGACGCTCATCATCGGCGGAAATCCCGGGCGCGACCTATCGATTCTCGAGCGCGCCGGCTCGCTGGATATCGAGAATCATATGGTCTCCCGCGAACTGCCGGCGACGACGCGTATCCAGCAAATCGCCAAGCTGGTCGGCCGCCAAGCCGAAGGTGAGAAACTGGTGACCCGGATCGAGGCCCGTTACGCAGAGGCTTCCCGCATCGTCGCCCCCATCGATCACTCCCCCACGGTACTTCAAGTCTCGAGTAGTGGCGCGGGAACGACCGGTGCCGTTACCGCCGCCGGCCGCTCGACGGCAGTCAATGGATTGATCGAACGCGCCGGTGGCATCAATGCCGGCGCCGAAGCCGGACTGGAACGCTATCAGTCACTGACGGCGGAAGGTGTCATCGGCATGGCGCCGGAGGTGGTGTTGGTCTCCGATCTCGAACTGCCGGCGCTGGGTGGGCCGAACGGCATCTGGCAACAAGTACCGGGGCTGGCCAATACGCCTGCCGCCCGCGACCGGCAGTTGGTCGTGCTGCCTCACGCCGCGGTGAAATTCGATGCCGCACAGAGCGGCGAAGCGACGCTGGCCTTGGCCCGCGCTTTAGCCGATGTCGGAGGCAAGCGTTCACCATGACAACGGCTCCCCCTCGCAACCTGCTCATCATGCGTACCCGTCGCCGCTCCCGCCCAGCTGCGATTCCCGTCTATCTGGGTCTATCGGTCGGGCTGTTGCTGGCCTTGATCGGCGCTGCGGTAACCGGCCAGGTGCCACTATCGCTCGACCAGATCCTGAAAGCGCTGATCACACCGTTCGAGACCGAAGAGGGCCAACGATTGGCCCATGTAGTGTTCTGGGAGTTGCGACTACCACGAGCCCTGATGGCGTTGCTGGTCGGCGCCGCACTGGCGATGTCCGGTGCCGCTCTGCAGGGGCTGTTTGGCAACCCACTGGCCGATCCCGGCATCGTCGGCGTCAGCAGCGGTGCATCGCTGGGCGCCGTCGCCGTCATCGTACTCCAGCTCGACACCTTCGGACTGTGGACGCTCCCGCTGGGCGCCTTCGTCGCCGGCGCCGCCACGACCGCGCTTATCTATGTCCTGGCGGTACGCACACCCCAGGGCGACAATGCCAGTCTGCTGCTGATCGGCATTGCCATCAACGCCATCGCCGGTGCCGCGACCGGTTATCTCACTTACCTCGCCAGCACCGCACAGCTGGAGAGCCTGCTTTTCTGGGCGATGGGATCACTCGGCAGCATCGACTGGCGGGCCGTGGCGGTAATCGCCCCGATCGTAGTATTGGCTGGTTGGCTATTACGTCGCCAGGCAACGCCGCTGGACCTGTTGGCACTAGGCGAACGCCAGGCCAGACATGCCGGTGTCGATGTCGTCCGCCTGCGCCGCAATCTGGTCATACTGACCGCATTGCTAACGGCCGCCGCAGTCTCCTTCACCGGTACTATCGGTTTCGTCGGACTGGTCGTACCGCATCTGATCCGCCTGCTGATGGGGCCGGGCCACCGGCACCTGCTGCCGCTCAGCGCGCTGGCCGGCGGACTGCTTCTGATGCTGGCCGACATCGGCGCCCGCTCGCTCGACCCGCCCAGCGAGATACCGATCGGTATTCTGACGGCCACGCTCGGCGGCCCCTTCTTCCTCTGGCTGATCGCACGCGGGCGTGGCATGGGAAAGCGCGCATGAATCCGCCCTCGCCCAACACGTTCGAGAACGCAGTATCGGCGATCGATGTCGTCTCGGTGTCGCTAACGCTGGGCGGAAAGCGGGTACTGCATGACATCGACCTACGCTGCGAATACGGCCGCATCACCGCTCTGATCGGTCCCAACGGCGCCGGTAAGTCGTCACTGCTGTCGCTGATCGCCGGTGACGAACAGGCGGACACAGGCGAGGTGCGTCTCGCCGGCGATCGCCTGACGGACCTCAGCATTGCCGAACTCGCCGCGCGGAGAGCGGTCATGCCGCAGGACAGCGTGCTGCGCTTCGCCTATCAAGTCGAAGAAGTGGTACGCATGGGCAGAGCCCTGCGCGACCTGCCGCCCGAGCAGGATGACACCGTCGTGACCGCCAGCCTGCATGCCGCAGAGATCGGACACCTGGCGACACGCGATGCGACGACGCTTTCCGGCGGCGAGCAAGCACGTACCACCTTCGCGCGCGTGCTGACGCAGCAGACACCGATTCTGCTACTCGACGAGCCCACCGCCGCACTCGACCTCCGGCACCAGGAGCGTCTGCTCAAGAGCGTGGGAAAGCTGGCGCAAGCGGGATGCTGCGTCGTGGTGGTCCTGCACGATCTCAATCTCGCGGCCGCGCATGCCGATCATCTAGTACTGCTGGCCGAGGGGAAGATTCAGGCACAAGGCACGCCATGGCAAGTACTGGACGCCGAACGCCTGGGCAATGTCTATCGCCAGCCGGTCAGTGTGATCAGCCACCCGCAGCGCGATTGCCCCATAGTCGTTACCTGCGACACGCCCTCCGACGAGGCAACGCCCGATGGCATCACGACCCAAGACGGCATCACGCGAGCCTATCGATGACAGCGACACTCGACGGTCCTCAATCCCAGCGCGTGCTGGAGAGCGAACATCAGAAAGGCAAGGAACGGCGACCGCCAGGCCTGCCTCTCGGCATGCCCACCGCACGCAAATTGAACGCCCGCGAACTGGCGCTACTGCTGCTCATTCTGATCGGGGAGTCACCCGCTCACGGCAGCGCCTTGAGTGAGCGGATCGAGGAATTGTCGCAAGGCTTCTACCGTCCCAGCCCGGGCAGTCTCTATCCCGCCCTGTCGAAGCTACTCGAACGAGGCTTGATCGAGAGATCCAGGCAAGGACGACTGAAGATCTATCGACTGACCAAAGACGGACACAGGCAATGTGATGAGCTCCGGCGCGAAGCCGACAAAGTTCGCAAGCGCCTGCAGCGCGCCGGGCACAAGCTCACCGCCATGCGGCGAGCCTATGAACTCAACATGCCGGACGAAGATAGTTCGATGCTGGCCCAGGCGATGCTGGAAGCCCGCATGGACCTCAAGGCGGCGTTGCACGAGAGTCTCGCGCTGCCGCCGGACAAGCAACGAATGATCTTGAAAACGCTCGAGGAGACGACCACCGCCATTCGCGCGCTCGGCTCACCGAAGAGAAACGACAACGATACCCCAGGCACCCGACGAACGTAACGACATACACCTGACGACACAACGATAAGGAAACACGCAACCAACCGACGCGGACCGAGATGCCATAGCGCAACTTGCCGTCATCGACCGGATGCCGATTTCCCAAGGCCGGACTGCGATGAGCCCTTTGACTTTCTCAGCAAGGCAAAGAAAACAGGGAACATCACATGTCACTGAAACGAACACACTCAGACCTTACCTCTCGAGGAGGGCTCACCGGACACCAATGGGTACTGGCTAGTCTGGGACTGGCCTTGAGCGGCACGCTCCCTGCCACCGTCCAGGCCCAGAGCGCCGAAACGCTCGCCCCCTTGACCGTGACCTCGGCCTCTGCGTCGGGTTACGCCGTCGACCCAGTGCATGCGCCAGCCAGCATCTCAGTCGTTACCCGGGAGGAGTTGGAAGGCAAATCGTATCGCGACATCACCCAGGCATTGCAGGACGTACCGGGGGTCTACGTCGACGATGGACCGACCAGCAAAGGCGGTACCGGCGAGATATCGATCCGTGGGTTCGACTCCCAGTACACCTTGATTCTGGTCGACGGGGTACCCCAGGACTCTTCCCAAGCCTACTACAACGGCTACGGCAGCGGCGCCGAATACAGCTGGCTACCGCCGATGGCAGCGATCGAGCGCATCGAGGTGATTCGTGGACCGATGTCGACACTCTACGGCTCCGACGCTCTAGGCGGGGTGATCAACATCATCACCCGTGCGGTACCCGAACGCTGGACCGGTTCACTAACCGCCGACACGCTGGTGCAACAGCACAGCGACTCCGGCAACCGCCAGCAAGGCAATCTCTACCTGTCTGGTCCGCTGATCGAAGACACACTATCGGCGACCTTCAGCGCCTCGAAACTGCAACGCGGCGAGGACGACATCGAGTACGGCTACCCCGACTACGACCGCGACACCTACAGCGGCAAACTTTCCTGGACGCCCAACGATGCCAACACACTGAGCCTCGAGGCGGGCTACGGCGACCAGCACACACGCGCAACCGAAGGACGCAGCAGCAGTAGTGAGCGCGACTTTGAAACCCGGCGGCGCCATCAGACCCTGACGCACGAACTCGACTGGGGAGACCGGCTCAAGACCCGCAGCTTCGTCAAGCACACCGATCTCGATCAGGACGACGGCTCGTACACCTCGACCTACGAGCGCACTACGGTCAAATCTTCCACGGTGATCCCACTGGCCGATCATCTGCTGACCGTTGGTGCCGAATATCGCAAGCAGGAGATCGACCACCCCGATCGAGCGCTGGGCGTAGCAACGCTGGAGCGCTGGGACAGTGCCCTGTTCGCCGAAGACGAATGGTTTCTGACCGATCGGTTCTCGCTGACTACTGGCGCCCGCTGGGTCAAGGACGAAAACTACGGCAGCGAGTTCGTGCCGCGCCTTTACGGTGTGTTCGATGCCACTCCCACGCTTACCTTCAAAGGGGGCGTCAGCGCCGGCTACCGCACACCGGATCTCAAGGAGGGCGATTCCAACTGGCTGGAGGGTGGCGGTGGACCGAGTTGCGCCGACTGCCGCGACGTTGGCAACTCGGACCTCAAGCCGGAGAAGAGCCTTACCTATGAGCTAGCAGCCTATTGGCAGGCGACGCCTGCCCTGCTCGCCAGCGCCACAGTGTTCCACACCGAATTCGAGGACAAGATCGAGAAGCCAGTAGTCTGTGACACCCGCGAAGGCGATGCCTCCTGCATCTATCTGGGGGATGACTACACCGCTCTCTACCAGTACATGAACGTGGATGAAGCCTCGGTTGATGGTGTCGAACTCGGACTGGACTGGGCCCTGACTGCCACACTCGACCTGAACGCCAGCTACACCTATACCGACAGCGAGCAGAAAAGTGGTGAAAATGCCGGTCTGCCACTCGACGACCAGCCTAAACACCGCGCCAGCCTGGGGCTGGACTGGGCCGCCAACGCCGCGACCAATATCTGGGCGCGAGCGCGCTTCAAGGGCGAGGCAGAACAGGTGGCGGCGCGCTCGGGACTATCCGACGCCTACCCCAGCTACACCCTGGTGGATGCCGGCCTGAACTACCGTCTGATGTCCAATCTGTCGCTCTACGGCGGGGTCTATAACCTCTTCGACAAGCGCGTGGATTACGGCAGCTACGGCCGCGTATTGGACGGACGTGCCTACAACGCCGGACTGACCTTGAGCTTCTAAGTCACATGCCCGGGGCAATCGGTATTGCACCGGGCATATGATTCCGCGTCAGACGTCTCCTGTGTTATCCAGTTCCACCGCTTCATAGAGACGATCCTGCAGGTCGGGTATTGCCGCCTGCACCCGGTTCCAACTGGGGATGAACGGCTTGTCGCGGGGAGATTCGAAGAACGCGGAACCGGCCTGCATGATGTTGTCGGCGAACAGCTCGACCGCCGCTTCCTCGCTATGGCGGTCGAGCTTTAGTCCATTCATCGCCGCATCGTGGTCATAGGCCTCGATCAGGTCCAACGCCACGCGATAGTAGGTGGCTTTCACCGTGCGGAAACTTTCGACACTCATCTCGACCCCGAGGGTCGCCAGCTTGCGGTACATCGCTTTGGCGATGTCCATGCTCATGCGGTTGAGACCGCCGGAGGGATCGTCCTCGGACACCGGCTGATGCTTGTGGTCGTAGGCATCGGCGATATCCACCTGGCACAGGCGTTTGGTCGAGAAATTGCGGTGGACTTCGGAGAGCACGCCGATCTCGAGCCCCCAATCGCTGGGAATGCGAATGCCGTCGAGCACGTCGGCGCGCATCGAGAACTCGCCGGAGAGCGGGTAGCGGTAGCTGTCGAGATAGTCGAGATACGGCAACGGCCCGTAGATCATCTTGAATGCACGGATCAACGGCGTGACCATCAAGCGCGCGACGCGGCCGTTGAGCTTGCCGGAGGCGATGCGCGAATAGTAGCCCTTGCAGAACTCGTAGTGGAAACGCGGATTGGCCACCGGATAGATCAGCCGCGCCAGCAGGCTGCGATCGTAGGTGACGATATCGCAGTCGTGCAGCGCCACCGCATCGGCCTTGCCCGAAGCGCGCACGTAGCCGGAACAGTACCAGACGTTGCAGCCCTTGCCCGGCTCCTGTGGCGCCAATCCCTCCTGTGACAGCTCCTGCTGCAACGCCTGCAAGCGCGGGCCGTCGTTCCACAGGATGCGATGGTGTTGAGGCAGGCGCGAGAAGAACTCCCGCGCCTTGAGGAACTGCTCGCGATCGGCGCGATCGAGGCCGATCACGATCTCGCTGAGATAGGGCACCTTGCACAGCTCGTCGACGATGCGCGACAGTGCCGGCCCTTCCAGCTCGGAGTAGAGCGACGGCAGGATCAGGCCCATTGGGCGGCTGCGCGAAAACCGCTTGAGGTCGTTCTCCAGCGCCTCGATCGAACGCCGGGTCAGGTTATGGAAGTTGGTGATGATACCGTTCTGATAGAAATCGCTCATGCGGCGTCCTCGTCAATTGTCGCCGGCGTCATTCTCCGGCGCCTGTCGTTCATCGGGGAATTCCGTTTCCCACCCCAGTTCCTTCTGCAACCAATGGGACACCCCTTCGGACCATCCTTGCGGTCCGTGCGCCCGCGTACGGTACACACATGGCTTCTCCAGCGGCATCGGCTGCCCGTGACCGGCGGCGATCACCACCGACATGTCGGTGGCCGCCAACAGCGCCAGATCGTTGGGCCCGTCGCCGAGCCCCAGCGTCCGCGGGCGGTAACCACGCAGCGCCTGGAATCGCGCCACCAGCCACTCGGCGGCCTGGCCCTTGTCGACCGCGCCCATCACGTGCCAGAAACGCCCGCCACGCGTCAGATGCAGGCCGTCGATACGCAGCGTCTCATGCAGCTTGCCCAGCTTGACCTCGTCGTCCTCCCAGACCAGCGGCTCGCTCCCCTCGCGGGTCATTGCCTGCTCGGTCGCGGCAGCACCGAGCCCGGTCAGTTCGCGGACTTCCTCGAGGCTCATCTCCCCCATGCGGCGAAAGCGCAGGTCGTGCCGTTCGCGAATCACGTCCAGACGCCGCCGGATGAAATCGACGTCCAGGCTCGGTGTCTTCACCACCAGGCCGTCCGGAGATGCCGGATCGCGATCAAGACGCGCATGCTGCCACGAAGGCGGCAGGCCGATCACTGCCCCGTTCTCGGCAATGAACGGCGTCTGGATAAGGCCGAGTTCCTCGCGCAGCGCCAACAGTTCGGCGCGGGTCTTGCTGGTGGTCGGGATCACCGGCACGGCTTCCCGTTCCAGCCGGGAGAGCCAGCCCGAAGCGGGCTGCCAGTCATAGGTATCGTGATCGAGCAGAGACCCGTCGAGATCGGTAAAGATCAGCAGCGGAGGCTTGTTCAAGGCCGGCCCGTTCGTCGCATCGCCCATTGCATCACCCTGTTTGCCATTCAAGGAAGCCTCTGATTAACGATTGCCCGCTTGCGCAGCCTATTGAAGTGAAGGTAGCACGGATCGTGCCAACGACGACGGCCCGGGAATGCCGGGCCGTCGCAGGAATGTCACTGGATGATGCACCATATTGATGCACTCGAGTCACCGCCGGGACGCATGCCGAGCAGCGATCGCCGTAACGCCCGCCAGCGTGGCCCGGTCGCTGTCGATGGCCTCGACGGCAATGCCGGCGGTCTCCAGCGCCAACGTATAACTTTCACGCAGCGATGCGGCCCCGATCAGGCGTACGGTCTCGATACCCGGCCGTGCCTGGCGCATCGCCCGGACCTCCTCCCCGATCAACACACCGGAGAGGAAGCTGCCCACCTGCTCCGCCGCCAGCCCCGCATACAGATGCCGACTGCGCGCCTCGAACAGCGCATGCATGACCCCACCCGGACAGCCGGCACGCGACAGCCCGAGTCGAAACGCCGCCGGGTCGAATGGCGCGTCATCACGCGCCGGTTCCCCCGGCAGGGTATGAAAACGCACGGCATGGTAGAGCTCACCGGTCATCACGGTGGTGAAATCGCGCATGCGCCCGTCTTCGAGATGAACCCACTTGCTGTGGGTACCCGGCAGGCAGCAATCGGCCGACTCGACGCCCGCCAGCGCCAGCGCGCCGAATGCCTGGACCTCCTCGCCACGCATGACATCGACATGCTCGGACGCGACCTGCTTGACTCCGGGCACGATCCAGACGTTATCGAGCCTCGGCGCGGCGACCACATTGTCGGCCAGATCCGCGGTCGAGACCGGCAGTTCCAGCTGCGGCGCCTCGAACCAACCCCGCTTGGAGCCGACCATGCCGGAAAGATAAGTCGGCACTTTTTCGACGCCCGAACCCGCGCCACCTTCAGCGCCCGAAGCCGCGCCGCCGCCATCCCGCCAGTCGTCGATCTGCGAAGCGCAGTAATGCGGAAATTCGCTCTGCTCCAGGGCACGCAAACCGGACGCGGAGCGGCGGCTGTCACGCACCTCGCCGCTGGCGGCATCGACCAGAAAGGCACGAAAGTTGCTGGTCCCCCAGTCGATGACGATCAGACATTCGTTACGCCCACCGCTCATGCGTCGGCCTCGCGTTCGATATGGTCGGCCTGGCGCGCGACTTCGGTTAGTCTGCGCCATTCGGCGACCAGTTCGGCGGCGATAGCGCCAACCTCTTCCGCCTTGCGACCCGGCTTGTAGAGGTTGCTGCCAAAGCCGAAGCCGGCCGCGCCAAAGGCATGCCACTCGCTCATGTTGCTTTTGTCGATGCCGCCGACCGCCAACACCGGCAACCCTTTGGGCAGGATCGCACTGATATCCTTGAAATAGCCGGTACCCAGGCGTGCCGCCGGGAACAGCTTGAGCGCCGTGGCGCCGGCCTTGGCCGCGGCCAAGGCCTCGCTCGGCGTCATGCAGCCGATCATCGGCGCCAGGCCGTGCTCGACACCGGCACGGATCACCTCCAGATCGGTGTTGGGCGTGATCAGCAGCGGCGCATCGAGCGCCGCCAGCCGCTCGGCGTGGGCCGCGTCCAGTACCGTACCGGCGCCGATCACCACGTCGTCCGGGCAGCGCTTGGCGATCCTGGCGATGCTGTCCCAGGCCTGGGGCGAATTGAGCGGAATCTCGATCAGCTTGAAGTCCGCCGCCACCAGCGCATCGAACGCCGCATCGATTTCCGCCGGCGTAATGCCGCGCAGGATCGCCACCAGCGGCCGCTCGCGCATCGCCTGCTCCAGCGCGAATTTACGTGTTTCATTCATCCTTTTTCCTCCTGTATTCGCACCCGCCTTTTCAACATCGCATGATTGAGCGTAGCCCGCAGGGCGTCACATTCTCGGATGCTCTGCGTCGGCGAGCGACGATCAGGCCAGGCAAAAGGCGGACAAGCGACGGAGTTGACATGGGGTTCAATGAGTAAGCTTGTCCGTCCGTCAACGCCGCATGATCGAGCGCAGCCAGCAGAGCGCCGAGAATTACCACTCTGCTATCGAACCATCCTCATGGCTCCAGACGGGATTGCGCCAGCGGTGCCCGACCTTCGCGCGCTCCTCGACGAAAGCCTCGTCGATCTCGATGCCGAGCCCCGGCCCCTGGGGGATCGCGCAGTAACCGTCCTCGATCGCCAGCGCCGACTTGTCCACCAGGTAATCGAGCACGTCGTTGTCCCGATTGTAGTGGATGCCCATGCTCTGCTCTTGAATGAAGGCATTGTGGTTGACCGCATCCACGTGCAGCGAGGCCGCCAGCGTCAGCGGCCCCAACGGGCAGTGCGGCGCCAGCGCCACGTCGAAGCAGGACGCCAGGGTGGCGATCTTCATGCCTTCGCTGATGCCACCACAGTGGGAGAGGTCGGGCTGGACGATATCGACCATGCCCTCGGCGAGCAGATCGCGGAATTGATAGCGCGTATGCAGCCGCTCGCCGGTGGCGATCGGGTAGCCCAGGCCGCCGGCGATGTGCTTGAGGCTTGGCAGGTGCTCCGGCAGCACCGGCTCCTCGACGAACATCGGATGGTAAGGCTCCAGCTCGCGCAGCAGCGCCTTGGCCATCGGCCGATGCACGCGGCCGTGGAAATCGATGCCGATGCCGACGTCCGGGCCCACCGCATCGCGCGCTTCGGCGACACGCGCGATCGCTTCATCCACCTTGGCGTGGGAATCGACGATCGCCATCTCGGCGGTGCCGTTCATCTTGAATGCGGTGAAGCCCCGGTCCACCAGCGCCTTGGCGCCGGCACCGACGTCACTGGGCTTGTCGCCGCCGGTCCAGGCGTACATGCGCATCTTGTCACGGCAGGCGCCGCCCAGCAGTTGGTGCACCGGCACCCCGAGATCGCGCCCCTTGAGGTCCCACAACGCCTGATCGATACCGGCGATGGCGCTCATCAGGATCGGCCCGCCGCGATAGAAACCGGCGCGATAGAGCGTGTTCCAGAGATGCTCGATACGGTGCGGATCCTGACCGATGAGATAGTCGGACAGTTCATGCACCGCCGCCTCGACGGTGGCCGCGCGCCCCTCCACCACCGGTTCGCCCCAGCCGTAGCACCCCTCGTCGGTCTCGATCTTGAGAAACAGCCAGCGCGGCGGCACCTGCCAGGTCTTGAGTTGGGTAATTTTCACGAGTCACCTATCTGTTCAATCAAAGCATTCTGTTAGGTCACAGCATTCTGTTCGGTCAAAGCATGACGACTCCGGTTCCGTCGAGAGTATCCCGTATCCGAAAACGCCGCGAGGCTACGCGCCGCCAATCGATGGCAGGGAGATCGATCGGGGTTGCCGAATGATGTCCTCCATTCCCAGATCCCGGCCGGTGCGTTCCAGCACCGCGAATGCCGCCGCGATCGCGGTTTCCGGCTGACGCAGGCGAATCGCCTCCATCATCTGGCAATGGCGCGCCATGCTGTCGTCGAGCTCGCCGGCGCTGTGGTTGGAGCGTTCGACGATCAGGGCGATGGCGGGCTTGAGCACATGAGAGATCTGGGCCCAAATGAGATTGTGCGAGGCAGCGAAAATGGCCTCGTGGAAAGCGACGTCGTAGTCGTCATGACTTTGGCCCTGCCAGCGCAGATCGGGCTGCTCGAGGGCCCGGATCATCCCTTCGTAGGCGGTCTCGATCGCCAGCAGGTCGGAGGCAGTGGCATGACGTGCGGCGAGACCGGCGACGAACGGCTCGACCGCCACGCGAAAGGCGAATACCTCGCGCTGCAAGCGCGGGTTGGGCTGAGCGTAACGGGCCATCCAGGCACTGACCTGGGGGTCGAGCAGGTGCCACGAGGCCAGCTCGCAGACCCGCGTTCCCTGGCCCGAGACGCGCACCAGCAACCCGGCGTTGACCAGTTTCTGCAGTGCGCTGCGGACCGTGCTGCGGCTAACACCAAAGCGCGTGCAGAGATCGACCTCGCGCGGAATGGTATCGCCGATACGGTACTGACCGCTGAAGATCGCCTCGGCCAGGACTTCGGCGATATCCACGCGCGCTTCGCGGGTGTTGTTCGGGTCGTTGGACGTCTGGCCTGCAGGCATGGATGTTCGACTCACTAGTGGCTATGTCGGACATAGCTTCCAGCAAGTCAATGTCTATGGCTGTTAGACAATAGTCAACAACACCACCAAAGTTGTAGGACAAACCGGGCTGCGAGACTCCCCACTTAAACAAGGCAAACGATTTTGCTTTCGGCTTTGTTTTTTCTTCTAGCTTACAGCTTATGGCTTACAGCTCCCGGCGCAGCCGGGTATAGAAACGAAAGCGCCCCCAATGAGGAGCGCTGTCATGCGAACGAGCGATCGTCCTTGGAACCTGTTTACGATCTGGATAGATTCTTAGCGATAGACCGGCAGGCGTGAACAGACCGCCTCGACCTTGGCCTTGACCTCGCCCTCCACCTGGCTGGAGTCGCCCTGCTGCATGGCGTCGAGAATGTCGCAGATCCAGCCGGCCAGTTCACGGCATTCGCTTTCACCGAAACCGCGCGTGGTCACCGCCGGCGTGCCGATGCGCAGGCCGGAAGTGACGAACGGACTCTGCGGATCGCCCGGCACGGCGTTCTTGTTGACGGTGATGTGGGCACGGCCCAGCGCGGCATCGGCGTCCTTGCCGGTCAGGCCCTGCTTGACCAGCGAGAGCAGGAACAGGTGGTCCTCGGTACCCCCGGAAACGACCTCGAAGCCACGCTCGATGAACACCCCGGCCATCGCCTGGGCATTCTTGATCACCTGCTGCTGGTAGCTCTTGAATTCGGGGTCCATCGCCTCCTTGAAGCACACCGCCTTGGCCGCGATGACGTGCATCAGCGGGCCGCCCTGGCCACCGGGAAAGACCGCGGACTGCAGCTTCTTCTCGATCTCGGCATCGCCTTCGGCGGAGAGAATCAGGCCACCACGCGGACCGCGCAGCGTCTTGTGGGTCGTGGTGGTCACCACATGGGCGTGTGGCAGCGGGCTCGGATAGAGACCGGCGGCGACCAGGCCGGCGATGTGGGCCATGTCGACCAGCAGATAGGCACCGACCGAATCGGCGATCTCGCGGAACCTGGCCCAGTCGATGATCTGCGAATAGGCGGAGAAGCCGGCGATGATCATCTTCGGCTGGTGCTCGCGGGCGAGATTGGCGACTTCGGCGTAATCGATGCGGCCGCTGTCGTCGATGCCGTACTGCACCGCGTTGTAGTGCTTGCCGGAGAAGCTCGGCTTGGCGCCGTGGGTCAGGTGGCCGCCGGCGTCCAGGCTCATCCCCAGCACGGTGTCGCCCGGCTTGACCAGCGCCTGGAATACCGCGCCGTTGGCCTGCGAGCCGGAGTGCGGCTGGACGTTGGCATAGGTGGCGCCAAACAGCTGCTTGGCGTAGTCGATCGCCAGCTGCTCGACCACGTCGACGTGCTCGCAGCCGCCGTAGTAGCGCTTGCCGGGATAACCTTCCGCGTACTTGTTGGTCAGCTGCGTGCCCTGAGCCTGCATCACGCGCGGGCTGGCATAGTTCTCGGAGGCGATCAGCTCGATATGCGCTTCCTGGCGGGCGACTTCCTGCTGC
Source organism: Salinicola peritrichatus (assembly GCF_003206715.1). Taxonomy (GTDB): domain Bacteria; phylum Pseudomonadota; class Gammaproteobacteria; order Pseudomonadales; family Halomonadaceae; genus Salinicola; species Salinicola peritrichatus. The sequence continues at coordinate 115,729 of NZ_PZJU01000029.1, read as the reverse complement.
ATCGCCTCCCACAGGGCATCATCGAATCCGGCAATCTGCATGTCTCGGGTGAACATCGACGGGTATCCTCGGCTCGGGGATGGTTCGGCCTGACGCCGGCTCGGGTGCGGTATCCGGCGGCTCCAGCTCAAAAATCATGGAGCGCAATGATACCCCAGCGCCGTCGGGCTTTCCTATGAAAGTCCATCATGCGCATTACCATAATTTCTCACCTTGGCTTTAGCGTCGGTAAAGCGTGCCCCAACGCGACCCGCGGCAATCAGGTTTCGCCCAGCAGGCGCAAGCTCGCCATCGGCGCCTGGCGTCGCGTGCCGCGCGATAGCGTGAAACCGATGATGCCGATCGCCAGCGCCCCGACCGGCGGCATCGTCGCCCACAGCAGCCAGTGCAGCCGTGGCGTAAGCCCCAGCCAGGCGTAGATTCCGACCGCCGCGAGCTCCGCCAGCACGGCGCCGAGCAGGCCACTGGCGAAGCCCAACAGCGCGAATTCGGCCCACTGCATGCGCGAGAGCATACGATCGCCGGCGCCGAAGACCCTCAACAGCGCCCCCTCATGCGCCCGCGCCGGCCGACTGGCGGTGAGTGCGGCGTAGAGCACGCTGACGCCGGCCAGCAGCACGAAGCCGAGCACGAACTCCACCGCCCGAGTGACCTGGCCGAGGATTCCACGGACCTGTTCGAGCAGCGCCTCGACGTTGAGTATCGAGACCCCGGGATATTGACGCACCATCTCGCCGAGCATGGCGTTGCTTGCGTCCGGCAAATGGAAAGAGGTGATGTAGCTGTGGCCGAACCCCTCCAGTGCGCCGGGCGGGAAGATGATGAAGAAATTGGGCTGGAAGCTTTCCCAGTCGAGATGGCGCAGACTGGTGATCTCGCCGGTGACGGTGTCGCTGCCGATGGTGAAAGTCAGCCGGTCGCCGAGCGATAGCCCCAAGCGATCGGCCAATTCTTCTTCGACCGAAATGGGAACGGCGCCGTCGATCGTCTGCGAGGCGCCGGCGCCGAACCACTCGCCCGCGGTGATCCGGTTGCCCTGCGGCAATGAGCCCCGCCAGGTGAGGTTGAGGTCGCGGCGCAACGCCCCATCGTTGCGATGTTCTTCCGGCACCATCTCGCTAGGCGGCCGCCCGTCGATCGCCGTCAGCCGCCCACGCACCATCGGATAGAGGCCGCTGGCGCTGTCGGCGGCTTCCTCGATCAACGTTTCGACACCATCGCGCTCCTGCGGCTGGATGTTGATGGCGAAATAGTTGGGCGTATTCGCGGGCAGCTGTGCCTGCCAGGTCGTCAACAGATCGCCACGTACCAGCACGATGATCGCCATCGCCGCGAAGGTGACCGCAAACGCCAGCAACTGACCGAGACTCGCCTGCCGCCGCCGTGCCAGCTGACGCCCGCCCAACCGCCAGGCATGCCCGCCATTGCCCTGGGGCAGGCGAGCCAACACGCCGAGCAGCAGGCTCAACAGCAACTGCCCGACGCCCCACAGCACCACCAGCGCCACCAGCCCGCCCAGCAGAGTCCCCAGCGACAGCAGCGCATCTCCCGAGTAGAGCCACAGCAGCGCACCGAACACCAGGCTGGCGACAGCCACGACCAGCCAGCCGGCGACGGGAATCGGATCGAGCTCGCGGCGCAGCACCTTGAGCGCGCTCACTCGTCTGAGGCGCAAGAGCGTCGGCCCGGCAAAGCCGATCAATACCGCCAATGCCGTGAGGATGCCCATCAGCCACGGCAGCCATCCGGGCGGCGGTAGCTCCAGCGGCAGGAACCGCACCAGCAAGGCTAGCAGCGCCGCCTGGCCGGCGAGCCCCAGCAAGGCGCCGATGACCGCCGCCGCTAGCCCCAGCCAGCCCAGTTGCCAGGCGAACAGCTGCCCCAGCTGGCGCTGTGACGCACCGAAGCAGCGCAGCAACGCCGCGGTATCCAGGTGGCGATCGACATAGCGCCGGGTCGCCATCGCCACCGCCACGCCGGCTAGCAATACCGCCGCCAGCCCGGCCAGGCTGAGGTACTTCTGGGCACGCTCCAGCGAGCGACCGAGACTCGGACGGTCGACGCGCACGTCGCGCACCTCGACACCGGCATCGCGCAGTTCATCCAGGCGACCGGAGAGCGAATCCACCGCCGCGGACGGGCCCGCCGCCAGCAACTCGTATTCGATCCGTGAGCCGGGCCTGACCAGCCCGGTGGCATCGAGATCGGCGAGGTTGAGCATGATGCGCGGCGTCAACCCGGCGAAGCCCGCCTGCTGGTCGGGTTCGCGATCGATCAGGCCACTGATGGTCAACGCCAGCGTGCCGACCTGGACACTGTCGCCGAGCTTGACGTCAAGCAGTTGCGCCAGCCGCGGCGCGATCCAGGCGTGCCCCGGCCGGGGGCCGTGATCTAGCGCCTCGATGCCGTTGCCGCGATCCACCCTCACCCGGCCATACAGCGGATAGTGATCGTCCACCACTTTCAGCCCCGCCGGCTGGAAAGCGTCCGCCTGGCTGACCATCGACACCAGGTCGACCTGGTCGCTCAACCTCAGTCCGGCATCCCGCAACGCCTGGCGCAGCTCGCCGTCGAATGGCCGGCCCTGCTCCAACACCAGATCGCCGCCGAGCAGCTGGCCCGCCTGACGAGTCAAACCGCGATCCAGACGATCGAGGAAAAAGCCGATCATGGTGGTCGCTGCCACCGCCAGCATGAGGGCGACGAACAGCGCGCGCACATCGGCAGCACGCAAATCGCGCCTGAGCCCCTTGAGCGACAACCCGATCAGCTTCATACGCCGACACCCGTCCGCCGCTCGATGGCATGCAATGCGCCGCCTTCGAGCTGCAGGCAGCGATCGCAGCGCCTGGCCAGGGCCAGGTCGTGGGTGACCAGAACGAGCGTGGTACCGGCTTCGCGATTGAGTTCGAACAATAGGTCGATGATGCGTTTGCCGGTCGTTTCATCGAGATTGCCGGTGGGCTCGTCGGCGAATACCAGATCCGGCTCGGTGACGAAGGCCCGCGCCACCGCCACCCGCTGTTGCTCGCCCCCGGAAAGCTGCTTCGGCAGGTGATCCAGGCGCCCGCCCAGGCCGACCCGCTCGAGCCATTGACGACTTTTCGCCGTCACGTCTTGCCGTGGTGACAGTTCCAACGGCAACATGACGTTTTCCATGGCGGTCAAGGTGGGTAATAACTGGAAGTTCTGGAAAACGAAGCCCACGCGACCGGCGCGCAGCGCCGCTCGCCCGTCTTCGTCGAGGGCACGCAACGACTGGCCGAACATCTCGAGTTCACCGGAACTAGGCATGTCCAGTCCCGCCAGCAGCCCCAGTAGCGTCGACTTGCCGGCGCCGGAACTTCCCACGATGGCAACGCTCTCTCCGCGATCGACATGCAGCGACAACGCTTCGAGGATCACGAGTTCGCGTTCCCCGTTTTTCACCCGTTTGCCGAGCCCACTGGCGTGTAAAATGCGCGCTTGCTGATTCTCCGAGGAGTGAGACATGGTGTCTGGTTTCCCTGTGCCTGTTTTTCCGATGCCTAGCTCGATGAGGCCTACGCTCTCTAGGGCGCGACGCTGTCTGTTGGCCGCGATGTTGTTGTGTTTTGCCGTGCTGTCGCTAACACCCGCTACCTCGCGCGCCGATACCATTCTGGTCATGGGCGACAGCCTGAGCGCGGCCTACGGCATTGATCCGCAAGCGGGTTGGGTCAGTCTGCTGAAACAGCGGCTGGGTAATAGCCATGAGGTCGTCAATGCCAGCATCAGCGGCGAGACAACCTCGGGTGGTGCTGCTCGCCTGCCCGACATCCTTCGACAGCATCACCCCGATATCGTTCTGCTCGAATTGGGCGGCAACGATGGCCTGCGGGGTCTTTCGCCGCAGCAGATGCAGGTGAATCTGGGCAAGATGATCGAACGCAGTCAGAACGCGGGCGCTCGCGTGCTGCTGATCGGCATCGAGGTCCCCCCTAATTACGGCCCGACTTACGCCAATGCCTTCCGCAGCGTCTTCTCCCAGCTCGCCAAAGAGTACGATCTGCCATTGGTACCTTTTCTGCTGGAAGGTGTCGACCTCGACACCATGCTGCAGCAGGACGGTATTCACCCGACCGCCGAGGCCCAACCGATCATCCTCGACAACGTTTGGTCGCAACTCGAGCCGATGCTGAAAGCGACCTCCGACCAAGCCTGATCCTGTCATCCACTATCCGCACTGCAGCGTTCAACGACCAAGATGTCAGCCCCGCCGCGAAGCCGCCAGGTGGCCGAGCATGAAACCCTTGGTGAAAGGAGAGAGACATGGATGGCGAAACGGCTCTGGTGGCCGCCTACGAACTGGATGGTCGGGGTGGCGGTAGCCTGCTCAGCGTGCGGCAACTGCGAGAAGCCTGGGCAGATCCGCAACGGCCCGTGTGGATGCACCTCGATTTCCGCCACGAAGACGTCAACACCTACCTGGAGGAGATCGCCGGGCTCGACGAAGCGCCGACCGAAGCGCTGCTGGAAAAGGATACCCGGCCGCGCGTGGCCAAGTTTCGCAATGGTGCGGTCAGCACTTTGCGCGGCATCAACCTGAACCCCGGCGCGGCGCCGGAGGACCTGATCTCGCTGCGCATCTGGTTCGCCGCCAACCGCCTGATCACCCTGCGCCGCCGCCCGCTGAGATCGGTCAGCGATGTGCGCCAGCGCATCGACCAGGGTGAGGGCGCGCTGTCGATTCCCGACCTGCTGGCATGGCTGACCGAAACGCTGGTCGACGATGTCGGCGACGTGGCGCATCAACTCGACGATCGGCTGGGCAAGCTGGAAGAGGACCAACTGAGCGACCGCGAGATCGACCCCGACGATCTTTCCCGGCTGCGCCGCTCGCTGATCACGCTGCGCCGGTTCATGGGGCCGCAACGGGACTGTCTGGAACAGATCGCCCACGGCCCCGAGTGGCTCGACGAGGATACCAGGGTCTCGATTCGCGAGAGCGCCAACCAGCTGTCGCGCTACGTCGAGGACTTTCACGCCATGCAGGAGCGCGCACTGATTCTGCAGGAACAGCTATTCAGCGAACACAGCGAGCGCCTCAATCAGCGCATGTACATGCTGGCGATCATTACCACGGTGTTCCTGCCGTTGAGCTTTCTCACCGGGCTGCTGGGCATCAACGTCGGCGGCATCCCCGGCGCCGACAGCCCCTACGGCTTCGTGATCTTCCTCGCCATCACCGCGCTGGTCGGTGGCTGGGTGATGTGGCTACTCAAGCGCAAGCGTTGGTGGTGAGAAGAAGAGGGAAGAGGGAAGAAATAAGAGATAAGAAACGGATTGCCGCCTGCCGCATCGACAAGCGGCAATTATCATCATGTTGCCTTCCCTCTTACTTTTTACTCCTTCCCTCTTCCTCCTTATCTCTTCTCGGTATGCCCCAGATCGCGTTCGGGGTCGAGATGGTCGCGTACCCGGCGCTTGAGTTCCTTGATGTCGGGAAAGCCGCCGTCGCGCTTGCGCTCCCATAGTGTCTCGTCGTCGTAGAGCACCTCGAAATGACCGCCATGACTCGGCGCCAGGGCGACCTGTTCGAGGTCCTCGCCGAAGGTCTGCAACAGCTCCTGGGCGTACCAGCCCGCGCGCAGCAGCCACTGGCATTGCGTACAATAGTGAATCCGGATGCGGGCCATTCGCCTCTCCTCGAAACCGACAACGATGTACGGCATGATGCGCCTGCTCCACGGCCGGTCTCAAGTCCGCGTTCGACTCGAACGATTCGGGCACTCGCCGTCCTGTCGCGAGCATGATCTTCACGGGAACAGAGACGTTTTCCATGACAACCTATGAGAGCAGCCTCACCCGCCTGTTCGAGCGCGTCACCGGTGACGAAGACAGTCGCACGTGTCGTGATATCTCCGAAGAAGCGTGCCGTGAGCAGCCGGGCAATTTCTTTCGCCATCTGGTCGCCGCGCTCGGCAACAAGCTCGCCGACGAACTCTCCAATGCCCGCCTCATCCTGCCCTGGCTGATGGCCGCGATCGGCGCACCGGTGTGGATGGTGGGCCTGCTGGTACCGATCCGCGAGGCCGGCGCCCTGCTCCCTCAGCTATTGATCGCCGGCTATATCCGCCTGCGGGCGATTCGCAAGTGGGTGTGGGTTGTCGGTGGCGTCGCCCAGGCCATTGGCGCGTTGTTGCTGGCGTTGCTGGCGCTGTTCGGTCACGGCGGCTGGGGCGGCGCGCTGGTGCTGGTCGCCTTGACCGGGCTGTCGCTCGGACGCGGGCTTTCGTCGGTCGCCACCAAGGACGTGCTGGGCAAGACCATCGCCAAACAGCGCCGAGGCACGCTGATGGGATGGAGCGCCGGCGTTGCCGGTGCCCTGACCTTGATCGTCGGGGGCGTCCTGGTCTTCATGGGCCAGCAACCTGGCACTTGGGCACTCGCCGTGCTGCTTTTCGCCGCCGCACTGGGTTGGGTACTGAATGCCGTTTGCGCGGCAGCGATTCGCGAATCTCCGGGGGCGACGGAGGGCGGCGCGAATACCTGGGACAGCGTCAAGCAGGGCCTGTCGTTGCTGCGCAGGGACCGCCGCTTTCTGCACTTCAACCTGTCCCGCACGCTGTTGCTCTCGAGCGCCCTCGCCCTGCCTTATCTGGCGCTGCTGGGCCAGCATAACAGCGGCACCGATCTAGCGAGCCTGGGCATCCTGATCGTCATCTCCGGTGTTGCCGGCATGATCGCCGGTCCGATCTGGGGCCGGCTGGCCGATCGCTCCAGTCGCCGGGTGATGCGCAACGGCACGATCAGTGCGGCCGCTTGCTGTCTCGCCGGCGCGGCCTGCGTCTGGCTGCCGGAATCGATGCGCACCAGCGTGTGGCCCTATGCCAGCGTCTACGGTTTGCTGACGATCGCCCATGCCGGCATTCGCCTGGGGCGCAAGACCTACGTGATTGATCTGGCGGACAGCGGCACCCGCGCGCTCTATGTCGCCTTCTCCAACACTTTCACCGGCGTATTGATGCTGCTGGTGGGCCTGCTTCTCGGCGCGCTGGCGCAGTGGCTGGGCAGCTCGGGGTTGCTGCTGGTGCTGGCGGCCCTGGCCCTGGTCGCCGCCTGGAGCTCCCATGCACTGGCCGAAGTCGAGGCTTGAGCCCGACCTTTGGGATAGCTTTCATCGCACCCTATCGTCGCAGATCGTGGCGATAGGTTTTTTTAACGACCAAAGTCTTGTCTTGTGCCTGATTCGGCGATATATAGCCCTCAAGCATCACCGAGATGCCGGATCACGGGAGGGCCAAACAAATGAGCCGTGAAGATTACGTCGACGAGCAAGACTTTGACGATGCCGTCAATGACGAACAATTCGAGCGTCCGCGCAGCAGCAAGGCCGATACCCTGCGGGCCCGCCGCCAGGTCGAGGCCTTGCTGGAAGAGCGGCGTCTCAAGCGCGCCATCGAAGACGATTGGTATGCCGACTTCGATGACGAGGAAGAGTGAGCAGTCACGCTTTTGCAACTGAAACAGCAGGATGCTGACAAAGGTCACGAGCGACGGCCAGGCAAGGCGAAACCTGCCTAAAGAAGCGCAGTTTACAGGTAGTAAATGAGCATTCTGAGGCGGATTGACTCGCTTCGCTCGCCCTTCGGGCCAGCCTTCGGCTGTTGTCTCCGCTGCGCTCCGACTCAACGCCGCATGGGCGAGCGCAATAGTTTGTCAGCATTCTCACACGGGCGCCCAGGCGCCCGTTCGCATTATGGGCAGGAGTCGTTTACTCTGCCTCTCAGGCCGGAGCGATGCCTCCCGGTACCGGATTTTCTCTGTTTCCTATTTTCAGCAACAACCGGATTTCCATGGCGCAATACGTTTACACCATGAACCGGGTGGGCAAGATCGTCCCCCCGAAGCGCGAGATCCTCAAGGATATCTCGCTCTCCTTCTTCCCCGGCGCCAAGATCGGCGTGCTGGGCCTCAACGGTGCCGGCAAGTCCACGCTGCTTCGCATCATGGCCGGCGTCGATACTGAATATAACGGTGAAGCGCGCCCCATGCCGGGCATCAACATCGGCTATCTGCCCCAGGAACCGGAACTCGACGACGCCAAGAGCGTGCGCGAGACGGTCGAAGAAGCGCTGGGCGAAGTCAAACAGGCGCAGGAGCAGCTCGAAGCGGTGTACGCCGCCTACGCCGAGCCGGATGCCGATTTCGATGCCCTGGCAGCCGAACAGGCGCGGCTCGAGAACGTCATCGAGGCCGCCGACGCCCACAATATCGAGCGCAAGCTCGAAGTCGCCGCCGAAGCGCTGCGCCTGCCGCCATGGGATGCCCGGATCGGCCAGCTCTCGGGAGGCGAGCGACGGCGCGTCGCGCTCTGCCGCCTGCTGCTCTCGAGCCCCGATATGCTACTGCTCGACGAGCCGACCAACCACCTGGACGCGGAATCGGTCGCCTGGCTCGAGCGCTTCCTGCACGACTATCCCGGCACGGTGGTGGCGATCACCCATGACCGCTATTTCCTCGACAATGTCGCCGGCTGGATTCTCGAACTCGACCGCGGGCACGGCATTCCGTTCGAAGGCAACTACTCCCAGTGGCTGGAATCCAAGGAGAAGCGCCTGGAGCAGGAAGCCAAGGCCGAAGCGGGCCGCCAGCGGGCGATCAAGCAGGAACTCGAGTGGGTACGCCAGAACCCCAAGGGCCGCCAGGCCAAGAGCAAGGCGCGCCTCAATCGCTTCGAGGAGCTGCAGTCCGGCGATTACCAGAAGCGTAACGAGACCAACGAAATCTACATTCCGCCCGGCCCGCGCCTCGGCGACAAGGTGATCGAATTCCACGACGTCGCCAAGCGCTTCGACGACAAGGTACTGTTCGACAACTTGTCGTTCCAGATTCCGCCCGGGGCGATCGTGGGTATCGTCGGCGGTAACGGTGCCGGCAAGTCGACGCTGTTCAAACTGATCGCCGGTCGCGAACAGCCCGATAACGGCGAAGTGGTCATCGGTGACACCGTGGATCTGGCTTACGTGGAGCAGCTACGCGACCATCTCGATGATACCCAGACCGTGTGGCAGGCCGTCTCCGACGGCCAGGACATGCTCAACATCAACGGCTACGAGGTGTCGTCGCGCGCCTACGTGGGTCGCTTCAACTTCAAGGGCACCGATCAGCAGAAACGCCTGAGCGAGCTGTCCGGAGGGGAACGCGGGCGCCTGCAGTTGGCGCAAACCCTGAAACAGGGCGCCAACGTGCTGCTGCTCGACGAACCCTCGAACGATCTCGACGTGGAGACGCTACGCGCATTGGAAGAGGCACTGCTGACCTTCCCCGGCTGCGCCCTGGTGATCTCCCACGACCGCTGGTTCCTCGATCGTATCGCGACCCATATCCTGGCCTACGAGGGCGACTCCAACGTGGTGTTCTTCGAAGGCAACTACAGCGACTATGAAGCGGATTATCACAAGCGCGTGGGCAGCGACACGCCCAAGCGCATGAAGTACAAGCGTATCGACGCCTAAGGAAGCGCTGAATAAATCGGCGAGCGGGATGAAGCGCAAGGCGCACGGAGCACAGAAGGCGAGACATAACATGGGGTTAGGCGAGTCTTCGAGCACCGCGCACAAATTCGCCGGGAGCGAATTTGAACGGCCGTAGGCCGGCCTTCGGTGACCGCCAGGGACGGCGGCCATAGCGCAGCGATTCGCCCGCGTAGGCATTTATGCAGTGCTTCCCTAACACAAGGGCCGTTGACGTTTCATCTGCGCATTGCCAAACGCCCGCCATGAATCTCATGGCGGGCGTTGTCATTGGAGGATCAGAAGCCGATCTTTAACGCCTTTTTGGGGCAAGCGCAGCCAGTTTCGTCCTAGCGACCGCGCCCACGGATCAGCGACACGACAAACAGAATCAGGAAAATGACGAAGAGGACCTTGGCGATCGTCGCCGCCGCGCCGGCGATGCCGCCGAAGCCGAGAACCCCGGCGATAATGGCGACGATGAGGAAAATCACGGCATAGCTGAGCATGGCAATACTCCCTTGCTGGCCTGTTAGACTTGCCGCGGCCGGCATTGGGCACGGCCCGGCGGCAACCCATCCCCACGTTCCTTGAGGACACTTTAAGCCTTGTCGGTAAAGCCATTTTCGTCAAGCCGGCGAGGTTTCGGTGCGCCATCGACGCGCTCAATAGAACGAAGCCTCGCCGGGCGGTCGCGTCTTGAACCGCCGGTGCAACCATAGATACTGCTCGGGATGGCGCCGAATCGCCTGCTCGATGAAGGCATTGACCTGGGTCGCATCGGCCACGTCATCGCCGCTGGGAAAGTTTTCGAGTGGCGGCAGGTATTCCAGCGTGTAGGTGCGGTCGTCCGGGTTGCGATGAAACATCAGCGGCATCACCGGCGCCCCGGTCATGCGGGCGATCTTGGCTGTCAGTTTGATCGACGCCGCAGGAATGCCGAAAAACGGTGCGAACACGCTCGCCTCACGACCGAAGTCCTGGTCGGGCGAATACCACACGGCATGGCCCGACTTGATCCGTCGAACCACGCCACGTAGATCGTGGCGATCGATCGCTGCCCCGAAAATGCCCCGCCGGGCCCGGGTCATGAAATCCTCGAACATCGGGTTGTCATGCGGCCGATAGACCACATCGGCGGGAAAGAACAGCGAGTGCAGCGCCCCGCCGAGATCCAGCGTGGAGAAGTGGATGCCGATGATCAGTGCGCCCTTGCCCCGGGCCATGGCGCGCTCCATGTGCTCGGCTCCCCGGAACGTCACGCGATGGCGCAGATGTTCGGGATCACGGCACCAGCCGGTCGCGGTTTCGAGAATGCCGATGCCGTTGGCGACGAAAGTCTTTTTGACCAGTTCGGCGTGTCGATCGCGATCCAGCTCCGGGAAACACAGCGCCAGGTTGGTTTCGGTAATGTGTCGCCGGCGCTTGGCGAAACGCCAGGTCAGCAGACCGATTCCACGCCCCAGCGCCAATTTCAGCCGCCAGGGCAGGAAGGCTCCGATCCGCATCAGGGCGATCGCGAGCCAGGTTCCCCAATAGCGGGGATGAGCATGATTGGCGGGATAGACTTTCTTGGCCATACACCTTCCGGTTCGAGCTGATGGCGCCTTGGCACTGACGGCGCCAGATTCTGTCATGGCGAGCCAGTCACGGCGAGACAGTGTAGCGAATTCGATTCGGCGTCGGGGCACCGATCTCGCCGTGGATCCTGCCGGCGCCGTCACATGGGCCGATCGAGCCGATATCGAGGACGTTCATCCGTCAGACTTCGGCGATCGTGAATAGACTCTCGGCACGCGCGGCAGCACGCCGGTCAGCAGCGTATAGCCGATCGTGTCGCAGTGACGGGCGACCTCATCGACCGCCAGCCCCTTGCCCCAGAGCACGACCTCGCTACCGACATCGGCTTCGGGCACGTGACTGATATCCACCGTCAGCATGTCCATCGAGACGCGACCGGTGATGGCGCAGCGCTGACCGTCGACCAGCACCGGCGTGCCATCCATGGCGTGACGATCATAGCCGTCGCCGTAACCGGCGGCGACCACGCCGATACGCGAGCGCCTCGGGGTGCGCCAGCGACCGCCGTAGCCCACCGGCTGACCGGCATCCAGGGTCTGCACCGCGATCAGCCGCGAGCGCAGCGTCATTACCGGTTGTAGCGTCAGGCCGGCCGGCAGGTCGCCTTCCAGCGGATTGCTGCCGTAGAGCATGATGCCGGGGCGATTCCAGGCGCCGTGGGCCTGGGGTTTGACCAGAGTCGCCGGTGAATTGGCGACGCAAATCGGCGCCCCGAGTTGTTGGCGTACGTGCTCGACGACCTCGTGTTGCGCATTGAACGCCGTCGCGTCGTCGAGATCGGCGCTGGCGAAATGACTGATGAGATGCAGATCGCATGTCTTGTCCCGCGCCTGGCGCAGCCGTTCCCAGCGTGCGATGAACGCCGCCGGCGGAAAACCGAGGCGGTGCATTCCCGAATCGAGCTTGAGCCAGACGGTCAACGGCTGGCGCGGCTCGTAGGCTAATAGCGCCTCGAGCTGCCAGTCGCTATGGATCACTTGCCACAGGCCCAGCGCCTCGACCGTCTCCAGCTCATGCGCTTCGAAGATGCCCTCCAGCAGCAGAATCGGCTGGTCGATCCCCCCCTCGCGCAGCGTGACCGCCTCCTCGATCGAGGCAACCGCGAAGGCCGGCGCCAGAGCAGCGAGCGCTCCAGCGCAGGCCACCGCACCGTGACCATAGGCATCGGCCTTGACGACCGCCATCGATCGGCTGCCTGGCGCCAGCGACGCCGCCAAGCGATAGTTGTGACGCAAGGCATCGAGATCGATCTCGGCTCTGAGTGGCCGGGCCATGACAACTCCTTATTCGCGACAGTGGAATTGCGGTCATGTTACCGCCTTGGGGACAGGTACGGGCGACTCGGCGAAGCGGTTCCAATACGCAAAAGAAGGCGCCGCTGCTTTCGCAGCGGCGCCCGGTTGTGGCACCTGCCGTTCAGGGCGTCGGCGGCTTGGGCCGTTCGCCGATATCGTCGACCGCCGACACGCCGCGGTCGTCGGCCAGCTGCAACGAGACGCTGTTGCTGTCACGCAGCCACTGGTTGGTACCGCGGATGACGTCGAGGTTGAGCATGCCCGCCTGCTGACGCAATTGGAGCAAATCGGTCACGTAGGTATAGCGCGCGTCGGCGTAGGCCGAAATCGATTCGTAGAGCGACTGCTCGGCATCCAGCACGTCGACGATATTGCGCGTGCCGACCTCGTAGCCGGCGCGGGTTGCCTCCAGCGCGCTGCGACTGGAGACGATCGCCTGCTGCTGGGCGTCGACGGATTCCACGTCGTTGGCGACCTGCGTGAACAGCGAGCGGACCTGTTGCGTGGTATAGCGCCGCTGATCCTCGAAGTCGTACTGGGTCGCTTCCAGGGTGTAGGTGTTCTCCCGCACCGAGGCGCTGGTGGAGCCGCCGGTATAGATGGGCAGGTTGGCCTGGACACCGACCTGCACGTCCTCATTGTGCCCCTTGAGATAGTCGATATCGTTATCCGAGTAGGAGTAATCGGCGAAGGCGTCCAGCGTCGGCAGATGCCCCGCCTTGGCGATATCGACACCGGACTTGGCCAGTTCGACGGCGGCCTGGGCATACTGGATCGAAGGACTGCTGGCCATCGCCATATCGATCCAGTCGCTGCGGTTGGCCGGCGTCGGCGGCTCGATCGGCAGATCGTCGGCCAGGCCTTCGATGCTGTCGTACTGCTGCCCGGTCAGGCGCTCCAGCGCCTCGAAGCTTACCTGCAGATCGTTGTTGGCGGCGATGCGCTCCGCGCGCGCCGAGTCAAAGGCAGCCTGGGCCTCGTTGACATCGGTGATTGCCACCAGGCCGACGTTGAACTGCTCCTTGGCCTGCTCGAGCTGGCGCCCGATCGCTTTTTCCTGCGCCTGGCGGGCATCGAGGACTTCCTTGGCCCGCAGGATTTCGAAGTAGGCCAAAGAGACGTCATAAAGCAGCTGCTGCTGATCGATCTCCAGTTGCAGCGCCTGCTGATCGACCTGCTTTTTACTCTGTTGGTATTCGTACCAGTTGGAAGCATCGAACAACGCCTGGGTCACGCTGACGCCGAGGCTGCTGCCGTTGTAGTCCTCGCTCGAGGTGCCGCCACTGCCGCCGCTCGAGGTGCCGCCACTGCCGCCGCTCGAGCTACCGCCAGCGCCCGACGCGCTCTGGCTGTCCAGCGAGTTATAGCGGTAAAGGCTGCCGGTAGCGCTGATTTGCGGCAGCAGATCGCCGCGCTCGACATCCTGCCCGGCTTCGGTGCTACGGAAAGTCGAACGGGAAGAGTTCAGGGTCGCCGAGTGCTCCAGCGCATCCTGAGTGATGGTCAACAGGTCGGCCGCCTGCACTGTGGGGGCGAACGAAGCCGCGATAAGCAGCGAGATGGCATGTCGCAAAGGCGAACGCGACGGGACAAGAGGCGACATCGAGACGATTCCTATCGTTGAGCGCTAGAGGGATCAGAAAACCGTGTTCGACCGATTGGCCTGGTCATCTCGCCGCGTTTCTGACACTGCCTAGACACCCGATAATGACTGATTCCAGACGGTTTCGAGAACCGGTAGCGCTGAGCACCGGCTGCGACCGCTATACAAACGACCGAGGCGTCAGCAATCCCGCTGACGCCTCGGCGCGAGGTTTACATACAATGCCGCATGTATGCGAATGGATCAATAGCCGCGATCGGGCTTGGCGAAGCTTTTGCCACCCTGCCGGCCCCGTGAAACGCCTATTCGAAAATGGAATCCATCGACAATCCCTGTTTCTCGAGCATACGACGCAGCTTCTTGAGCGCTTCGACCTGAATCTGACGAACGCGCTCCCGGGTCAGGCCGATCTCCTCTCCCACTTCTTCAAGCGTCGCGGCCTCATGCCCGCGCAGACCAAAACGACGCACCACGACTTCGCGCTGCTTGTCGCTGAGTTCGGCCAGCCATTCGTCGACGTGCGCCTTGACGTCGTCATCGACCAGGTTGGATTCCGGCCCGACTTCATTCTCGTCGGCAAGCGTATCGATCAGCGGCTTGTCACTCTCGGTGCCCATCGGGTAGTCGACCGACGAAACCCGTTCGTTAAGCCCCAGCATCTTCTTGACCGTGCCGACAGGCTTGTCGAGAAAATCAGCGATCTCCTCGGCGGTAGCCTCGTGATCGAGCTTCTGGGTCAGTTCGCGAGCGGCGCGCAGATAGATATTGAGTTCCTTGACGACATGGATCGGCAAGCGAATCGTGCGCGTCTGGTTCATCAACGCACGCTCGATGGTCTGGCGAATCCACCAGGTGGCATAGGTCGAGAAACGGAAGCCACGCTCCGGATCGAATTTCTCGACCGCGCGGATCAAGCCGAGGTTGCCCTCTTCGATCAGGTCGAGCAGCGACAACCCGCGGTTGAGATAGCGGCGGGCAATCTTGACCACCAGGCGCAGGTTGGATTCGATCATTCGCTGGCGCCCGGCGGGGTCGCCCTTCTGGGCGAGGCGGCCGTAATGGACCTCTTCCTCCGGTGTCAACAGCGGCGAAAACCCAATCTCGTTGAGATAGATCTGCGTCGCATCGAGACTATGGTGGTAGTTGTTTTCTTCACGGTTCAACGCCTTTTCGAAGGCGCTGTCGTCATCCTTGCTATCCGTGTCATCGGTCTCGACCTCTGCGCTGTCGACACCTTCGAGCTCAACATCCTGAATATCCCGTTCAAGCATGCTCATGTCCACTACCCCCAATCTAGGCTACCTGAGTACCTCGCCATGGAGCACAACCGCCCATGGCGACCGCGCATTCCTATCTATCTATCCGTGTTATGGCTATCCGTGTTATGGCTATCCGTGTTGTGGCTGTGTTTTGGACTTTCCCTGAAATCCCGGGAAACGTTGCGGGAGCGACGCCGACCGTCCCGGCCCCTTCGACCGAAGACCGCAGTGGCTATCGCAGCCCGTACGGTCATCGGCATGGCTCGGATGTCGATCGGCGTTCGAACACAACGCTTCCCGACGCAGCGGTATGAAGCACCGATCTCGCGATCAGCGCTTGGGCAAGTATTGCAGCGGGTCTTGAGGCTGGCCGTTGACGCGAACCTCGAAATGTAGCTCAACCTGGTCAGCATCCGTCTGCCCCATGGTAGCTATCGTTTCTCCGGCCTCAACGACATCGTTCTCCTTCACTCGTAACGTGTCGTTGTGTGCATAGGCACTCAAGAAGCGATCGTTGTGCTTGAGGATGATGAGATTTCCATATCCCCGTACACCATCGCCGGCATACACCACAATCCCTGGTCCGGCTGCTTTCACAGGTTGCCCCTTTTGACCGGCAATATCAATGCCGGGCGTTATGTTGGAGTCGTCGTCGAAGCGGCCGATCAACTGACCGTCGGCCGGCCATTGCCAGGGTACGTCCTCCACCGGCTGATAGGTCCGATCGGAACGATCCGGTGCTCCGCTGGGCTCACCCGCAACCTCGGTGCCGGCATCGTTGCCGGCCGGGGTGCGCGTATCCTCACGTGCCATGGAAGCAGATGAAGATGACGAAGCGGTGTCAGCCGTCGCCAACGATGTCGGTCCCTGCTCCGACGCCGCCGAATCTTGAGACGCGGACGCCGCCTGTTGCCCGGAAGCCGCATTACCGGCCGCCGCCACCGCATTAGAATCGGGTTGTGTCTGATTCTGATCGTATACCGGCCCCGGCGAGGCATCGCCCATTGAACTGGCGCCCGTTGAACTGGCGCCCGCTGAGCTGGACGATGACGTCTGGCCGGCGCTGGCAGCCGCGCCGCCCGTAGCCGGCAACAGCCAGGACGGGTTTTCATCGTCCCCGCTGGCCTGCGTATTGCCACCGCCCAATGGCGTAGCGGTAGCGCCCCCGCCGGAGGACGCCACGTTCTGCCTGCCGCTCACGCTGGCGCCGGAAGTCAGCCGCAGTTGCTGGCCCGGCTCGAGCCGATAAGGTGGCGAGATGCCGTTCCACTGCGCCAGATCACGGAAGTCGACCCGGTTCTGCCACGCAATGCCATAGATGGTATCGCCACTTTTGACGGTATAAGTCGAGCTCGGTTGGCTGTTGCGACTGACCGAAAGATCCTGGACCTGCGGTTGCCCGCTGGAGGTGGTACAGGCATTCAAGCCGATGACCATCGCGGGTAAGACTCCCAGTAACAGGGCCGTATGACGCTTGCTCATGAGAAAATTCCTTTTTCGTGACGAAAAGCCGTGAAGGGATCGGCAGGCGCCCGGCGAGGATACTGACAAACGTCACGAGCGATGGCCAGGCAAGGCGAAATCCGCCGAAGAAGCGCAGTTTACATGTCGTAAATGAGCATTTTGAGGCGGATTTTCAACGCTGCATGGGCAAGCGCAGTAGTTTGTCAGCATTCTCCGGCTACGCCTTCTCCTTCCGCTCGCCCAGGCACATTACCACTACGATACCTACGACGATCAATGCTATCGCGGCAATCCACTGCGATGGCTGGCCGGTGACCGCGGCGTAATCCGACGGCATGAGATAGCGATAGGCCAACGCCACCGATTGGCCGTTCTCCGCCATGCGGTAGCTCAGCACCTGGCGCCAGGGCCAGAGCTGGGGCAGCGAGCCCAGGATGAAGCCGACGATCGCCATCAACGTCAGCGCGTGGTAGCGGCGCAGCAGCCACGAGAGCAGTCGAGAAAAGGTGAAGAGTCCCAGTACGCAACCGGCGCCGAAGACCACGATGAGCCCCAGATCGAAGCTCTTGATGCCGCTCATCACCGTGCCGTAGAGCCCCATCACCAGCAGCAGGAAGCTACCCGAAACACCAGGCAGCAGCATCGCACTGATGGCGATCGCCCCGGCGATGAACAGCGTCGTGCTGCCTGCCTGGCTCATGTCCGGCAACAGATGCGGCAGATAGACGGCGACCACCAGTCCGAACAGCACAGGCGACAGGTAGCGCCAGCGCCAGTGACCGACCTGCAGGGTCACGATCCAGGCGGATGCCAGCACCAGGCCGAAGAAGAAAGCATTGAGCAGCAGAACGTGCTGCGCCATCAGCCAGGTGACCAGATGGGCGACGGTAACCAGGCTGACGCCGATGCCCAATATCAGCGGGATCAGGAAACGCAGGTTGAGATAGCCGACCAGGCCCGCGGTGCCTTCCCGGCGCCAGACCCCGATGGCGCCCGGCCCGAAGCGCTTGATGGTCTCGATCAATTCCCCGTAGATGCCCACGATCAGTGCGATGGTGCCGCCGGAGACACCCGGCACCGCATCCGCCGCACCCATCCCCATTCCTTTCAAAAACGTTGTCGCGATGCGTTTCAACGAATGACTCCTTCCAATAACGGCACGAAACGCACCTCTTCAAGACGTTGATGATCGAAGGCCTGACCCCGGCGACGTATGCGGGTCAGCCACTGGCGCCCCTCGCCATCGGCCAACGGCGCGATCAGCACGCCGCCATCACGCAGCTGCGACAACAGTGTCTGGGGCAACTGGCTGGCGCAGGCCGTCAACAAGATGACATCGAACGGCGCCGCCTGCGGCCACCCCTGGCCGCCGTCGGCATGGCGCAGGAAGACATTGCCGGCGCCCAGGCGACGCAGCCGCTGTCGCGCCCGCGCCTGCAGCGCGGCGATACGTTCGACGCTCCATACCCGTTCCACCAGCCGCGCCAGGATCAGCGTCTGGTAGCCCGAGCCGGTACCGATCTCGAGTACCCGCCGCGGCTCGGCCAGCGCCACCAGCTCGCTCATCCGCGCCACGATCCAAGGCTGCGACAGCGTCTGCCCCAGCCCCAGTGGCAGCGAGGTATCCTCGTAGGCACGATGCGCCAGCGCTTCGTCGAGAAACAAATGGCGCGGTTCCGCGGCCATCACCTCGAGCACCTTGGCATGACGAATGCCGGCGGCCACCAAGCGCTCGACCATGCGATTGCGCGTTCGTTGCGACGTCATGCCGACACCGCTGAGTTCCTCAGGCGTGTGACAATCCATCCAGCCAGCCCTGTACATCATCGAGCGTCTCGTGACGGGTAAGATCGGTTTGCAGCGGCGTGATCGACACGAACCCGCCTTCGATTGCCGCAAAGTCGGTATCCGGGCCATCGTCGGCGTTCTCGGAAACCGCCGCGATCCAGTAGCGGTCGCGACCGCGTGGGTCCTGCATGTGAATCGGCTGCGAGGCCGGACCGCGATATCCCAGGCGGGTGACGCGGAACCCGCGGATCTCGCTCCAGGGCAGATCCGGCACGTTGACGTTGAGCAGGCTGCGCGGCGGCAGCGACAGGTTGTCGGCGGCGCCCACCAGGCTCGCCGCCACCCGCCCGGCGGTCTCGAAATGGCGCTGGCCGCAGAGCGAGATGGCGATCGCCGCCATGCCCAGATTGCGGCCCTCCATCGCCGCGGCGACGGTCCCGGAATAGAGCACGTCGTCGCCCAGGTTGGCGCCGTGATTGATACCCGAGATGACCAGATCGGGCTTCTCTTCCCAGACGCCGTTGACGCCGAGATAGACGCAGTCGGCCGGCGTGCCGTCGACGCTGTAGAAACCGTTGTCGATAGGCGTCAGCGCCAGCGGCCGTGTCAGCGTCAGCGAATTGCTGGCCCCGCTCATGTCACGATCCGGCGCCACCACTCTCAGCCGCGCATGCGCTTCGAGTGCCTGCGCCAGCGCTTGCAGCCCGGGGGCGTGAACGCCATCGTCATTGGACAGTAGCAGTCTGCGCATCTTCCTCACTCCTTATGGCTCGTTCTCACCGACCGCTCTCGTTGACCCTGGACACCGCCGGTCATGTCAGTGTCGGATGTCGAAACAGCTCTCGCAGCACGGCCGTGGCAAAAGCCCCGCGCGGCAGCGTGAAACCGAGCCACACGGCATCGGCCCGACGCTCCCATGTCGCTTCGGCCACGTTCACGCGCAGCGCTCGTCGCTGCTGACGGGCGCCGGCCGCCTCCAGCCCCTGGCTCAGCTCGGGGTAGCGCGCGGCCAACCGGGCTTCGCGCTCGGCAACATCGCCAGCGGTTTCCCGATTGCCACATCCCCACAGCGGTCCGGTGGGATGGAGATCGCCGGCGCTGGCGCGTGCCGACAGTTCGGCGTCGACCGTCGCCGCCCCGAACCGGCTGGCCGTGCCTTCCAGGTTGAGCACGTCGCCATCCAGCGGCGTGCACCAGGTGCCGTCCGCGACACGTTCGGACAGCAGCGTATTGAAAAGATAGCTGCGTGCGGTCGAAAGGAGCAGGCCCTGGGGATCCTGTCGCTTGCGCCAGCCTCGCACCAGCAGTTGCCGGGCACGCTGCAGATTGCGCCCATCCGGGCCGAAGCGCTGCGGCCCGAAGTAGTTCGGCACGCCCTGGTCGACGATGCGCCGCCAGCGCAACCGCGTGGCTTCGTGCTCGATCGCCTTCCCGGCGATGCGCAGCCGGAACCGGTTGCCACGATGCACGCCACGCTTCAGCTTGCGCGGATGCCGTGCCGCCGAGAGCACGCGCGCCCCGCGCTCGGCGAGCGCCGCGTCCCAGCCCGCTGCCAGCTCCCGGCCGGGCAGCGCCAGCGAGAACCATTGGCGGGTGACCGCATCGCGATCCTTGAGCCCGCTGAAGCCGACGTCACGTACCGCGATGCCGGCCAGCCGGGCCAGGTGGCGCGCCAGATCCGGCGTCGTCAGCGCCCGCTTTTCGATCCACAACCACAAATGTTCTCCATGGCCCTCGGGCTCGAAATCGAGCTGCTCCTCGACCTGAAAATCCTCGGGACACTGACGATACAACCCCGCCAGCGAGGGCTCGCCATCGACGAAGGCCCAGCGTGGCGGCCAGAGCGCGGCCTCTTCGCTCGCGCCAGATTCTTCGCTCACGTCCGATTCTTCGCTCACGTCCGATTCTTCGCTCACGCTTTGGCCGCCATCAACAGCACCACCGCCTCGGCGGCGATCCCCTCGCCGCGCCCGGTGAAGCCGAGCCGCTCGGTGGTGGTCGCCTTGACGTTGACGTCGCCGATGGCGACGCCGAGATCGGCGGCGATGGTTTCGCGCATGGGCAGAATCCACTCGGCCATGCGTGGAGCCTGGGCCATCAACGTGGCATCGAGATTGCCGACGCAATAGCCCGCGTCACGCACCAGAGCGACGACGTGGCGCAGCAGGCCGCGACTGTCCGCGCCCCGCCATGCCGGATCGGTATCGGGAAAATGGCGGCCGATGTCGCCCAGGGCGCAGGCCCCCAGCAGCGCATCGCTGATCGCATGCAGTAGCACGTCGCCGTCGGAGTGGGCCACGAAACCGCGCTCGAAAGGCAGGCGCACGCCGCCGATCATCAGATGATTGCCTTCGCCGAAGCGATGGACGTCGAAACCATGTCCGATTCTGAGATTCATGCGTCGGCTCCCTGTTCTGCGGCCGAGGCCGGGTCCATCTGCAACGCAAGGATCCGGGCCGCCAGCGCCAGATCCTCCGGCCGCGTGATCTTGAGATTGTCGCGACTGCCCGGCACCAGTCGAGGCGCCAGCCCCATGGCCTCGATCGCCGACGCCTCGTCGGTCACCGAAGCGCCGGTGGCGAGCGCGGCATCGAGCGCCTGACGCAGCAGATCGAAGCGAAACGCCTGCGGTGTCATCGCATGCCACAGCCCGTCGCGGGGTTCGGTGTGGCTGACCCGGCCGCGCTCGTCGGCACGCTTCATGGTATCCGCCACCGGCGTCGCCAGCAGCGCGCCGATAGCCTCGTCGTCGAGTGCCGTTCGCAAGCGATGAAGGTCTTCGAGACGCACGCAGGGCCGCGCGGCGTCGTGCACCAATACCCAATCGTCGTCGGCCGCCTCGTCTGCCAATGTGGATAACGCACGGCGGACCGTATCCACGCGCTCCTCGCCACCGCTGACGCGCTGCCACTCGCCAAACGGCACGTCCTCCGGATCGAACCAGGCATCCTCGGGATCGAGACAGAGTCGGAGAATGGCATCGGGGAATGCCTGATGAAGGCGCTCGAGGGTGCGCGCCAGCACGCTGCGGCCGTGCAGGGAAAGGTACTGTTTGGGACGGTCGGCCTGCATGCGGCTGCCGCGGCCGGCGGCAGGAACGATCAACCACAGTTTCATGGCTGCACGACTCCTGTCTTGGCCGCCGGTCCCTTGCCGGTATCGACATTCGGCACCCAGAAGAACTGCTCGTCCTGGCGCACCATGCCGATGTCGCTGCGGGCACGCTCCTCGATGGCATCGAGACCGGTCTTGAGATCGACGACCTCGGCGGCGAGTCGGTCATTGCGGGCCTTCAGGGTATCGGTCGCGCCTTCCAGCGCATCGGCACGCGCCTGGATGTCGTTGAACTCGCGAATACCGCCCTCACCGAACCAGAGCCGGTACTGCATCAGCCCCAGCATCATGACCAAGACCAGCATGACCCATTTCCACATCGCAACCTATCCCGATCGACGAAAATCCAGAGGTGAGTGACAGAGGAGGATGTCGACAAACGTCACGAGCGATGGTCAGGCAAGGCGAAATCCTCCGAAGAAGCGCAGTTTACAAGTCGTAAATGAGCATTGTGAGGCGGATTTCAACGCTGCGTGGGCAAGCGCAGTGGTTTATCGGCATTCTCCAGAGCGCGGCGGGCCGCTGTCGAAACGGGGGCCATTATGCCATCATCGCCGTATACGGCCCACCGTCGCGGCAGCATCCAAAACGGGAGGACAAATGTACAAACTGGCGTTCTACGTTCCCGAGGCGGACCTCGAACGTGTCAAGACAGCGGTATTCGCCACCGGCGCGGGAAAGATCGGCGACTACGAGGCGTGCTGCTTCCAGATTCGCGGGCAGGGGCAGTTCCGCCCGCTCGCCGGCGCCCAGCCGCATATCGGTTCGGTGGGCGCACTGGAAACGGTCGAGGAGTATCGGGTCGAGCTGGTGTGCGAGGATCAGCGCATCCGTGCCGCCGTCGCCGCCCTGATCGAAGCCCATCCCTACGAAGAGCCGGCCTTCGATGTGTGGCCGCTGAGCGACGTGGAATCGTTGCCCGAGGCCTGAGAGCCAACCCACTCGGAGCCTGCTCAAGCCGAGCCGAAGTAGCGCTCCCGCTCTTCCTTGCCGATCTGGCTCAGTTGCAGTTCAAAGGTTCCACGGCGGCGATCGTCGAAGAACTGGCGCAAGGTGCGCTCGATGGTCGGAAAAGCGAGTTCGTCCCAGGGGATCTGGGTTTCCTCGAACAGCTCCACTTCCAGGCTTTCCGGGCCGGCGGCGAAATCGCCGTTCAGTTCGCCGAGAAAGATCATGTAGACCTGATTGATGTGCGGCAGGCTGATCAGCGTATAAAGTGAAGGGGCGTCGACCACCGCGCGGGCTTCCTCGCGGGTCTCGCGCAGCGCCGCCTGTTCGACGGTCTCGCCGTTTTCCATGAAGCCGGCGGGCAGCGTCCAGAAACCCTTGCGCGGCGAGATCGCACGGCGACAGAGCAGAATCCGCTCGCCGGCCACCGGCAGGGTTCCGGCGACGATACGCGGGTTTTGATAATGGACGACGCCACAGGCATCGCATAGAAAACGCGGACGATCGTCGTCCTCGGGCACGGCGAAACGTACAGGATGGCCACACTGGCTACAGTAATTCATCGGCGTCTCGCAACAGCCGCCAGGTACCCATCGGTACGCCGGCCAGACAGAGCCGAGTCACCATGTTAGAGAAACTCAACGAGCGTCTGCAAGCGCACCACCCCAGAAGGTTGAGCAGCGCCTTCGCCCAGGCAGCCGTGTTGATCCCGATCATCGACGGGCCCGAGCCGACCCTGCTGTTCACCCAGCGCACCGCCCATCTCAAGCAGCACGCCGGCCAGGTCGCCTTCCCCGGCGGCAAGCGCGAGCCCGAGGATGGCGACCTGCTGACTACCGCCCTGCGGGAGTCCCAGGAAGAGATCGGCTTGAATGCGGATGCGGTGCAGGTCGTCGGTCGCCTGAGCGACGTGATCTCGCTGCACGGCCTGCGCGTGACACCCTTCGTCGGAGTGATCCCGCCCGGTCTCCCGCTGGTCGCCGAACCGGGCGAAATCGCCGCCATCTTCGAGGTGCCGCTCAGCCACTTCCTCGACGACCGCCGCACCCACACCGATGTCATCCCGGTCGACGACCAACCCTATTACGTACCCAGTTATCGGGTGGATGAGCGCGTCATATGGGGATTGTCGGCAATGATGCTGGTGGAACTGCTGTCGGTCGGCTTCGGTCTCGACGTTTCGCTGACCCGAGCACCAAGCCACGGCGAGTTGCGCTATCATCCGCAGCGGCGCCGTCAGACCACGTCGCCAGTACCGCGAGCGCCGAACGGGGCCTCGCGCTGACCGAGCGGACACTCATGCCCATGCCACATACCGACGCCCACCATGCCTATTGGGACGATACCCAGCTGTCGGCGCTGATCGACGCGCTGGTAGCGCGCGGCTGGTATGTCGGGGAGCGCTTCATCGACAGCGACCTGTGCCGGGAGCTGCGCGACGAGCTGCACATGCTGCACCAGCGTCAGGCGCTGCAGGAAGCCGGCATCGGCCGTGGCGACGAGCGCACGCTGCGCCGCGACATTCGCGGCGACGCCATCCACTGGCTGGATCGCGAAAGCCTGGCCCAGCGGCGTTACCTGGCGCTGATGAACGAACTCCAGCAACAGATCAATGTCGCGCTCTACCTGGGCCTGTTCGAGTTCGAGGCGCACTTCGCCCACTACCCACCCGGCGCTTTCTACCGCAAGCACTACGACAGCTTTCGCGGCCGCGCCAACCGGGTGGTGTCGACAGTGCTCTATCTCAACGCCGACTGGCCCGCCGACGGCGGTGGCGAAATGGCACTGTTCGACGAGTACGAGACCGAGCGGGAGGTGTCACGCATCCGTCCCGAGGCGGGCACCTTCGCCTGTTTCCTGTCGGATCGCATTCCCCACGAGGTGCTGCCGACCCGGCTGCCACGGACCAGCATTGCCGGCTGGTTCCGGCGCAATGCCTCGCTGGGCGGGGTGGTCGATCCCGCCCATTGAGCGTTGTTGGCAGGCCGAAGCGAGCTCGCTCACGGCCGTGTCGTATCGTCCTCGGCCTTCTCGGTGACTGCCTCTTCCCGCGTTGCCGGACCGTCGGCGGAGTTCGCCCGTTCGTCGGGCAAGGCCGTCTCCACATCGGGCACGACCTGGGAAAGATCCTCCTGGTGCTCATGCTCGATGGCCCCTTGCACCAAGGCATCGGTGACGCTCAACTCTGCCCCGACCACCGATTGCGGCGGGTTGGAGGTGAACGGTGCCACCGGTGCCGGCGCCGGACGGCGACTACGCCGCCAGACGAAGAACGCCACCAGGAAGGCGCCCAGTCCGGCCAGCGCCACGAACAGGCCGGGATCGCCGACATGGGTCATCAGCGGCGTGATCAGCGGCGGACTCAAGGTCGCGCCCAGCGCATTGATCAGCAGCAGCCCCTGGCTCATGCGTACCAGCGCGCCAGCCGGTGCGCGGTCGGCGGCGTGGCTGACCGCCACCGGATAGAGCGCGAACACGCCGCCGCCGAGCAGAAACAGTACGACCGCCAGCAGCCACGGCAGTTGCGGCATCCACATCATGGCGACGCACAACAGCGCCATCACCACGCCAATCAGGATCAGCACGATCTGGCGATCGTGGCGGTCCGACCAGCGCCCGATGGGGTACTGCAGCAGCATCCCGCCGAGAATCACTACCGCCATCATCTCGCCGATCTTCTGCACCTCGAAACCGCTGCGCTGCAGGTAAAGCGGCAACAGGCTGTAGATCGCGGAAACCACCAGGCCCGAGCCGAAGCAGCCCATGACCCCGGTCGGAGTCACCGTAATCAGACGCCACGGCGAGAGCGGCTCGGCGTGCTCGATCAGCGGCGAGACGCGCGGGATCATGCCCAGCGGCAACACCGACAGCGACGCCAGCATGGCGATGACCATGAACGGCTGGTTGGGGCCGGCGTTGTCGGCCACGCCGAGCAACAGCTGACCGATCACCC
Organism: Salinicola peritrichatus; assembly: GCF_003206715.1. Taxonomy (GTDB): domain Bacteria; phylum Pseudomonadota; class Gammaproteobacteria; order Pseudomonadales; family Halomonadaceae; genus Salinicola; species Salinicola peritrichatus. The sequence goes on along the minus strand of NZ_PZJU01000029.1, from coordinate 90,248 downwards.
CGGCGCCGTAGAGCGAGATCATGTAGAGCGCGAGCAGACGCCCGCGCACGCGCGTATCGGCGGCGGTCAGCAGCCAGCTCTCGATCACCAGATAAACGCCCAGCGTGGCCCAGCCGCCGATCATGCGCAGAATGAACCACAGCTCGGCGTTCAGCCAAAGCCCTTGCAGCAATACCGTCACCGCCACCAGCGAGGCGAAACAGGCGTAGGCGCGGATATGGCCGATGCGCAGCAGCAGGCGGTCGTTGAACAGCGCGCCGATGGCCAGGCCGACGTAGTAGGCCGCCGAAACCCAGCCGATGGTCGTTACCGAGGCCCCGGCCGCGTCGAGGCGCAGCGTGATCAGCGATGCCAGAAAGCCGTTGCCGATACCGAGAATGAACAATCCGAGTAACGGCGCCAGGGCCATGGAAAGGAGCTGCCGTGACATAACCTCATGAACCTCGATACGTGTCGGCGAGAATGGCGACAAGGGGATGCACCATGGCGACTGCCGACGTTCCACCTGGAGCGTGGTGCCTCATCGGCCGGACGGGATGAGAGCGAGCGAACTATACGCCGGCCTTTGCGCCGAAAGAAGCCGAAAAATGCACTGAAAATCGGCCAATGCATCATTTTGGCGCGTGTTTGAAGCACCCATTAGCCATGCTTATTCAAAGCATGCCTTTACCCATTCAAAAACCGCAGTTGGGAGGTGCAAAGCGCTTTTTCAAGCATAGGGGCTGCATCTTTAGCGATAGAAACAAGGCCATCCAACGACAATACGCTACCGATCGGCGTATGCTTGGCAGTCCGCACCTCGACCCCGATTGCCGCAGGACATCATGCCCGCCCACGATAGTGACAGTCCCGTTTACCGCCAGCCCGGCTTTGCCCCGTTTCTCGTTTCCCGCCTGTTTGCCGTCTTCGCCATGCAGATCCAGGCCATCGTGGTCGCCTGGCAGGTGTACGACATCACCCGCGACCCGCTGACATTGGGCTATGTCGGGTTGGCACAATTTCTGCCGATGGTCCTGCTGCTGCTGCCGGCCGGCGATGTGGTCGACCGCTTCGATCGCAAACGCATCCTGCAACTGAGCTGGCTGGTCCAGGGTATCTGTAGCGCACTGTTGGTCGTGTTATCGCTGAAAGCCCCCGACACGGCGACCCCGTTCTACGCCGTGCTGGTGCTGTTCGGCGCCGCCCGCGCTTTCGCCGGCCCGACGCTGCAGAGCCTGCTGCCGCAGGTCGTGCCCCGGGAGCAGTTGGGCAAGGCGATCGCGCTCAACTCCTCGATCATGAAGATCGGCGTGATCGGCGGGCCGATGCTGGGCGGCCTGCTGTATACCTTCGGCCCGACGTTGACCTATAGCGTCAACCTCGGCTGCTTCCTTCTCGCTCAACTGGCGTTGGCCAGCGTGCCGGTACGCTATGCCTTCGAACGCATTCAGACCGACGATACCGCGTGGCAGCGTTTCACCGCCGGCATTCACTATATCCGCAGCAAGCCGGTGATCCTCGGTGTCATCTCGCTGGATCTGTTCGCGGTGCTGTTCGGCGGCATCGTCGCGCTGCTGCCGGTCTACGCCCACGAGATTCTGCATGTCGGTCCGCAAGGGCTCGGCGCCCTGCGCAGCGCGATTGCCGTCGGCGCCTTTCTGATGGGGCTCTACCTCGGCGTGCGCGCGATCAAGCGGCACGCCGGCCCGATCATGTTCGCTGCCGTGGCGGTGTTCGGCCTCGCCAACCTGGTGTTCGCCCTGTCGCACTGGTTCTGGCTCTCCTTCGGTGCGCTGCTGATCGCCGGCGCCGCCGACATGATCAGCGTCTACGTGCGCCTGACACTGCTGCAACTGGCGACGCCGGACGAGATGCGCGGCCGGGTCAATGCCGTCAACATGCTGTTCATCGGCGCCTCCAACGAACTCGGCGAGTTCGAGTCCGGCGTCACCGCCTCCTGGTTCGGCACCGTGCCGGCGGCGGTGATCGGCTCGCTGGGCACACTGGCGATCGTCGGCATCTGGATGTGGGGCTTCCCGGTCCTGCGCCGCGCCGACCGCCTCGATGGCGTCGAGGAGGAGCCGGTGGAGATACCCTCAGCGGCCCGCAAGGCGAGCTGATTCGCGAGCGGCTCAAGCGCCCCGGCTCTCGAACTCGAACAGCCGCGCCAGCTGCGAGGACACCGGCGTCAGCGGGACGCCACGGCGCTTGATCATGTGGAAGGTCGCCATCGGCAGCGAGTCGTCCAGCGTCAGCTCCACCAGTTCACCCATGCCATGCTGGGCAGTCATTTCGCTGGCAAAGGCGCCGACCATGTCACTGTGCTGGATCAGATTGAGCGAAGTGGTGAAAGAGTCACACACCACGCTGACCTGATCACGCGAAAACCCGTGGCGCTCCAGCGTGTCGGCCAGATCGGCGTAGTAGCCGCTGCGCGCGGTGGGCAATACCCAGTCGCAGTCGACCAGTTCGCTGAGCCGCCGCGCCCCGCTCTTGGGATGATCGCGACGCATGACCACCACGAACGGTTTCGAGAATAGCGGCAACGCTTCGAGGTCGTTGTCGAGCACGCCGCTGGAAACGGTATTGATCGAAAAATCCAGCTCACCGTCGCGCAGCCCCGCCACCATCGACGACAACTGACCTTCGATCACGCGCAACTTCACGTTGGGCAGTTCCCGCCGGAAGCGGCCGACCACCTGAGGCAGCAGCGTGCGCGCCACCGTCGCTGAGGCTCCCATCACGATCTGGCCGCGCAGCACGCCGTTCAGCTGTTCGACGTTCTCGTGCGCCCGGCGCAGTTCCTCGAGGATCAGATGGGCGTGCTGTTCGAAGGCGCGCCCGGACTCGGTCAGCGTCACCCCCTGGGAAGTCCGCAGCAGCAGTGCGGCCCCCAGCCCCTCTTCCAGTTCCCGAATCGCCTTGGTCAACCCTGGCTGGGAAAGCCCCAGTTCACGCGCCGCCGCACGAATGCTGCCGCGACGCGACACCTCGACGAAAGCGCGAATCTGATGGAGCTTGATCGGATACTGCATAACAACGGACTCCGATGTTCGTGATCACCGCAGGTTATCGCCAAAAAATAATCGACATCTTTTGCAGATCTCAAGCCGGTTCTACTGTGTTTCTGGGTCGCTGACAGCGACCCCGCTCAATGCCCAGATGCCATAACACAACCGACCGCCGGCTCCGAGCAACCCAACAACACGACATGACATCCGATCGGCCCAACCGATCCAACAACAATCGATTCAGGAGTGTCCCATGGAAGCGACCGCCTCCCGCGACGCCGCGCGCCCGCGGCTGTCGATCCGGTTGCTGAACGCTATCGAGCGTTTCGGCAATCGTCTCCCCGACCCGTTCATGATCTTCGTGATTCTCGCTCTGGTCGTACTGATCGCCTCGGCACTGTTCGCCGCTGCGGGTGCCTCCGTCGAACACCCCGGCAGCGGGGAAGTGGAAGCGATCCGCAGCCTGGTCTCCGGCGAGGGCATCCGGTTCATTCTCGACTCCATGCTCGATAACTTCACCGGCTTCGCCCCGCTCGGCCTAGTGCTGTCGATGATGCTTGGCATCGGCCTGGCCGAAAAGCTGGGTCTGCTGGAAACCCTGATCCGCCATACGATCCTGTCGGCGCCCAAGCGTCTGGTGACCTATACCGTCGCGTTCACCGGCATCATGATGAACGTCGCCTCCGACGCCTCGCTGATCCTGCTGCCACCGCTGGCCGCCATGGTCTATCACTCGCTGGGACGCCATCCGATCGCAGGGCTGGCGCTCGGTTTTGCCAGCGCCGGCGCGGGGTTCACCGCCAACCTGCTGATCGTCGGCACCGATGCCCTGCTTTCCGGGATCTCGACCGAAGCGGCACGCATCGTCAGCAGCGACATGACCGTGACCCCGGTGGACAACTGGTACTTCAACTGCGTTTCCGTGTTCGTGCTCACCATCGTGGCCGCCGTCGTCACCGAACGCGTCATCGAACCGCGCCTCGGCACCTATCAGGGCGATGTCGAGAAGGTCGAAAACAATGAACCGGAAAACGCCGGTCGGGGTCTGCGCAATGCCGGCATCGCCGCACTGGTCTACGTCGTCGCCATCGCCACGCTGCTGTTCTGGCCCGATTCACCGCTGCGCGGCCCGGATGGCGGCCTGATCCCGTCACCATTCCTGAGCGGCATCATCCCGATCATCCTGTTCTTCTTCATCACCGTCAGCGTGACCTGGGGTATCACCGTGGGCCGTATCAAGCGTTCCCGCGACATCTCCGAGAACATGGCCGAAGCGATGCGCGACCTGGGCAGCTATATCGTGCTGATCTTTGCCGCTTCCCAGTTCATCGCCTGGTTCAACTGGTCGCACATCGGCACCTGGATCGCGGTCAATGGCGCCGACCTGCTGACGGCCATGGACTTCACCGGGTTCCCGGTCATCCTCTGCTACATCGTGTTCACTGCCTGCATGAACCTGCTGATCTTCAGCGGCTCCGCCAAATGGGCGCTGGAAGCGCCGGTGTTCGTGCCGATGTTCATGCAGCTCGGCTATCACCCCGCGTTCGTGCAGGTCGCCTACCGCATCGCCGACTCCTCGACCAATATCATCTCGCCGCTCAACCCGTACATGATCGTGGTGCTCACCTTCATCCGGAAATACGACAAGAACGCCGGCCTCGGCACGCTGATGTCGCTGATGCTGCCCTACACCCTGGCGTTCCTCGGCATCTGGATCCTGCTGCTGACCGCGTTCTATCTGCTGGGGCTGCCCTACGGCCCGGGCATCACGACCTATCTGCCGTCCTGACGAAGGCCCGGATGTGAAAAGACGCACGACGACACCGAACAGACGGAGAACTTCACCATGAGCACCATCACCGCGCCAGATCTGGAAACCGCGATCGCGGCCCTGTCGCCGCAGCTGAAGACCTGGCGGCGCGATTTTCACCGTCATGCCGAATCGGGCTGGGTCGAATTCCGCACCGCCTCGATCGTCGCCGAAGAGCTGGAGCGGCTCGGCTATCGGGTCAGCGCCGGTCGTGACGTGATCGACGCCGACAGCCGCATGGGCGTCCCCGAGCCCGAAGTGCTGGCCCGAGCGCTCGAGCGCGCCCGCGACCAAGGCGCCGTCGAACGCTGGCTGCCGGCACTCGCCGGCGGCTATACCGGCGTGGTGGCCGAGCTGGATACCGGTCGCCCGGGGCCGACATTCGCCTACCGCGTCGACCTGGATGCGCTCGATCTCGACGAGTCCCGCGACGAAGACCACCGCCCCGTCCGCGAGGGGTTCGCCTCCTGCAACGACGGCATGATGCACGCCTGCGGCCACGACGGTCACACCACCATCGGGCTCGGCCTGGCGCGTCTGTTCGTCGAGCTGAAATCGCAACTGAACGGACGGATCAAGCTGATCTTCCAACCCGCCGAAGAGGGCGTGCGCGGTGCCAGGTCGATGGTCGAAGCCGGCGTCCTCGACGACGCCGATATCTTCATCGCCACCCATATCGGCACCGGCGTCGCCAAGGGGACCGTCATCTGCGGCCACAACGGCTATCTCGCCACCACCAAGCTCGACGTCACCTTTACCGGCGTGCCCGCCCATGCCGGCGCCAACCCGGAGGCCGGCAACAATGCGCTGCTGGCCGCCGCCCAGGCGGCGCTCGGCCTGCACGCCATCCCGCGTCACAGTGCCGGCGCCTCGCGCATCAACGTCGGCGTACTCAACGCCGGCAGCGGCCGCAACGTGGTGCCGGCCACCGCGACGCTCAAGTTCGAGACCCGTGGCGAGACCAGCGAGATCAACGACGAGATGCAGCGCCGGGCGCTGGACGTGCTGCGCGGCGCGGCAGCGATGCAGGGCGTGGAGATGACCTACTCCCTCGCCGGCGAGGCGCGCAACTGCGAGCCCAGCCCCGAGCTGGTCGCGTTCATACAGGAACGGATTGCCGGCCTTCCCGGCATCGACAGCGTAGTTCCCGTCGAGAATCGCCCTTCCGGCTCCGAGGACGCCACCACCATGATGCAGCGCGTGCGCGAGCGTGGCGGCCTGGCCACCTACATGGTGTTCGGCACCGATCTCGCCGCCGGCCACCACCATCAGCGCTTCGATTTCGACGAGGACGTGCTTCCGCTGGCCATTCGCACCCTGGCGCATCTGGCACTGCAGGCAGACGACGCTGTACCACGCCGCCGACGTACCGAGACCCTTTGAGGAGAGAGAACCCCATGGACGCAACTGCTATCGACACCACGACCCAGCGACTCGATGCCTTGATCGAAGACAAGCGCGATCGCTTCATCGACTACGCCAACCAGGTATGGGAATACGCCGAGACGCGTTTCGAGGAGGGTCGCTCGGCGTCGACACTGAGCGAAGCGCTGGAAGCCGAAGGGTTTCAGGTCGAACGCGGCATCGCCGGCATCGATACGGCCTTCGTTGCCAGCTATGGCAGCGGCAAGCCGGTCATCGCCCTGCTCGGTGAATACGACGCCCTGGCCGGACTCAGCCAGCGCGGTGAAGCGAGCGACGCGGAACCGCTGATCCCCGGCGGCAACGGTCATGGCTGCGGGCATAACCTGCTTGGCGTCGCCGCGCTCGCTGCCGCCGTCGGCGTGCGCGACTATCTGGAAGAATGGCGAGCGCAGCAGGGTCTGTCCGGCACGATCCGCTTCTACGGCTGCCCCGGCGAGGAGGGGGGCTCCGGCAAGACCTTCATGGTGCGCGAAGGCGTTTTCGACGATGTCGATGCCGCCCTCACCTGGCACCCGCAGGCCTTCAACGCCATCTTCTCGACCCCGACCCTGGCCAATATCCAGGCCTACTTCCGCTTCAAGGGCACCTCCGCCCACGCCGCCAACTCGCCGCACCTCGGCCGCAGCGCGCTGGATGCGGTGGAACTGATGAACGTCGGCGCCAACTATCTGCGCGAGCACGTAGTGCCGGACGCCCGCTTCCACTACTCGATCACCCGCACCGGCGGCGCTTCGCCGAACGTGGTCCAGGCCGAGGCCGAGGCGCTCTACCTGATGCGCGCCAGGCGCATGAACGATGTCCAGGCGATCTTCGAGCGCATCCAGAAGATCGCCGAGGGCGCGGCGCTGATGACCGGGACCGAGGTCGAGATGGTGTTCGACAAGGCGTGCTCCGGGTATCGTCCGAACCGCACGCTGGAAAGCGTGATGCAAGCCCAGTTCGAGGCGTTCGGCCCGCCGCGCCACGATGCGGAAGAAAAGGCCTACGCCGAGCGGATCAAGGCAACCGTCAGCGAAGATGACCTGCGCACGACCTACGCCAACATCGTCAGCGCCGGCGGCGAGGCCGCCGAAGCGTACGTCGACGGGCTCGCCGACAAGGCGCTGGTCGAGGATCTCGCGCCGTACAGCGCCAGCGAAGCACTGATGTACGGCTCCACCGATGTAGGTGACGTGAGTTGGGTGGTGCCAACGGCCCAGTGCTACGTCAACTGCTTCGCGCTGGGCACGCCACTGCACACCTGGCAGGTGGTCGCGCAGGGACGCAGTTCGCTGGGCCACAAGGGAATGCTGCAGGCGGCCAAGGTGATGGCCGGCACCGCCGTCGCGCTACTGGAAAACCCCGCCACCCTGGCCCAGGCGCGCGAGGAGCTGGACGCCGCCACGCGCCGGGAACCCTATCGCTGCCCGATTCCCGCCGATGTCACTCCGTCGCCGCTGAAAGGATGATCGCGAGAAAGAGTGATCGCGAGAAAACACGACGCGCGAGATCAACGTTAATCCAGGCGGCGCAAGGAGTTAGCGCCGCCCTTTCGATCACCACGGACGTTTTGATGAGTACCGACACGTCCAAAAACCCGATACGTTGCTAGTACTTCGTAGCAGAAGAACCATTCTTGTCGCCTGCCCCACGAAACCCCGAAGCTAACCCCGTGAAACCTAGGCCAAGGCCAAGCGCGACCGCCCCCTAATGAAGCGGTCCGCTTTTTTCGTTTTCGGACCCCTTACGCAGGCGATAACTTCATGAACCGGCCCGCTTTATCGTTTTCGATCGATGGCAATGTCGCTATCGAACCCCCATCTTTTGCGATGCAACCGAACCCGGTACGACAACTCGACACCTCGCAAATCTCGTCATCGTCGGAAGTCCACTGGCAGCGATTTTCCGTCGCTTACGATTATCCCATCGCGTTTACCCGAGAGATCTTTTCTCCCGACAATCCTCTGCTGGCCGACGTCATCTCGCGCAAGGAGCCGCGCAAGACTCATCGTTGTCTGATCTACGTCGACGCCGGCATCGCCGCTACCTGGCCGGATCTGGAAACGCGGATCAACGCCTACTTCGCCGCCCACGCCAGCCGGATGACCCTGCTCGCGGCGCCGATCACCGTACCCGGCGGGGAAGCGATCAAGGCAGACCTGGAGACGGTCAACGGCGTGCTGGAAGACATCCGGCGCTACGGCGTCGATCGCCACGCCTATGTCATCGTCATCGGCGGCGGTGCGGCGCTGGATGCGCTCGGCCTCGCGGCCGCCATGGGTCATCGCGGCGTGCGCCTGATCCGGCTACCGACCACCGTTCTGTCGCAGAACGACAGCGGCGTCGGGGTCAAGAACGCCGTCAATTTCCAGGGTTGCAAGAACTTCATCGGCACCTTCGCCCCGCCGTGGGCCGTGCTCAACGACTTCGACTTCCTGTGCACGCTTTCGCGCCGCGACCGGCTCGCCGGCATTGCCGAGGCGATCAAGGTGGCGCTGATCCGCGATGGCGCCTTCTTCGACTGGCTGGAGGCCAACGCCGATTCGCTGGCCGAATTCGATCCACGCACCGAGGAGATCATGATCCGCCGCAGCGCCGAGCTGCACATGCAGCAGATCGGCCGTGGTGGCGATCCGTTCGAGCAGGGTTCGTCGCGCCCGCTGGATTTCGGTCACTGGTCGGCGCACAAGCTCGAGGCGCTGACTCATCACGGCATCAGCCACGGTGAAGCCGTCGCCATCGGTATCGCGCTCGATGCTCGCTATTCCGTGCTCAAGGGTCTGCTGCCCGCCGGCGCAGAATGGCGCGTGGTGTGGCTGTTGAAGCGTCTGGGCCTGCCGGTCTTCCATGCCCAGTTGCTGGAGATCGGTGACGACGGCCAGCCTGCCATTCTGGCGGGTCTCGGGGAGTTCCAGGAACATCTCGGCGGCGAGCTCACCGTCACGCTGCTGTCCGGCATCGGCCGGGGCATCGACGTCCATCATATCGATGAGACCCATATGATCGAGGCGATCGAATGGCTACGCGAGGAGGCCCACGGCGATGCAACTCAGCGATGATCTCGGTTACCTGACCTACTGTCTCAACATCCATCCGACCCAGACCTGGCTAGCGGTGCGCGAAGCCCTGCTCGGGCCCGTCAAGAAAGTCCGTCAGGCCGTCGCGCCGAATGAAACCTTTGCCGTCGGCCTGCGCCTCTCCGCCCAGGCCCTCGAGGAGTTGCGCTCCCCCGATGCGCGTGCCGAACTCAAGGAGATCCTGGCTCGCGAGGACTATCGCGTGGTGACCATGAACGGCTTTCCCTTCGGGCCGTTCCACGGCGTGCCGGTGAAGCAGGCAGTGTATCAGCCCGACTGGAAGCAGCGGGCAAGACTCGACTACACCTGCTGGCTGGCGGATCTGATGACGGAGCTGGCCGCAGCCGGCGAGAGCGTCAGCCTGAGCACTGTGCCCGGCACCTACAAGCCTCTCGCCGAGGGCGCCGAGGCCGCCATGACGGACAACCTGCTCAAGTGCGCCGCTCACTGCATCAAGCTGGCCCGGCAGATGGACGTTACCGTCGCCATCGCGCTGGAGCCCGAGCCTTGCTGCTTCCTCGAGACCATCGACGAGACGGTGGCGTTCTTTCGCGACCATTTGTTTGCCGAAACCGCGGTCGAGCGGCTGCGCGAGTTGACGGGACTCTCTGCCGACGAAGCCCGCGCCGCCCTCCCGCGACATCTGGGCGTGTGCTACGACGTCTGTCATGCCGCGGTGGAATTCGAGGATCCCGTCGCGAGCATCGAGGCGCTGCGTCGGGCCGGCATCCCGATCCACAAGCTGCAGCTGAGCGCGGCACTGCGGGTCCCCGCGCTCGATGCCGCCGCTCGCGAATTGCTCGCCCGCTTTTGCGAGCCGACCTATCTACATCAGGTGGTCGCCAAGAACGCCACCGGGTTGACGCGTTACGCCGATCTGCCCGAGGCGCTCGACGATCCGGAGCGGGCCGACGGCGAAGAGTGGCGCGTCCATTTCCACGTGCCGATCTTCGTCGCCGAAATCCCGCCGTTCGAAACCACCCGGGCGTTCCTCATCGAGATCCTGGCGCTGCATCGCCAGCAGCCGCTATCACCGCATCTGGAAGTGGAGACCTACACATGGCAAGTGCTACCGGAGACACTGCGCAGCCAGAGCGTAGAAAAAGCCGTGGCGCGGGAACTGCGCTGGGTCAGAAAACAGCTCGGCGCCTAGGGGTTGTTGCGGTTTCATCCCGGTCCGTGCTGAAACGGCAACAGCCCCTACACCGGCGTTCCCATCACGTGTGGCTGGAACTGGGGCGGGTCTCCAATCTGCCCACGGTGTGGAGCAACGCCCTGGCCGGCGCGGTGCTGGCCGGCGCCAGTTGGTCGTTCGATCCCGCGCTGGCGCTTTTCGCGGCCCTGACGCTGTGCTATCTCGGCGGCATGTATCTGAACGATGCCTGCGACGCCGAAATCGACGCTCGCGAGCGCGCCGACCGTCCCATTCCCCGCGGTGATGTCGACCGACTCAGTGTCGCCCTGCTCGGTGCGGCGATGCTGGTCGTGGCCAGCCTGCTGCTGTTTCTCTGCAACGCGGCTACCGGCTACGCCGGGTTGGCACTGATCGCCGCCATTCTCGGCTACGACTGGTGGCACAAGCGCATCGGCTGGAGCCCGCTACTGATGGGCGCTTGCCGGCTGTTGACGTATCTCGTCGCGGCGCTGGCGCTGGGCGGCGCATTGAATGACCCGCTCGTTTGGGGCGCCCTCGGCCTGGCCTGCCACGTGGTCGGACTCACCTACGCCGCGCGCCAGGAGGTCTACGATCGGCTGGGAGCCGTCTGGCCGCTGGGGGTCATGGTCATACCCGTCGTCATCATGCTGGCGGCGATGCTGACCGGCCCGGCGCCTTCGTTGTTGGCGCTGTGTCTGTGGCTCGTCTATCTCTGCTGGGGTGGCTGGTGTCTGTCGCGTCTTCACCGGCGCGGGCCCGGCGACGTGCCACGCGCCGTCGTCGGTCTGATCGCCGCCATCTCGCTGTTCGACGCCACGCTGATGGCGGCGATGAACGCTGTGCTGCCGGCGCTCCTCGGCATCCTCGCCTTCGTCGCCACCCTGGCGCTGCAGCGCCTGACTTCCGGCACCTGACCGCAGCCATCCCGCCGAGTGCCGGAATCCGGCTTCACTTCTCCGCCGCCGAGACTGCCGCCGCGGGATCGGCAGCGGTATTCTCCGCGGCTCCGAAAACGTGGGCCAATACCAGCGCCTTGAAATCGGTGGCCTCGAGCGCCCCCGGCGGCAGCAGCTCCGCCTGTGAGGAGATCACCAGCGGGCCCATCGACGGATCGTCGGTGATGCGACCGTGGGAGCCCTTGACCAGCGCGGTATCGTTGAGCGAGATCACGTCGAGCAGTTGGCGCATCCCCAACTTGCGCTTGAACAGCCGCCAGCCCGCCGACAGCTTCGGCGACTTGAGCGCCGGATCGAAGAACAGCTCCACCGGGTCGTAACCGGGTTTGCGGTGGATGTCAACGGTACGCGCATAGTCCGGCGCCCGGGCATCATTCAGCCAGAAATAGTAGCTGAACCAGCGATCCGGCTCGGCGATCGCCACCAGCTCCCCGGCGTTGGGATGATCGAGACCTCGGCTGCGTTTCTCCGTCTCGCCCCATACCGCCTCGACACCATCCAGCGCTTCCAGCAGCGACCTGACCTGGGGGATCGCCGCCGGATCCCGGACATAGACATGAGCCACCTGGTGATCGGCCACCGCGAAGGCCCGGGAAGCGCCGGGATCGAGCTGTTCCCGCTCACGCTCCCGGCGCACCGCGATCAGGCCGGCCTCGCGCAGGGCGCGATTGATATGAACGGCCTCGCGCACCGGCGTGATGCCGTATTCGGAAACCACGATCACTCGCCGGCCGTCCCGCTCGGCGGCATCGATCAGCTCGCCGCACAGCGCATCGAGATCGCGCAGGTCGCGTTGCAGTTCGGGACGTGAAGTATCCGGTCCCAGCCGCTGCAGGTTGTAGTCGAGATGCGGCAGGTAGGTCAGTGTCAGCGTCGGGTCCCGTGTCTCCATGACATGCAAGGTGGCGTCACTGATCCAGCGGCTCGAGGAGATATCGGCCATCGGCCCCCAGAAGGCGAACAGCGGGAAGGTCCCCAGCTTGGCGTCGAGTTCGTCGTGCAGTTCCGGCGGGTAGCTGTAATGATCGGGCAGTTTGCGACCGTCGGCGGGATACATCGGCCGCGGCGTGGCGCTCCAGTCGGCGGTCGAATACATGTTGTACCACCAGAACAGCTTGGCGCAGGTGAAGTCGGGATTTCGGCGCTTGCCGGCCTCCCAGATCTTTTCGCCGGCGACCAGCCGGTTGGACTGGCGCCACAGCCAGATTTCCGACAGCTCGCGAAAATACCAGCCATTGGCCACCGCGCCGTGTTCTCCCGGCGTCAGCCCGGTCAGCAGCGTCGCCTGGGCGCTGCAGGTGACCGCCGGCGTCACCGTGTTCAGCGGCCGCATGCCACCGCGCTCGGCCAAACGCTCGAGATGGGGCGTGTATTCGCCCACCAGCCTCGGCGTCAACCCCACGGCCAGTATCACCAGTGCCTTGTACATCGGACCTCATCCACCACGCCGAAGACGTGTTTTTGATGTTATTCGAAACGGAATGTAAAGCCTGCATAGCAGGCCGGATTCTCACGTTCAATCGTTACGCTTGATCGGCGTGCAATTTACGAAATCGTCATGAATGAAACTGGTCATTGCGGCGAGGTCGTCGGCATGAATTCCACACTTTTCAGGGAAGTCATGCCCCGAATTCACCGTTTCAATTGGCCAGATAATTGAGGTTGGGGATTCGATTCGGCTGTCGATAGAGTGATTTTTCGGACAATCGATGCAGGACGATGACATGGTCGTTACAACGCAAGCGCTGTTGCGTGACTGGGTAACCCGACAAGCCGGCCCGGAGCGCGGCTGGTTCGAGTCGCAACTGGCGCGACTCGAGGCGGGAGCTTCCGAGCAGACACTGCACCTGTTTCTGGGATTGGTGCCCCGGCGGCTGGGCAAGGCGGATCTGCAACTGTCGGCGGAGGACCTGGCATTGGCGGAACGCTGCCATCCGGGCTGGCATCCGACCAACTGGAGCCTGGACGGCGCGGCACGCATCGCCGGCCTGCTCGCCTTCCGCGGCAAGCGCCCCTTCGCGGCCGTGTTCAAGGACCTGGTGCGCACCGCCGATGCCCGCGAACTGATCGCCCTCTATCGCGGTCTGGCGCTCTACCCGCAGCCCGAAAGTCTGGCCTTCGAGGTCGGTGAAGGGCTGCGCTCCAACATGCGTGCGGTGTTCGAGGCGATCGCCCATGGCAACCCCTATCCCCGCGATCATTTCGATATCCACCGCTGGAATCACATGGTGTTGAAAGCGCTGTTCATCGGTAGCCGGCTGGCGCCGATCGTCGGGCTGGATGCGCGCAGCAATCCCGAGCTGGCCCGCATCCTGATCGACTACGCCCAGGAGCGCTGGGCGGCCGGCCGCGCGGTCACGCCGGAGTTGTGGCGCTGCGTCGGCCCGCATGCCGACAGCGCAGCGGCCTATGCCGCCCTCGAACGAGCGCTGGGCGGCTCCCCGGCCGAACGGCTCGCCGCCACCCTGGCGCTGACCAGCGCCGGCACCGATCAGGCGCGTCACCTGCTGGCGGCGACGCCGGAGATGGTATCGCGGGTCGACGCCGGCCAACTCGGCTGGGACAACCTGTCATCCTACGAGGCCGCCTGAGATGTTCATCGATCCACACGCGCACATGATCTCGCGCACCACCGACGACTACGAAGCGATGGCGGCGGCCGGCGTGGTGGCGCTGATCGAGCCGGCCTTCTGGGTCGGGCAACCGCGCACCTTCGTCGGTACCTATGTCGATTATCTGTCGGCGCTGGTGGGATGGGAGCGCTTCCGCGCCGGCCAGTTCGGCATCCGCCACTACTGCACCATCGGCCTCAATTCCAAGGAGGCCAACAACGAAGCGCTGGCCGAGGGCGTGATGGAGTGGTTGCCGCGCTTCGCGATCAAGGAGGGCGTGGTCGCGATCGGCGAAATCGGCTACGACGAGCAGACGCCGCTGGAGGACAGGTATTTTCGCGCCCAGCTGACGCTGGCCAAACAGCTCGAGCTTCCGGTCATGGTGCACACGCCGCACCGCGACAAGAAACGAGGCACCTCGCGCTCGATGGATGTCTGCGAGGAGATGGGGCTCGATCCGTCCTGGGTGGTCATCGATCACAACAACGAAGAGACCGTGCGCGAAACCCTCGATAGAGGCTACTGGGCCGGCTTCTCGATCTACCCCTCGACCAAGATGGGCAACGCCCGCATGGTCGAACTGCTCAAGCAGTACGGCGGCGAGCGAATCATCGTCGACAGTGCCTGCGACTGGGGCATTTCGGACTGCCTGGGCGTACCCAAGACCGCCCGCCTGGCGCTCCAGAGCGGCATCGCCGAGTCCGTGGTGCACCAGGTCACCTATCAAAACGCCCTCACCGTCTACGGCAAGAGCGGACAGCTGCAGGAAGCCGACTGGCTGGACCCACCGGAGATCGATCAACGCACGTTGTTCGAGGGTAACTCGATCCTGCGCGGCGGCCGCGAGCCGCGAGTGGAGTCCGCCCAGCCGCGTAGGCATCGCGACCTGCTGATCGAGTGAATTCGTCTTGCCCGACCGTCGCTGGTGACGTTCGTCGACACCCTCTTCCCGGCAGTGTTCGGGGGCCGGTTCCGGAATCGGACTGGCACCCGGCGCCGGGCAACGGCAAAATGCGGACTGGTTTACCATCCGCAGAGAGACGCCATGAATCGACCGGTCGATACCGCCCGCCCCAATCCGGACGCCGATTTCCCGCACGAACCGGCGCCGGACACCACCCTGGCGATGGTCGTCTACGCCCTGCTGCTGGGAGTCTTCGTCACCGGCGTGACGCCGATCATCGGCGTCGTCATCGCCTATGTCTATCGTGGCCGCGGCCCCCAATGGCTGGACGAGCATTACCGCTACCACATCCGCACCTTCTGGATCGGATTGCTCTATGCCTGTATCAGTTGGGTGCTCGCCTTCGTGCTGATCGGTTTCGTATTGATGGTGCTTCAGGCAGTCTGGCTGATCGTGCGTTGCGTCAAGGGCTTCAAGGCGCTGCAGGAAAAGCGCGCACCCGATAACGTCACCGCCTGGTTGTGGTAATCGGCGGCAAATGCCGAACACGAATCGCGTAGCGAAAGCCCCCGAATGATCGAACGTTTGCAAGCTCGCGCCATCCACAGTCTATGGCGCATTTTCTCCCGCTGCCGCCTGAAGACCCTGTGGCGACTGGCGGGCGTTGCCAGTCGCCTGCTGTACGCGCTGTCGCGGCGCGAACGCCACGTCACGCGGCGCAATCTCGAAGTCGCCTATCCCGAGGAGAGCGCGGAAACCCGCCGCCGTCGCGTGCGTGACAGCCTGCACCACTCGGCGGCCACCATGTTCGAACTGGGTTTTGCCTGGATCGGCGCGCCACAGCGGGTCGAGGACGCCATCGCCGAAGTCCACGGTCGCGAACTGCTGGACGAGGCGCGCGCCGACAATCGCGGCGTCATCGTGCTGGCGCCCCATTTCGGCAACTGGGAAGTGCTCAACTTCTGGCTGTCGAGCCACTTTCCGTTCACCGCGATGTACGAGCCTCCCAAGATTGCCGATCTCGATCCGGTGATTCGTCACGGTCGTGAGCGCATGGGCGCCGAACTGGTACCGACCAATCCGCGCGGCGTGGCCGCCCTGCTCAAGGCGCTCAAGCGCGCCGAGGCGGTCGGTATCCTGCCCGATCAGGAACCGAGCTGGGGCAGCGGCGCGTTCGCCGACTTCTTCGGCCGCCCGGCCTACACCGCGACGCTGCTACCGAAGCTGGTGGCGCGGACCCAGGCCCGTGTCGTCACCGGCGTGGCCAGGCGCCTGCCGGAAGGCCGCGGTTTCGCGATTCACTTCCTGGCCGCCGATGCGCGGGTCTACGAACCCGAGGAGACGACCTCCGCCGCCGGCGTCAATGCCTGCGTCGAGGCCGCCGTGGCGCTCGACCCGGCGCAGTATCAGTGGGAATACAAGCGCTGGAAGAAGACCGAGCAGGAGCAGCAGGGCGTCCCCGACTATCGACGCTATCGGCTTTACAACAAGCGCTAGCGCAACCCCCGACAGGCCCGTTCTCAGCGCTCGTCGAGCTTGGCCCGCCTGGCCGTCGTCTCGGCCATGGCCGACCAATCCTTGTCGCCATCACCACAGGCCAGCGCGTCGAGCAGGCTATCGCGCAGCACACCGGCGAACGGCAGCGGCACCCGTTCCTCCTGGGAAGCCTGCAGCGCCAGGCCGATATCCTTGAGGCCCCAGGTCATCTTCATGCCCGCCGGCGTATAGCTCGCCTCACGGATCATCTTGCCGTAACCCTGATAGGCCGGCGCCGCGAACAGCGTATTGGTGACGATCTCCAGGAAAGTATCGGCGCCGATGCCGTAGGCCCGAGTCAGCGCCGAGGCTTCACCCATCGACTCGATCGCCGTCGCCAGCATGAAGTTGGCGGCGATCTTGACCACGTTGGCCCGTTCCGGCTCGTCGCCTACCGGCCATGTTTTCTGGCCCAGCGTCTCCAGCACCGGCGTGGCCCGTTCGCGCACCTCGGGCACACCGGCCACCACGATGTTGAGCTTGCCGGCCGCGGCCACGTCGGGCCGGCCGAGAACCGGCGCCGCCAGGTAATGAGACCCCAACCGCCGGTGCAGCGCCGCCATGCCCCGGGCAAACCCTGGCGACACCGTGGCCATGTTGACATGCAGGCCACCCTTTGGCAGCGCATCCAGCGCCTTCGACTCGACCAGCACCTTATGGATCACGTGGTCGTCCGGCAGCATGCTGACCATGAGCTCACAGGACTCGGCCACGGCACGCGCCGACTTGGCGGCCTCCGCCCCTTGCTCGATGGCTTGCTCGACAGGGCCGGGGGAACGATTCCACACCTTGACCGCGTGGCCCGACTGCAACAACTGGCCGACCATGCCCTGCCCCATGGCGCCGAGTCCGACGAATCCGATTTTCATGCCGATGACCTCCCTGAAGACGAAGAAACGGCCAGCCTCGCGGAAGCCGGCCCCGGTGAATGTCGATAACGCAAAGGGATCGATAACTCAGTCTAGAAAGATCCGGCGAATGACGCGAAGGTAGCGCACCGGGTCATTGCGCCAGACCGCCGAAATGCCCGGCCTGGTAATCCTCGATGGCTTCGAGAATCTCGTCGCGGCTATTCATCACGAACGGACCATGCGAAAACACCGGCTCACCGATCGGCTCGGCATGCCCGAACAGCAGCCGGGCCTTGGAGCTCGCCGCGATCTCGACACCATCGCCTTCCTGACCGAGTTCGATCAGGTGCTGCGCCTCGACCGCCTCGCCGGCCACTGTGACACCGCCATCGACGACATACAGGAAGACCTGGCGTCCTGCCGGTACCGGCAGGCGCTCCTGCGCGCCAGCCGGCAATTCCAGGGTCGACATGAACACCCCGGTGAGCGAATCGATCGGCCCACGCCGCCCGCCGTGCTCGCCGGCGGTCAGTTGCAGCTTGCCACCACCTTCCAGCGTCAGTGTGGGAATCGACTCGCGCTGCAGGCCGACGTAGTGTGGCTCGCTCATCTTCAGCCGGGACGGCAGATTGATCCACAGCTGCAGGATCTCCAGCGGGCCACCGTCGTGCAGGAATTCGGGCGGTGAAATCTCGGCATGCACGATGCCGCTGCCGGCGGTCATCCACTGCACGCCACCGGCGTGGATCACGCTCTGGTGATCGGCGCTGTCGGCATGCGCTAGCGAGCCCTCGAGGATGAAGGTCACGGTCTCGAAGCCGCGGTGCGGATGCGGCCCGAACGGCAGGCCACGATTGTTCGGCGGATAGACCTGGGGGCCGTGATGGTTGAGGAACAGGAACGGGTCGAGCTGGTCCAGCCCCGGACCCGGCAGTGGCCGACGGGTCGTCAGGTCGCCGATGTCGTCGCGCAGGGCGGGATGTTGGGCACGCACGCGGCGTGATGCAAATGGGGACATGACTCACTTCCTAAGGATCGTCTAGCACCAGTTTAGGCCAGCCTCCGGGAGAGAAAAGCGAATGATTTGCGTCGATTCATTGCATGGAATCGTCGCCATCCTCCACGGATTCCGCCTCCAGCAGTGCGCGTTCGATCGAGGCCACCAACGGCGACTGGATCGGCGTGAGCCGGGAGACCATCACCAGTTCGCGATGGAATTCCCGCTCGCCCAGCGGCAGCGATCTCACCGGCAGCGGCGATTGTCGTTGCCATAACCCCGTCAGCGGAATCAGCGCCACGCCCAGGCCACACTCCACCATCCGCGCGATGGCATCGATCTCGTCGAGCTCCAGCCGGATCGACGGCCGCAGCCGCTGGCGCTCCAGGAACCGCACCACCTGCCGCCCGCCGAAGGAGCCCCGGTCGTAGAGCACCAGCGGGTAGCGCTCGAGCAGCGCTTCCAGGGAGTCCTCCGTGCTCTCCGGCGGCGCGATCAGCACGAATGGTTCCCGCGCGATCACCCGGGTATGAAGGTCCGCCGGCAGACCGAACGGCGGCCGCACGATCAGCGCCATGTCCAGGTCGCCCTTGTCGACCTGGTCGAGCAGCGACAGCGAAACCCCGGGTGCGACGCGTACCCGCACGCCCGGGAATTCCCGCGCTAGTCTCTGCAACACCGCCGGCAGCCGACCGCTCTGCAGGCTGGCGATCGCGCCGAGGTGCCACTCCCCCGCCAGCGTCTCCGACGAGGAATGGCGAATGCGCTCGGCCAGCGCCAGCATCTCGCTGGCCTGCGGCAGCAGACGACGGCCCGCGGCATTGAGCCTGACGGCGCGCCCGGTGCGTTCGAACAGCGCCTCGCCAAGCTCCGCCTCCAGGTTGCGGATCTGCGTGCTGACCGCCGACTGGGTCAGGCCGACCGCGTTGCCAGCGGCGGAAAAGGTGCCATGACGGACCACTGCCAGAAAGGTCCTGAGTTCTCTGAGCATTCGTTATCGAGGCTAATGAATCCAATTTTTTTGATAACAGACAGCAATATTATGCGCTTTCTATCGAAATTATTCGCCTTCAGAATGCTCGAACCCAACCGCTTTCAGGAGAACGACCATGGCACTATCCCCTTTCCACCTGGCGATCCCGGTTCATGACCTGCCCGCCGCGCGCAAGTTTTACGGCGAGACCTTCGGACTGAGCGAAGGCCGCTCCAGCGATCAGTGGGTGGATTTCGACTTCTACGGCCACCAGTTGGTGATCCATGAGCATCCCAAGACGCCGTCCCAGGAAGCCGCCCACACCAACCCGGTCGATGGCCATGACGTGCCGGTGCCGCATTTCGGCATCGTGCTTGGCTGGGAAGAGTGGGAAGCGCTGGCCGAGCGTCTGCGAGGTTTCGGCACCGAGTTCGTGATCGAGCCCTACGTGCGCTTCAAGGGCCAGCCCGGCGAACAGGCCACCATGTTCCTGCTCGACCCGTGCGGCAATGCGCTGGAGTTCAAGGCGTTCAAGGACATGGGCCAGCTGTTCGCCAAGTAAGGAAGGAAGCCGCCGATGCTGGATCGGCGGCTTCGGTGGACCTGGCGCTTGCCTTCCTGGTGAACTACCGAGAAATCCTCGGTAGTTCGCACTTCCTCAAGCTCACCCTCCTGATAGATGTTTTTCAGGTGTAAGCTAACGTTATCGGTTGATGTATCAAACAGGACCGGCATTTGGCTTTGATTGAGCCAGACCGTTTCCTGATCCAGCGCCACCTCGAGCTGCGCCTGCCCATCGGTCGAGGTAAAAATTCGCACTTGTTGCTCAGTCATGATTCCCGCCTCTTTTGGCAACCAGGCGCATGTGCTGATCGAGCGTTATCCGTTCCGTCTCATTCCCGCCGCTTACTGTTTATCGTTCGTTTTTTCCTGATCTATAGCGCACTGCGCCGATAGTTATCTTTGCTCAATCTAACCGCCGCAGATACAAGCCTCCAATCGCCAACGCCACCAGCAGCAGGATTGCGATGAACGCCGCGACGCCGTTCCAGCCGCCCCAGTACCAGAAAGCGCCACCCAGAGTGCCGGCCACGCTGGAGCCAAGATAGTAGCTGAACAGATAGAGCGAGGACGCCTGTCCCTTGGCCTGCCTGGCACGCTGGCCGACCCAGCCGCTGGCGAGCGAGTGCGCGGCGAAGAAGCCGAAGGTGAACACCAGCATGCCTATCAGGATCAGGCTGATGGGCTGGAACAGCGTTATCGCCAGCCCCACCAGCATCATTACCACGAATCGCCAGAAGATCCGCTGACGCCCCAGCTTGTCGGCCAGCGAGCCGGCCCAGGCGGAGCTGTAGGTACCGGAGAGATAGGCAATCGACAGTACACCGACCAGCGCCTGGCTGACATGATAAGGTTCCGCCAGCAGCCGAAAGGCAATGTAATTGTAGAGGGTGACGAAGCCGCCCATCAGCAGGAAGCCTTCGAGAAACAGCAACGGCAGTCCGCGATCCTTGAACTGCACAGTGAAGCCGGAAACCACGTTGCGCCAGTTGAGCGACCGCGACTGGAAATGCTTCGACGGCGGCAGCCAGCGCATGAACAGCAGCGCCGCAATCAAGGCCACCACGCCGATCGTCGCGATCACGACGCGCCATGGCATCCAGTCCACCATCACGCCGCTGATCAGGCGGCCGCTCATGCCGCCGATGGAGCTGCCGCTGATATAGAGCCCCATCGACAGGCCGATGTAGCGGGGGTGGATCTCCTCGTTGAGATAGGTCATCGCCACCGCGCACAGCCCGGACAGCGACAACCCCGCCAACGCCCGCATCACCAGCACACCCGTCCAGCTCGGCATCGCCGCGGCGATCAGGGTGCAGACCGCTGCCGCCAGCAGCGCCACCGACATCACCGACTTGCGCCCGACGGCATCCGAGATCGGCCCGGTGATCAACAGGCCGATCGCCAGCATCCCGGTGGCCACCGACAGTGACAGGCTGCTGGTGGCGGCATCGATGCCGAAAGCGTCCGACAAAATCGGCATCAACGGCTGCACGCAGTAGAGCAGCACGAAGGTCGAAAACGCACCGAGGAACAGCGCCAGCATGGTCGGTCGGTAGCCGTGCTGGCCGCGTTCGATGAACCCGCTTTCGATGACTTCCGCTTCCTGGGCCAGCCGATGATTTGCAGCCTGGCTTGCAGTTCGAGAATCGTCCTCGATATCGGACGATGAGGTATGGCGGGACAACCTGTTTCTCCCAATTTCTGAGCGGCGGAGCCGACGCAGTCAAGCCCCGTCTCGAATAACTCGTTTAGAACCTGTTTACGATCTCGCGAGCTAGAGCCCCGATTTTTGGATAATTCGGGGCAAAAACACTTGAGGAAAGGACCGGGCTCGCGTACGAGTTTAGGGGGTAACGACGTGTGGCCGACGCGCAGCAGATCGTAGACAGGTTCTTAGACCTTGGTAGGTTACGCCGAGGCAATTAAGCTCTCCAATATATTATTCGTTGTTTTTGAGAGGCCATACGACTCAATATGGAACTGCGTTATCTACGCTATTTCGTTGCCGTGGCCGAAGAGCTGCATTTCAGCCGAGCCGCCGAGCGCCTGGGCATTTCCCAGCCGCCGCTGAGCCAGCAGATTCAGGCACTGGAGCGCGAACTGGGCAGCCGACTGCTGATACGAACCAACCGCCGCGTCGAGCTGACCGAGGCCGGCCGGCTGTTTCTCGACGAGGCACGCGACATCCTGGCCCGAACGGAACGCGCTTCACGTCTGGTGTCACGAGTCGGTCGCGGTGAAACCGGCCGGCTGCGAATCGGCTTCACCACGTCCGTACCATTGATCGCCGCCCTGCCTCGCGTGCTGCTGGACTATCGCCGTCACTATCCGGACGTCGATCTGCGCATGCAGGAGCTCAACAGCCAGCGTCAGATTCCGCCGCTGTTGGAGGGCGATCTCGATATCGGCATCATGCGCGCCACCACCTTGCCCGACGAACTCCAGGCCACCCTGCTGCTGCGCGAACCGCTGGTGGCGGTCGTCAACGCCGCCAGCCCGCAGGCCGACGAGCGCCGCCCCTTGAGCCTGGCCCAACTCGCCACGCAGCCGTTCGTCTATTTCTCACCAAGCGCCGGCACCGGGCTGATCGATCGCTTCCATGCACTGTTTGCCAAGCACGGGCTCACGCCCCGAATCGTTCAGGAAGTCGGCGGCCCCAACACCATCATCAGTCTGGTCGCGAGTGGACTGGGCGTGTCGCTGCTCCCGGAGTCATTCCGGCATATCCAGATCGACAACGTGCGTTACCGACGGTTGGAAGACCTGGATGCCGTTTCGGAAGTATGGATGGCTCATGCCCGCCACCGCGCGACGCCACAGACCAAACACTTCGTTGCGCTGGTCAAGGCGATCACGGCGCCGACTTCGGGACCGGGTTGAAACCTGCCCGTGCCCGCTCTGGGGCGTTCCTTTCTCGGCGTGAGGCTTGACCCTTTCCGGGAGCGGATCCAGACTGCTTTGCAGCGATGCGCTGCATCGCCAGCTTGACGGGGTGCCGGTGGAACCGGCTGAGATCGTCCTGCGCTGACCGTTTATCGACAGCGCCACGGCGGATCCCGACGAACCTGATCCGGCTAGTACCGGCGTAGGGATCAAGCGGAGACCTGTCCGACCTCTCGCACCATTTGCTCGGCTCTCCTCCCGCCTACGCTGTGCGCCGGCCTGACCTCATGTCACGCCCTGGAGCACATATGAAATCACCGCAATTTCTTTCCGAAACGGCCAAGGTCGATAGCGCCGCCATCGCGCCGCTGCCCGGCTCACACAAGGTCTATGTCGAGGGCTCGCGCCCGAATATTCGCGTGCCAATGCGCGAAATCGCGCTGTCACCGACCAGGACCCGCGACGGACTCGAACCCAACGCGCCGCTCACCGTCTACGACACTTCCGGCCCCTACACCGATCCCGCCGCCGCCATCGACATCCGCCGCGGCCTGCCGGAACTGCGCCGCCCCTGGATCGACGAACGCGGCGACACCGAATGGCTCGACGGCCTCAGCTCCGACTACGGTCGCCGGCGCGCCGAGGACCCGCGCCTTTCCACGCTGCGCTTCGAGCTCAAGCGCACGCCGCGCCGTGCCAGGGCTGGCCGTAACGTCACCCAGCTCCACTACGCCAGACAGGGCATCGTCACCCCGGAGATGGAGTTCATCGCCATCCGCGAGAATCAGCGCCGTCTGGAAGCGCAAACCGATCCCATGCTCGATCATCAACATCCCGGCCAATCCTTCGGCGCCAACCTGCCCGAGGAAATCACCCCGGAGTTCGTGCGCGACGAAGTCGCCCGTGGGCGCGCGATCATTCCCGCCAATATCAACCACCCCGAAAGCGAGCCGATGATCATCGGGCGCAACTTCCTGGTGAAGATCAACGGCAACCTGGGCAATTCGGCGGTGACCTCCTCGATCGAGGAGGAGGTCGACAAGATGACCTGGGGCATCCGCTGGGGCGCCGATACGATCATGGATCTCTCCACCGGCCAGAACATTCACGAGACCCGCGAGTGGATCATCCGCAACTCGCCGGTGCCGATCGGCACGGTGCCGATCTACCAGGCGCTGGAGAAGGTGGGCGGCGTCGCCGAGGATCTCACCTGGGAAATCTTCCGCGACACGCTGATCGAGCAGGCCGAACAGGGTGTGGATTACTTCACCATCCACGCCGGCGTGCGGCTCCACCACGTGCCGATGACCGCCAGGCGCGTCACCGGCATCGTCTCCCGCGGCGGCTCGATCATGGCCAAGTGGTGCCTCGCCCATCACAAAGAGAGCTTTCTCTATACCCACTTCGAGGATATCTGCGAGATCATGAAGGCCTACGACGTCTCCTTCTCGCTGGGCGACGGCCTGCGCCCCGGTTCGATCGCCGACGCCAACGACGAGGCTCAGTTCGCCGAGCTGGAAACGCTTGGCGAACTGGCCCGGATCGCCTGGAAGCACGACGTCCAGGTGATGATAGAGGGCCCGGGCCACGTGCCGATGCAGCTGATCAAGGAGAACATGGACAAGCAGCTCGAGTGCTGCGACGAGGCGCCGTTCTATACGCTCGGCCCGCTGACCACCGATATCGCGCCGGGCTACGACCACATCACCTCCGGAATCGGCGCGGCGCAGATCGGCTGGTACGGCTGCGCCATGCTCTGCTACGTCACGCCCAAGGAGCACCTCGGCCTGCCCAACAAGGACGACGTCAAGACCGGCATCATCACCTACAAGATCGCCGCTCATGCCGCCGATCTCGCAAAAGGTCATCCCGGCGCCCAGCGACGCGACAACGCTCTCTCCAAGGCGCGCTTCGAGTTCCGCTGGGAGGATCAGTTCAACCTCGGCCTCGATCCCGACACCGCGCGCGCCTTCCACGACGAAACCCTGCCCAAGGATTCCGCCAAGGTGGCGCACTTCTGCTCGATGTGCGGTCCCAAGTTCTGCTCGATGAAGATCACCCAGGAGGTACGCGAGCGCTTCGGCCCCGGCGCTGAAGCGTCAGCACAGGAAAGCGACGCGGAAGCCATCGCCGAGCGCGATGCCGGCCTGGAAGAGCAGGCGGAACGCTTCAAGCGCGAGGGGGGCGAGCTGTACAAGGAAGTCTGAACTCCTGAATGCATCGACGGCGGCTCAGGCCGCCGTCGAGTACCATACGATTACCTTCGAACGACGCTTTTTAACCTGAATCCCTCATACCATCGCATGATTCGCCTGGCGGTGAGTCCATACGCCGGTAGAATGCGCGCTCGCAACCGAATTTGCCGTTAACAACTTCAGCCGTTAATCACCCAGCCGGAGCCCGCGCATGACCGCAAGTTCTTCTTCTCGCCCCAACCTGTGGCGACGCATTCCTCTATGGCAGAAAATCATCGCCGGCCTGCTGCTCGGCGTACTGGCCGGCGCCTTGATGGGCGAGGACGCCACCCTGTTCAAGCCTCTTGGCGATCTTTTCATCAACGGCATCAAGATGCTGATCGTGCCGCTGGTGTTCTCGACCCTGGTGGTGGGCATCACCGGCATGCGCGATCCGCAGAAGATGGGACGCGTCGGGGTGAGAACCATTGCGCTGTACCTGATCACGACCGCCTTCGCGATCGTGATCGGCCTGGTCGCGGCGACGATCTTCCAGCCAGGCGCCGGCATCGATGCCTCGATGGACGCCCCGCAACAGGCCAGTGAAGCCCCCTCGCTGGTGGAGATCATCGTCGGCCTGGTGCCTTCCAATCCGCTGCAGGCTATGATCGAGGGCAACATCCTGCAGATCATCGTCTTCGCCATCGGTCTCGGCATCTCGCTGATGCTGATCGGCGAGAAAGGCGAGCCGGTGGTGCGGGTCTTCGAGAGCTTCGCCGAGGCGATGTACAAGCTCACCGCGATCGTCATGGCGTTCGCACCGTTCGGCGTGTTCGGGCTGATCGCCAACGTTTCCGGGCAGTACGGGCTGGACGTGCTGTGGCCGTTGGCCAAGGTCATCGGCGTGGTCTATCTCGCCTGCATCGTGCATGTGCTGGTGGTCTACAGCGGCCTGCTGAGCCTGATCGGCCGCCTCAATCCCCTCCGCTACCTGCAGGGCAGCCTGGACGCGCTGGTCGTCGCGTTCTCTTCGGCTTCGTCTTCCGGCACGCTGCCGGTCTCGATTCGCTGCGCACAGAAGAATCTCGGTGTCTCCGAGGGCGTGTCGAGCTTCGTGCTGCCGGTCGGCGCCACCATCAACATGGACGGCACCGCGATCTACCAGGGCGTGGCGGCGCTGTTCGTGGCGCAACTGGTCGGTGTCGATCTGTCGCTGACGGACTACGGCATGATCGTGCTGACCGGCACCCTGGCCTCCATCGGCACCGCCGGCGTGCCCGGCGCAGGACTGATCATGCTGTCGATCGTGCTGGCGCAGATTGGCCTGCCGCTGGAAGCCATCGGCGTGGTCGCCGGCATCGATCGCATCCTCGACATGGCGCGCACCAGCGTCAACGTCGCCGGCGACCTGATGGTCACCACGCTGGTCGGCAAGAGCGAGAAGGAACTGGATCTCGACGTTTACAACCGCCCGGGCAAGGCCTGACGCCCCGGCGGTTCGCTTTTGCGCAATCGGGCGAGCTTGCC
Source organism: Salinicola peritrichatus (assembly GCF_003206715.1). GTDB lineage: Bacteria > Pseudomonadota > Gammaproteobacteria > Pseudomonadales > Halomonadaceae > Salinicola > Salinicola peritrichatus. Next base: position 63,834 of record NZ_PZJU01000029.1, on the reverse strand, counting down.
TACGTTCTAGTTGGTAACCACTTCGGACTGAACGATGGTCATCTCAGGGAAGAGATCATGGCAAAGCACAAGGCTGCAGCATCCCAACGCGGGCGGCAGGCAGATCGACCCTCGCAGATTCCCGGGTCCGGCTGGAAGGACATACTCAAGCGCAGCAAGGAGGAAATGAACCGCGACAATGTCTCGATGGTCGCGGCAGGCATTGCATTCTACGGGCTGCTGGCCTCGGTGCCGGCCATCGTGGCGACCATCTCTCTCTGGGCCATCCTGTTCGATCCTCACGAGATCACCGAGCAAATTTCCAGTATCAGCCATCTGCTTCCCGAAGAAGCCGCCAATATCATTCGCCAGCAGGCGGAGCAGGCCAGCCAGGATGCCGGGGCCGGCATGAGTCTGGCCGCGGCAGGCGGGCTGCTGCTTGCCATCTATAGCGCTTCCCGGGGGATCGACGGCTTCATGACCGGCCTGAATATCGTCTACGACGAAGAGGAAAACCGGGGAATGCTCAAGAGAACGGCGCTGAAGCTGCTGCTGACGATCGGTGCCATTCTCATGACCATAGTGACCCTAGGCGTCATTACGGCGATTCCCGCCATCGTCAGCATGCTGGGACTGCCCGGTTTGATCGGCACACTCGTCAATCTGGCGCGCTGGCCGCTTTTGATGATCATCGTCATGCTGGCGCTCGCCATTCTCTATCGCTATGCCCCGGATCGGGACAAACCGCGCTGGCAGTGGATCAGCGTCGGCTCCGTCACCGCGGTGCTGTTGTGGATCGCGGGGTCGATCGGCTTCTCGATCTACGTACACAATTTCGCCAGCTACAACGAGACCTACGGGTCGCTGGGCGCCGTGGTGATCCTGCTGATGTGGTTCTGGCTTTCCGCGTTCATCGTTCTGATGGGGGCAGAGCTCAATAGCGAAATGGAACATCAGACGAAGCACGACTCTACGGTCGGAGACAAGGAGCCCATCGGCGAGCGAGACGCCTATGTCGCGGATACCGTAGGCGAAAGCAAGCAATAGCCGGAGCGTCAATCAACGAAATCTTTGCTGTTACACCTGCTGGTCGGCTGCTGATGGCGCGGCGGTCTCGGTTCGCATGCCGGTTCCAAACGATGGCCTTAAACGACGAGGGCCCCGACAAACGTCGGGGCCCTCGTGCATGGGTCCTGGCGTAAGGACCCCTTCGATTCAGTGACGCGGCTTGACGGCGTCCTTGAGTTCGCCTTTTGCGGACTTGGCATGGCCCTTGGAGTGCTGCGCCTTGCCCTTGCCTTCCAGTTCTCGATCCTTGGTTGCCTTGCCAGCCGCTTCCTTGACCTTGCCTGCAGCCTTGTCAACAGCACCTTCCGACTTATCGGCCTTCGAATTCCGTGTCATAAAAACGACCTCGCTAACGTGAACTTCCTTTTTCGCGCTTGGACCCAATGGTCAATTGCCCAAAAGCAACAGCGCTCTATCAAGGTAGCGGGAATCAGCGGGACATCAGCCTGAAAAACGTAAAGATTTGTCCCCGAAGATGACACGGGTAGCAGCGGCCATTCTACGGAAACCCGCCACCCGGCGTTATTCGATTTATCCGCCGAAACGCTGCTCCAGATAGCGATTGATATCCGCGGACTCGTACATCCACTCCACCCGACCATCGTCATGTTCGATGCGCAGGCAGGGTACCGTGGCGCGGCCGCCACCGGCGATCAGTTCGCGGCGATACTCGGGTTCGCGCTGGATGTCCCGTAACTCGATGGGTAGCGCCAGGCGCTCGATCTGACTGCGCACGCGCTGACAGAACGGGCAGCTCATGAAGTGGTAGAGCGCCATCCGGCTCACGGCCCGGTCGACTTCGGCCTGGGCCTCGGGCGTACGCTCGATGGATGTCGAAGAAGACATGGTTCTGAACAACCTCCCGATGATCTTGGAAACCTTGTACACGTCGTATCCGCTCCGCTGGGATCGAGCCGCCGACGCGCCCCGCGCCATTCGATACGACGCCGGCAGGGTCTTGTCATCAGTGTGTCAAAGGAACGGTTAGCATGCCAATGACAGGCGTTATATGATCTTCGAGTCCCCCCCGCCATTCACTCAGCCGCGCGAGTCGATCATGTCCGACGTCATCCCCGCAGCACTGCGCCAAGTTTGCTCATCCCGTGTCCAGGAAATGCCCGATAACCAGATCGTCGCCGTCGCCGATCTCGCCCGTCATGACGCCTCGGTCGTCCGGCTGTGGATTGGTGAAGGCGATTTGCCGACGCCGGACGCGATCAAGCAGGCGGCGATCGACGCGCTCGGCCAGGACGATACCCGCTACAGCTACTCCCAGGGAATGCCCGAGCTTCGCCAGGCGCTCTCCGACTACCATCGACGTCACTGGCAGGTCGACGTCGCTGCCGACCGCTTCTGCGTCACGATCGGCGGCATGAACGCCGTCACCATGGCGATGCAGGCGATTCTCGACGAAGGCAGCGAGGTGATCATGCCGACGCCGGCCTGGCCCAACGCCAGGCAGATGATCGAGATCGTCGGCGGCGTCAACGTGCCGGTGGCGTTCGACTTCCATGCCGATGGCAATATCGCGCTCGATCTGGAAAAGGTGTTCGCCGCGGTCACCGAGCGTACTCGCGCCATCTTCGTCAATTCGCCATCCAACCCCACCGGCTGGCGCATGCCGCTGGAAGACATGCGCAGACTCCGCGACTTCTGCCGCGAAAAGGGGCTGTGGATCGTCGCGGACGAGGTCTACAACCACTTTGTTTACAATGACGGGATCTACGACGACGGCCAGAGGCCGGCGCCTTCGTTTTTGCAGATCTGCGGGCCAGATGACCGGCTGCTGGTGACCAACACCTTTTCCAAGAACTGGTGCATGACCGGCTGGCGCGCCGGCTGGGTGGTCTTCCCGCAGGGCCTGGATCAATTGTTCGCCCGGCTGTGCCAGTACAACACCACCGGCGTGGCGCCCTTCATCCAGCGCGCCTGCATCACGGCGCTGGAGAGCGGTGACGACTTCATCGCGCACCAGGTCGCCCGCTGCCACGCCTCGCGGGACATTCTGGTCGATGGGCTGACGGCGTTGGACAACGTCACCGTGTTCTCTCCCCAAGGCACTTTCTATCTGTTCTTCAAGGTACACGGACTCAGCGGCTCCAGCCTGGACATGGCCAAGCGCATTCTGCGGGAAGCCAAGGTCGGCGTGGCGCCCGGCAGTGCCTTCGGCCCCGAAGGCGAGGACTACCTGCGCATCTGCTTCGCCATCGATCCCGAGCTTGCCAGGGAAGCGCTCGCCCGCCTGGTGCCATTTTTGACCGCGTTGCAGCCCAGCACCGAAAGCGCGACCGTCTGACCGCACAGTAAAAGGCCCGCTCCGACTATCCGGAGCGGGCCTCGCCACTTCGTCGCCTTAAGGCTTCGCTTCGCCGTCCTGGCAAGGGTCAACAGCGTGACAAGCGCTCGAGCAGCTCGCTGCGACGCGATTCCGGCATGAACGCGACATCGATCGCATTACCCGCCAGCCGCTTGAACATCTCGCGATCCCAGCCAAAGGCATCCAGGCATGCCAGGTAGTTATCCAGCACACCGCCACCGAAGTAGGCCGGATCATCGGAGTTGAGCGTCACCTTGACGCCCTGATCGATGATCGCCGGCAACGGATGGTCGGCCATCCGATCCACCACTTTCAGCCGCATGTTGGAAAGCGGACAGACCGTCAGCGGAATCTGCGTCTCGCGCAGCCGCGCCACCAATTGCGGATCCTGCAGGCAGGCAACGCCATGATCGATTCGGCGGATATCGAGCACGTCCAGCGCCTCGCTGATATAGGCCGCCGGCCCCTCCTCGCCCGCGTGGGCCACGCGCGCGATGCCGAGTTCCCTGGCACGCTCGAACACCGCGGCGAACTTGGCCGGCGGATTGCCCACTTCGGCGCTATCGAGCCCCACCGCATCGATCACCTCGTACCAGGGCGCGGCACGCTCGAGAACATCCATCGCCTCAAGGGCCTCACGGTCGCGCAGGAAGCTCATGATCAGCGCCGTGGTCATGCCCCACTCGCGCTCGGCCTGGCGCATGGCCCGGCGCAGCCCCTCGAACGGTACCGCCAGCTCGACGCCACGGCTCAAGTGCGCTTGCGGGTCGAACGACAGTTCGACATGCACCACACCGTCTTCGTGGGCACGGCCCAAGTAGGCCATCGCCAGGTCATGGAAATCCTGCTCGGTACGCAACACCCGCATGCCTTGATAATAGAGAGCGAGAAACGACTGCAGGTCGCTGAAATCGTAGGCGGCCCGTACCTCGTCCACCGAGGCATAAGGCAGGTCGACACCGTTGCGCGCCGCCAGCGAGAACATCAGTTCCGGCTCCAGCGAGCCCTCGATATGCAGATGCAGCTCGACCTTGGGTAACTCACGCAACCAAGTCTTCACGGGCGCTCCTTGCCAATCAGGGATGGATGCGCTTCAGGATGCCGAAAATGGCCATTGGTGGAAAGCGTCAGACTCATACCCGCGTCGTCAGTACCTTGATCCCCAGCACCACCATCGCCGCGCCAAGTACCCGATCGATCCAGTGGCTGAAGCGCTTGAACGCGCGATGGATTGGCGGCGTCGAGAGCAACAGCGCCACCGACGAGAACCAACCGAGCTGGATCAGCATGATCCAGGCGCCGTAGATGGCGATCTGATAGAGCGGCATCGACGGCGACAGCACGATGGTGAACAGCGAGACGAAGTAGATCGGCGCCTTGGGATTGAGCGCGTTGCACAGAAAACCCATGCCGACGGTGCGCAGTGCCGAGCGCGCCGGCCGGGAAGCTCTCAACTCAGGCTCGGCCGCGGCCGGCAACGTCGGACGCGAGCGCAGCCCCTTGATGCCCAGGTAGAGCAGATAGGCACCGCCGAGCAGCTTGATCGCCCACAGCGCCTCGGCGGAGTTGGCGATCACCGCCGCCAGCCCGAAGGCGGAATAGACGATGTGGATCGACAGGCCCAGGGCGATGCCGAGGCTGCACAGCAACCCGACACGCTTGCCGTGATTCAGCGTCTGCTGGGTGACCAGCACGAAATCCGGCCCCGGCGAAGCCGCCGCCAGTAGATGCACGAAAGTGATGACGATCAGGCCGTGTAGCATTTCCATGGGGATTCCTGCAATGCTGGTCGAAACGATGGAGACGGTATCAAGCAATGATCGAGTATTTCCGCCACTTAGCAAGCAAATACTATAAGGAGTCGCCATGAGCCGAGACAAAATCAGCGAACTAGAACGACTACTGAGACAACGCCGGAGTTGCCGACGGTTCGATGATCGCCCGCTCTCCATCGATGCCCTCGAACGCCTGCTGTTCGCGGCTCAAGGGTGCACGTCTTGCGACGGCAAGCGCACCGCTCCGTCGGCGCACGCGTTATTTCCCTTGAAAACGTTCGTCATCGCCCGACGGGTCGAAGGGCTCGAACCCGGTTTGTATGAAACGGAGACCATCCACAAAGAGATCTGGCAGCGCTTGCACGGCATTCATCCGGGCGCGCTGTTGCCGGCATCTCTGGCAGACGATATCTGGCTGGAAGACTCCCCCGCCGTGATCGTCGTCGCTGCCGACCGTCAAATCGCCATCGATCACTTCGCCGATCAGCAGCCGGATGGTTTACGCGGCGTACGCTACATCGACTTCGAAGCCGGCGCCGCGATACAGAACCTCTATCTGTCGGCCATCGAGCAAGAGCTCGGTGGCGTCGTGGTCATGGGCTACGACGATGACCTCATGCAAGCCGCTCTCCGACTCCCCACGCCATTCCAATCCATCGCGCTGTTCTGCGTCGGGCACCCAGCTGCTAGCCGATGATGGCTTAACTCGTCAATGCCCGATGCGCCTCGGCCAGTTCGGCCATGCTGTTGAAGCGGAAGTCGACCGTGGGCATGTCGCCGGGATTCATGGTGGCGCCGAAGCCTTCCTTGTCGTGGCGGCGGTAGATCCAGCAGTTGGCGAGGCCGAAGCGGTTGGCCGGCTGATGATCGTGGAACAGGCTCTCGGCCGTGTGCAGGATCTGCGGCTTGTCGATGCCGCGTTCGCCGAGCTTCTCCAGCATGTAGTCGAAGTTGCACGGCGCCGGCTTGTAGGAGCCCACATCCTCGGCGGTGTAGACCGCGTCGAATTCCACGCCGAGCTTGCGCTGGCTGTAGGCGAAGCTTTCGTTGTCGACGTTGGAGAGTACCACCAGCTTGTAGTGCTGCTTGAGATAGGCGAGCGCCTCGGCAGTATCCGGAAACGCCGGCCACTGCTTGACGAAATCGCCGTAGGCCTGGCACTCGTCGTGGCTGGCGCTGACGCCCCACTCCTCGGCAAGACGCTTGTAGACGATCGCCAACAGCCAGCGATATTGCAGGTGCGGGGTGTAGCGCTGTTGGGTCGATTCATGGCGGGCATGGGCTTCGAGGATCTGGTCCCGGGTAAGGCTCAGCCCGGTACGCTGCAACAGCGGCTGCAGCCCGGCCACCATGCCGCTCTCCCAGTCGATCAGGGTGCCGTAGACATCGAAGGTCAGAGTGGTGAAGTCGGTCAATTGCATGAAGTTTCTCCTTGGCATTACCGACCGTCGCCGATCGGGTTGTCTTGTCGTGGCATCAAGCGCATCGCCACCTGCAGTTGCAGCCGGCTTTCGGGCTCGTCCAGGTCCATGCCCAGCGCCTCCGACAGCCGTTCCAGGCGATAGCGCAACGTGCTGATGTGAATGTTCAAGGCGCGGGCGGTCTGCGCCAGCTGGAAGCCGTGCCCGGTCAGCGCCGCCAGGGTTTCCAGCCAGGTCCGGCGGCGAGCGCCCGAGCCCAGACCATCCGACAGCCGCTCGAGAAACAGCCGCCGCGCCTCGGCATCGCCTTCGAGTACGCGGCTGAACAGCAGCGCTTCGAAGTCGCGCAGTTCGCCGGCCTCGAGCGAGGGCAGCAGGCGCGCCACGTCATCGGCACCTCGGCCGATGGCCTCGGCCCCCTGCACCAGGCGGCTCACCGCCATGGCAGCCCCGCCGTCACCCAGCCGTTGCCACAACGCCGTCGCCGACATTTCGGCGCGCAGCAGGAACAGCAGCTGATTGAGCGACACCGAGACCAGCAACGGATGATCCTGATCCCGCAGGTAGCGGCCGAGCCGTCGCTCCCAGCGTTCGCGTCGCAGCAGGCCGTCGCGGCTCAGCGGCACCGGCTCGTCGAGCAGGATGGCGCAGACATGGTAATCCGCCTGCGGATCCCACCCTTGCAGGGCGGCCCGCTCCAGCGCCGCCGGCGTGGCCTCGAAACGCCCTTCCAGCAGCGAGTCGACGAAGGCGTAACCGAGCCGGGTTTCCTGCGCCTGCAAGGCACGCTGGTGCGACAGGTGCAGGGCCGAGATCAGCGCCGCCTGCTCGGCGGCGCGCTGCTCGAGTTCGCTGACGCGGGATTCGGTCTCATCGATCCACAAGGTGGCGACCAACGCTTCCTGGATGCGCACCGGACAGGCCAGCAGGCGGCACGGCGAGGTGTCGTCATCGCCTGCCAGCGACAACGCGGAAACGGCTTCGAGCCGGGCAACCGCCATCAGCATCGGCGGCGTCGGCAGACGCAAGGCCTCACGCTCGCCGCTGCCGCCGAGCCACTCTCCATCCAGGCCGGTGAACAGCACGTCGCGCTCCAGCAGCAGGCTCAGTGCCGAGGCGATGTCGCCCAGGCTGCGCGCGGTGAGTGCCGATCGGGTCAGGTCGCGATGGATGCGCTCGGCCCGCGCGATCAACTGCCCCTGGCGCGCGATCAGCCAGGCATGCACCTCCTCGGTGATCTGACTGAAGGGAACGTCCCAGGGAATCTCCAGCAGGGGAAAGTCGAGAGATTCCGCCACCTGGCGGCTGGTTTCGGGAAAGGCGGTCAAGAATCGCGGCACGGCCAACGCCACGCCGGCCAGCCCCTTGGCGGCCAGCGCTTCGATCAGTGCGCGCTCGGCAGCGGGCTCGTCGGGCCAATGATAGCCGGTGGTCAGCAGAAGCTGACCCGGCTGGACCCACGCAATGATGTCGGGGTGATCGACCATGTGCACCCAGCGCAGCGGCCGATCCAGCGAACGCTCGCCGGCCACGACCCTGGCGTGGCGCAGCTTGGTCTCGCGCAGCGCCGTGGCCAGATCGAGCTCGGCCGGCGAGCCGCCGGCGTTCGAATCGCCCCGATTCGTCATCAGCCGTCCAGGCGGGTCGAGACGAACTTGAGATCGAGATATTCGTCGATGCCGTAGCGCCCGCCCTCGCGGCCGAGGCCGCTATCCTTGATGCCTCCGAACGGCGCCTGCGGCACCGAGGGCGCGCCGTCGTTGACGCCGACGATGCCATAGTCGAGCGCCTCGGAAACCCGCGCCGCGCGGCCCAGGTTGCGCGTCCACAGGTAGGCCGCCAGCCCGAACGGCGTCGCATTGGCGTTGGCGATCGCCTCGGCTTCGCTGTCGAAGGCGATCAGCGGCGCCACCGGGCCGAAAGTCTCTTCCCGCATGATGCGCATGTCGCTGGTCACATCCGCCAGCACCGTGGGCGCGACGAACAAACCGTCCACGGCACGCGCCACGGTCAAACGCCGGGCGCCTTTCTCCAGCGCATCGTCGATGTGAGACTGCGCCTTGTCGCGACCGGCCTGGCTGACCAGCGGGCCGATCTGCGTCGCTTCGTCCTCCGGCTGCCCCACTCGGAGTTCGTCGACCGCTGCCGCCAAGCGCTCGGCGAAGGCGTCGAAGATACCGCGCTGAACGTAGATGCGATTGGCGCAGACGCAGGTCTGGCCGCCATTGCGAAACTTGCTCGCCATCACCTCGGCCACGGCGGCATCGATGTCGGCATCGTCGAAGATCACGAACGGTGCATGGCCGCCGAGCTCCAGCGACATGCGCTTCATCGTCGCCGCCGACTTGGCGTAGAGATGCTTGCCCACCGGCGTGCTGCCGGTGAAGGTCAGCTTGCGAATGCGCGCATCCGCCATCAGGGTGTCGCTGATTTCCGCCGGGCGTTCGGCGGTAATCACCTGGAACACTTCGGCGGGCCCGCCCACCTCGCGCCACAACTCGGCCAGCATCAGCGCGGTGATCGGGGTCTGTTCCGCCGGCTTGACGATTACCGAACAGCCCGCGGCCAAACCGGGCGCCACCTTGCGGGTGATCATCGCCGCCGGGAAGTTCCACGGCGTGATCGCGAATACCGGCCCTACCGGCTGGCGCAACACGCTCAAGCGCTTGTCCGGATGCTGGCTCGGCAGGATGTCGCCGTCGACGCGCTTGGCCTGCTCGGCGAACCACTCCAGGAACCCGGCGGCGTAGTCGACCTCGCCACGCGCCTCGCGGATCGGCTTGCCCATCTCGCGGGCCATGGTCAGCGCCAGAGTCTCCTTGGCTTCCAGCATCGCCCGGTGCCACGCCTTGAGCAGCGCCGCGCGCTCGAACGCCGTGGTCCGGCGCCAGGACTCGAAACCGCGCTGGGCATTCTCCGCCGCCAGTTCGGCATGTTCGACCGTGCAATCGGCGACCTCGGCGATGATTTCGCCGCTCGCCGGCGAACGCACTGCATAACGCCTCATCTCGGTCGCATCGATACCGACGACGGCAGCGTCATAGACCGTGGCTTGGGTTGGAACGGGTAGTGACATCGTCTCGCTCGCTTATCCGGGTTGATAGGATTGGCAGGATATCGGCACAAGAGCATCCTACTCCTCGCGCCAAGGCGAAGTCCTCCTGTGAAACAGAGCAATTCACCAGAAGCAATTCAGACAAACGATAGGATAATCAAACGACTTGGATGGCGGGAGCGCCCTCTCCGGCCACGCGCGTCTGCCATGCCCGGCCGGCATCGCCGCTGGTCAGCATGACATCGAAATCGGGGAGTTCGGCGAAGAAGGCGGCCCGCATCACGTCGAGCTTGCTTTCGTCGACCACCAATATGCAGCGTTCGGCGTTTTCGATCGCCGCCTGCTTGGGCGCCACCTCGTGAAAATGGAAGCAGCTGGCGCCCTTGTCGGCCTGGACGCCGGCAGCGGAGAGGAACGCTTTGTTGATGCCCAGTCGGCGGATCGCGGTGGTGACATCCTGGCCGCCGAAGGATTGCGACGAGGCGTAGTAGAGTCCACCGAGCACGACGAGGCGCATGTTGGGCATGTCGCGCTGGCTGAAGGCGTTGGCGACGTTGAGCGCGTAGGTGACGATCGTCACCGTCATGTCCCGTGGCAGTAGCGCGCACAGTGGCATCAGGGTGGTGCCGCAGTCGATGAACAGCGTGTCGCCCTCTTCGACCATCGCCGCGGCCGCCTCGCACAGCCGCTGCTTGGCGCCGGCGTAGCGATCCTTCTGCGCATTGAGGTTGTAGGCCGCGGCGAACTGAGGATTGTCGGCCATCACCAGGTGACCGCCGAAGGAGACGATGGCACCGTTGCTGGCGGCGATGTCGCGCCGGATCGTCATCTCGGAGACGCCGCACAACGCGGCCGCATCGGCAAGCTGAATCGTACCGCCGTTCTTCAACGCCTCGCGCAACCGTTCGAGCCTGACGGCGCTGCGTCCGTTCATTGCCTAACTCCCTTGTGCCCGCTCATCGCATCCTCTGGATTTATCTTTTTAGTCAAGGCTTTGCCGATATTGTCAATCAAGTAGCGCATGCCGCGTGGGCACTGTCAATCGGCTGGTTAGGAGAGATGGTATCCAGGCTGCAAAAGTTCGGGGAGCCCGAAGGCTCCCCGATATACGTGGGCAAGAGACATGATGAAAAGCGCTGGGCGCCGCTCAGAACTGCCAGCCGACACCGAAATAGTAGCCCCAGCCGGTGGAGCGCAGATGGAACGGGCCGTCGCCGAAGTCCAGCACCTCGTCGTCATTCCATTGGCCGCCGTTATGGAAGTAACGCGCCACCGCCATGAAGCGCAGATGCGTGAACTGGTAAAGCAGCACGTTGGTCGCCACCACCGCTTCGTTGGTACGGCTAGGCCCGTCGCTGTCACGCAGGTCGGAGCCGAAGTCGTAGTTGGTGAAACCGACGTAGGTGAGCGAGGCACCGTTGCTGAAATTCCCCAGCGGATAGGAGTAATTCAGCTGCGCGCGGTAGCCGTCCCAGGAATGCTCGTTACCGGCGCCGTAGTTCTCCCACTGGCGGCGCTTGTAGAAGTTGAACGACAGCCCCAGCGGCGAGCCGGTGTCGATATCCGTTCCCAGACCGGCATAGAGCGTGTTCTGGCGGTTGGCCGTGTTGTGCCCCCAGTCGAAGATATAGTCGAAGGCGACGAACCACTCCTTGAACGGGCCGAAGCTCAGATCCTTGCCGCTCATGTCGTCGATGGAGAGACGCGGCTCCAGCTCCATGAACACCGGCGAGCCCTTGTCGAAGATGCCGCTATCCGCGCCGTTGCCGGTACCGAAGAACTTCGGGAAATCGATGTAACCGTAGAGATCCAGCGGCCCCTTGCGGCCGAAGAATTCGTACTCGAGGTAGATGTCGTCGACCGGTTGCGGGCCGAAGCGAATGTTCTTGCTGCCGATGACCGTCAGATTCTGGTGATACCAGTCGGAGAGATAGGGTCCGTCCGCCGTCGAGCCCTCTTCGGTGGGGCCGGCATCGGGCGTCTCCTGTTCGATGACCGGCGCGTCGCCCTGATCGTCGGCGGCCCAGGCCGGAGCGGCCGCCAGCGTCATCGAACCCAATCCCAACGAGACCGACAACGCCAGAAGATGAGATCCCTTGCCTGCCCACCGTTCAGCCGCCGCCGGCCGTGCGAGTCCTTCTACCATGCCATCCCCCTACTTTGTTGTTATGGCGTGTTGATGCTCATTTTGTGACTATTTTCTCATCTCCCCTGCAATCGAGCCGGTTAGAGAGAAAGCGAACGCATGGCCCGAGCCGAAGCGTCATATCAAGCCAAAAGCACTATATATGGGCCTTCGCCTCGTCGGGAACTACTCTATGAGCTTGTAAGAATAAAAACAATAAGTGACGAGCAAAACCAAAAAATGTTAAAAACCTTTCAAGAAAAGGCATTGACCAATGCGTGGACGAGCGGCATGAGGCGGTCGGCATGACTCGTGTCCGTTTCCTCGGTCCCGACACGCTCTGGAATGCATTTTCGACTCATCAAGGCCAACACCAAGGACAACAACATGACACTCATCATGGGTCTGGTCGGCGTCATCGTGCTGCTGCTGATCGCGCTGATCTTTTCGAGCAACCGCAGGGCGATCAGCCTGCGCACCGTCATCGGCGCTTTTGCCATTCAGGCCGGCATCGGGGCTTTCGTGCTCTACGTTCCATTTGGTCAAAGCGTACTGGGAACCCTTTCCAGCGGTGTGGGCCAGGTGATCAACTATGCCAACGATGGCATCGGCTTCCTGTTCGGTGATCTCGCCGACCCCAGCAATGTCGGCTTCGTCTTCGCCGTCAAGGTGCTGCCGATCATCATCTTCTTCTCGTCGCTGACGGCCGTGCTCTATTACCTAGGCATCATGCAGTGGGTGGTGCGTATTCTCGGCGGTGCGCTGCAGAAGGTATTGGGCACCTCGCGTACCGAATCGCTGTCGGCGACGGCCAACATCTTCGTCGGCCAGACCGAGGCACCGCTGGTGGTGCGACCGTTCCTCGCCGGCATGACCCGATCCGAGCTATTTGCCGTCATGTGTGGCGGGCTCGCGTCCGTCGCCGGTTCCGTTCTCGCCGGTTATGCCGAACTCGGCATCCCGATGGAGTACCTGATCGCCGCCTCCTTCATGGCCGCCCCCGGCGGTCTGCTGTTCGCCAAGATCCTGATGCCGGAAACCGAAAAGCCGGACGATCACGTCGAACAGGCGAAGGCCATTCTGGAAGCCGAGGACAAGCCGGCCAACGTGCTGGACGCCGCTGCCTCCGGCGCCTCTTCCGGTTTGATGCTGGCCGCCAACGTCGGCGCCATGCTGCTGGCCTTCATCGGCCTGATCGCGATGATCGACGGCATTCTCGGCGGTATCGGCGGCTGGTTCGGCGTGGATTCGTTGAGCCTGTCGATGATCCTCGGCTGGCTGTTCTCGCCGCTGGCGTTCGTGCTGGGCATTCCATGGCACGAGGCGACCCTGGCCGGCTCGTTCATCGGTCAGAAGCTGGTGGTCAACGAATTCGTCGCCTATATCAACCTGGCGCCCTATATCAGCGGCGACGCCACGGTGACGGAAACCGGCCAGGCGATGTCGGCGCATACGGCGGCGATCCTGTCGTTCGCGCTGTGCGGTTTCGCCAACCTGTCGTCGATCGCCATCCTGCTCGGCGGTCTCGGTACCCTGGCACCCAGTCGTCGCCCGGAAATCGCCCGTTACGGCCTCAAGGCGGTGCTCGCCGGTACGCTGTCCAATTTGATGTCCGCGACACTGGCTGGCATTTTCCTGTCGCTGGCCGGAACGGCCTGATCGCCGGCATCGAGGCCATGATCCGCCAGCTCGCAGGCAAAGTGCGGATCGGGCATTCCCGCTCAGAGGGTGTTTACAAAACAGGCGAATGAAGGCAAGACAAGGCGAAATCGACCGAACAAGCGCAGTTTACAAGTCGTAAATGAGCATTGTGAGGACGATTTCAACGCCGTATTGCCGAATGCAGCCCTTTTGTAGACACCCTCTCAGGCTCAGGAGACATAATGATGACACTCGAGCACGCCGCCAGCCTGGCGCTGGCAATGATGGACCTGACCTCCCTCAACGACGATGACAACGACGAGCGCATCGCCGCGCTCTGCCGCCGTACCGAGACACCCCAGGGCTCGCCCGCCGCGGTCTGCATCTACCCGGCGTTCATCGCAACCGCCGATCGCGAGCTTCGCGACATGGGGCTGCGAAATACAGACCTGCGCGATCGCGTACGCATCGCCACCGTCACCAACTTCCCGGACGGCTGCGTCAACGCCGAACGTGCCGCGCGGGAAACCCGCGCGGCGGTGGCCGCCGGCGCGGACGAAGTCGACGTGGTGTACCCCTACAAGGCACTGATCGGCGGCGATGCCGAAGCCGGCCGAGCCCTGGTGACAGCCTGTCGCGCCGCCTGCGGCGAGCGCCTGCTCAAGGTGATCCTGGAGACCGGCGAACTGCAGGAGCCGGCGCTGATCCGTCAGGCGGCGGACATCGCCCTCGAAGCCGGCGCCGATTTCCTCAAGACCTCCACCGGCAAGGTCAAGGTCAACGCCACGCTGGAAGCCGCCGAGATCCTGCTGACCGCGATCCGCGACAGCGGCCGCGAAGTCGGCTTCAAGGCCGCCGGCGGCATTCGTACCACGGAAGACGCCCGCGCCTATCTCGAGCTGGCCGCGCGCATCATGGGCGAGGCGTGGCTGACGCCGGCGCACTTCCGCTTCGGCGCCTCGGGGCTGCTCGATGCGCTGCTCGCCACCCTCGCAGGCGGCGAAGCCAAACCGGCCACCAGCGGCTATTGATCGGAGCGGTAGACCATGATGATCCAGGAAATCCTGCGCCGTAAGCGCGACGGCCAAACGCTCGATCATACGATGTTGAGACTCGTCATGAACGGCATCGCCGACGGCAGCATCGGCGACGCCCAGATCGGCGCCTTCGCCATGGCGGTCTACCTCAACGGCATGCGGCGCGAAGAAGCGGTCGCGCTGACCGAAGCCATCCGCGACTCCGGCCAGGTGATGCGCTGGGACGATCTCGATCTGGATGGCCCGGTGCTCGACAAGCACTCCACCGGTGGCGTCGGCGATCTGGTGTCGCTGGTGCTGGGGCCGTGGGTCGCCGCCTGCGGCGGCTTCGTGCCGATGGTCTCCGGGCGCGGCCTGGGACATACCGGTGGCACCCTGGACAAGCTGGAGTCGATTCCCGGCTATGACGTCGCGCCATCCGATGCCACTTTCCGCCGCCTGGTGAAAGAGGCCGGCGTGGCGATCATTGGCCAGACCGGATCGCTCGCTCCCGCCGACAAGCGCCTCTACGCGGTGCGCGACGTCACCGCCACGGTGGAATCGCTGCCGTTGATCGTCGCCTCGATCCTCGGCAAGAAGCTCGCCTGCGGGCTGGAAACGCTGGTGATGGACGTCAAGGTCGGCAGCGGCGCCTTCATGCCCACGCCGCAAGCCGCCCGCGAGCTGGCGGAAGCCATCGTCGCCATCGGCTGCGATGCCGGCACGAAGACCAGCGTGCTGCTCACCGACATGAACCAGCCGCTGGCCGACTGTGCCGGCAATGCGCTGGAGATCCTTGAAGCGTTACGCCTGCTTCGTGGCGAGAAGGGGGAGAGCCGTCTCCATGACGTGACTCGTGCGCTTGCCCTGGAGATACTGATCCAATCCGGCATCGCCAGCGACATCGCCGACGCAACACGACGCCTGGATCGCGCGCTCGACTCGGGCGAGGCACTGGAGCGCTTCTCGCGCATGGTTCATGGCCTGGGCGGCCCCGGCGATCTGGCCGAACGCCCGCATCACTATCTCGAAGCCGCGCCCTACGAAACGGAAATCGCCGCCGACGCGAGCGGTACGCTCGGCGCCATCGATACCCGCGCGCTGGGCCTGGCGGTGGTCGAACTGGGTGGCGGACGGCGCAACGCCGGGGACACCATCGATCACCGTGTCGGCCTCTCGCGCATCGCCGCACTCGGCCAGCGGGTCGAACGCGGCCAGCCGCTGGCGCGGATTCATGCCCGTAGCGAGTCGGAGGCAAGCGCCGTCAGTGAACGGCTGCGCGCTGCCTTCAGCCTGAGCGACACGTCCAGCGATGCGCCACCACCGTTGATTCACGCCACCCTACGCCGGGAGGATCTGCCATGACCCGCGCCATCCTGCTGGTGCTCGACTCCTTCGGCATCGGCAACGCCCCGGATGCCGAGGCGTTCGGCGACGCCGGCTCGGACACCCTGGGTCATATCGCCCGCTGTCGTGCCGATGCCGGCCGCCCACTCGAGCTACCCAACCTCGGTCGACTAGGCCTCTATCACGCTCATCATCTGAGCACCGGCGAATGGGCGGTGGGCGTCGAGGTTCCCGCAACCGTCGAAGGGGCCTACGCCTGCGCCCGGGAGATATCCTCCGGCAAGGACACGCCCTCCGGTCACTGGGAGATCGCCGGCGTGCCGGCGCTGTTCGAGTGGGGCTACTTCACCGACCTGGAGAACAGCTTTCCGCCCGAATTGCTGGAAGCGCTGATCGAACGCGCCGATCTGCCCGGCGTGCTCGGCAACTGCCACGCCTCCGGCGTCCCGGTGATTCAGCGACTCGGCGAGGAACATATCCGGAGCGGCAAGCCGATCGTCTACACCTCGGCGGACTCAGTGTTTCAGATCGCCGCCCACGAGGCCCACTTCGGTCTCGACCGCCTCTATCGCCTGTGCGAAATCGCCCGCGAACTGCTGATGCCCTACAACATCGGCCGGGTCATCGCCCGTCCCTTTACCGGCGAGACACCGGAAACCTTCGAGCGCACCGGCAACCGCCGCGACTACGCCATCGAGCCACCCACGCCGACCGTGCTCTCGAGGCTGCATGACGACGGCGGCACGGTGCTCGGCGTCGGCAAGATCGGCGATATCTATGCCCACTGCGGTGTCTCGAAAATGATCAAGGCTCATGGCCATGACGCCCTGTTCGATGCCACGCTCGAAGCGATCGACGCAGCCGGTGAGCGAACCCTGGTGATGACCAACTTCGTCGACTTCGACACCCTCTACGGCCACCGCCGCGACCCGGAAGGCTACGCCAGCGCGCTGGAAGCCTTCGATCGCCGCCTGCCGGAAGTGATGGCCAGGCTCGCCCCCGGCGACCTGTTGATTCTCACCGCCGACCACGGCAACGACCCGACCTGGCATGGCACCGACCACACCCGCGAGCAGGTACCGGTGCTGATCGCCGGCGACGCCCTGCGCCCCGGTAATTACGGCCAGCGCGAGACCTACGCCGACATCGGCCAGACGCTGGCCGAGCACTTCGGCCTGTCGCCAATGGATTACGGGCGCTCGCTGCTCGACGAAATACCCCCCAAGAGAAACGTCTTGAAAGAAGAAACGTCTTGAGAGGAGACGACTGAACATGCCCACGCCCCATATCGAAGCCCGGCCGGGCGACTTTGCCGACACCGTATTGATGCCCGGCGACCCGCTGCGCGCCCAGTTCATCGCCGAGACCTTTCTCGACGACATCGAGTGCGTCAACCGCGTGCGCAACATGCTCGGCTTCACCGGCAGCTACCGAGGACGGAAGATTTCCGTCATGGGCAGCGGCATGGGCATTCCGTCACTCTCCATCTACGCCAAGGAGCTGATCACCGAGTACGGCGTCAAGCGTCTGGTGCGGGTCGGTTCCTGCGGCTCCGTGCGCGACGACGTGACGGTCAACGACATCGTCATCGGCATGGGCGCCTGTACCGATTCCGGGGTCAATCGAACGCGCTTCGGTGGCCACGATTTCGCCGCCATCGCCGACTTCGACCTCACCCGGCATGCCTTCGATGCCGCCCGCGAGCGCGGCACGAAGGTCAAGGTGGGCAACCTGTTCTCGGCGGATCTGTTCTACACACCGAACAGCGACTTCTTTCAGGTCATGAAGCGCCACGGCATTCTCGGCATCGAGATGGAGGCTGCCGGCCTCTATGGCGTCGCCGCCGAGTTCGGCGCCCGGGCACTCACGGTGTGCACCGTCTCCGATCATATCCTCAACGGCGAGGCGCTCGATGCCATATCGCGCCAGACCGGCTTTTCCGAGATGATGGCGATCACTCTCGAGGGCCTGATTCGCGACGATCGGGCCCACCATGCCCAGGAAAACCGCCATGCCTGAGACTCTCGCTCCCAAGGTCATCGTTCCCGAGGCCATCCGCCAGGCGGTGCTCGCCGTGCGCGACAACGCCTACGTGCCCTACTCCGCGCATCCGGTGGGCGCGCTACTGATCAGCGAAAGCGGCCGCCACTACCTCGGCTGCAACGTCGAAAGCGCCAACTACAAGGGACTCTGCGCCGAGGCCAGCGCCATCGCCGGACTGGTCACCAGCGGCGAACGAACCATTCGTACCATCTACGTCATCGGCCCCGGCGAACATCTGTGCACGCCCTGCGGCGACTGCCGCCAGCGCATTCGCGAATTCGCCACGCCGGAAACCGAGATCGTCGTCCTCGACGGCGACGGCGCCCCGCTCAAGCACTACACCATGGACGAGCTGCTGCCCGACTCCTTCGGCCCGGAGAACCTGAACAAGACATCGGGGATGGAGTGAGAAAGAAGAGGGAAGAGGAAAGGAAGAAGAGGGAAGAGGAAAGGAAGAAGAGGGAAGTGATCGGGAGTGACGATAACGCCGTGTGTTCCAGCGGAATAGGTCATCAGGGTCTTCCCAGGGAAGCGCTAAATAAATCGGCGAGCGGGATGAAGCGCAAGGCGCACGCAGCGCAGACTCGAAGCGGAGAGAACNNGTGAGGATTCCGACCGGGCTGGCGCTCCAGCACCGCGTAACGCAGCGATTCGCCCGCGCAGACATTTATGCAGTGGTTCCCAGGTAACGACTTGCCATCAAGTTTGGGTATACTCGAACCCCAACAATCAACGACAACGATTCCCCTCTTCTCCGCTTGGAGTCGCCGATGGCCCCAGCGTGCTTTTCCGCTTTCGAGCTGTTGCTGCTGAAAAGTCGTTACCAGCCGGATACCGCATCCTTGCTGCTGTTGGCGTGGGTATTCGTCAACAAGCGCGTCGCGCTCGCCGAGGACAGGCGCTATCTCGAAGTGCTGGCCAATGGCTATCGCCACTCCCCGGATCTCGACACCCTGCTGGCGGTCGCCAGCGCCGACCTAAGCGCGATTCAACTGGCCGCCGAGGTCTTGCTGCGCGAACGTGTCGATGCCCAATCCCACCCTTTCCTGCGTCGGGCGATCGGCCTGGCCACCAGCGACGGCGCCCCCAGCCTGCGCAATCACTATATCCTGCGCTTTCTCGCCGATCTTTCGGGCGTGACACCCGACGAGTTCGCCCGGCTGTTTCGTGAAGTGACCGGGCGAGCGCTCATGGCGCCGGGCGACCCCAGTCGCCACGTCTACTGGCAGGATAAGGCGACGGAAGCACCCGATGCCGCTGCCGGCGACGCCACGCCCAGGAAGCAACCGGCCTGGCAGCGTTGGCGAAGGCGTGTGCTATCCGCCCGCTCGCGGCGCCGGCGGCAGCGCCGGGAGCGGGAACAGTTGCGCCAGCAGGCGCGCCAACAGCGGGAGGAGATGCTGCGCCAGGCCCGGCAACGGGAGGAAACCCGCCGTCGGGATGAGGCACGCCGGGAACAAGCCCAGCGCCGGGAAGAAGCGCGCCGCCAGGAGCAGGCGCGCCGGGAAGACAGTCAACGCCAGGAAGAAGCCCATCGCCGGCAACGAGCCCACCAGGAACGGACCCACCAGCGGGAGCGAACCCGCCAGCAAACCGCGGGAGAGCGACCACCGCACTACCGGGTACGCCTGGCGTTGCAGGTGCTCGAACTCGACGAAAGTGCATCAAGGATCGAGATCAAGCGGGCCTACCGCCGCCTGGCACAGCGTCACCATCCCGACCGCTTCCATGGCCAGGGCGATCTGCGCGTGGCACTGGCCTCGCAACGCTTCCAGCGGATCAAGAACGCCTACGACTACCTGATGACGACGGTCTGACACCTATGCGCGATCTCTACCGCCGCCTGGGCATCGCCAGGCATGCGACGCCGAAGACCATCTTCCGCGCCGCCGAACGCTGCGATAACCATTCGCTGAAGGCCGACGCCATGTGTGCGCTCGGCGATCCCGCGCGTCGCCGCGACTATGACGACCTGCATGCCCTGCTCAGCGACCTCGGGCGCCTGCGCGCCGGCCTTGGCATGACCCACGCGCCGCATTGGCAGGGCGATGCCGCCAACGATTTTTCGCCAGCGCCGGAACGAATCGTGGCACGCCAGGAACTGCTGACGAACAAGCTGGAAATCGCTCTTCGCCGTCACCAGACCCGCTGGCGACGCGGTGCGTGGCTTACGCTGGCGATCGCCATCGGCCTGGCCGCCGCCTATGCCGCCGGACGCTGGCTCATCTGATCGGCGTGCGTTTCGCGCTTGAAGCGCGACCCAATGCCCTCACTTATCAGGAACATCCCATACAAGGCGCAACCGCGCGTTACGGAGAAGCCGGAGAAACCGATGAAAATTCTGATGGTATTGACTTCGCATGATGCGATGGGCGACAGCGGTCACCGGACAGGGTTCTGGCTCGAGGAGTTCGCCGCGCCCTACTACGTGTTCAAGGATGCCGGCGCCGACATCACCCTGGCCTCGCCGGCGGGCGGCCAACCGCCGGTCGATCCCAACTCCACCCAGGAAGATGCCCAAACCGACGCCACCCGCCGCTTCGAGGCCGATGAAACGGCCAAGCGGCAACTCGCCACGACACGCAAGCTCTCCGAAGTGCTGACCGAGAACTTCGACGCCATTTTCTATCCCGGTGGTCATGGCCCGCTTTGGGATCTGACCAGCGACCCCGATTCGGTTCGGCTGATCGAAAGCTTCCTTGCCGCCGACAAGCCGGTGGCGGCGGTATGTCACGCCCCCACGGTACTGCTCAAGGCAAAAGCGGCCAATGGCGAGCCGCTGGTCAAGGGCAAGCGGGTGACCGGGTTCAGCAACAGCGAAGAAGCGGCCGTCGGCCTGACCGATGTGGTCCCGCACCTACTGGAAGACGAACTCAAGCGCCTGGGCGCCGACTACCAACGCAGCGACGACGATTTTGCCGCTTTCCACGTCGAGGATGGTTTGTTGATCACCGGCCAGAACCCCGCTTCCAGCGAGATCACCGCCAAGGCGCTGCTGCAACGCCTCGGAAACTGACCCCTCTCAGGACGACCGCAACGGGTCTAGCAGCGGCCCCAACCCGTTGTGGTCGATTTCGTGCATCAATGCCAACAACCGCCCGATCTCGCCATGGGGAAAGCCCTCGCGGGCGAACCAGGCGAGATAGGGTCCGGGTAGATCGGCGATCACGCGCCCTTCGTACTTGCCGAACGGCATCTGGCGGGTGACCAATTTTTTGAGATCTTCGGGTTCCATCGTTCGCTCTCCAGGGAGCCTCTGATTAACGTCATGAGCGCAGGCAAGACAAGACAAAAAATCAACGAAACAGCGGAGTTTACAGGGTGTAAATGAGCATGTTGAGTTGATTTTTAACGCCGTATTGCCCAGCGGAATAGTTAATCAGGGCTTCCTAACGCTGTTCCGTTCGCTATGGCTACATGTCGCGGCCGACACGGGCCGGCCATACGCCCGGTGCATACCCTCATTCCCAGTCGCCGTTTGAACCAGGCGGTATCGAAGGCGTTAGTGTATAGCGCCATGATATCGGCGCATGACGCCTAACGATAACGATAATCGGGAGCTCAGGTATGCAAACCTCGCTTCGGCCACTCGTATTCTGGCCAACCTTTCTGATACTGCTGGCGGCGGTGATTGCCAGCTACGTCGATCTCGATGCGTTCCTGGCGGCTGCCAGCACGCTCAACAGTGCCATTCTCGACAACTTCTCATGGCTGTTCAGTCTGGGCAGTCTCTATCTGCTGGCAATGGCGGTGATCGTCTACTTTTCGCCGCTCGGGCGCATTCGTATCGGCGGCCATGATGCCACGCCGCTACTCTCCCGCCTGCGCTGGTTCTCGATCACCCTGTGCACCACGCTGGCCGTGGGCGTGCTGTTCTGGACCACCGCCGAGCCGCTCTACCACTTCATGAGCCCGCCCGCGTCCAGCGGGCTGGAAGCCGGTTCCGGCGACGCCATGCTGTTCGCGATGTCGACCATGTTCCTGCACTGGTCGTTCACGCCTTACGCCATCTACGCCGTGCCGGCGCTGATCTTCGCGCTGGCCTTCTATAACCTGCGCCTGCGCTTCTCGATCTCCAGCATGCTGGAGCCGATCTTCGGACCGAAGGTGAAGCGTTTCGGCGGTCTGATCGATGCCGTCTCGCTCTATGCCCTGGTGGCGGGCATGGCCTCTTCGCTCGGCACCGGCGCACTGACGCTGGCCGGCGGCGCGGGTCAGTACCTCGGCGGCGAAACCAGCCCGCTGCGCCTGGGCGTGATCATCGCCATCATCGTCGTCACCTTCGTCGTCTCCGCGGCCAGCGGACTGCAGAAGGGGATCGCCCGGCTGTCGTCGCTGAACGCCGTGCTGCTACTGATCCTCGGCGTGTTCATGTTCATTGTCGGCCCGAGCGTTTTCTGCCTGGCGCTGGGCGTCGAGTCCTTCGGGGTCTATCTCGACAACTTCTTTACCAAGAGCCTGTTCACCGGCGCAGCGGGCAACGATCAATGGCCGCAGTGGTGGTCGATCTTCTACTGGGCGGTATGGTTCGCCTGGGCGCCGGTGGCGGCGCTGTTTCTGGGCAAGATCTCGCGAGGCTATACGGTACGTGAATTCCTGCGCGTCAATCTGCTCTACCCGGCACTGTTCGCCAGCGTATGGATACTGATCTTCTCCGGCACCGCGCTCTATTTTCAGGCTCATACGGGGACGGACCTCTACGCCACTCTCAACGATCGCGGCGTCGAGAATGTGCTCTACGAGCTGTTCCGCCAGCTGCCGCTCTCCGGCGTGTGGATTCCGCTGCTGCTGTTCATCGCCTATGTCTCCTACGTCACCGCGGCGGATTCGCAGACCGACGCCATCGGTAACCTGTGTACCCGCGGCCTGACGGCGGACTCCGATCTGAACGCCGGCGTGCCGATGAAGGTGATCTGGGGCGTGATCGTCGGCGTGGTCTCCTGGGTGATGGTCAGCTTCGTCGGCATCGACGGCGTCAAGATGCTCTCCAACCTCGGCGGCCTGCCGGCGATGCTGATCGTGCTGCTGGCCAGCGGTTCGCTGTGGATCTGGCTCAGGCACCCAGAACGGCTCGATGCCGTGCCGACACGCAAAACTCCCTCACGCGCAGCCAAGGATGACGCATGAAGATCAAACAGGACTTTCCGTACCGCGTGCGTGAAATCGAGAACCAGTGGATCGTGCTGACCGACGGCACCCGCCTGGCGGCGCGAATCTGGCTGCCGGAAGGAGCCATTGGCACACCGGAGGAAGACGCCGAATCGAAACCGGTCCCGGCGATCCTCGAGTATCTGCCCTACCGCAAGCGGGACGGCACGGCGGTTCGCGACGAGCTGACCCATCCCTACTTCGCCGGTCACGGCTACGCCTGCGTGCGCGTCGACATGCGCGGCAACGGCGAATCGGACGGGCTGATGCTCGATGAGTATGCACCGCAGGAGCAAGCCGATGCGCTGGAAGTGATCGACTGGATTGCCGGCCAGCCGTGGTGCGACGGCAAGCTCGGCATGATGGGCATCTCCTGGGGCGGCTTCAACAGTTTGCAGGTGGCGGCGCTCAGGCCGGAGCCGCTCAAGGCGATCATCACGCTGTGTTCGACCGACGACCGCTACGCCGACGATATCCACTACAAGGGCGGCAACGTGCTGCTGGAAAACCTCGGCTGGGCGGCGACCATGCTGAGCTTTTCCGCCGCCGTGCCCGACCCGGCGCTGGTGGGCGAACGCTGGTGGGAGATATGGAAGCACCGACTCGACAACATGCCGCTGCTGCTGGATCCCTGGCTGCGCCACCAGCATCGCGACGACTATTGGCGTCATGGCTCGATCTGCGAGGGCTATCACAAAGAGCCAGCGGACATCGAAGCCGCGGTTTACATGATCAGCGGCTGGGGGGATTCGTACATCAACACGATCCCGCGCATGATGGAGAATCTCTCCTGCCCCAGGAAGGCGCTGCTCGGGCCGTGGATGCACAAGTATCCCCACTTCGCGATCCCCGATCCGGCCATCGGCTTCCTGCAGGAGGCGCTGCGCTGGTGGGACTATTGGCTCAAGGATGTCGACACCGGGATCATGGACGAGCCGCCATGCACCTTCTACCTGCAGGACGGCGTGCCGCCGGCCCCGAAATATCTCGAGCGTCCGGGGCAGTGGGTGCGCACTCATGGCTGGCCCGCGCCGGCCGACGAGGTCGAGACGCTCACGCTCAATCTCGGCGATCGGGGGCTGGAATCCGACGGCCAGCTGAGCAGCGACCGCCTGATCGCCTCGCCGCTGACCGCCGGCTCGCTGCAGGGCGAGTACATCCCGCTGTGGTTCGGCGCCGACTTTCCGCCGGATCAGCGTCGCGACGACGGCCTGTCGCTGACGTTCGACTCCGAGCCCTACGTCGGCGGGCTCGATATTCTCGGTCAGCCGACGATTGCGGTCGAAGTCGCCAGTACACAAGATTGCGGCCAGTTACACGTGCGTCTGTGCGACGTGGCGCCCAGTGGCGAGAGCGCATTGATCACCTACGGCACGCTCAATCTCAACCTGCGCGACGACCCGGGCACCATCGCCCCGCCGGTGCCGGGCGAACCGATGGCCGTGCGCGTGGCGATGGATCTGATCGGCTATCGTCTGCCGCAAGGGCACCGCCTGCGCCTTGCGCTTTCCAGTGCCAGCTTCCCGCTGGTGTGGTCGCCCCGCAAGCGCGCCGACCTGACGCTCAAGGCCGGCACGCCGACGCTCGAACTGCCGCTGTCGAAGGCGCCCTACATTCCGATGCCGTTCGAGCCGCCGGAAAGCGCAACCCCCTGCCGGGTCGAGACGCTGCGCAAGGGCGAGCCGAAGCGCACCATCAGCGAGGACGTCGGCAGCGGCGAAGTGACCGTCACCGTCGAGGACGACATGGGCGACGTTCGTTTCGAGGACCACGGCCTGCGCGTCGAGCAGCGGGCGAAGGAGGTTTATACCAGCCACCCGCTTGATGCCACGCGCACGCGTGCCGATATCGAATGGGTCTATCGTGCTGGTCGCCATGAAGGCACAGGACAGTTCGCGGTGGAAGTGATCAGTCGCTATCACTTGCACTGCGACGAGACCACCTTTTACCTGAGCGCCGAGCAACTGGCGTTCGAGGGCGAAACGCTGGTTAGCGAAAAGTCGTGGCGGCGCGAGATTCCACGCACGGCGGTGTAGCAGTTCCGTATGGCGAGGCGGCAACCGTCGCCTCGCATGTTATGCTCCGGCACCGAGTTGGTTCGGTTGCGGATGCCTACATGTCGAGTCGCGATGCCCTGCCCCCGCTGGTCTGCCTGCGTGCCTTCGAGGCCGCGGCGCGTCACTGCAGTTTCACCCAGGCGGGCAGCGAACTGAGTCTGACCCAGAGCGCGGTGAGCCGCCAGATCAAACGTCTCGAAGACGATCTCGGCCGCCCGCTGTTCGAGCGTCATTACGACGGCCTGCGTCTGACACCTGCCGGCGAGCACTATTTTCGCATCGTCCAGCGCCTGCTGCGGGAACTGCGCGACGAGACCGCCCGCCTGCGCCGGCGCGGCGACGATCGCCAACTGACCTTGGCTTCCAGTCCAACCATCGCCTCGATCTGGCTGGCACGCCAGCTTCCCGATTTCCAGCGCGCCCACCCGGGCATCGAGATCCGCATCCTGACCGTCGAGGATCCCCATCGTCTCGACCTGGCGGAGTTCGATCTCGGCATCTACTACCATGTTCCCAACGAAGTCGACCCACCCGGCCTCGCCGCCGACGCCATCTTCGACCACGAGGAAGTGGCCGCGGTCTGCAGCCCGGTCTATCTGGAGCGTCACGGCGCTATCCTCGATTCCCGGGAACTGCTCGCGCGCCACACCCTGATGGTGGTCGAGGACCACTATCACGACTGGCTGACATGGGAGATCTGGTATCGCGAACTCGGTTTCGACTGGCAACCACCGACCCACACGCTGCGCGCCAACAGTTTCCAGCTGCTGATGCACGCGACCCTGGCCGGCCAGGGCGTGACCCTGGGCTGGGTGCGGCTGCTGGCCGCCGAACTCGACCAGGGCAATCTGGTATGGGCGCTGCCCCACGCGCTGCCGAGCCGGGGACGACTGTCGCTGTTCACACCGCGGCACCGTCATCTCACCGAACCGATGCGGGCATTTCGGGATTGGGTGCTGGCTAGCGGCAAAGGATGAACCGGCAATGATCCATCGAGCGGTTCGAGGCGAGCGAGAACGCTCGATCGCGCCCCTCTGGACAGGAGTGAACGCATGCAGGACGAGACCGGCACGACCGGGGCCGGCCAGGCGACCTATACCCGCCGCAATCTGGCACTCTACGATCTGATCGTGCTGGGCGTTTCCAACCGCTTCATCTGGCGCTGCCCGACGCCTCGACTGGTCGAGCACTATGATCGCCATGTCAGCGCCAATCATCTCGATGTCGGGGTCGGCACCGGCTATTTCCTCGACCACTGCCATTTTCCGACGGACCGGCCTCGCCTGATGCTGTTCGATCTCAACACCAACTCCCTGGCCCATACCGCTCGCCGGGTTCGGCGCTATCGGCCGCAAATCCAGCAAACAGACGTTCTGCAACCGCTCGCCATGGACCTGCCGCCCTTCGCGTCGATCGCCATCAATTACCTACTGCACTGCCTTCCGGGCCCGATGGCGCACAAGGCGCGGGTTTTCGACCACCTGCGACCGTTGATGGCACCCGGAGCGGTGATTTTCGGCTCGACGATACTTGCCGGTGGCGTCACACGCTCGCCACTGGCAACGCGGCTGATGGCGTTCTACAACGCGAAGGGCATTTTCGATAATACGCGAGACACCCTCGAAAGCCTCGAAAGCCTCGAACTGGCTTTGACGAGTCGCTTTGGTCGTGTCGAACTGGAAGTCGAAGGCTGTGTGGCGAAGTTTGCGGCCGGTGAGCCCGCGAGTCGAGTCGAGCCGTCAGCAATTCGCTGCTGCGGCTGATGGCATCAGGCGGGCGAACCGGTCAACGATCAGGCCCGATGACCCAAGTTGGCCTTCGGCGACTGATCGGGTTCTTCAGCACGCTCCCGCGCGACGGGCGGAGCCTTGTCGCTACTGCATAAACGCAGGGCCACGAACAGGCCGAAAGCGACAAAACCTATGATGATGCCAATGATAGTGAAAAGACCCATTGCGTACCCCACGTATCGAATGCGTTGTCTATCGGGCTGAACCGCAACGTTGAAGTTCGTTTTATGTCGGTGGCCCGGTTCGACTCGGTTGATTCAGCCTTTGGCTGGAATACGGCCGAAGTCCCGAGCCGCCAACTTGTTATCGTCAGGATACGAAATAACTTTACACCTGACGCAACGTAGCGGAATGGAGGTAGATGTTTACCTTCTGTCGCCTAGAAAATCAATTCGTACCTTTTGATTACCTAATACTACAAAGAATAGGGGAGTTTACTCGAACCCTCCATTGGGCGTTAGTGGCTCATACCAATGGCTACGTCCATGGCTTGCGCAGGCGCGGCATGCCTTCGCCGCGCGATCCGATTTGAGTCTGCGACATCGAAGCGGTAGGCAAAACCTGAAAACTTTCATCCAGCATCGTCAGGACATTTGGTACGCCGTCAGGAATCCCGCCCAGGGGTCAGACAAGAGACCCCATGATATTGACGTGCTTGCCATCGTTCATCGGGGCATCACTCGAACGTCGGAAAGCATCTCGAGGGGCTGCGGTCGATCGATCAGAAAGCCTTGCGCGAAATCCACCCCCAACAGTGCCAGTTGTGCCATGACTCCCGGCGTCTCGACGAATTCGGCGATGGTCTGCAATCCCATGGTGTGGCCTACCGTGTTGATCGCCTCGACCATGGCGCGGTTGATCGGATCGCTATCGATGTCGCGAATGAAGACGCCGTCGATCTTGAGGTAGTCGACCGGCAACTGCTTGAGATAGGCAAACGAAGAGAGCCCGGCGCCGAAATCGTCCAGAGCGAAGCGGCAACCGCTGCGTTGCAAGCGGCGAATCAGTTGGGTGACGCTGGATAGTCTGGCGATGGCCGCGCTCTCGGTGATCTCGAAGCACAGCGTTTTTGGCGGCAGCGCCGCCCGCTCCACCCATTGCGGCAACTCCTCGCAGAAACGCTCGTCGGAAAGCGACGCCCCCGACAGGTTGATCGACCACGTGTCGGCCGGCGTCGAGCGGTGGCGATAGCGGTCGGAGAGCCATGCCAGCGTATTGCGTACCACCCAGCGGTCGACCCGAACGATCAGATTGTAGCGCTCGGCAGCGGGCATGAAGCTGCCGGGCGAATACAAGCGCCCCTGTTCGTCGAGGCGCACCAGGATTTCATAGTGGTGAACAGCCGAGGGCTCCTCCACCGCGGCGATCGCCTGCGCGAAAAGGCGCAGCCGGTCCTGATCCAGGGCCGCCTGCAATCGCGGCACCCACTGCAGTTCGCCGTGACGATCCAGCAGTTGACGGTCATCCGGCTGGTAGACGTGCAGCCGATTGCGCCCGGCTTCCTTGGCCGCGTAGCAGGCCGCATCGGCGGCGCTCAACACATCGCTGAGCGTCGTCGTGCGCCCGCCCTCGAACGCCACCAGCCCGACGCTCACGCCAAGCGAAAAGATCCGGCCCTCCCAGCCGAAACGGAAATCGTCGACCATTTCGCGAAGCTGTTCGGCCATGACGATGGCAGCGGCAAGGTCGCAGTCGAAATAGAGGATGCCGAACTCGTCGCCACCGAGCCGCGCCAATAGATCGCTCTCTCGCACACGCGCCCGCAGCAGCGCCGAAAGCTGACGCAACAATTCATCGCCGGCCATGTGGCCACAGGTGTCGTTGACGATCTTGAACTGATCGAGGTCGAGATAGCATAGCACGTGATCGGTTTGCGCCAGGCCGATCGCGGCTTCCAGCCGTTGCTCGAACTCGCGCCGGTTGGCCAACCCCGTCAGGGCGTCATGGCTCGCCTGGTGATTGAGACGCCGGGTCAGGTCGCGGGTCAGGGTCTTGTCCTGAAAGACCACCACGGCGCCGACGGTGTATCCCGAGCGGGAGCGAATCGGCGCCGCCGAATCCTGCACCGGCCGGCGAGTGCCGTCGCGCGCCACCAACAAGCGGGTATCCAGCCCGACCGCCGGTTTGCCGCTTGCGAGTACCTGGCGCGCCGTATTGTCGATGTAGGCGCCGCTGGTTTCATCGATCAGCGTATAGATCTGCCCCACCGGCAGCGATCGCGCCGCCTCCAGCGTCCATCCTGTCAGTCGCTCGGCCTCGGCATTGAGAAAGGTGACCAGGCCGCTATCGTCGGTGGTGACGACCCCGTCGCCGATGGATGCCAACGTCACCTGCGCCAGTTCGCGTTCGCGGCTGAGTTGCTCCTCGACCCGCTTGCGATCGGTGATGTCGCGCACCATGGCGGCAAACTCGGCTTCCGAGCCCAGCGCCCCCTCGCTGATCTGCATCTCGAGCGAGCGGGTGGTGTTGCCGACGCGGACGCGCAATTCCCGGCGCTGCCCGGGCGCCGGTACCTGGCCGCGTATGAGCCGCTCCACCGGCAAGCCGACCACCTCGTCGGCCGAGACGCCGAACAACACCTCGGCACCGGGGTTGAGTGTGGTCAGTATCCCATCGGCGCGCCACGTCAGTACGCCGTCACGCAGATTGCGCACGATGACCTGCGTACGCCCCACCGCGCGCTCGAGCGCCACCGACACGCGATTGTAGCTGGCGGCGATCTGACCGACCTCGGTGAAAGGATCGGCGGCGACCCGGGCGCCGATCTCGCCGCGTTCTTCATGCTGGCGCATGGTCTCGAGCAGCTCGAAGAGCTCGGTGCGCGCGCCATGCTCGGCCATGTTGAGCCCCATCTCCTCCGCCTCGGGGGAGACCCGCAGCGGCAGCAGCCGTCCCAGTCCGCCGAGCAGAATCCAGCTCAGGCCAAACGCCCATAGCCCGCAGACGACGACACCCAGCAGCTGCACGCCGGACTGCGCCAGCCAGCCGAGCCCGGTACCGAGACGCTCGGGGTCCCCCAAAAGCCCCACCGCCAGAGTCCCCCAGATGCCCGGGACCAAATGGGCCGGTATCGCGCCGACGGCGTCGTCGATGTGTAGTTTCAGCAGCCATTCGCTGGCGGTTACCGACAGCACGCCGCCGATGGCACCGGTCACTACCGCCGCTGGTACCGAAAGCTCGTGCGCGCCGGCGGTGATCGCCACCAATCCGGCGATCGCCCCGTTGAGCGCATAGAGAACTTCGGCGAAACCGCGCAGTTTCCAGCCCAGCAGCAAGGCCGTCAGCACGCCGGCCACCGCGGCGATGATCGTATTGATCAGCACGCCCGGTACGCTCTGGTCAAAGGCCAGGGTGCTGCCGCCGTTGAACCCGAACCAGCCGAGAAACAGCGTCAGCACGCCCACCATCGCCAGCGGCAAGTCGCCCGCCGGCATCAGCTTGGCCGGTTGCCCCGTGACGAAGCGACCGCGTCGCGGACCGATGCGCAGGACGGCCGCGAGCGCCACCCAGCCACCGGTGCTGTGAACCACGGTCGAACCCGCGAAATCGACGAAGCCGAGCCTGGCGAGCCAGCCCGGCGTGCCGGTGTAGGCGCCGCCCCAGGCCCAATGACCGAAGACCGGATAGATCAAGGCGCTGACCAGCAGTGTCACCGCCAGGTAGGCCTGGAACGGCATGCGCTCGGCCACCGCCCCGGAAACGATGGTGGCGGCGGTGGCGCAGAACATCACCTGGAATAGAAAGAAGACGGCCAACCAGAAGGTATCGTCGGCGCTGAATTGGGGGAAATAGAAGCTGCTACCGAACCAGCCGTCTTGACTGGCTCCAAACATGATGCCGAACCCGACGCACCAGAACACCAGCATTGCCACGGCGAAGTCGCAGACATTTTTCATCGCCACGTTGATGGCATTCTTGCTCCGGGTGACCCCGGCTTCCAGGCACAGAAAACCCGCCTGCATCATGAACACCAGCATGGCGCCGAGTATGACCCATAGCGCATCGATGGTGGGCACCGGTTGAGTCATTGTGCCGCTCCTGGGTTTTATTGTTGTTCAGCAGGAACGTTATCGGCCGTCGGACGGTCAGCTTGAGAGTACCGAAGGACAGCGAGCTGTTTTTAACGCCGAATGGCCAAGCGCAGGCAGTCCCCGGACAAACTCCAGCCCGCGTTGGCTGCCATCGGCTCACTGCTCTATCTTCAAAGAGGCTCGGCGTCATACCGGGCCTCGTTCAGCATGTTCGCGTCGCCCGACAACGAACGGATGAACCCAAAGGAGAGCGTATGCGTCTAGCAGGCAAGGTCGCGCTGGTAACCGGCAGCACTCAGGGTATCGGCCGGGCGGTTGCCGAGCGCCTGGCCGAGGAAGGCGCCGATGTGGTGGTCAGCGGCAGCCAGCCTTCGGAGCGCGCCGAGGAAACCGCCGAGCGTGTGCGCCGGCATGGCCGGCGTGCGACGATCGTCACCGGCGATATCTCCCGCATCGACACCAACCGTCGCCTGATCGCCGAAAGCGTCGAGGCGATGGGCCAACTCGACATCCTAGTCAATAATGCCGGAATCGAAATCGACGCGCCGTTCTGGGACGTCACCGAAGCGGACTATGACAAGGTGCTCGACACCAACCTCAAGGGCGTGTTTTTCACTACCCAGGCGTTCGCGCGCTATCTGCGCGACGGCGGCCGCGGCGGCCGGGTGATCAACCTGAGTTCGGTTCACGAGGACCTGCCCTTTCCCGGCTTCAGCAGCTATTGCCTGAGCAAGGGCGGCATGCGTATGCTGACGCGTAATCTGGCCGTCGAGCTGGCGCCGCTCGGCATCACGGTCAACAGTGTCGCGCCGGGGGCAATCAAGACGCCGATCAATGCCACGCTCGATGACAACCCCGAGAAACTCCGCCATCTGCTCGGCAACATTCCTCTCAATCGCCTCGGGCGCCCGGAAGACGTCGCCGGGGTGGTTGCCTTTCTCGCCTCGAGCGATGCCGACTACATGACCGGCGCATCGTTGCCGGTGGACGGCGGTCTGCTTTGGCAGTATGAAGAGTAAGAGTTCCTCCACACCGGGAATCGAAAATGCCGCATAGCCCTCAGGCCGTCCTACCAGACGACGCTCATTTGAACGATGCGGCCGTGACCCCTTACGACCGCTTTGGGGAGCTGTTCGAAGCCGTTGAACTGGCGCATCTGTTCGCCGATTCCAAGACGTTCGCCGACAGCGTGCCCAAGTATCCGCCCGCGCAGATCGTGCAGGCCTATCACGCGGCCCGCCACGCGCCGGACTTCGACCTGCGCGCCTTCGTCGACACCCACTTCGCGGAAGATCCGCTCCACTGCAGCGGCTACGAGGCCGATCCCAGGGTCGACATGGCGACGCATATCGATCGGCTATGGCCGGTGCTGACGCGTAACTCGCGCGAGCATCATTTATGGTCCTCGCTGCTGTCGCTTTCCCACGACTACATCGTGCCCGGCGGTCGCTTCCGCGAGTTCTATTACTGGGATTCCTATTTCACCATGCTGGGCCTGGCCGCCAGCGGCGAAGACCGGCTGCTGTGCGCGCAGCTCGACAACTGCGCCGACCTGATCTCGCGCTACGGCCACATGCCCAACGGCAACCGCAGCTACTACCTGAGCCGCTCGCAGCCGCCGCTGTTTTCGATGATGGTGACGCTGGTCGAACAGCGCGGGCAACGCCGGGCAATCGACTATCTTCCGCAACTCAAGCAGGAGTATGCGTTCTGGATGGATGGCGAAGAGCGGCTCGCGCCGGGGGAAGCCCACCGTCGCTGCGTGCGGCTCGACGACGAGTGCTGGCTCAATCGCCATTGGGACGACCGCGCCACGCCGCGCGAGGAGTCCTATCGCGAGGACTACGAGATGGCCCAGCGCTCGGATCGCCCGGCGGAGCAGCTCTATCGCGATCTTCGCGCCGGCGCGGAAAGCGGCTGGGACTTCAGCGGCCGCTGGCTGGATGACACCCGCGATCTGACCACGATTCGCACCACCGCCTTCATCCCCATCGAAGTCAACGCCCTGCTCTACCACCTGGAGTTTCTGCTCGCCAGGCTCTGCGCCGATGTCGGTGAAACGAGCGAAGCCGGGCATTATCGGAGCCGCGCCGAGCGTCGCCGCAAGGCGATCGATCGCTATCTCTGGTGCGAGGAGCGCGGCGCCTACTACGACTACGACTGGCAGCGCGGCCATCGCAGCATTCACCTGACCGCCGCCTGCGTGGCGCCACTCTATCTGCAGCTGGCCTCCCCCGGCCAGGCCGAGCGTGTCGCCAACACCGTCTCGCAGCGACTGCTGGCGCCCGGTGGGCTGGTCACCACCGAGATCAACGACAGCAACCAGCAGTGGGACCATCCCAACGGCTGGGCCCCGCTGCAATGGATGGCGATCGAGGGCTTCCGCCATTATGGCTTCACCGATCTGGCGGAAATCCTGGCCGAGCGCTGGCTGGCGCTGGTCGACGATCTCTACCGGCGCGAACACAAGCTGGTCGAAAAATACGTGCTCTATCCGGGGGCCGAGTTCGCCTGCGGCGGCGAATATCCGCTGCAGGACGGCTTCGCCTGGACCAACGGCGTGACCCGCGCCCTGCTCGCCCAGCGCCAGGGAATGATCGTCGGCTAGGCGTCGGGCGGCATCAACAGCAGCACCCCCAGCGGCGGTAGCGTCAGCACCAGCGATTGGCGCTCGCCATGCGCGGCCACCGGCTCGCTTGGCAGGCCACCGCCATTGCCCACGTTGTCGCCGTCATAGCGTTCGGAATCCGAGTTGAAGCGCTCCGTCCAGTATCCCGCCAGCGGCACGCCAACGCGGTAGCCGGACAAGCGCTGAGGCGTCATGTTGGCGATCGCCAGCACGCGCCGACCGGCGGCATCCAGGCGCCACCAGGCGAAGACGCTATTGGCGCTGTCATCGCCGATGACCCAGCGGAATCCCGCCCCTTCGCAATCCAGCGCGTGCAGTTCGGGGCGTTCGCGATAGAGCGCGTTCAGATCGCCCACCAACCGCTGGATACCGGCATGCGGCGCGTATTGCAGCAGATACCAGTCGAGCTCGCGATCATGGTTCCATTCGCGCCCCTGGGCGAACTCGCAGCCCATGAACAGCAGTTTCTTGCCGGGGTGCAGCCACATGAAACTCAGATAGGCCCGCAGGTTGGCGAATCGCTGCCGGTCGTCGCCGGGCATCTTGTCGAGCAGCGACCCCTTGCCATGCACCACCTCGTCGTGGGAGATCGGCAATATGAAGCGCTCGTCGAAGGCGTAGACCAGGCCGAAGGTCAGCTGGTCGTGATGGAAACGTCGGTATAGCGGATCGTGGCTGATGTAGCTCAAGCTGTCGTGCATCCAGCCCATGTTCCACTTGTAACTGAAGCCGAGCCCCTGATGCTCGACCGCCGCCGTCACCCCGGGCCAGGCAGTCGATTCCTCGGCGATCACCACGCTGCCGGGGGCCTCTTCGGCCACCACCCGGTTGAGATGCTGGAGGAAAGCGACCGCCTCGAGGTTTTCCGTGCCGCCGAACCGGTTGGGAATCCACTCCCCTTCGCGCCGCGAGTAGTTGCGATAGAGCATCGAGGCAACGGCGTCGACGCGCAGTCCGTCGATGTGGAAATCGCGCAACCAGTGCAGTGCCGAGGCGAGCATGAAGCCGTGCACCTCGCGCCGGCCCAGGTTGTAAATATAGGTGTTCCAATCCTGGTGATAGCCCTCGAAGGGATGCGCGTACTCATACAGCGCGGTGCCATCGAAGCGGGCCAGGCCGTGCGGGTCGGATGGGAAGTGGCCCGGCACCCAGTCGAGGATGACGCCGATCCCGGCACAGTGGCAGGCGTCGACGAAGGCGGCGAAATCCGCCGGCGAGCCGAAACGGCCGCTGGGCGCGAACAGCGATAGCGGCTGATAGCCCCAGGAACCGCCGAAGGGATACTCCATGATCGGCATCAGCTCGACATGGGTGAAGCCCATCTCGACCACGTAGGGGATCAACGAATCGATCAGATCGCGCCACTGATAGAGAGCACCATCGTCCCCGCCATGCTTGCGCCAGGAACTGACGTGAACTTCGTAAATCGAGATCGGCGCCGTGCCCGCATGACGCTCGCCACGCTGTGCCATCCACGCCTCGTCGTGCCACGCGAACGGTGTCGCGTCCGCGACCACCGAGGCGGTCAGTGGCGGCGGCTCGGTGGATAGCGCCACCGGGTCGGCCTTGAGTAAGCGCTCACCATTGACATCGATCAAGGCGAACTTGTAGCGCTCGCCGGCGCCGATGCCGGGAATGAAGATCTCCCAGACGCCGGAGGGATAGCGGCAGCGCATGCCGTGGCGGCGGGTATCCCAGCCATTGAAATCCCCCACCACGGCCACCCGTTGCGCGTTGGGCGCCCATACCGCGAAGCGCACGCCCTCGACGCCGTCGATCGTCATCACCTGCGCGCCCAGACACTCGCCGAGGCGCCGATGGCTGCCCTCTCCGATCAGGTAGAGATCGGTCTCCCCCAGCAGCAGCGGAAAGGCGTACGGATCGGCGACGAGCTGCTCCACCTGCTCGCTTGGTGAGTCACTCTGCCGGGATCGAGGCCAGCGAATACGTAAACGGTATCCGGTGGATTCGGGAAGTTCGCCGACGAACAGGCCGTCGATCGCCTGGGCCCGACACTCCCCCAGTAAGTGGTCACTGTCGGCCGCGACCAGGGAAACCGCGCTGGCACCGGGCACGAAGACCCTGACCTCGTGGACGCCGTCGGCGCGCCGATGCGGTCCGAGCACGGCGAAGGGATTGGCGTGGGTCGCTTGGGCCAGCGCCTCGAGATCGCCGGCACCAAGGCCAGTCTCGAGATGGCGCTGCGCTGTCCGCGAGCGGGAATCGGCCCGGGTCATGCCGTTTCCTCCCGGAACTTCGATTCTGGCCACTCAGGCATGCAATGCGCCATCACCATCCTCCACCAGTTCGAACAGTGCCAGACTGCGACTCTTGACGACGTATTCACTGCCCATCGGGCAGTGCACGTCTCCCGCCGTGGGATCGAAGGTCTCGACCCGGCGTACCCACTCGTTGCCTCCCGGCACCTCCGGCAGTATGAAGGTGATATCTGCCTCGCTCGCGTTGAGCGCCAACAGCACGGTGACGTCCTCGCCGAAGCGACAGATTCCCGTTGGCTGCGCGTGACCATTGAGTACCACACCGATCGCTCGCGCCGTATCGTCGTGCCAGTCGGCTACCGTCATCTCTTCAGCGGCCGGTGTCAGCCAGGTTACATCCTTGATTCCCAGACGTTCGTTGAGCTCGCCGGTCATGAAACGACCGCGCTCGAGAATCGGATACTGTCGCCGCAGTCGAATCAACTGGCGGGTAAACACCAACAATCCCTTCCCTTCCTCGGAGAGTCCCCAGTCCAACCAACCGATTTCGCTATCCTGACAATAGGCGTTGTTGTTGCCCCCTTGAGTGCGCGCGAACTCGTCACCGGCCAACACCATCGGCGTGCCTTGGGAGAGAATCAGCGTCGCCAATAGATTGCGCATCTGGCGCATGCGCAACTCGCGAATCTCTGCATCGTCGGTCTCGCCCTCGATGCCGTGATTCCAGGAGACATTGTCGTCATGGCCGTCGCGGTTGTCTTCGCCGTTGGCCTCGTTGTGCTTGTCGTTGTAGCTGACCAGGTCGCGCAAGGTGAATCCATCGTGGGCGGTGATGAAGTTGATCGAGGAAAACGCCTTTCGGCCACGGTGGTTGAACAGATCCGCCGATGCCGTGAGCCGGTTGGCAAAGGCCGGCAGCTTGCCCTTGTCTCCACGCCAGAAACCACGCATATCGTCGCGAAAGCGATCGTTCCACTCCGCCCAGCCGGGCGGGAAACGCCCTACCTGGTAGCCGCCGGGACCAAGATCCCAGGGCTCGGCGATCAGCTTGCATTGCGACAACAGCGGATCCTGGCGACAGGAATCGAGGAAGCCGCAGCCCTCGTCGAAACCGTCGTCCTCGCGGCCGAGAATCGTCGCCAGGTCGAAGCGGAAACCGTCTACGCGCATCTCGCCGGCCCAGTAGCGCAGCGAGTCGGTGACCAGCTGCAGAACCCGGGGATGCGACAGGTTGAGGGTATTGCCGGTACCAGTATCGTTGACGTAGAAGCGTACGTCGTCCGGAATCAGACGGTAGTATGAGGCGTTATCGATGCCGCGCAGGGAAAGCGTCGGCCCCATCTCGTTACCCTCGGCGGTGTGGTTGTAGACCACGTCGAGCAGCACCTCGATGCCGGAGGCGTGGTAGCGCGCCACCATCTGCTTGAATTCGCTGATGTCGTTGGTCGCCATGTAACGCGGATGTGGAACGAAGAACGCCAGAGTGTTATAGCCCCAGTAGTTGTGCAGCCCTTTCTCCTGGAGATGGCGATCGTCAACGAAGGAGTGGATTGGCATCAACTCCAGCGACGAGATACCGAGGTCCTTGAGATAGTCGATGATCTCCGGCACTGCCAGCCCGGAAAACGTGCCGCGCAACTCCTCCGGCACCGCCGGATGGCGCATGGTATAGCCGCGCACGTGAGTCTCGTAGATCACGGTGTCGCTCCAGGGCACCAGGATTTCGCTGGAGCGCCCCCAGGTGAAGGCGGGGTCGATCACTCGGCAGCGCGGCATGAACGGCGCGCTGTTGCGATCGTCGAAGCTGAGATCGCCATCCTCGTGGCCGATGGTGTAGCCATAGAGGGCATCGTCCCAGATCAATTCCCCCACCAGTTGCTTGGCATAGGGATCGATCAGCAGCTTGTTGGGATTGAAGCGGTGGCCCGAATCGGGGTCGTAGGGACCATGAACCCGGTAGCCGTATAACTGTCCGGGCCGGGCATCCGGGAGATAGCCGTGCCATATCTCGTCGGTATACTCCGGCAAAGGGATGCGTTCGATCTCCTCTTCGCCACTCTCGTCGAACAGGCAGAGCTCGACCCGGGTCGCGTTGGCCGAAAACAGTGCGAAATTGACCCCCAATCCGTCCCAGGTCGCTCCCAATGGATAGGGCAGCCCTTCCCGAACTCGTGAGCGCAGTACCAAGCCACCCTGCACCGCAGGGCCAATGTTCGCCTCACCGCTCCAGCGCATATCGCTCATATTTCCTGTCCTCGGAGATCGGGTGCATCCGGTTCGACATCGTGTTCGCAAGGGCAGCTACTCGGATTTCTTGCCGCCACTGTCGGACTTGCGCGCCTTGGCCGTCGGCTTCTTTTTCGGTGCTGCCGAACCCGTAGCCGAGCTGCCTTTCGCGGCTCGAGGCGTGGCAGCGGCAGCCTTTTTGCGTGGGCGCGGCTTGCCGCCCTTCGGACTGGGATGCACCTCGACCCCGGTGTCCTCCTCCTTCAGCGCCTCGACCTCGGGATCGTCCAGCGGCAGACGCGGCTCGTCGATGCCCAATTCGTCAGGTTCCGCG
This sequence comes from Salinicola peritrichatus, assembly GCF_003206715.1. GTDB lineage: Bacteria > Pseudomonadota > Gammaproteobacteria > Pseudomonadales > Halomonadaceae > Salinicola > Salinicola peritrichatus. The sequence continues at coordinate 25,613 of NZ_PZJU01000029.1, read as the reverse complement.
GTTGGCTCCTCGCCCGCCAGTGGGGACGGCTCATCGGCGGCCTCGCGCCACTCCTGTTCCTCCTCACGAGCGTTCTCGGCCTCGACGATCCGTTCCGCCATCGTCCAGTGACGCCCTTCCTGTCCATCGGGGTAACCTTCCGATTCCCAAATGCGATAGGCCAGCATCCGCACGCGTTGTTCACGACTGGTCATCATGACATCCTCCTTTCACTCTTTCGTTGCGTGGCGAGGTCATCCCTGGCCCCCGGCTCGATGTATGACTGACACCGATCCGATATCATCGACGCATACCTTCCAAAGTAGCGCCTTCATGCGGTCCATACCCATACACCGCAAGGAAAATCCGACAAATGTCGCGCTAAAACCAGCTCACCTTTCTCATCCGCCGGCAGGTCGGTCAGCCAGGCTGCACCGACACCCTGCAGCGCGAGTGCCCCGAGCTCCAGCGAGGTGTTGCCCCACTGCAATGGCAACCCTGTCTTCGAAGCGAACAGTGCCCGTGAAAGTCGCGGGACGGCCACCACCAGTTTGGCCTGCGGCGTTCTTCGGGCGAAGGCCAGGACATGTTCCGACCGTGCGCCGACAGCCTTCAACGGTCGGTAGTCCCCCTCGTCGAACAGCCGTGGATGCTCGTACCGCAACCGCAGCAAGCGCTGGATGAGCGCCTGTTTGACGGCCCCATCGCGCCAATGTCGCCACGCCAGCGTGGGCGACTCGCCGCACGCCAGCGTGTCGCGACGCACGGCCATGTCCACGGGGCGGCGATTGTCCGGGTCGACCAGCGACTGATCCCAGAGCTCGGCTCCCTGATAGAGGTCCGGTATGCCGGGCGAACACAGGCGCAGTGTCGTCTGTGCAAGGCCGTTGATCGCGCCGGGAACATCGAGCAGCGCCGCCGCCCCCGCCAGCTCGCGGGTGATCTCGTCACCGGACAGCGCGCGCCGGATGGCATCCTCGCCGGCCTGCTCGTAGGCGCTATCCGGGGCCAGCCAGTGACTCTCCAGCTTGGCCTCGCGCATCGCCTTTTGCTGCCACGCGACGAGGCGGTCGGCAAAGGCATCCAGCTGCTGGCGGCTTTCGATGTCGAGATCCAGGGGCCAGGCCGCCAGCATCAGTTGCAGCAGCATCAGTCGATCGCCGCCGCTGGGTTGGCGGTCACCGTCGTAGAGGCGCTCGTCGTTCGCCCAGCCACGCAGCTGCGGCGTCAGCGCGGCCGTCAGCTCGCTGATCGCCGCGAGCCGCGTACGCACGTCCTCGCCCCGCTTGTGATCGTGGGTCGCGGTGGTCAGCATGCCGAGAGGGAAATGCGCCCGGCGTTCGCGGTTGTCGTCGTGCAGGCGTTCGGGCGGGTAAGCGAAGTGCGCCCCTTCGCAACCGACGTCGTTGCGCGAGAGCAGCACGGCCGAGCGATAGCCGGCGGTATCCTCCACCGCCTTGGCCGCCAGTGGCGAGGTCAGTTGCTGGAACCGCGCGATGGCGCGCAAGCGCAACGCACATTCGGCGTCGTCGAACCTGGCCGGCGCCCGATCGCCGAGCCAGTCAGCCAGTGTGGTCAGCCAGTCGGCGTCCGCCGCCGAGAGTTCGCGCCGGGCCGTCGACAGCGCGTGGGCGAAATTCTTGCCATCGGCAGGCGGGCGGCCATCGCGATCGGCGTAACTGCGATAGACCGGATAGGCGACCGCCAGCGCCCCTAGCACCCGGCGAATGGCCGGCGCGCGAAACTCCCGCGTCGCCGGATCGCGCATCGCCAGGGCCTCGAGCGCGCTGACGCAGCGTTCGAACTCGGCGGTCAGCGGGCCATGCAGCATGTCGCGGCGCGCGGTACGCACCTCGGTCGCGAAGTCCGTCGTCCTACCGCTGACTTCCCGCCATAGCCGCGCCAGCGGCTCCCGCCCGCTGGGGTCGTGCTGAATGCCGGAGACCCGGTCGAGGAATTCGTAGCCGGTGGTGCCATCGACGCCCCAATCGTCGTGCAACGCCTCGTTGCCGCCGAGAATCTTCTCGACGTAGATCGGCAAGTGAACCGGCTCGTCGAACCGCCGTGCGATGGCGTCCAGACGCGAGCGCAGGCGCAGGCAGTAGCCACGGGGGTCGGCCAGGCCGTCGACGTGATCGATCCGCAGGCCGTCGATCCAGCCGCGCTCGACCAGCCCCAGGATGCAGGCATGGCAGAGATCGAACACGCTCTCGTCTTCGACCCGTACGCCGGCGAGTTCGGTAATGTCGAAGAAGCGTCGCCAGTTGAGCACATCGTTGGCGGTGCGCCAATACGCGAGCCGGTAGGCCTGGCGTTCGAGCAGTGCGTGCAGCCGCTCCCGCCCGGCGCCGGTGGCGGGATCGTGGTGTGCGATCGCCGCGGCGATGACCGGGTTTTCGCTATCGGCAGCCGGCGCCAGCGCGGAGACCGGTGTCGAAAGACTCTCCACGTTGTGTGCCGGATCGATGGGAAAACGGTGCTCGTGGTAGGCGACCGTGAAATGCCCAGCACCGGCTTCCCAGGTCAGCCTCAGCTCGCCGTTTTCGAGCACACGGACGTAACGATCGCCGAGGAACGGCAGCAACAGCTTGCCGTCGGCGCCGGGCTGCTCCCAGTCGATGTCGAAGCAATGGGCATATTCGCTCGCCCGGCCGCGTGCGAGGAGATCCTGCCACCAGGGATTCTCGGCACCGACGGCCAGGTGATTGGGCACGATATCGGCGATGATTCCCATTCCGCGGGCGTGAAGGGCCTGGACCAACGCTTCCAGCCCCGCTTCCTCGCCGAGTTCCGGATCGATGCGCGTGGGATCGACGCCGTCATAGCCGTGGCTGGAGCCGCGACGCGAGGCGAGGATCGGCGACAGGTAGAAGTGGCTGACACCCAAGGCGGCGTAATAATCGACCTGGCGGCGAGCGTCGTCGAAGGTGAAGCCGGCGTGCAATTGCAGGCGAACGGTGGCTCGGATTTCTTTCACAACCTTTCACCTCCGCTCATGGCTGTGCGTCCTGACTCATGACTTGCCACCCCAGCTCGAGGCTGCCCGTCGAGTGGCCGCAATTCGCTCGAGCCGCCGGCGTACGGCCGATTGCGCCAGCAGTTGCGACACCGGTATCGGTAACCGCTGGCGCCAGTTGGGATGCTCGTCGAGCGTACCGGGCAGATTGGGCTGCTCCTCGAGCCCCAGAATGTCCTCCAGCGGCAGTAGCGCCAACGGCGTCGGCGTCGAAGCGACGAAGGCGAGCACGGCATCGACGACGTCCTCGACGTCGAGCGCATCGCCGCTGATGCCATCGTCATCGGCAACGACATCCAGTCCGCAGACCTCGGCCAGGCGCCGACGATCCCGGCGCCGCGACTCATTGAGCCCGGCCGGCGTTTCATCCGCCGTCAGCAGATCGAGTCGCTGACGCCAGCGCAGGTCGTTTCCCCGCCACCAGCCGGCGACCGTGGGCAGATCGTGAGTGCTGGTGGTCGCCAGCGTGGCGCGCCGCCAGCGCGCGGCGGGCAGAAACGCTTCGCCGTCGCGCTCGAACCACATCACGCTCATGCCGAGCACGCCACGACTGGCCAGTTGCTCGCGCAGGCCGTCCTCGACGGTGCCGAGATCCTCGCCGATCACGATGGCGCGATGACGCCAGGATTCGAGCGCGACCAAGCGCAGCATGTCGTCGAGGGGATAACGCAGATAGGCGCCTTCCTCGGCGGATTTCCCCTGCGGCACCAGCCACAGCCTCGAGAATCCCAGGATATGATCGATGCGCAAGCCGCCGGCGTGGGCGAAACCGGCACGCAGCATCGCCAGGAAACCGCGATATCCCGACTCCACCAGGCCCAACGGCGAAAAGGCGGCGACGCCCCAGTTCTGGCCTTTGGCATTGAACGCATCGGGCGGCGCACCGACGCTGAACTGCGTCAATAGTTCCTGCGGGAAACTCCAGGCCTGGCTGCCGCGGGGATCGACGCCCACGGCAAGGTCGGCGATCAGGCCGATCCTCATGCCGGCCTCCCGCGCGTGGGTCTGCACGTTGCCGAGCCCCGCCGCCATCAGCCACTGCAGAAAGGCGGCGAAGGTGACCGCTTCCCGGTGCTGTTCGGCGAACGCCTCGACCTCGGCGCTATGCGGATCGCGCCACGCCTCCGGCCATTGCCGCCAGTCGATCTCGTCGGCATGCGCCTGCAACACTTCGAAACGGCAGTGGCGCTCCAGTGCTTCGCCGCCATCGCGGCGAAAGGCGACGAAGCGGGAGCGCCAGGCCAGTGCGCTGTCGTCTCGCTGCACGTGCAGGAACAGACGCTCCAGCATCGACAGCTTGAGACGCACGCTGGCCGGCCAGTCGATCAGCGTCTGCTGCCCCTGAAGCGCCATCGCATCCACAAACGGCTCCCGCGCGCGCGCGAGGGTTTCGGCGTCGAACAGGCACTCCGGCGCGGCATGCCAGACGTTGTAGAACAGGCGGCTCGATGGCGAATAGGGACTGAAATGCTTAGGACTGGCACCGAACAGGGCATGCATGGGACTGATGGCGACGGCATCGGCCCCCGCCTCGGCCAGCGTCAGGCACAGCTCGTCGAGTGCCTGGAGATCGCCGATGCCGGCGTCGCCCTCGCGCCGCAGCCCGTATAGCTGCGCCGAGACGCCCCACAGGCGGGTGGATTGTGCTCTGGTGGCTGGCGGCCCGTCGCCGCCGAGGTCGGACGGCGAAAAGCAGCGCTCGGGCGCGACGGCGAGCGTGCGGGTGGCGCACTCGTCGCCGCGCTCGCTCAGCAGCGTCAGGCTATGGTAACCGCAGGTCTCGAGCGGCGGCAGGCAACCCCAGTCATCGAGATGGCCATCCAGCGTCTCGCCATTTTCGAGGTGCAGCGTGAAACTCATGCCAGCCGCCCCCTCGGCCGGTATCGAGTAGGCGATGTCCCGGTCGGCGATCAGCAGCGGCGGCAACTGCTGGCATGTATAGGGTCCGGCACGCTCACGCCATCGCGCCAGGCTTTCCGCGGCCTGGGCCTCATCGGCGGCCGGCCAGCCGAGCCGTTCGAGCATGGCACGCTGACGCTCGACGGGCAGTGTCTTTGGCTGGCCGTCGCTCCCCGTCCATTCCAACAGCAGGCCGACGGCTTCGGCCAGCTCCTGCAGCACGGCAATCCCTTCTTCGGTCATGGCAGAGCCGCTCATCGTGGCGTCGCTCCCGCTGTGGCTGTGGTGGAGGTCACGGTCGGAGACGGAGACATGGATAGGGGCGTGATCCAGACGGCGGCGCTGCGGGGCGGCAACTCGCCGGCCGCCAGTGCCTCGAGCACGCCGTCGCGGGAACCGACCCTAAGTTCGGTCTGAAACGTGGTCCGCTCGGATACCGTCAGGGGCACCGCGTCGTCGGAGAGGTTGATCGCGATGTTCAAGGTCGCGCCGTCGCCCAGGGACCAGCGGGCCTCGACGGCGCTGTCGGCCAGCACCACGGCCCGCAAGGCACGCGCACCGGCCAACCGGGGCACGATCTGCTCGTGCCGGAGCGTCAGCCACTGGCGAAAACGCTCGCGGTGCGTCCGATGCCGTGGCGCGGCGGCTTCCGCGTCGTCGAGGACCGAGGCCTCGAAGGTCGCCGGCGCGTTGGGATCGGGAATCCGTTCGCGCTGGGCCGGATCCTTGAACGCACCGAACTCGGCGAATTCGCGCCGGCGCCCTTCGCGTACGGCGTCGGCAAGCTCGTCGCGATGATCGGTGAAGAACAGGAATGGCCGCTTCGATCCCCACTCCTCGCCCATGAACAGCAGCGGAATGTTGGGCGACAGCAGCAGCAGCAGCGTGGCGGCATCCAGCGCCTCGGGATCGGCGAGTCGACTCAGCCGCTCGCCCAGCGCGCGATTGCCGATCTGGTCGTGGTTCTGCAGGAAATTGACGAAGGCGGTCGGTGGCAGATGGCCGCTCGGCTCGCCGCGCGCCTCGCCCTTGCGCGACGGCTGGCCCTGGAAAATGAATCCTTCGGCCAACACCGTGGCCAGCTTGTCGGTCGCCCGTTCGACGAAGTCGCCGTAGTAGCCGTCGCGCTCGCCGGTCAGCAGCACGTGCATCACGTTGTGCCAATCGTCCGCCCACTGCGCATCGAAGCCAGCCGGACCCAGCAGGCTGGCTTGATTGTGTTCGTTCTCCAGAATCAGGTGGCAATGGCGCCAGCTTCCCACCCGCTCGCGCAGGGTCTGCCCCAGCTCGACCAGGAAGTCGCGCTCGCTGATCGCGTGTACGGCATCGAAGCGCAGCCCATCGAAACGGTATTCGAGCAGCCACATCAGGGCATTGTCGATGAAGAAGCGACGCACCTGCGGCCGGCGGAAATCGATTGCCCCGCCCCATGGCGTCTCGATGTCGTCGCGAAAGAAAGCCTCGGCATAGCGGGGCAGGAAATTGCCGTCGGGGCCGAAGTGGTTGTAGACCACGTCGAGGAAGATCATCAGGCCGTGGCCGTGCACCGTGTCGATGAGTGCCTTGAGCTCGTCCGGCGCGCCGTAATAGGACGCAACGGCATAGGGCTGAACGCCGTCGTAGCCCCAGTTGCGACGACCGGGACATTCGGCGATCGGCATCAGTTCGATGGCGGTGATACCCAATTCGACGAGCGCCGGCAGTCGCCGGATCAGCCCCCCGATGCCGCCGCAGGCACCCAGGTGGACTTCGTAGACGACCGTCTCGATCCAGGGCCGCCCGCGCCACGCTTCATGGCGCCAGACGTAGCGTTGGGGATCGACCACCAGGGAATTGCCGTCGACGCCGCCCTGCAACGCCTTCGATGCGGGATCCGGCACCGCCAGCCCCTGCTCGTCGCCCGCGACGAAAACCCGGTAGCGGTACGCGGTACCACCGGGACAGGCGATCTCAGCGACGAAATCCCCATCGTCGGCGCGCATCATGGCCTGCGCGGGCATGCCCTCGCACTCCAGATCGACACGCTCGGCACTCGGCGCCCACAAACGGAAGCGGGTACGCCCATCCGCCCCGAGTGAGGCGCCATACCGAGGAGCATGGCTCGGCACGCAGCCGGGCTCGCCGGGGCGGTTCTCGGGCGGCGTCCGGGAAGCGCTCATGGTGAATCCCCGTACCAGACTTCGTGGCGCAGAAAGAGCGTGGCCATGGGCGGCACCGTCAGCGTCAGCGACTGAGGCCAGGCATGACTGGGCACCGGCGCGGTCATCACGCTATGCCCGTTGCCGACGTTGCTGCCCGCGTAGAAGACGCTGTCGCTGTTGAAGATTTCGCGCCAACGTCCCGCTGCCGGAACGCCCAGGCGATACCCGTGGTGGACCCGGGCCTGGAAGTTGCTGATACAGATGAGACTGGCGTGACCGCTTTCGGCGAGGCGTATGAAGACCACCACGCTATTGTCGCTGTCGTCTGCGACCAGCCACTGGAAGCCGTGACGTTCATCGTCGCGAACTTGCAGCGCCGGCTCGTTGACGTAGAGTCGGTTGAGATCGGCGACCTGCCGCAACAGGCCGGCGTGCTGGCTCTCGAACAGCAGCGGCCAGCGCATCGACTCCTCGAACGGCTCGGCCAGAACCTGGCCGAGTTCGATCCCCATCGCCAGCCATTTGTCGCCCGGCAGTGCCCACATGAGGGCGAGCAAGGCCCGCAGCGCCGCGAATCGCTGCCAGCCATCGCCGTCAACCGGCAACCGCCACTGCCCGATCGCCGCCAGCCCGCGAGGCATGAGATCGAGCACGCCCCGGTCCGTCTCGACCGGTGTCAATGCATGAACCCAGTCCGCATGGATCAGGGAGCGCTCCGCCGGTGACGAGGCGAGATAGCGCGGATACATCTCATTCCAGCGCGGACGGCAGGAGAGCACCACCGCTGTGTCGAGGTCACCATTGACGAACAGCCGGCACCGGACCGGAGTACCGCTATCATTGTGCTCTTCGATACCATCGATATGGCAACGACCGCAGCAGTCGATCAGCGACGGATCGGTGGCGGCCCGCCGTGCATGGGCCGCGACCACGACGCCGACACCCGCGACATGGCAGGTCTCGACGAACCGACAGATAACGGCGAAGGGCTGCGCGAGCAACGCGTCATCGAGCGCGATATGGGTGAAGCCCAGATCGGCGACATAGGGCACGAGTTCCTGGGCCAGCTGGTTCCAGTCCAATGGCTGGGTGAACCGGGAGTGAAACCAGTCGGCGGCATCGAGCCGGTAGAGCGACAGCGGCATTTCCCCGGTATGGCGTGCGTCGCGCGCCCGCATCCAGTCACCGTCATCCCATGACCAGGTGCGTCCGCCATCCGCGTCACTGTCTCCCGGCATCGCGCTCGACATCGCCGCGGCCTCCATGGAGAACATCCGCCGGAGGCCGTCCAGGCTTACCCGACCCGGCGGTTGCCATGCCTTGGACAGCGGACGGTTGGCAGCGGCCTGCGGCGCGTTCATCGTGATTCGACGACATCGCCAGCCCGGATCGTCGTCTCCGTTAGTAGGTCCGCATAAAGCCGGCGATAGGGTATGACCGCCTGACGCCAGTGCAAACGTCCCGCCATGGCCGCCCGTCGCATGGCGTAAAACAGGTCCGTGGCATGAAAGAGATCGAAGGCTCTCAGCACGGTGGCGCGATAGCTATCGAGACTCATGTCGTCGAATAGCAAGCCGTTGATGCCGTCCTGAATGGTATCCGCCAGGCCACCGGTACGATGCGCCACCGGCAGCGAGCCGAAGCGCTGGGCGTAAAGCTGGCTGAGCCCGCACGGCTCGAAGCGCGAAGGCATCAGCAGGAAATCGCTGCCGGCATAGATCTGGCGCGCTTCCCCCTCGTCGAAGCCGATATTCACCCCCACATGCCCCGGATAGCGAGCCGCCATCTCGACCAGGGATTGCTCGATCGCATATTCGCCCCGGCCGATGACCACCAGCTGCCCACCGGCGTGAACGATGGTTTCGGCAACCTCGGCGGTGAGATCGAGCCCCTTTTGGGCGACCAGCCGCGACACCACGGCAAACAGCGGACCGCTGCTGGGATCGAGGCCGAACATTCGCCGCACCCGTTGCGTGTTGGCGCGCTTGCCATGCCAATCGTTGATACCGAAATTCGGCGCCAGATGGGGATCGTTGCGCGGGTCCCAGCGGTCATCGATGCCGTTGAGCAAGCCACTCAGACGCCCCTCGAGAGCACGCCTCTTGAGCAGCCCCTCGAGGCCGCAACCGAAAGCCGGCGTGGTGATCTCGTCGGCGTAATTGTTGCTTACCGTAGTGATATGGGAGGCATAGGAGAGACCGGCTTTCATGAAGGAGAGCTGGCCGTGAAATTCGACACCGTCAATTTGGAATGCCGACGGAGGAATGCCGAGGGCCGTCATTCGCTCGGCGGGGAACACCCCCTGATAAGCCAGGTTATGGATGGTATAGACCGACGGCACGTAGCGCCGCCCCAACCAGCGCATATAACCGGCTGCCAGCCCGGTCGCCCAGTCGTTGAGATGCAGCAGATCGACCTGCCAGTCGAGCAGGGTCGCGTCATTGACGATCTCGGCGGCCGCCATCGCCAGACGCGCAAAGCGGATATCGTTGTCGGGCCAGCCCACCCCCAGTTCGTCACCGTAGGCGTTACCATCCCGGTCGTAGAGCTCCGGACAGAGCACGACGTAGACAATCAGGCCATCCTCGCAGAGAAGACGCCCAATCTCGCAGGCGGGCAGATCATACCGCGCCGGCAACTTGGCCACACTGACGATGGGACGTCCCGCCGTCAGTAATTGGCGATAACCGGGCATCAGCACCCGAACGTCGTAATTGGGTTTGAGGGCGCGCGGCAGTGCAGCGGAGACGTCTCCCAGCCCACCGGCCTTGATGAAGTCGGCAATTTCAGTGGTCACGAACAGCACCCGCCGCCGAATCGACGGTGCGGCGGGCCTCAGGCGGGGCAGCACGCTATCCGCATCTCGCCGCGACAAACCCGGCGCGGCAACGAAATGATCACGTCCACCGCGTTTCTCGGTGGTATGAACCTGTCTTCCCTGGACCGCGGCATACGTCATGTTCAGCCCCCTGAACGTTCGGTATCGATCTTGATTGGCCGGTACCGAATCATGATCCTGTGCTCGGACAGGATACAGCCGCCATAACTGATGTTAATCAAGACGATTGACACCGGCTACGAACGTGCTGTCGAAATCCTGAAAGGCAATTCGGGGTGGGATATGCTCCACGCACAGCGAGTCACCCGCAGAAACACTTTTCTAGAAGATATATGCATGGTCACCGGATCGTCAAAGCGCCTTTTTCATGCCAGCCCGGGGCGCGTAGGGGCCACAACGAAAAAAGGCAACCCCGACCCGGGGTTGCCTCAAGATCACCACGAAAGTGGTCAGATTGTCGCACCATCAGTGGGATTCGGCGTTCTCCTCCGTGTGATGCGAGGCACGACGGAACTTCGACTGCAGCCACAGGGTGATGCGCATGATCAATACGTAGGTTGCCGGCACGAACACCGTCGCCAGCAACGTGATCGAGATCATCCCCCCCACCACCGGGGTACCGATCTGATTGCGGCTGGCCGCACTGGCCCCGGTGGCAAGCGCCAACGGCAGCGTACCGCCGACGAAGGCCAGCGAGGTCATGACGATAGGACGGAAACGCTGGCGAGCGGCGATCTTCGCCGCATCGACCACCGACAGTCCCGCATGCTTGCGCTGCTGTTCGGCGAACTCGACGATCAGGATGGCGTTCTTCGCCGCCAGGCCGACCACCACCAGCAAGCCCACCTGCAAGTAGACACTGGTGCTCAAGCCAGCCAGGTAGACCGCCAGGATAGCGCCGACGAAGGCGAACGGCACGGCGGAAACCACCGCCAGCGGCAAGGTCCAGCTTTCGTACTGCGCAGCCAGAATCAGGAACATCATGATGACGCCGAACGACAGTGCCAGCGTCGCCGCCGTGCCCACATTGACCTGCTGGTAGGCTTCACCGCTCCAGCCCATCGAGTAGTTGACACCCAGGGTATCGGCAACCACTTCCTGCATCGCCGCCACGGCCTGACCCGAACTGTAGCCGGGCGCCGGACCACCTGAGAACTGCGCCGCCGGATAGGTGTTGTAGCGTTGCAGCACCGTCGGCGCCTTGCCTCGCGTCAACGTGACCAGCTCGGAGAGCGGAACGCGCTGCCCGTCACCGCCGCGTACATAGACCTTGCTCAGATCTTCGGGATTACGACGAAAATCGTCTTCGGACTGGAGATAGACCTGGAAGTTGCGGCTCGAGCGAGTGAAGTAGTTGACGAAAGAACTACCGAACGTGCTCGCCATGGTCGTATTCAGGTCGCTGATATCCACGCCGAGACTACGCGCCTTCTCGATATCCACTTTGGCCCGGTAGACCGGCACATTGACATCGAGCGACGAGAACACCCCGGAGAGCTCCGGCCGCTCCGCCGCGGCCTGCATCACCTTGCCGGCGGCATCCGCGAGCTGCTGCGACGTGTCGCCGCCGAAAGCCTGCAGGTAACCGGTGAAGCCACCGGTGGGAGACAGGCCCTGTATCGGCGGCAGGTTGAAGGCAACCGTCTGCCCGCCCTGGATCTGACCACCGATCTGCATGATCTTCTGCGTCAGCTGATCCACCGTGATATCGCGATCTTCCCATGGTTTCATGGTGACGAAGACCGTGCCCTTGGAGGTATTGGGCGAGCTAGACAGGATGTCGAAACCGGGTATCCCGACCACGTAATTGATCCCCGGGACGGCATCTCGAAGCCGCTGACTCAACTCCTGCACATAGGCGTCGGTCCGTGCCACCGAGGATCCTGCCGGCAGGCTGACGGAGGCCAGAGCCACCCCCTGGTCTTCGGAAGGCAGGAGCGCCGCCGGCAACTGGGCGAAGATCATCCAGGAGAAGACCCCGGCGGCAACCAACCCGACCAGCACCAGCCACAGCTGATGAATGATGAAGTTGGTGATCGCCATGAACAGGTCGGTAATCTTGTCGAAGAGCTTGTTGAACCAGTCGAACGGCTTGCGAATGACACGCACGAACCCGGACTGCTTCATGCGATCCTGATGCTTCAGGAAGATCGCACTGATCGCCGGCGTGAACGACAGCGCCACGATCGCGGAGATGGCCACCGAGATCGCGATGGTGATCGCGAACTGCTGGTACATCTGCCCCGTCAGGCCGCTCATGAAGCCAACCGGCACGAACACCGCCGACATGATGAAGGCGGTGGCGATGACCGCGCCGGAAACTTCCTTCATCGCCTCGAGACTGGCGCTGAATGGTGTCGCCTCCTCGTCTTCCTCCATGATGCGCTCGACGTTCTCTATGACCACGATCGCGTCGTCCACGACGATACCGATCGCCAGGATCATGCCGAAAAGCGAAAGCAGGTTGATCGAGAAATCGAGCAGGTACATGCCGGCAAAGGTACCTACTACCGAGATCGGCACTACCGACATCGCCACCAGCGTCGAGCGCCAGCTCTGCAGGAACACGAACACGATCACCGCGACGAGCAGCAGCGCCTCGATGAAGGTTTGTTCCACCGATTCGATGGAAGCATCGATGAACAGCGTGGTGTCATAGGGAATCTCGTAACTCAGGCCCGGCGGGAAGCGCGTCTTGAGATCCGCCATCGACGCCTTCACCTCGGCCGCCACGTCGAGCGCGTTGGCGCCTGGCTGCAGATAGATGGCGATCGGCGCGATCGGGCTGTTGTTGACGTACCCCTGAATGCCGTAGCTGTTCTTGCCCAGTTCGATCCGCGCGACATCGCTCAAGCGCAACGAGGAGCCGTCCGGGTTGGTGCGCAGCACGATATCCCGGAACTGATCGACGTTCTCGTAACGACCCTCGGTCGTGATGGTGTAGGTGTAGGGCGTGGGGTTGCTCTGTGGTTCGGCACCCAGCTTGCCTGCGGCAACTACCGAGTTCTGGGCCTGAATCGCCGACGATACCTCTGCCGGTGTCAGGTCGTACTGCGCCAGCTTGTCCGGGTTGAGCCAGACGCGCATGGCGAATTCCTGGCTGCCCAGCACTTCCGCCTGCCCGACACCCGGCAATTGCTTGAGCGTATCGGTGATGTTGATGTTGGCGTAGTTGGTCAGGTAGAGCGAATCGTAGGCATCGCTGCCCCCTTCCGCAGTCACCGCGACGAACAGCAGCACGCTCGACGAGCGTTGCTCGACCGTGACCCCCTGGGACTGCACTTCGCTCGGCAACTGCGACAGCGCCTGTTGCACGCGGTTGTTGACGTTGATCTGTGCCGTCTGAGGATCGGTGCCGATGTTGAAATAGACGCTCATCGACATCTGACCGCTATCGGAACTGCTCGAGGTCAGATAGATCATGTCCTCGGTGCCGTTGATCTCCTGCGCCAGCACGGCGGCGACCGTATCGGAAACCGTCTGCGCACTGGCTCCCGGATAGGTCGCGGAAACGCTGATCGTCGGCGGCACGACCGAAGGATACTGCTCGATGGGCAGCGTACGCATCGCCATCAAGCCGATCAGTGTAATGATGACCGAGACGACGGTCGCGAATATAGGCCGCCTGATGAAAACGCTGGAAAAATTCATCAGTTGGCTCCGTTCTGTCCGCCGTTCGCCTTTTGCGCATCACGCTGGGCGCCCGCGACGCCTTCGCCACCTTGTGCGTCGGGCTCCTGGGAGGGGTTTTCACCAGCGTTGTTCTGCGGCTTGGGCACCTTGCCAGTGAACGGCTGCGCATCGATCTGATCGCCGGGGGAAATACTGCCGATTCCCGACACGACGACTCGGTCTCCGGGGTTCAGCCCCTCGGTGATGATCTGCCAGTCACCGGCGATCTCGCCGAGGGAAACGAAACGCGCCTCGGCCTTGCCGTCGCCATCCACGACATAGACCTGCGGCCCCTTGAGGCCTTCGGTCACCGCGATCGTCGGCACGGCATAGACGTCGTAACGTTTTACGTTGGGCAGCGTGACGCGTACGAACTGGCCCGGCAGGAAGAGCTGATCGTCGTTGTCGAAAACCGCCTCGGCCTGCACCGTACTGGTCGCCTCATCGACCCGCGAGCCGAGGAAGTCGAGCTTGCCGGTCAGCTTGAGCGCCTCGCGGGAGGCACTCTCGGTACCCGGCGCGGTGAGCACGGCCACGTCGGCTTCGTCATCGCCCTGCTGACGCTGGCGACGCAGCGAGAAGGCGTCATCGGCTGGCAGAGAGAAGCGCACCTCGATCGGATTCAGCGGCGTGATGGTCGCCAGCTCCTGGGGCGGTTGTACCAGATTGCCGACGTTGACCTCGCTGAGACTGATCATGCCGCTGACCGGCGCCTTGACCTCGGTGTAGCCGAGATCGATCTTGGCGCTATCCAGCGCGGCCTTGGCCTGCGCCAGCGATGCCTGGGCGGCACGATAATCGGCCTGGGCCTGATCGCGCTGCTGCTGGCTCACGGAGTTATTTTTGTAGAGACGCTCATAGCGGCTGGCATCACGCTGGGCACGATAGACTTCCGCCTTGGCGCTCTGCACGTCCGCCTGGCGCTGCTTGACGGTCGCTTCATAAGGCGCCTGCTCGATGGTGAAGAGCTTGTCGCCCTTCTCGACCATGCTGCCCTCGCGGTAATGACGCGCTTCGAGAATGCCCTCGACACGCCCCATCACGGTCACTTCGCGATCGCTGCGGACTTGGCCGGGATAGGTTTTGGAGAGCGCGACATCGTGCGCCTCGACCGTCATTACCTCGGCCTTGGTAGGTGGCTTTTGTTGTTGCCCTCCGCCTTGTTGAGCACTTTGCTGATCGTCCCCGCCACAGCCGGCCAGTGCCAATGACAGCAACAACGCCCCACCGAAGCCGAGGGTGTAATTCATGAGATTAGGGCGCATGAGTCTCCGTCCTGGAAGAAAGAATGCCTAGGGTAATCCAGCGAGCTTACAGGCATACATACATGAATGTAAACTTGCAGGGAAATTGGTATGCTTCGCCAACGGCAGCTTGAACCACATCATAAGAAATGCCGGCCCAACGTCTCGCACTCCACTCATCTGTCGACGACAACATCATGCCCAAACGTACCAAAGCCGAAGCCGAGGCTACCCGCGAAGCGCTGCTCGACGCTGCCGAGGTCATCTTCCTCGAGCGCGGTGTATCGCGCACTTCGCTCGAGCAGATCGCGCGCCAGGCTGGGATGACACGAGGCGCCGTTTACTGGCATTTCAAGAACAAATCCGACTTGTTCCACGCCATGCTGGAACGGGTCAAGATGCCACTGCGGCAGCTACTGGACGATGTCGAAGATCCCGAACGTCCCAATGAACCTCTAGAAAGCCTGCGCCGGGCCACTCTCCATGTGGTCGAAAGACTGCAGCGCCCCCGTTCCCGCCGGGTTCACACCATTTTATTTCATCGCTGCGAGGTGGCCAGTGACGTCGATGTACTCAACCTGCACGAGAAACTGGCCAACGAGTGCTATGACACCATGGTCGAACGCTTCGAACAGGCCCGGGAACGGGGCACCTTGACGGAGAGTGTCGAGCCGGAGATTGCCACGCGGATGCTGATGTCAATGTTGGTCGGCCTGATGTACGACTGGCTACGCAATCCAGAAAGTTACGATATCGGGGACGTGGGGCCGCGCATGATCAACACCTTTTTCGGACGCCTCGTTCACGTTTGAAGCCTCCTTCCTCACCGCATTCCGTCGCCTCCCCTCCAACGGAGGCGGCCTCGCCGTTCGTCGCAATGACAGCCGTCTCCGCAGAGACAAGACTGTGGCAGTCTCTAGTTCTGAAGGTGGCCGCATGCATCACCCCGACTGGTTCATCGTCGACGATTCCCGTTTCAGGTCACTGATTCTGCCCAACGCCCGACTCGAACGACTCTGGAGCGAAGGACGCTGGTGCGAAGGGCCGGCCTATTTCGCCGCCGGGCGTTACCTGTTGTGGTCCGATATCCCCAATGACCGCATCTTGCGCTTCGACGACAACGACGACCACGTATCGGTTTTCCGTCAACCCGCCGGCTTCAGCAACGGCCACAGCGTCGACCGCGAAGGTCGTCTGATCAGCTGCGAACATGGCACGCGCAGCGTCACGCGTACCGAACACAACGGACGCATCACCACGCTAGCCGAGGCTTTCGACGGTTGCCGATTCAATTCGCCCAATGACGTCACGGTCAAATCCGACGGCTCGATCTGGTTTACCGATCCCAGCTACGGTATCGACAGCGACTACGAGGGCGGACTGCGCGATTCGGAAATGGGTTGCCACGTCTACTGCTTGCGCCCCGATGGCCGGCTGATTCGCGTCGCCGATGATTTCGAGAAGCCCAACAGCCTGGCCTTCTCTCCCGACGAGTCCTGGCTCTATGTCTCGGATACCGGCGCGACACACCGGGACGGCGGCCCCCGGCACATTCGTCGCTTTCGGGTCGAGGAGGATCATCGCCTCAGCGGCGGCGAGGTTTTCGCGATCTCGGACTGCGGGCTGTTCGACGGCTTTCGCTTCGATATCGCGGGCAATCTGTGGACCAGCGCCGGCGATGGCGTCCACTGCTACGCCCCGGACGGCACGCGCCTCGGACGCATCGCGGTTCCCGAAACGGTCGCCAACGTCTGTTTCGGCGGACCGGCGCGCAATCGGCTGTTCATTTGCGCCTCGACGTCACTCTACGCGATCTTCCTCGATACGCGTGGCCATCATGTTCTGGGCGAGGCGGTGTCGCCGTCCGCCGTGCGTACGCCGACGACACGCTGAATGCGGCAGTTCCGCCTCAGCCGGCCATGACGCGATCCACGGCCCGGGCCACGCCGCTGCGGTAGGCAGCGCCGAACAGATAGAGATGATTGAGCAGCGGATAGAGCTGGAACAGCGCTTCGCGCCGCTCCCAATCCTTGGGGCACTGGCCGTCCCAGTAGGCCTCGAAGAAGGCGTCGTCCGGACCGCCGAACAGCGTCAGCATGGCGACGTCGACATCCGCATAGTGGCGATAGACCGCCGGATCGATCAGCGCCGGGCCACGCGGGGTAAACAGCACATTGCCCGACCACAGATCGCCGTGGACCAGACTCGGCGCGGCATCGTCCAGCCAGCTCTCCAGCCCATCGGCAATGCGTTCGACGCGCTCGGCCAGGGTCGCATCCAGCAGGCCACGCTCGCGGCAACGCCTGGTCAGCGGCAACAGACGCCGCTCGCGCTGGAATGCCCGGCCGCCTGCCAGCGGTGCGTTGGGCTGCGGGGTCAGTCCGCAGGCGTTGTCGCGTGGCCAGCCGTGCTGCGCCTGCGGATCCCGTGTGTGCTGATGCAACCGACGCAGTCCCTCGCCCAGACTCGCGCCGTCGCGTCGCCCGCCGCTGTCGAGCGCCTGCATCACCAACAGATCGTCATCCACCGCCACTACACGCGGCACGATCAGGCCATTGGCGGCATCGGCGAGTGCCTGGAGCCCCTCTGCCTCGCCGCGGATTCGCTCGGGCGTATCCTGCTTCACGATCATCGGCTCGGCGCCATCGACACGCCACACGCCTGCGCCGCTGTCACCGCCCGATAAGCGCGCCATTCCTCCCTCGCAACGAAGATCAAGTCTGGCGAGTCGTTGCTGCAGCATCCGTGTCATCGCGCGTCTCCTCGCTGTCGTCATCGTTGGCCGCGGCGCCATCGGGATCGGCTGCCTTCGGCCGGCCGCGATCGAGCTCTTGCTGAAACAGCGACTTGAACTCCTGCATGGCGGCTTTTTCGGTCGCCATCAACCGCTCGCTGTCGTTGCGATGCGTATAGGAATCTTTAAGCAATTGGTTGTCGAAGTCGCGAAAGGTACGCACCGCGTTGATGGCGTTCGAGCTCGGATAACCCATGCCCTTGAGCACCTCGACGCTCATCTCCATGCTCGACGCGAAGGTCTCCCGCACCACCGCGTCGACGCCGATCTCCATCAGTTTCCAGGCGTGATGGCGATTGCGCGCCCGCACGTAGACCTTGAGATGCGGGAAATGCGTCTTGGCCAGACGCGCAATGGTCAGCGCGGCGTTCTCGCCGTCGACCGCGATCACCAGCAGTTGCGCCTTATCGATGCCGGCGGAGCGCAGCAGATCGAGGCGGGCGGCATCGGCATAGAAAATGCGCGAACCGAAGCGGCGGATGAACTCGACCTGGGCGATATTGGGATCGAGTGCGGTAAAACTGATGCCCTGCATCTTCAGGACACGCCCGACCATCTGCCCGAAACGCCCGAGACCGGCAATGATCACCGGCGGCGTCTCGTCGCCGAAGTCGGTGTCGAACGGCTGCGTCTCCTTCATGCGGGTACCGAGCTTCTCTCCCAGTTGATAGAGAAACGGCGTCGCCGCCATGCTGAGGGTCACCGCGGCGATACACAGACTGGCGATGCGTTGGTCGATCACGCCGGCGGCCACGGCGGCGGTCAACAGTACGAAGTCGAACTCCCCGCCCTGTGAGATGATCGTCGCCAGCCGCGGAATCTCGGTGTGCGGCAGCCGGATCAGCCACCCGATACCCGCCAGCACCAGGGTCTTGGCCAGAACCATCGCCACCGCCAGCGCCACCACCAGCAATAGGTTGTCGAATACCAGGGAGAGGTTCACCGACATGCCGACGGCAATGAAGAACAGCCCCAGCAGCAGCCCCTTGAACGGCTCGATGTTGGCTTCCAGTTCGTGCCGGTAGGGCGTATCCGCCAGCATCACGCCGCCGAGGAAGGCCCCGAGTGCCATCGACAGCCCGGCCCAGTCCATCACCAGCGCCATGCCCAATACCAGGAACAGCGCCGCGGCGGTGAATATCTCGTGCACGTCGCTACGTGCGATCAGCGCCAGCACGCGAGGGAATACCAGGCGACCGAAGACGATGGCAGCGATCACCACGCCAATGCTGCGGGCGATGAGCCAACCGTCGCCGGGCGCGGCGTCGGCACGCCCAGCCAGAAACGGCAGCAGCGCCAGCAGCGGTATCACCGCCAGATCCTGAAACAGCAGAATGGAGAACGCGCTCTGACCGTGCGGCGTCGCCAGTTGACGGCGTTCGTTGAGTACCTGCAGGGCGAAGGCGGTCGAAGATAGCGCCAGGGTCAGGCCCAGGAAGATGGTGATGCTGATGGGCAGGTCCAGCAGCAGGCCAACCGGCATCAACAGCGCCGCGCAGCCTGCCATCTGCAGGGAACCGAGGCCGAACAGACGCTTGCGCATCGACCACAGCCGCTTCGGTTCGAGCTCGAGCCCGATGATGAACAGCAGCATGACCACGCCGAACTCGGAGAAATGGAGCACCGACTCGGGTTCGGAGATGAAGCCGCTGACCGACGGCCCCGCCAGCAGGCCGATGCACAGATAGCCCAGTATCGAGCCCAGCCCCAGACGTTGAAACAGCGGTACCGCGATGATCGCCGCGCCCAACAAGACGGCGGTTTCAGTGAGAAAATCCATCGAGTTCCTGTCCTTGTTGCGGCAAACCTCGCCACCTGGTGTGGCTTGGTCTCAGCATACCATCCGCACCGCGACGCCGGGCACGTATGGCGTTACCGGGGATCGCCCGGTTGCGGCGTGACATCCTTGAACGGCAGGCGCGACCGGCACTGTGCGAAGTAGGCTTGAACGTAAGCCCGTTCCTCACGACAGAAATCCCCGACGGCGTCACGAAACCCGGCATGCTCGAGATAGTGCAGCGAGCGGCTGATGACCGGTGCAAAACCCCGCGTCAGCTTGTGCTCGCCCTGGGTTCCGGGATCGAAGTACGCAAGCCCTCGCGCGAGACAGTGCTCGATACCCTGGTAGTAGCAAGTCTCGAAGTGCAGAAAGTCGGCCGCCACCTCGCTGCCCCAGTAGCGGCCATAGAGCGTTTCGCGCCCTTCAAAGCATAAGGCCGCCGCCACCGCCCGCCCTTCGATACTGGCTCTGACCAGCAGCATGGCGTCCGCTAGCGTATCGCGCAGCCGAGTGAAGAATTCGAGATTGAGATAGGGTCGCTGACCACGTTCGAGATACGTCATGCAGTAGCAGCGATAGAATTGCGCCAGTGCCTCGTCGTCGATCGCCTCACCGCTCAGCCGCTCGAAGACGAATCCCTGCTCGGCGAGCTTGCGCCGCTCGCGCCGGATCTCCTTGCGCTTGCGTGAACTCATCCGCGCCAGAAAACCCTCGAAGTCGACGTATCCCTCGTCCCGCCAGGCGAACTGGACGGCCTGGCGCTCCATCAACGGCGCCCCGAAAGCCGCCTTCCAGTCAGCGACCTCCCCGGCTTCGGCAAACAGCAGGTGCCAGCTTTGCAGGCCGCTGTCGCGTAGCACCGGCGACAGCACCGCGATCGCCTCGCGGCGATCCACTGAGTCGACCACTGCCAGACGCGGCCCGGCGGCCGGTGTGAAGGGGATCGACGACAGCGATTTGGGATAGTAGTCCCCGCCGGCACGTTCCCAGGCGTCCGCCCACGACCAGTCGAAAACGTATTCGCCACGCGAATGATACTTGGCGTAACGCGGCAGCACCGTCACCGGCTGGTCGTCGCGGTAGACGATCAGATGATCGGGCTCCCAACCGGTTTCGGTCGTCGCGCAGCCACACGTCTCGAGCGCGAAGAGAAACTCATGGCGCAAGAACGGATAGCGATCGCCGACGACCCGGTTCCAGGTCTCGGGGGTAACGGCGGCGAGACTGCCGATGTTCTCGACCCGCAATTCCATCATTCATCCTCCCTTGGGGAAACGCTGCATAAATGTCTGCGCAGGCGAATCGCTGCGTTACGCGGTGCTGGAGCGCCAGCCCGGTCGAATCCTCACCTATACCNNGCTCCGGTTGCTGCGCTCCGGGCGCCTTGCGCTTCATCCTGCTCGCCGATTTATTCAGCATTTCCCTTGCGCCTGCTATACGTAGCCCGAAGCCATCTCAATTCTGCTTTTGATCTTTCTTACAGCTTACGGCTTATAGCTCCGAGCGAAGCTCGGTGTGACCTTTCTTACAGCTTCCAGCTTACGGCTTATAACTCCCGGCGCAGCCGGGTCAGCCCGTAGCCCGCATGTTGAAAACTTCGAGGGCGAACGGCAAGCGTGCGATACTCCGGTCCACAGCCACCGTCCAAACGATAAACGCCACGATGCCTCATACATCGTCTTCGCCGACACCGCCCGTGCCGCAAGGCCCCATCAATCTCATGGCGCTGGCCGCCTTCGCGCTGAGCGTGCTCGGTACGCTGGTGCCGCCGGCCGCCCTGGGCGGCGTAGTGTGCGGTCATCTGGCCCGGCGCCAGATTCGTCGCCGGCGGGAATCGGGCGACAGCTGGGCACTGGCCGGGCTCATTCTTGGCTACCTCTTGATTCTGCTGTCATTGGCCGGGCTTTTGCTGTTCGGCGGCTTTGTCGCGACAATGTTCAGCATCATGGCTTTCATGTAGCCGGCTTTTGGCACATCGGCCACCGCCGGTTACGCTATCCACGGATTCCGCTCACGCTGATGGCGAGACTTCATGCTGACTTCGCTGCTCGATAACGATTTCTACAAGATCACGATGCAGAACGCCGTGATCAAGCGCTTTCCCTACGCCCAGGCACGCTACGCATTCATCAATCGTGGCGAGCACGAATTTCCCGAGGGCTTCGGCGAGGCCTTGCGTCGCGAGGTCGACGCCATGGCCGCGCTCACCTTGAGCGAAGAGGAGAAGCACTATCTGGAGCGGACCTGTCCCTACCTGGATCCGACCTACCTCGATTTTCTCGCCGGTTTCCGCTACGACCCGACCGAGGTCATCATCAAGCAAGAGGGCAACGCGCTCTCGGTCACCATAGAGGGACTGTGGTACCGCACCATCCTGTGGGAAGTGCCGCTGATGGCATTGATCAGCGAACTCTGGTATCGCCTGCGTCATGTCGAGCGCGACGACGATGCCGCGGTCGAAGCCCGGACCCGCGACAAGATCGAGCACTATCAGCGCCTGGGCCTGAAGATCGCCGAATTCGGCACTCGGCGACGCTTCTCGTTCGACGTTCACGACCTCGTCGTCGGTGCGCTGCATCATCATGGCGGCGAGGCTTTCAGCGGCACCAGCAACGTGTTGCTGGCGATGCGTCACGGGGTCAAGCCGATCGGCACCCATGCCCACGAATGGTTCATGTTCCACGGCGCCCGTTTCGGCTTCAAGATGGCCAACAGCCTGGCGCTGGAGCACTGGGTCGACGTCTATCGTGGCGATCTCGGTATCGCCCTGACCGACACCTTCACCAGCCGCGCTTTCTTCGAAAGTTTCGACAAGAAATTCGCCAAGCTCTTCGACGGCGTGCGTCACGACAGCGCCGATCCGATCGATTTCGCCGCGGCGACCATCGCCCATTACGAGCGTCTCGGCATAGATCCGCGCAGCAAGACCATCATCTTCTCCGACGCCCTGACACCGGAGAAGGTCGAGCGTATCCACGCCTTCTGCCAGGGCCGGATCGGCATGGCCTTCGGCATTGGCACCAACTTCACCAATGATGTCGGCGTCATGCCCATGAACATGGTGATCAAGATGGTCGAAGCGCGGCCGGAAGGCCAACACTGGCTGCCGGTGGTCAAGCTCTCGGACGTGCCCGACAAGCACACCGGCGATCCCGAGATGATCTCGCTGGCCAAACGCGTGCTGGCGTTGAGCCG
>NZ_PZJU01000029.1:0-3013 GCF_003206715.1 Salinicola peritrichatus | reverse complement strand
CAACCTCTGGTCTCCCGAAACAAACGGTTTTGACCCGGCTTTTCGTTTTTGACCTTTCTTACAGCTTAAAGCTTATGACTCCTGGCGTAGCCAGGTGGCTTACAGCTCCAGACGAAGCCCGGTTATTGATTCAACGCCTGGTCCAGCGTCAACAGTGCGGCTTGCCAGGATGCAGCGTCCGCGGCGGCGTTGTAGGCGAGCGGCAGATCGTATTCCTTGGCCAGGCGGTCGGCATCGGGGTTGGTGAAGGCGTGCTTGGCACCGGGATACTGCACCACGCGTACATCGGCGCCGTTTTTCTCGAGTGTCGCCGCCATGTCATCCAGCGCCTGCGGTTCCACCATCGAATCGTCCTCGCCGTTGTAGATACGCACCAGTCCGTCGAACGACTGCGGTTTGTCCACCGCCTGCGTCGGGCTGCCATGGAAGCTGATCGCGGCATTCAACGGCATGCCGGCGAGCGCCATGTTCATCACCACACCGCCACCGAAGCAGTAGCCGATCGCCGCCATGCGCTCCCCATTCACCCTGGGATTCTCGCGCAGCGCCGTCATCGCCGCTTCCAGACGCGCACGGGCCGAGGGCCAGTCCTGCATCACCTGGCTGGAGAATGCCTTGGCCTCGTCGGGATGCTGAGCCACCCTGCCGTCGCCGTACATGTCCACCGCCAGGGCCACGAAGCCCAGCGCGGCAAGCTGGTCGGCCCGGCGCTTGACGTAGTCGTTGAGTCCCCACCACTCATGCACCAGCAGCACGCCGGGGCGAGGCTCGCTGTCGCTGGCGTTATAGGCCAGATACCCTTGGTAAGTCTTGCCACCGGTCGAGTATTCGAAGGTCTCCCCCTGCACGTGCGGCCCTTCCACTTCGTCGGCCCAGACCGGCAAGCAGATCAGACCGAGCAGCGCGGCCAGCAATAGTCGTCCCATCATCGTTCTCCTCTTAGAACCCGTTTACGATCTGCTGCGCGTCGGCCAAATGTCGTTGAGCCGAAGCGCAGCGGAGACAACAGCCGTAGGGCGAGCGAAGCGAGTCGAACGCTTTCGGAATGCTCATTTAACCCCATGTAAACTCTGCTTTCTCAAGCGTTTTCGCCTAGTTTGGTTCTAGCTCGCGAGATCGTAAACAGATTCTTATCACTTGCATGGCGCATGGCGTGGTCATTCAGGGCGCCTGCTGTACGCGGTTGCGTCCATGCTGCTTGGCACTGCGCAGACCGACCTTGGCACGCTCCAGAAAGGTATCCGCGGACTCGCCACTGCGCCGTTCGGCGACCCCAAGACTAACCGAGAAAGAGAGCCAGTGGCCATGGAACTCGACACGGGTGGCGGCAAAACGGCTACGCATCCGCTCGGCAACGGCCGCGGTCTCCTGCAGTGATTTCCCGCTCAGCAACAGTGCAAAACCATCGTCGTCGAGGCGACCGAAACTGAATCGCTCGCGTAGCGTGGCGCGGCACATTTCGCCAATACAGGCCAGTACCAGATCCCCGCCCTCGCGCCCCCAGGCACGATTGATCTCGGCGAAATGGTCGACGTCGAACATGATCAGGGTAAACCTGCCATTGGCTTCCCCCATGGCCAGGGCTTGGCGCAGCAGCCCCATGAAGGCGTCGCGATTGAGTGCCGAGGTCAGCTCGTCGGTAGCGGTGTAGGCATCCCATTGCAGCGTCTGGCGCCGGCGCTCGGTGATATCGCGGGCAATGGCGACCCAGCCCGGCGTTGCACCAGGCCGTGAGGCGTCACTGTCGTCGGACGAAAGGCAGGGCGAAAAATGAATCTCGAACCAGCGGTAGCCCTCATCCCGATGACGCAGCCTGAGCTCGAGCAGCACCGCGGTCGACTCGAAGGCATGCTCGTCCAGGGCACGCTGAATCTTGGGTCCATCTTCCGGTGCCATCAGGCCGAACAACGAGCGCGAGTGCAACTGCTCGGCATCGATGCCCAAGTTCGCTTGGACAGCGCCGGCAACCTGTAGACAGTTGAGATCCTCGTCGAGCTGCAGCAGCAGGTCGCCGCTGCATGTCAGCAAGGCTCGTTGTGCATCGTCGTGCGTCTCTTCGCGGTACGCCTCGCGCTCCTGCAGCAGACCAACAAGCGCCACCACCCGCCCCGCTTCGTCGCGCTCGATGGTCAGCGTGTCATCGATGTTGCACTGGGTGCCGTCGGCTTTCTCGATGCGATAGGACAGCGTCGTCCGGGACTCGCCGTTGCCGAGAGCTGCCTGGAGACGCTCGAGCACGGGGCGACGGAACGGCTCGAGAATCGCCGTCAGCCACAGCTCGGGATTGGCGCGGTAATCGGCGGCGGGGCGCCCGCTCACGTCGACGATGGAGTCCGCGACGAAGCGAAGCTTCCCCAGCCACCAGGCGTCGTCGGTGATGTAGGCGGTCACGGGAAGCGCTTGCAGCCAGCGTTGGGATTGTGCAGCCAGCCCGTCGTCGCCGCTCTCTAAAGGATCCGGTCGATCCATGCTCCGGTCTCGTCATGCCGCAGCGATGGGCGGCTGGCCAATGATAATGACGCCGCTAGCGGGAGCCGACGCGACGCCGGGAAACCGCTGCAGCGGCCGGTGATTGTTCCTCGTCCCGGGACGTCTCGCCCGTTTCCGCCTGCAAAGACCGATGCCGGTTACAGGCTTCGGCCAGCTGACGCAGTTCGTCGACCGTGAGTTCAACTCGATGTATGCCTTCCTGCCCTTGCCAGATCACGAAAATCACCGGCACGGAGCGCGATTGGTCCACGCCGACGATGCGTCCGCGTCGCTCCTCGCCGGGCTCGCGGACCGTCTCGCCGATCAGGCGATGGGCGTTGATGATCGTCTCCTGCATGGCGCCGCCAACCTCGATGCGTGATGGGATTGAAATTCGTTGAGCCCACCTTAGAGGGTCAACCCCACCAGGCCAAGCCCTAGGCTCGGATTTGTCGCCTGTCAAAGGATTATCGACATGCCCCCGGTCAACTTGAACTGTAGTGGCACAGTGAATCTGGCCACCTGACTTTGAGTGTATGATGGC
>NZ_PZJU01000028.1 GCF_003206715.1 Salinicola peritrichatus | reverse complement strand
TCCGTGCGCCTTGCGACGGAGTGCCGACCACTTCATCCTGCTCGCCGATTTATTCAGCGCTTCCTAAGCGCGGCAGAGTGGGACCGTTCGTGCCGAATGGTTATGCGATCATTCAAAGTTGATGTTTAAAACATCACTATAGCTATGATATAACTCAGATTGAGTTGTCTGGAGAACTCGACAATATGATCACGGGACCTCAGATGCGCGCCGCCCGCGCGCTGTTGGGCATCGATCAGAAGACATTGGCGCAACTGGCCGGCGTCTCGGTGCCGACCATCCAGCGTATGGAAGCCAGCTCCGGTAACGTGCGTGGCGTGATCGAAAGCCTGACCAAGGTCGTCGAGGCCCTGGATCGTGCCGGCGTCGAGTTGATCGGTGAACACGTGCCGAGCCAGACAACGGGACGCGGCGTGCGCCTGAAGGCACCCGCGCCGCCGCCCGCGGCCGACTGAGCCGTACGGCGAGGGCCGCCGCCAGGCGGTCCGCCACCTTGTGACGAGGTCGTCGCACAGCATGAATTCATCCTCTTCCCGTCCTTCCGGGGCGATTTCGCCGGGGTTCGCGGCGTTGTTCACGCCCAAGCTGATCACGGTCTTGCGCGAGGGCTACGGTCTCTCCAAGCTGCGCGCCGATGCCATTGCTGGTCTCACCGTTGCCATCGTCGCCCTGCCGTTGTCGATGGCGATCGCGGTGGCGTCCGGCGGCTCGCCGGCGCAAGGGCTCTATACCGCAGTCGTCGGTGGCTTCCTGGTCTCGTTGCTGGGGGGCAGCCGGTTCCAGATCGGCGGTCCGGCGGGCGCCTTCATCGTGCTGGTGGCCGCCACCGTGCAGGCCCATGGCATGGAAGGGCTGTTTCTGGCCACGATCCTGTCGGGATTGATGCTGGCGGTGATCGGCTGGCTGCGCATCGGGACTTACATCAAGTTCATTCCCTATCCGGTAACCGTCGGTTTTACCGCCGGTATTGCGGTGATCATCTTCGCCAGCCAGATCAAGTCGCTGCTGGGCCTGCAACTGGGCGAAACGGAACCCGGGCCGCTTTGGGACAAGCTGCCGGTGATCTGGCGCTATCTACCGACCCTGAGCCCGGCCACCCTGGCGCTGTCGCTGGCCACCATCGCGATCATCGCCGGGGCCAAGCGCTGGGGGCCGCGGCTGCCCGGCATGCTGGTCGCGGTGGCGGCGACCGCGGCGCTGGCCGCGCTGTTCGATTTGCCGGTGGCGACCATCGGCTCGGCTTTCGGTGGCATTCCCGAGTCATTCCCGCTGCCCGCACTGCCGGCGGTCTCATTGGCCAGGATCGCGGAGGTGCTGCCCAGTGCGGTGGCATTCACCCTGCTCGGGGCGATCGAATCGCTGCTCTCGGCGGTGGTCGCGGATGGCATGACCGGGCGGCGCCATCGCGCCAACTGCGAACTGGTGGCGCAGGGGGCGGCCAATGTCGCCTCCGGGTTGTTCGGCGGCCTGTGCGTGACCGGTACCATCGCGCGCACCGCCACCAACGTGCGCTCCGGTGCCGTCAGTCCGGTCTCGGGCATGCTGCATGCGGCGTTCTTGCTGCTGTTCATCCTGGTGGCGGCGCCGCTGGCGAGCTACATCCCGCTGGCCAGCCTGGCCGGGGTACTGGCGGTCGTGGCCTGGAACATGGTCGAGAAGCGCGCCTTCTACAGTCTGTTGCGGGCGTCGCGCGGTGATGCCGCGGTGCTACTGTCGACCTTCTTGTTGACGATCTTTCGCGACCTTACCGAGGGTATCGTGGTCGGTTTTCTGCTCGGTGCGCTGCTATTCATCCATCGCATGTCGCAGACCGCCACGCTCACCGCCCACACGCCTTGGGTCGTGGAGGACCGATCCGACGACATGTCGATTCATGATGACGATGGGGGCCCGGAAGCGTCCGATCCCGACCTGGTGGTCTACCGGCTTTCGGGAGCCTATTTTTTCGGTGCGGCAGCTTCGATCGAGGCGATTCTGGCGCGTATCGTCGACAGCCACCGTGGGCTGATTCTCGACTTTTCCGAAGTGCCGTTTGTCGACTCCAGCGCCGCCCAGGTCCTCGAAGGGGCGCTGCAGGCCTCGCGCCGTGCCGGAGTCGTCGTGGCATTGACCGGCACCTCCCATGAGATGCGCAAGGTGCTGTTCGCGCATGGCATTCGGCCGCCGCTGGTGAGCTATGAGCGTTCCATTGCGGTGGCCAGTGCCAAGTTGCGGCGCCATCTGGCGAGGCGGTGATGGATCGGATCGGTCCGGGCGGCGGCTCGCGATCCCGGCGATACCCTGCGCGGTGCGTTGGTCGGGCCTTCAGCGTTACCGGTGCCGGTAGGTCCCGGCCCACTGGATGGCATCCGCGAAAGGCAGCGCGGGGCTGTAATAGAATCCTTGCCCCTGATCGCAGCCGAGGGCCTTCAGGCGTGCCTCGATCGATGCGTTTTCGACCCCCTCCGCAATCACCAGGCGGTTGAAGCTTTTCGACAGCTCGATGATTGCCGCGACGATGATTTCGTCTTCGGCACTGTCGAGCATGCCGATGACGAAGGAGCGGTCGATCTTGACCTTTTGGGTGGGGAAGGTGCGCAGATAGCTCAACGATGAGTGACCGGTGCCGAAGTCATCGAGCGACAGCTGCAGGCCGAGTCGCCGGCAGGTCTCGATGTTAGTGACGATGGCGAGCATGTCGTCCCGTGGCGAGGTGCTTTCCAGGATCTCGAGCGTGAGCCGACCGACCAGTTCCCGGTCGCGGTGTGCGAGAGTTCGGTGCAGATAGTCGATGAAGCCTGCATCAAGAAAGCTGGCGGGGCTGACGTTGACGCTGATCGAATAGGGCAGGCCGCGCCGCGCGATCTCTTCGAGCGCCGCCAGCGCTTTATCGATGACGTACTTGCTCAACTCGATGTCGAGCCAGGTCTGTTCGATATAGGGGAGGAAACGGCTCGGTGGCAGGATTTTGCCCGACGGCAGGCGCCAGCGGAGAAGTCCTTCGAAACCGGCGACCGTGCCATGGCGGTAGTCGATCTTCGGTTGATAGAAGAGTTCCAACTGTTGCCGTGAGAGTGCCAGGCGAACATCGCGGGCGACCGCCAGGCGTTCGCGCCGGGAGTGGTGATGCTCGAGGTCGAAGTCGCAGTAACCATTCTTGCCCGACTCCTTGGCGGTATACATGGCCTGACAGGCGTGGCGCAGCAGTACATCGGCATCCGCTTCGTCTCCCGGATAGCTGGTGACTCCCATGCTGGCCGTCAGTCTGTGGACGTGCTCCGGTGTCTCGATGGGCATGCGGATGCGATCGAGAATACGCTGGCAGACCGCGGGCTGTGGCAGGTCGCGCAGCACGATGACGAACTCGTCTCCCTCCAGCCGTGCCACCAGATCCTCCCGGCGGACGGCGTCGCGCAGGCGCTCGGCGATGACCTTCAGGACCGCGTCACCGGTGGCGCTGCCGTGATGCTCGTTGAGGCGCTTGAAATCGTCCAGGTTGATCAGGCAGACCGAGAGGTTGCCCCGGCTGCGCCCGGCAAGCGTCAGTTCCACTTCCAGCAGCATCTGCAGCAGACGCCGGTTCGGCAGGCCGGTCAGTGCATCGACATGGTCGCGGCACGGCTCCAGTGGCCGTTTGGCGGAAAAATAATGGCCGATCTCATCCTCGATCAATCTGGCCAGGACATGGAGCATGTCGAAATCCAGCGTTGCCGCCTCGATCGGGGAGGTGTGAACGAGACATAACGTGCCAATGCAGAAACCTTCGATGTCATGCACGGGCACGCCGGCGTAGAAGCGCAGGTGCGGAGGAGCGACGACGTGAGGGTGGTTGGCGAAATCGGAATGGCACGAGACGTCTTCGATGACGAAGAGCGCGTTGCGGCGGATGGTGTGATGATCGAGTGACAGTGACTTTGGCACGACGGTCGATACCGACCCTTCACCGGTCTTGAACCACTGCCGTTCGTCACCCACCAAGGTGAACCGGGCATCCGCCACCTTGTAGTGCTGCTTGGCGATCCAGCATGCCCGGTCGAGACGCTCGTTGGTCAGCGCATCGATCCGCCTTGCCCTGTGCACGGCATCCAAACGCCATGTTTCGTAGCGATCCAGAGTCACGGTCTGGTACCTCCCCGAAGCCTCCCTTCCCCGACACTTTGATGTGCCCCTGCGATAACCGTTCTATAGTGACCCTGCGTCCATCGCCGGTGTGATAGAGCGCACGGCGGTAGGGAAGGAAACCGACGACGACAGTGTCATTGAACTAACAGTTCAATACAAATTTTAACTTTAATTCAACTTGAATTGAACAAATAGTTCAAATTCGGTGTCATGGATGAAAAGCACCTGTTCGCGTCACGCCTCAAGGCGGCGCTCACCGCCGCAGGTTACGAACCTCGCCCCTCGGTGTTGGAACGCGAATTCAATCTGCGCTATTGGGGAGCGCCAATCACCTTCCAGGCGGTGCGGCGTTGGCTGCGTGGCGATTCGATCCCCTCGCAGGACAAGCTGCAGGTGCTAGCCGGATGGCTGGGCGTCGAACCCCAGGTACTGCGTTACGGCGAGCAGGCATCGCGTGGCTTGGGGAGCATGCAGACAACCTGGGTCATAGCCGTTGGCGGGGAGGAGGACGAGGTGCTGCGGATCTATCGTGGCCTGCCCGAGGAACAGCGCAAGATCCTGCGCCAGGTCATTTTGACATTCGCGAGGGCAAACGGCTTGCGGCGGAGCGATTCGGATAGATCGTGACGCGGCCAGCGCCCGCGCGGTGCCATGACTGAAGGGCGATACGTAGAGGCGGCCGATTGGCTTCGCCCCTGGGCAACCACGCCTCACCCGGGGGAGGCGTGGCGGGAATGTCATCGTTCCTGGGATTGCGCCAGTTGTTCGCGACGGTAGCCACCTTGGCGTTCCAGCATCCAGCCAGGATATTCCGGCGGCAGCGCGCTGACATCGTCGAGTCGGTCGAGCTCTTCGTCGGTGAGCCGAACCTCGCAGGCGGCGATGTTGTCGTCGAGCTGATCGAGGCGCTTGGCGCCGATGATCACGCTGGTCACGGCCGGTCGATGCAGCAGCCACGCCAGCGCGATCTGGGCCACCGACACGCCCTTGGCATCGGCGATCTCGCGCATCACGTCGATGCAGTCGAAGCCGCGTTCGCGATCGACCGGCGGGAAGTCGAAGCTGGCGCGCCGGTTGCCGGCCTCGGCCTGGCCCTCGCGGCTGTACTTGCCGCTGAGCAGGCCGCCGGCGAGCGGGCTCCACACCATCAGGCCGAGGTTTTCGCTCTTGAGCAACGGCACCAGTTCGCGTTCGAGATCGCGCCCGGCCAGGGTATAGTAGGCCTGCAGCGATTCGAAGCGGTGCCAGCCGTGGTGCTGGGCGATGCCGAGCGCCTTCATGATCTGCCAGGCGGCCCAGTTGGAAACCCCCACGTAGCGCACATGGCCATGCTCGACCAGGGTGTGCAGGGCGCGCACGGTCTCCTCGATCGGCGTAGCCGGGTCGAAACCGTGGATCTGGTAGAGATCGATATGGTCGAGCTGCAGACGCTTGAGGCTCGCCTTGACGCCCTCCATGATGTGGTAGCGCGAAGCGCCGCGATTGTTGACGCCGGCGGAGCGGTAGGGATCGTCGACGCCCGTGGGCCCGAACACCTTGGTGGCCACCACGACGTCGTCCCGAGGAATGTTGAGGTTCTTCAGCGCCTGGCCGGTAATGACTTCCGACTGACCTTGAGAATAGACGTCGGCGGTATCGATGAAGTTGATGCCGGCATCGAGGGCGCGGCCGACCAGCTTGTCGGCGTCCGCCTGCTGCAGGTCGCCGATCTGGCTCCACATCTCGCCCTGGCCACCGAAAGTCATGGTGCCGAGACACAGTTCGGAAACGAAAAGGCCGGTATTGCCGAGTTTTCTGTAACGCATGGGTCGATCTCCTCGAGTGATGATCGCAGGGATGCGAGGATATTCAGTATGGCCGACGTGGCGCTGCTGCTCTGGCTCGATTCAGTGGAATGTTTGCCCGTTCCTGCTTAAATGCGCAGCTCGAAAGGTTAAGCCGGTGAGGATAGGCGTAAGCTGTGCCTGGCAAAAAGAAGGAGAGCATGCGCCTATGAATGCCCATGACAACACGGTGACCCGGCTGCCGTCGGCAGTGGCGGAGAGCGGCGATCAAATTGCCTGGATGCGTCGGGAGCTGGTCGAGTTGCTCGATCGTCTGTCCCGGAACGGCGAAGGAAAGATGGCGACGGCCATCACCGGACTCTGGATCAATCGCCTGAGCGTGCCGCACCCGCCCAAGCACGCCATTCATGAACCGGTTTTCAGCGTGATCGCGCAGGGGGGCAAGCGCCTCGCCATCGGCGAAGAAATCTACGCCTACGATCCGATGCACTACCTGGTCTCCGCTGTCGACTTGCCGGTGCTGGCCGAAGTCACCGACGCCAGCAGCGAACGACCCTATCTGGGCATGAGCCTGGCGCTCGACAGCGAACTGATCGGTGAACTCATTCACGCCGACGAACTCGTGCCGACCCGCGCCGAGGAGCCGGTTCGCGGTCTCTACGTCAACCGCCTGGACGCTTCCTTGCTGGACGCCGTATTGCGCCTGCTGCGCTTGCTGGAAACCCCGGAGGAGATCGACTTCCTGGCGCCGCTGATCCAGCGCGAGATCGTCTATCGCCTGCTGCGCAGCGGCCAGGGCGCGCGCTTGCGTCAACTGGCTCTGAGGGACAGCCAGACCCAGCGCATCGCCGCTGCCATACGACTGCTGCAGGAACGTTTCGACCAGCCGCTTTCCATCGCGGCGTTGGCCGACAATGTGCACATGAGCGTGTCGTCGCTGCACCACCACTTCAAGGCGGTCACTGCGGTGAGTCCGCTGCAGTTTCAGAAACAGCTGCGGCTGCAGGAAGCTCGGCGTCTGTTGCTCGGCGGCGATATCGAAGTGACCGCTGCCGCCCAGCGTGTCGGCTACGAAAGCCCGTCGCAGTTCAGCCGCGAATACCGGCGCCTCTTCGGCCTGGCCCCACAGCGGGACCGACAGCGCTGGCGGCAGGGAACATGAACAAACAGCCCCCCAGCGCGTATCAGGGAATCATCCCCGGCATCATCCGATAGTAGAGATTGAACAGGATCCACAGCGTACCGCCGCCCATGATGGTCAGAATCAACAGGGTGAACAGGATCAACTGCAGATCCTCGCGCTTGTTCCTGGCCAGCGTGATATGCAGGAAGAAGCGAAAGTGCACCACGATCTGCACGATCGCGCAGGCCGCGATGCTTCCGTACAGCGTCAGGGGTTCGATCTCGGCGTAGGCGACCAGCCCAAAGGGAATCAGCGTCAGAACTAGGGCTGCGAGAAGTCCCCAGACATAGCCGCGGCGTTCTGCCACCAGTTCCTTCGCTTCCTCGTCGGAGAGTTCACGTTTTTTGGAAAGCGCGCGTCGGCTCATGTCAGCCCTCCCAGATAGACCAGTGAAAAGATGCAGATCCAGACGATGTCGAGGAAATGCCACAGGATCGCCAGACGCAGCAGACCGGTCTTGACGAAACTGTCCAGGCCATGGACGGCGATCTGCCCCAGCAGGGCGATCAGCCAGATGCAGGCGGCCAGCACGTGCAGGCCATGCAGCGGCACCAGCGAGAAGAACGCCGAGATGAATCCGCTGCGACTGGGCACGCCGCCCTTGCCGAACATGGTATGGAAATCCTTGAGCTCATAGGCGATGAACGCCACCCCCAGCAGCAGGGTAACGATCAGCCAGATCACCAGCGGTTTGGTGTCCTCCCGGTACTTGAGCGCCAGCGATGCCATGCCGAAGGTGAAGCTGCTCGTCAACAGGATCAGGGTTTCGATGAAGACGCTTTTCATCTCGAACAGCTCATGCGGTCCCGGGCCGCCGGCGGTGCCACCGAGCATGACCACGTAGGTCGCGAACAGCAGTCCGAAGATGACGAAATCGCTCATCATGAAGACCCAGAAACCGAAGATCATCTCCTCGCGGGTGTCTTCGGCGTCGGCATGGGCGGGCCCCAGATTGAGGCCGGGATGGCGCATGGCAGTTCGGGTCATTGCACGGCTCCATTCACCGGTGGCACGGGCAGCCCCTGGTTTTCGGGTGACTGTTCCTTCGAGCGGTCGACCGGCGTCGTCTTGCGCACGCACTCGAGCCAGGCCAGGTGGGTACGGCGGACTTCGTCGCTGCTGATCACCCGGGTCGTCTTGCGCACGAAACCGCGGGCGATCACCGCGACCAGCGTGACCACGCCGGCGAGAATGACCAGCCACCATATGTACCAGGTCAGGCCGAAGGCCATCGCGCTACCCGTCACCGCAATGATCACGCCCATGGCACTGTTGGCGGGCATGACGATATCCGGAAACTCGTCCGGTACCTGGTGCGCCTTGCCCTGTTCCTTCTCGCTCATGTAGGCGTCGCGGGAATGGACCTCGGGAATGACCGGAAAGTTGTATTCCGGGGGTGGGGAGGAGGTCGACCACTCGAGGCTGCGGCCATCCCAAGGGTCGCCCGCGGTCATCATGTTCTGATGACGATCGCGAATGCTCACCCATAGCTGGATCAACAGGCACAGCATGGCGAACAGGATCACCAGCGCACCGAAACCGGCGATGAGGGTCCAGGGCAGATAGGCGGGTTCGAAGAACGTCAGCGAACGACGCGGCATGCCCAACACGCCCAGCACATAAAGCGGAAAGAAGGCCAGCATGAAGCCGACGATCCAGGAGTAGGCCGCACGTCGTCCCCAGCGTTCTTCGAGCCGGAACCCGAGCGCCTTGGGAAACCAGAAATTGGTTGCCGAAAGCATGCCGAAAAGCAGTCCCGGAATCAGCATGTTGTGAAAATGCGCGATCAAGAACAGTGAATTGTGTACCTGGTAGTCGACGCTGGGCGTGGCGAGAATGATGCCGGTCAGGCCGCCCAGCACGAACAGCATGATGAAGCCGATGGCGTAGATCATCGGTACCGACAGGCGGACGCGGCCCCGGTACATGGTCAGCATCCAGTCGTAGACTTTCACGCCGGTGGGAATGCCGATCAGCATGGTGGCGATGCCAAAGGCGGCGTTGACGGCGGCGTCCTGTCCCATGGTGAAAAAGTGATGCAGCCAGACGATGAAGGAGAGTATGGAGATACAGATCGTTGCGACGACCAGGACGGGATAACCAAAGATCCGCTTGCCGGAAAAGGTCGAGAATATTTCCGAAAAGATACCGAAGGGCGGCAGGATCAGGATATAGACTTCGGGGTGACCGAAGGCCCAGAAAAGATTGACGTAATTCATCATGTTGCCGCCCAGATCGCTGGTGAACATATGGAAGTCGAGATAGCGATCCAGCGCCAGCAATGCCGTGGCGACGGTCAACGGCGGCATGCCGAAGATCATCAGTATGGCGGTGGTGAGTGCCGTCCAGGTAAATAATGGCATGCGAAACAGCTTCATGCCGGGCGCCCGCTTCTTGTAGATGGTCACCGCGAAATTGATGCCGGTGAGTGTCGAGGAAAGCGTGGAAAGCGTTACCGCCCAGATCCAGTAATCGACGCCTGGCCCCGGATTGTAGGCGCGCTCGGTATAAGGCGGATACCCGCTCCAGCCACCGGTGGAAAAGGGCGTGAAAACCAGCGAGATCATGACGATTGCCGCCCCCGCCGCGGTCAGGCCAAGACTGATCTGGTTCATGACCGGAAAGGAGAGGTCGCGCGCACCGATCTGCAATGGCATGACGTAGTTGATGATCCCGGTGAGAAAAGGCATCGCCATGAAAAAGATCATGATGGTGCCGTGGGTGGTGAAGAATTCACCGAAATGCTCGGGGGAGAGAAACCCGCCATCCAGTCCGACGGCCTGCTGGGCGCGCATGAACACCGCCTCGATGACGGCGCGGGCCAGCATCACGATCGCGATCACGATGAACATGATGCCGATTTTCTTGTGATCCGGGCTGGTCAGCCATTCCGACCACAGATATTTCCACTTGCCCAGCCAGGTCACCAGGATCACGACGCCGAGCGCGCCGAGGACCACCAACGCGCCCGCGCCACCGGAAATCACCGCATTGATGATCTTGAAGGTGGTGGGGTCCTTGAGTGCATCCCAGAAAGGCAGGGTGTCCCAGTCAAGCTTGCCGAATATGAAGTCCGGTAAATCACCACTCACTGCGACGTCTCCTTGTCCTGGGGCAACGTTGGCTTCGGGGGAGTCTGTTGCTTCGGGGGAAGCGCTTGATAGGCAACGGGGTGCATGGCGGCTTGCTGGTGAGGCGCGGGATTGTGCACCGCCGATTCAAAAGGGGCATCGTCGACGATGCCACGGAACAGATCGCGCGGTATCGGCGCGAAACGAATCGGTTCGCCACGCTGATACGAGGTGAGCCCCAAGGCACGGGCGGCATCAGCGGTATCGCCCTGTTGTACCAGGACCTCCTCGTAGCGTTGCCGATCCAGCGGTTGTCCCTGTCGATGGGCATGTGCGATGAAGTCGTCGAACTGCCGGTCATCGACGACCCGCACGGTGAAGCGTTGGTGGTGAAAGCCGCCGCCGTTGTATTGCATGTTCTTGCCTGCAAAGCGGCCAGTGTGATTGGCCTGGAGATGCAGCTTCGTGACCATGCGGTTCATCGCATCGATCTGGCCGCCGAGTGCGGGAATGAAAAAGGTCTGCAGTACCGTGGCGGAGGTCAGTTGAAAGGAGATCGGGCGGTCCGCCGGCAGCACCAGTTGGCCCATCGTCGCGATGCCTTGCTCCGGATAGATGAAAAGCCACTTCCAGTCGAAACCGACGACCTGTACTTGCAGCGGTGCCTTGTCGGAATCGAGAGGGCGATAGGGGTCGAGCCGATGGGTCTGCTGCCATAACACCACCGCCAGGATGGCGACGACGATGACAGGCACGCCCCACATCATGACGTCGAGCCAGCGAGACATGTCCCAGTGGGGGCGATAAGGCGCTTTACCGCCGTACCGATAGCGCCAGAGGATCCAGGGCGTCTGAATGATGACCGGCAATACCACGATCATGGTCATTGCCACGACGAACCAGAAATGCTGGCGCTGTGCCTGAGCGATCGGCCCCTGAGGATCGAGAAAAGTGATATGGGTCGCGCTACAACCCGTCAGCAAGGTCACCGGCGACCAGCCCAAGATCCGGCTCAAAACCCAGGGAAGTGGCGAGCCGCGTCGCGATGTCTGTGGCTGTTCTGACACGGGAACGTCTCCGAAACATCCTGTTTCGTATGAAACGATATGGGTTCCTCTAATATAGAAACGATTTCCCGTATCGACATTGCTTCAGGTTACTGCTCCCTCGAACTCATGGATCACGACCCTCCGCGATGAAATTTTCTGATGGGGTAAATTATATGAGGCTATTACCGAACGCTTTGAACAAGACACAGACTATCAGCGCAGCCCTTGCGGACTGTGGCCTGGCCGATGATCGACATGTCGCGGGCGATTTCTCTCGGGGGCTGTGGGCAACGTTTCGATGGACGAAAGGCTACCTTCGCCGGTTGGACAGCCGCTTCGCTTCCCTTATATATCTGGCTGTGCCCGTTTGAGCGTGGATCGGCCGTGCCTGGGAATGGCATCGATGGAAGGGTTCAGGCGATCGTGTCGCGACCTGACAGGGTACCGATATCGGGTACGCACTCGCGACAGCCACGCCAGGGGTAGCTTCAGCATCCTGTTACAGGCCCACTGCCGAGCAGTGATCAGAAGGAGAAACAGCGTGACTAGCGATAACCGTAAACCGACGACGAACGATTCCGGCATTCCGGTCTCAAGCGACGAACATGCCCTTTCGATAGGCGCCGATGGCCCGATCGTGTTCCACGATCACTATCTGATGGAGCAAATGGCGGCGTTCAACCGCGAAATGATCCCGGATCGTCAGCCTCACGCCAAGGGCGGCGGTGCCTTCGGTCATTTCGAGGTGACCCACGACGTCAGCCGCTACACCAAGGCGAAATTCCTCCAGCCGGGTGCCAAGACCGACGTATTGATCCGCTTTTCCACCGTTGCCGGCGAGTCCGGCAGTCCTGACACCTGGCGCGACCCGCGCGGCTTCGCGGTGAAGTTCTATACCGAGGAAGGCAACTTCGACATGGTGGGCAACAATACCCCCGTGTTCTTCGTCCGCGACCCGATGAAGTTCCAGCACTTCATTCACTCCCAGAAGCGCCGCGCCGACAACGGCCTGCGCGACCACGACATGCAGTGGGACTTCTGGACGCTGGCCCCGGAATCGGCACACCAGGTGACCTGGCTGATGGGCGACCGGGGCATTCCGGCGACCTGGCGGCATATGGATGGCTTCTCCAGCCACACCTACATGTGGGTCAATGCCGAGGGCGAGCGTTTCTGGGTCAAGTACCACTTCAAGACCGATCAGGGCATCAAGTGCATGACCCAGGAGCAGGCCGACAGGATGGCCGGCGCCGACGCCGACTATCACCGCCGGGATCTGTTCGAAGCGATCAAGCGCGGCGACTATCCGACCTGGACGCTGAAGATGCAGATCATGCCGTTCGAGGATGCCAAGCACTATCGCATCAACCCGTTCGACCTGACCAAGGTCTGGCCCCATGGGGACTATCCGCTGATCGAGGTAGGCAAGCTGACTCTCGATCGCAACCCGACCGACTACCATACCCAGATCGAACAGGCCGCGTTCGAGCCCAACAACATGGTGCCCGGCACCGGCCTGTCGCCGGACAAGATGCTGCTGGCGCGTTCGATCTCCTATGCCGATGCGCACCGTGCCCGTCTGGGCGGCAACTACAAGCAGATACCGGTCAACATGCCCAAGTGTCCGGTGCACAGCTACAGCAAGGGCGGCGCCATGCGCATCCACAACGTCAGCGATCCGGTCTACGCCCTCAACTCCAAGGGCGGCCCCCAGGCCGATCCCGGGCGCTACCCGGAAGATGCGGTATGGGCCGCTGACGGCGAGTTCGTGCGTAGCGCCTATACCCTGCGCCCGGCGGACGACGACTACAGTCAGGCCAATGTTCTGATCAACAAGGTGATGGACGAGGCCGCGCGCGATCGCCTGGTCAGCAATGTGGTGGGCCACGTACTGGGTGGCGTCGAGGAGCCGGTACTGTCACGCGTCTTCGAATATTGGCGCAACATCGACGAAACCATCGGCAATCGGATCGAGGAAGGGGTCAGGGCTGGCCGCGACAGGTAGCGTCCCGCAAGAGCCTGTTCACAATCTGCTGCGCGTCGGCCAAACGTTGTTGAAAACGACTTCGGAATACTCATTTACTCCTATGTAAACTCCGTTTCCTTAGTCGTTTTCGCCTAGTTTGATCCTAGCTCGCGCGATCGTGAACGGGCTCTAAGATCCCGACTTCGCAGGCGGAGAAAGAGGGCCCCGTCCATCGCAAGATGGGCGGGGCCTTTTCGTGTCTCCCGCGTCGGTGTCGGCAATACAACGTAAGTATGGGATACATCCTGAAACTTCTGCTGACGCAATCGGTCACATGACTCGCTGTAAGTCACCGTTCATCGGCTGGCGGATTCGCGATCCGCCGGCCCGTCACAGGAGTTGAATCATATGGTCAGGTTGCGTTGGTTAGTGCGTTGTGGTGCATCGCGGCGTTGGCGCTTGCTCAGGAGCATGACGACTACGTCGGCTTGACGTTGTCGACACCCTATCCGCAGCAGACGCTGGGGTTGAAGGATTCCATCGATATTCCCGTCGACATCGAAAACGCCGGTCTCGATCCCCAGGCGGTACGGTTGAGCGTCGATCGGTTGCCGCCGGGCTGGAAGGCGCATTTCGTGGGCGGCGATCGCAACATCGGTTCGGTCTTCGTCGGTCACGACGACAGTCGCTCGGCCACGTTGGTGGTGGAACCAGGCAAGGACGCCAAGGAGCAGCAGGACTACCGGCTGCGCCTGGTCGCCACGGGAGAGGGAGGCCGCCAGTCGAGACTTCCCATCACTCTGACCTTCGACAAGACGCCGCCGGCGACCCTGGACATGACGGCCACGTTGCCGACCCTCAAGGGCTCGTCTTCCACCGACTTCACCTACCATCTGACCCTCGACAACAAGAGCCACCAGGACGTCGACGCCAATCTGACGGCGGATGTGCCCGAGGATTTCCAGGTCGATTTCTCGCCCCAGTACGGTTCGGAAAGCATCACCAGCCTGCCGCTCAAGGCGGGTGAGTCGAAGAAGCTCGACGTCAAGGTCCACATGCCGGCGCGCATCGCCGCCGACACCTATCCGATCACGGTCCATGCCACGGCCGGTGAGCTGAGTTCCGAAGCCGATCTGCAGGCAGTGGTGACGGGATCGCCGCGGCTGAGTCTGAGCACGCCCAGCGGGCAACTCTCCGGCTCGGTCTACGCCGGCGAAGACACTACCGTGCAACTGGTGCTGACCAACACCGGCAGTGCGCCGGCGCACGACGTCAAGCTCAGTGCCAACGCACCGCAGCACTGGCAGGTGAAGTTGGATCCCGACACCGTTTCCACCCTGGCACCCGGCGACCAGGCCAAGGTGAGCGCGACCCTGTCGCCCTCGGACAAGTCCCTGGCCGGCGATTTCATGGTCGGTTTCGAGGCCCGCGCCGATCAGGGTGCCGCTTCCGCCAGTGCCGATTACCGTGCCACCGTCTCGACCTCGACGATGTGGGGCTTGATCGGCGTGTTGATCGTCGTCGCCGCGCTGCTGGTCGTGGCCTTTGCCGTGATGAGGTTCGGTCGCCGATGAACACTTCCGTGATCAGTGCCCAGCGACTCAGCAAGCGATATGGCGTTCACAGCGCCGTCGAATCGCTCGACCTCGAGATCGCCGAGGGTGAGATTTTCGGCATGCTGGGGCCCAACGGCGCGGGCAAGACCACCACGATCCTGATGCTGCTCGGCCTGACCGAGCCGAGCGAGGGAGAGATCTCGGTGGTCGGCCTCGACCCGCGGCGCCAGCCGCTGTCGGTCAAGCGCCAGGTCGGTTACCTGCCCGACACGGTTGGCTTCTACGACGACATGAGCGGGCGCGAGAACCTCGGTTACAGCGCCTCGCTGATGGGCTGGTCGCGCCGCGCCGCCCGCGAGCCGATCGCGCGTGCCCTCGAACGGGTGGGGCTGGAGAATGCCGCCGACCGACGCGTGGGAACCTACTCGCGCGGCATGCGTCAGCGCCTGGGGTTGGCCGAACTGCTGCTCAAGGAGCCCAAGGTGGCGATCCTCGACGAGCCGACGCTGGGCCTCGACCCCGAGGCGGCGGAGTGGTTCCTGGCGACGATCCGGGGGCTCAAGCAGGAGGGGATGACGGTGCTGCTCTCCTCGCATCTGCTGGCCAAGGTGCAGACGGTGTGCGACCGGGTCGGCCTATTCCAGCGTGGACGCATGGCGATGTGCGGCACGGTCGCCGAGCTGGCCGACGAGGTTCTCGGCGTGACCCAGCGGGTCGAACTGGAAGCCGTGGCGCCCGCCGGCCGGGAAGACGAACTGGCGGTGGCGCTCGATGGCATCGCCGGCGTCCAGCGGACGACACCGGTGGCCGGCGGCTTTCGGGTCGAGACCCAGGGCGATCTGCGCAGCGCGCTGGTCCGGACCGTCATCGAACACGGTGGCGAGGTCCAGGGCGTGACCCTGCAGCGGCCGGGACTCGAGGAGATCTATCGGCGCTATTTCGAGGAGGTCAACGATGAAACGTGAAGGTTCGCCCTGGACCGGGCTGTCGGCGGTCGCCGCCAAGGAGCTCGCCGATCATCTCTCGTCGATGCGCATGGTGATCCTGGAGATCCTGGTGGTCATCGCCGCCATCGGCGCCGCCTATACCGCTGGCGAGCAACTCAAGGCCACTGTGGCGGAGAGTTCGTTCGCATTCCTGGCGCTGTTCACCACGGCCCAGTCGCCGCTGCCGTCGTTCGTCTCGTTCCTGACCTTCTTCGTGCCCCTGATCGCCATTGGCCTGGGGTTCGACGCGGTCAACGGCGAGCAGAGCCGGGGCACGCTCAGCCGCATCCTGTCGCAGCCGATCTATCGCGATGCGTTGCTGACCGGCAAGCTGATGGCGGCGATGGCGACCCTGGCGATGGTGCTGGTGGCGCTGTGGCTGCTGAT
Source organism: Salinicola peritrichatus (assembly GCF_003206715.1). Classification (GTDB taxonomy): domain Bacteria; phylum Pseudomonadota; class Gammaproteobacteria; order Pseudomonadales; family Halomonadaceae; genus Salinicola; species Salinicola peritrichatus. The sequence goes on along the minus strand of NZ_PZJU01000028.1, from coordinate 57,409 downwards.
CACCGGGCTCGGCATCCTGTTCCTGGGATTGCCGCCGAGTGCCGAGGCGGTCGCCCGCGGGCTATGGTTCCTGGTCGCCACGCTGTTCTACGGCGGCGTGTGGCTGGCGGCGGCGATGTTCTTCTCTATCGTCTTCCGCCAGGCCACCACCTCGGCGATGGCATCGCTCGGGCTGTGGCTGTTGCTGGTGGTGCTGTGGCCGCTGGCGTCCCAGTTCCTGGCCCAGGCGCTGGAGCCGATCCGCTACGGGCTGCCGCAGGAGCAACTGGCCCAGATCAACCTGGCCCATGCGCTGGCCCGGCTGTCGCCCAATACGTTGTATGGAGAGACGGTGACGGCGCTGCTGGATCCCTCGGTGCGTACGCTGGGGCCGGTATTCATCTCCCAGCTCCAGGGTGCGATCCCGGGCAGTCCGCTGCCGCTGACTCAGAGTTTGCTGGTGATCTGGCCGCAACTGGTGAGCCTGATCGCGGCCACCGTGCTGCTGTTCGCCCTGGGGTATCTGGTGTTTCAGCGCCGCGAGATCCGTGCCTGAGGATCTTGTACGATCTGCTGCGCATCGGCCAAACGTTGTTGAGCCGGAGCGCAGCGGAGACAATAGCTGAAGGCTGGCCCGTAGGGCGAACGAAGCGAGTCAAACGACCTGGAGCGCCAGCCCGGTCCTTTCCTCAGTCGTTTTCGCCTAGTTTGGCTCTAGCTCGCAAGATCGTGAACAGGTTCTGAAAATCTGAACTGGAAGGCGCTGGCTCTGGGGTCGGCGTCTTCCCTTTTATTCATGGGCCCTCTTGATGGGCTTCATTGGCCGCGCTGCCACTGCGTCAGGTCGATGCGGGCGGCGAGCATCAGCTGGCCCAGATTGAGCTGGCTGACCGCCACCGGATTGAGCGCATCGTCGAAGCCGTAGCCCTCGCGCTGGTGCAACAGCGCCAGGGTCAGATACTCCGCCTCGCCCTGGCGATAGTGCACGAACCAGCAGTGTCCGCCGACCGAGAGATGGGTGTCGATCAGCGGCAGCAGGCGTTCCGCCGCTTGGCGGGTGAAATCGGTGAAGTTGATTTCACCGCTGCGATAGCGCGTGAGCGCAAGGGCGAAGCGGGAGCCCGAGGATGCCTCGGTGTCGCCGCCTTCTTCCTCGTCGTCCCCCGGTTCGGCATCGCCCTCGGCGAAATGGCCCCACGCCTTGGGTTTGCCATGAAAACTCGAATTGAAGCTTGCCAACAGCGACTCCGCCACGCTGGAGTCGGATATCGCCTCGCCGCCGGTCAACGTGGCGGGGTGATCGTCGCTCTGTTTATCGATGCGATGGGCGCAGGCTTGCAGTATCGGCATGAGGTGACTCGTGAAACGTGAATGGCGGGGCGCTTGGCGACCCGCTGAGAGAAGTGGGCCATAGGCTTCGCATCAGGGGCGGAGACGATAGCCGGTGCGGAAGATCCAACTGATGATGGCCAGGCTGACCGCCAGGAACACGCCCACCATCACCAGGCTGGCGATGATATTGACGTCGCTGATGCCGTAGAAGCTCCAGCGGAATCCGCTGACCAGGTAGACCACGGGATTGGCCAGGGTCACCGCCTGCCAGAACGGCGGCAGCATGTCGATGGCGTAGAAACTGCCGCCGAGGAAGGTCAGCGGGGTGATGATCAACAGCGGCACCAGTTGCAGCTTTTCGAAGCTGTCGGCCCAGATGCCGATGATGAAGCCGAGCAGACTGAAGGTGATCGCGGTCAACACCAGGAACAGCAGCATCATGAAGGGATGCTGAATATGCAGATCGACGAAGAAGTTGGCCGTGGCCAGAATCACCAGCCCCAGGATCGCCGACTTCGAGGCCGCGGCGCCGACATAGCCGAGCACGATCTCGAAGTACGAGATCGGCGCCGACAGCACTTCGTAGATGGTGCCGGTGAACTTGGGGAAGAAGATCCCGAACGAGGCGTTGGAGACGCTCTGGGTCAGCAGCATCAGCATGATCAGCCCGGGCACGATGAACGCCCCGTAGCTGACACCCTCGACCTCCTGGATACGCGAGCCGATGGCGGCACCGAAGACGACGAAATAGAGCGAGGTGGAGATGACCGGCGACACCAGGCTCTGCAGCAGGGTACGTCCGGCCCGGGCCATCTCGAAAGAGTAGATGGCGCTTACGGCTTGAAGGTTCATTGGCGCTCTCTGACCAGGTTGACGAAGATCTCCTCCAGCGAACTCTGCTTGGTATGGAGATCCTTGAAGCGGATGCCGGCGGCCTCGATCTCGTTGAGCAGGGTGCTGATGGCGACCCGATCACCGCTATCGGTATCGTGGGAGTCGTAGGTGTAGACCAGCACGTTGCCGTCGTCGGCCAGGCTCAAAGGGTATCGGGCCAGCGCCGGTGGCACGCTGGCCAACGGTTTCTGCAACTGCAGCGTCAGTTGCTTGCTGCCGAGCTGGCGCATCAGTGCCGCTTTCTCGCGTACCAGCACGATCTCGCCACGATTGATCACGCCGATGCGGTCGGCCATCTCCTCGGCTTCTTCGATGTAATGGGTGGTCAGGATGATGGTCACGCCGCTCGAGCGCAGTTCCCGCACCACTTCCCACATGTCGCGCCTGAGCTCGACGTCGACTCCTGCGGTGGGCTCGTCGAGGAACAGGATCTCCGGCTCGTGAGCCAGCGCCTTGGCGATCAGCACGCGGCGTTTCATCCCGCCGGACAGGGTGATCAGCTTGTTCTTGCGCTTGTCCCACAGCGAGAGCGCCTTGAGCACCTGCTCGATGTGCGCCTTGTCGGGTTTGCGCCCGAACAGTCCACGGCTGAAGCGCACCGTGTTCCAGACGTTCTCGAAGGCATCGCTGGTCAACTCCTGCGGCACCAGGCCGATCTTGGCCCTGGCCGCACGGTAGTCGCTGACGTTGTCGTGACCGTCGATCAGCACGCTGCCGGCGCTGGCGTTGACCAGCCCGCAGATGATGCTGATCAACGTCGTCTTACCGGCGCCATTGGGGCCGAGCAGGGCGAAGATCTCGCCGCGCTGAATTTCCAGGTCGATCCGCTTGAGCGCTTCGAAGCCCGAATCGTAGCGTTTGGAGAGGCCGGAAACAGCGATCACCGGCGCCGGATGAGTGGCTGGTATCTCGGTGCGTGTGGCTTGCTCGGGAGCTGTAGACGTCTCGTGACTCATGAAGGCGGTACGTCGTGACGGAATAGGGGCGACTATTGTAGGCGAAAAAGGTCCACTGCTGGGTTCGGAGTCTGGCAGAGAATGAAAAAACCGGCGCAAAGCCGGTAATACTGTGCGGGTCGAGAAATGCCTTCAACCGAGTCGGCAACGGCTAGGATCGATCGCTATCCGGCGTGCGGGCTTGTCGCAGCAGTTCAACGACTTCCTCGTCTTCGGTCTGGTCGAAATGGCGGTAATGACTACCGACGGCGCCGAAATCGGCGGGCACCGAGAGGCAGACGATGTCGTCCGCCAGGTCGCGGAGTGCTTCCAGCGCCATCGGCGAGGCAACCGGTACGGCCAGCGTCACGCGGGCGGCGCCGGCCTTGCGCATCGCCTTGAGCGCCGCTTCCGCGGTACTGCCCGTGGCGATGCCGTCATCGATCAGCATGATGCAGCGTCCGGCCACGTCGACGTCGGGGCGGTCACCGAGATAGCGCGCCCGATAACGCTCGATCTCATCCAGCCGGCGCGCTTTCTCGGTGGCCAAATGAATGTCCGAGGCGCGGGTCATCTCCACCGCCTCGGCATTCAGAGTCACCTGGGGCGAGGCGCCATCGACGACGGCGCCGATACCGACCTCCGGCAGGTTGGGTGCGCTGATCTTGCGCACGATCAACAGATCGAGCGGGACATCGAGTGCCTGGGCGACCTCGAACGCCACGGGAACGCCGCCGCGCGGCAGCGCCAGAATGACATCGGGCCTTGGCGTGTCGTGCAACCTGTCGGCCAGTTGGCGTCCCGCTTCCCGACGGTCGGCGAAGAGCATTTGCTGGGTGCGCAATGGCATCCGAGGCCTCCTTGATCCGACAACACTTGCCGTACTACCGCATGAATCGGAACGAAGGATGAGTCAGGATTCCCGGTTGTGCTTGGGCTTGTCCTTTCGCGAAGCGGAGGCCATCTTTTCGAGTTCCTTCTCGTCCATCGATTCGTACATCGATTTCGATGCACCTTTGAGTTCGCCGACCTTCTTCTCGCCACGTTTGGCCGCCAGAGCGGCGCCGGCCGCCATCTGCTGGGATTCGGATTTGGCTGGCATCGCGTTGTCTCCTTTGAAAGCCATGATGCTGACTATTGCAGCGTAGAAACGGAATGGGTTCTCGACCATGGCGAAAAAGTAACGATTTGCTTAATCACCTATTTATGGCTCGATCTCGTGAGATTGGTAGCGTTATCCGTTCGCGGGTTTGACCGTCGTTAAGTCCGCAGAGGGTGGCTTGCCTGGCCATGTCTCGTGAGACGGGCATCGTGCGAGCGAAACCGACGGGTTTACGCTATACCGAGAGAGGCAGAAACCGAAAAAGGCAAAGAAATCATTCAGGAGAACCGCTCATGTCGCATTCCAAACTCTGGCGTCAAGCTGCCTTCGGCATCCTGATCACCGCGCTGCTCGCCGGCGGCCTGACGGGATGCACGACAACGACCTCCGCCGATCGCGAGAGTACGCTGACCCAGCGCGAGCAGCTCGACAGCGACGTACAGAAGACACTCGCCCGTCTTTACCGTGCGGTGCCCGAGTCGCGCTCGCTGGCGCAGCAGGCGGAAGGCGTACTGGTGTTTCCGGGCGTGCTGGGGGCCAGCTTCATCGTCGGCGCCAGTCATGGCGACGGCGAACTGCTGATCGACGGCGCCAAGGCAGGGTATTACACCACTACCAGCGGTTCGATCGGCTTTCAGGCCGGGGCCCAGTCCCAGGCGGTGGTCTATCTGCTGATGACCGAGAAGGCGCTCAACCGCGTGCGCAGCGACAACAGTTGGTCGGTCGGTGCCAGCGCCGGCGTGGCGGTGGCGGATATCGGCGCCAACGGACAGATCACCAACAACACCGCCAACAAGGAGGTCATCGCCTTCGTCATGAACAACCAGGGTATCCAGGGAGGCGTTTCACTCAACGGCGCTCGGATTTCCAAGGCGAATCCCTGAATGGCGACGGCGTGAGCCGAGTGCAAGAAACCCACCGTGCGGTGGGTTTCTTCGTTGCAGGAGGGCGGGGAGTCACGCCGGCTCGGGCAGTTCGGCGTTGTGGTAGACGTTCTGCACGTCGTCGAGGTCGTTGAGCATGTCGAGGAATTTCTCGAACTGGGCCACGTCATCGCTTTCGATCGGTGTCATCGTCTGCGGCAGGAACTGGATCTCGTCGGCCTCGAAGTCGATTTCGCCGAAGGCGTCGATCAACGCCTGCTTGGCCTTGGCGTATTCGGTATGCGGCGCGAACACGGTGATCCGGCCGTTCTCGTTTTCGATGTCGGTGACGTCGACGTCGGCTTCCATCAATGCTTCGAGCACGGCTTCCTCGTCTTCACCGGCGAAGGCGAAGATCGCACAGTGGTCGAACATGTGGCTGACACTGCCCTGGGTGCCGATCTTGCTCTTGTTCTTGGTGAAGCAGCCGCGGACGTCGCCGTAGGTGCGGTTGGGGTTATCGGTCAGGCAGTCGACGATGACCATGCAGTTGCCGGGGCCGAAGCCTTCGTAGCGTGCGGGGGAGAAATCCTCGCCGCCGGCGCCCTTGGCCTTGTCGATCGCTTTCTCGATGACGTGCGAGGGTACCTGATCCTTCTTGGCCTTTTCGATCAGGCCGCGCAAGGCCAGATTGCCGCTGGGGTCAACGCCGCCCGACTTGGCGCAGACGTAAATCTCGCGGCCGTACTTGCTGTAGACCTTGGTTTTGGCGGCGGCCGTCTTGGCCATGGATTCCTTGCGGTTCTGGAAGGCCCTGCCCATTTTTACTACCTATCAGGTTGGCTACGACGGCGGCGATTTTACTCAACATTGCGGCGATATTGCAGGTTTATTTGCCCGTTCTCGTATCAAGCGAACGCCTGGATGGATGAAACGAGGCCAAGAGCGGCGGGCTTTGCTATCCTGCCGCGCCGGACCATGACAGCGTCAGTCGGGGAGTCCATGGCTGGCTTGGTGTTTACCGAGCACCGTCACCAGGGTTCTTATACCGATTCAGGAGCATTCACCGTGCCCGAGACCTCATCAGGCGAAGCCTTCTCTTCCTTGCCTCTCGCTGCCGAGTTGTTGGACAACCTCGACTCGCTCGGGTATCGCACGATGACGCCGATTCAGGCGCAAAGCCTGCCATGGATCCTGAAGGGACAAGACCTGATCGGGCAGGGCAAGACCGGTTCGGGCAAGACGGCGGCGTTCGGATTGGGCGTGTTGTCCGCGCTCGATGTCTCGCGTTTTGACGTACAGGCATTGGTGCTCTGCCCGACTCGCGAGTTGGCGGATCAGGTGGCCGAAGAGTTGCGCCGGCTGGCGCGGATGCTGGCCAACGTCAAGGTGTTGACGCTCTGCGGCGGCGCTCCGCTGGGGCCGCAGTTGAATTCGCTAGCGCATGGTGCGCACGTCGTCGTCGGCACGCCGGGGCGGGTCGAAGAGCATCTGCGCAAGGGCTCGCTGAGCCTTTCGGGACTTTCGCTGCTGGTGCTGGATGAAGCGGACCGCATGCTGGACATGGGGTTTCAGGCGGCCCTGGAAACGATCGTCGCGGCTACGCCGACCAGCCGCCAGACGCTGCTGTTCAGTGCGACCTACGGCGAGGGCATTCGGCCCGTCGCCCAACGCATGCTGCACGATCCCGTTCGGGTCAAGGTGGACTCGACTCACGACGACCGGAGCATTCGCCAGCACTTCCACCAGGTGGCGGACGAGCCCGCCCGCTTCCCGGCGCTATGCCGTTTGCTGTTGCACTATCGTCCCGAATCCAGCGTCGTCTTCTGCAATACCCGCAAGGAAACCCGGGCCGTGGCCGACGCCTTGAACGAGGCGGGCTTCAGTGCCCAGCCGCTGCATGGCGATCTGGAACAGCGCGACCGCGACCAGACCCTGATCCGATTCGCCAACAGGAGTCTCTCGATCCTGGTCGCCACGGACGTGGCGGCACGCGGGTTGGATATCGAAGCCCTGGATGCGGTATTCAATTATCAGCTCGCGCGTGAACTCGAGAGCCACATTCACCGGATCGGACGCACGGGGCGCGCCGGCGCTCGGGGCGTGGCCTGCACGCTGTTGACCGCAAACGAAACCCACCGGTTCGAGCGGTTAGCCGATTTCGTGGGTGAGCGACTCACGCTCGAACCGTTACCGGAACCTGCGACGGTCGAACAGCGCCCTTTCCAGCCCATAATGGAGACCCTGCAGATCGACGCCGGCAAGAAGCAGAAGATTCGCCCCGGCGACATTCTAGGGGCCTTGACCACCGGCGATGGCGACGCGGCGCTTCGTGGCGATCAGATCGGAAAGATCAAGGTGTTCGAGCGCACGGCTTATGTGGCGGTCGAACGCTCGATTGCCGAAAAGGCCCTTGCTACCTTGCGTGCCGGTACACTGAAAGGGCGCAGTTGCCGGGCGCGTCGGGTCGGAAACCAAGGAGAATCATGAAGGTACCCAAGCGATTGCAGCCATTGATCGAGGATGGATTGATCGATGAGGTCGTCAGCCAGCTGATGAGCGGCAAGGAAGCGCAGGTATTCGTCGTTCGCTGTGGCGACGAGTTGCGTTGTGCCAAGGTCTTCAAGGAGGCGAGGCAGCGCAGTTTCAAGCAAGCGGTAACCTACCAGGAAGGCCGGAAGGTTCGTAACAGCCGGCGGGCGCGGGCGATGTCGAAAAAGACTCGCTATGGCCAGCGCGAGCAGGAATCCGCCTGGTTGAACGCCGAGGTCGACGCGCTCTACCGCCTGGCCGATGCCGGCGTACGGGTGCCGACGCCGCATGGCTTCGTCGACGGTGTGTTGCTGATGGAAATGATCACCGACGCGGAGGGGCACGTCGCGCCACGTCTGGATGACATCGAACTGACGCCCGATGTGGCGCGTGACTATCACGATCGATTGATCCGCGAAGTCGTGCGAATGCTGTGCGCCGGCCTGATTCATGGCGATTTGTCGGAGTTCAATATCCTGGTCGGCGCCGATGGTCCGGTGATCATCGACCTGCCGCAGGCAGTGGATGCCGCCGGCAACAACAACGCGCCCTGGATGCTGGTGCGCGATGTCGACAACCTGCGGAGCTATTTCGGCCGTTTTGCACCTGAGTTGTCTGGTACCGACTACGGCAAGGAAATCTGGGCGCTTTATGAGGCAGGGGAGCTCCACCCGGACAGTCGCCTGACGGGACGTTTCGAAGCGGATTCGACGCGGATCGACGTCAGCGATGTCATGCGGGTAATCGACGACGCTCGACAAGAGGCGGAGGAGCGACAGGCGCGCGAGAGGGGCGACGACGAAGCCCCGGGAATCGACGACTCAAGCTTCCGGTGAGCATCTACACTGTTGGCCTATGTGCTTTTAACCGACATACGTGACATCGCCCTACTTCAGGAGTCTGCTATGCAAGTCGTCAACCTCAAGGCCCCTGGCGGCCTCGATCAACTCAATCTTCGCGACGTCGAAGATCCCGGCGAGCCGGGACCTGGCGAAATTCATGTACGCCTGCACGCCAGTTCGCTCAATTTTCACGACTATATCGTCGCCAGCGGCAAGTCCCCGACCGAGGATGGCCGCATTCCGATGGCGGATGGCGCCGGCGTGGTCGAGGCGATAGGCGAGGGCGTCGATGAATTTTCGGTCGGCGATCGCGTCGTCTCGACCTTCTTTCCTCACTGGCTGGAAGGCCCGGCGCGGGTCGGTGATTTCAAGACCACGCCCGGTGATGGTGTCGATGGCTATGCCCGTGAGCAGGTGGTGCGTCCGGCCACCTGGTTTACCCACGCCCCCAAGGGCTACAGCCACGCCGAAGCCGCGACCCTGACCACCGCCGGTCTCACCGCCTGGCGCGCGCTGGTCGTCGATGGCGGCCTCAAGGCCGGTGACACCGTGCTGACGCTGGGGACCGGCGGCGTCTCGATCTTCGCCCTGCAGCTCGCCAAGGCGATGGGCGCGACGGTGATCGCGACCTCCTCTTCCGACGAGAAGATCGCCAAGCTGCGCGAGTTGGGCGCGGATCACACGGTCAACTACCGCGAAGAGCCGGAGTGGGGCAAGAAGGTTCAGGAGCTGACCCGGGGACGCGGCGTCGAACACGTGATCGAGGTCGGCGGCCCCGGCACCCTGCCGCAATCCATCGATGCCGTGGCCATCGCCGGCCACATCGCTCTGATCGGCGTGCTGACCGGTCGCGGCGGCGAAGTGCCCACCGCCAAGCTGATGGCGAAACAGGCCAAGCTCCAGGGCCTGATCGTCGGTAGCCGGCGCCACCAGATCGAGATGGTCCGCGCGCTCGAGACGAGCGGGGTCAAGCCGGTGATCGACCGCACCTTCTCACTTGCCGAGATCGCCGATGCCTTCCGGCATCAGGAGTCTGGCAAGCATTTCGGCAAGATCTGTCTGGAATTCTGATCTCCTCGACGGCTTGCCGCCGAAGCGCCGCCGGGGACGGTTCCGGCGGCGCTTTTCGTTCACGCATTACTTGCGCGAGGCGGGGCGTAGATCGTAGTCGAAGTACTGGTTCATCAGCGCTTCGAAGCTGCCGTCGGCATAGACGCTGTCCAGTGCCTGGTTGAAGGCTTCGGCGAGTGCCTCGTCGCGGGGGCGCACGGCGATAGCGTTGCCGCGCCCGAAGATCGACTCGGGGCGATCGATACGCGGACCGATCTGTACGTATTCGCTATCGGCCTTGCCGATCCCCAGCGTATCGAGCGCTACCGGATAGTTGAGGAACGCCAGATCGAGGCGCTGCGATTCCAGATCCAAGGCAACGTCCGCCGCCGTGGCGTAACGCTGGATGTCGAGCGTGTCAGCGTAACGCTGGGTGATATAGGCATCCTGGGTCGTTCCGCGCTGGACGCCCACCGACAGCCCCTTCAACGAATTCGGATCGTCGATCGACACTTCGGTACCGCGCCGGGCGACCCAGACCTTGGGCGACATGGCGTAGGGCTCGGTGAACAGCACCTGGCGCTCCCGGGCCGGGGTGATGCGCATCGATGACATGATGGCGTCGTACTTGCGGGAAAGTAGCCCGGGAATGATGCCGTCCCAGCCTTGCACGACCCATTCGCAGTTGAGCTTGGCCCGCTGGCAGAGTTCGTTGCCGAGGTCGATCTCGAAGCCCGCCAATTCGCCATCAGCGTTGCGATACTCGAACGGGGGATAGGGTACATCTACCGCGATGCGGACGTGTCGAGGCTCATCGGCCTGGGCGGTGGCGATGATGCCCAGCCCCAGTGTCAGCAGCGTCAAGGGCCGGGCAAGTCGGCGTGGCGAATGTCGTATCATGCCTATTTCCTTTGTTATTGAATGAAAAGGTATTCTCAAGAAACCGTTAGGTATGTTGGCGCAGTCGACGAGGCATGACCAGCGTGAAGGGGCGGAATTGACGCGTTGTCATCTGGCGTGGCTAATCTGAAACCTGATATTCACCGGGAGAGAGAAAATGAACTGTATTTTCTGCGATATCGTCGCGGGCCGCGCGCCATGCCATAAAGTCTGGGAAGACGAATCGCATCTGGCTTTTCTCTCCATCTTTCCCAATACCCGGGGTTTCACGGTGGTGATTCCCAAGGCCCACCATCCGAGTTATGCGTTCGATCGCGACGACGAGGTGCTGACCGAACTCATCGTCGCCACCAAGCGGGTGGCCAAAAGGTTGGACCGCGCGCTGGACGGCGTGGCGCGTTGCGGCATGTTCTTCGAGGGCTATGGCGTCGATCATCTCCATGCCAAGCTCTTCCCCATGCACGGCACGGGTGACGACGCGGCGTTCAAGCCGATCGAATCCAAGGTCGACAAGTACTTCGAGGTCTACGAAGGTTATCTTTCCTCGCACGACTACAAGCGCGCCGACGATGCCGAACTGGCGGCGCTGGCAAGCTACATTCGCGAACATGGCGGTAGCTGAAGCGTTGCCCGCCGATTGGCTTTCCAACCAGGCATCCAACCTGTAACTTGGCACCACCGTACCATTGCAGTATCGGCGTATCGTCATTTCTCGACCGGAACCTTCATCATGCAGACTTCAGTCACGCCTTCTTCTGTCGCCGTTCGCCCGCCATGGCGCTGGTTGTTCCCGATGTTGCTGGTGCTGGCGCTGTCGGGATGCGGCATCAACAACATTCCGACGCTGGACGAGAAGGTGAAGTCGGCCTGGGCACAGGTCGAGAACCAGTATCAGCGCCGCGCGGACCTGGTGCCCAACCTGGTGGAGACGGTCAAGGGCTATGCCAAGCAGGAGCGGGAAACCCTGACCGCGGTGGTCGAGGCGCGAGCCAAGGCGACTTCGATCCAGGTCGATGCCGATACGCTGAACGATCCTCAGCAGTTGCAGCGATTCCAGAAGGCGCAGCAGCAGTTGACCGGTGCCCTGAGCCGGTTGATGGCGGTGTCCGAGCGCTATCCCGACCTGAAATCGAACCAGAACTTCCTGGCTTTGCAGTCGCAGTTGGAAGGTACCGAAAACCGCATCGCGGTGGCGCGGCGCGATTTCATCAATGCGGTCGAAGCCTACAACACCGAGATACGCACTTTCCCCGGCAAGATCTGGCATAGCCTCCTCTACAGCGACATGCCGATCCGCGAGAATTTCGAGGCCACGACGGAGAATGCCGATCAGGCACCTCAGGTGACGTTCTGATGCGACGCTTGCTATCGCTATCGCTCTTCTGGCTGTTGTTGGCCTGCGCCCTGGTGGCGCAGGCCGCGCCGGATTTTCCCGAGTTGACCGGCCGGGTGGTGGACAATGCCGAATTGCTGGATGCGCAGGCGCAATCACGGCTCGAGTCCACGCTGGCGGCGCACGAAGAGGCCACGGGCGAGCAGGTGGTGGTCGTCACGTTGCCGGATCTGCAAGGCGAAACCATCGAGGATTATGGCTATCAGCTCGGTCGTCACTGGGGCATCGGTCAGCAGGGCAAGGACAACGGAGCCTTGCTGATCGTGGCAATGCAGGAGCGCGCCGTGCGTATCGAGGTCGGCTACGGCCTGGAAGGCCGGCTGACCGATGCGCAGTCCTCGATGATCATCAACCAGATCATCACGCCCGCCTTTCGCCAGGGCGATTACAGCGGCGGCATCACCCAGGGCGCGGATGCCATCATCAAGGTGTTGGGCGGCGATCCGCTCGCCGAGCAGCCGAACGAGCAAGCCCCGTCCCGTACGGAATCGCATGGACTCGCCAATGCCGGCCTGTGGTTCTCCATCCTGCTGGTGATCATGGTCATTATCGTCCGTAGTGGCGGAGGCGGCGGCGGTGGAGCGGGAGGCCGTCGCCGACGTCGCGGTGCCTTGGGCGGCGTGCTGATGGGCGGTGCCATGGGGGGCGGCTTCGGCGGCGGTGGTGGTTTTGGCGGCGGCGGCGGTGGTTTCGGTGGTGGCGGCGCTTCAGGCGGTTGGTGATCGGAGAACGGGCAGAGATGGCACTACTGAGCGAAAACGAACAGCGTCAGGTTGGCGAGGCGATCAGCCGTATCGAGCGCGATACCGATGCCGAGATCGTCACCGTGCTGGCGCGTCAGGCGGACGACTACCGCTATATCCCGCTGCTGTGGGCCGGGCTGGTGGCGCTGGTGGTGCCGGGGGCGATCAACTTCTTCCCGCAATGGCTGGGCGCGGGACAATTGCTGGTGGTGCAGTGGGGTGTCTTCGTGGTGATGAGCCTGATCTTCCGGCTGCCTGCGGTGACCACCCGCCTGATTCCCCGTCAGGTACGCTTCTGGCGCGCCTCCAACTTGGCCAGGCGCCAGTTTCTGGAGCACAACCTGCATTACACCGAAGCCGGTACCGGTATGCTGATCTTCGTTTCCGAGGCCGAGCGCTACGTGGAAATTCTGGTCGACCGGGGGATCTCGAGCCGGCTGGGCGACGACGAGTGGGCGCAGATCGTGGCCACTTTCACTGCCCAGGTGAAGAATGGCCAGACCCTGCAGGGATTCCTCGACTGCATCGGGCGCTGCGGCGCGCTGCTCAAGGTCCATGTGCCGGCGACCCACGAGCGCAACGAGCTGCCCGATCGCCTGATCGTGCTGGATTGACCCGAACGTTTGCTTGAGCTGGATACGACAACGCCACCGNNCGGTGGCGTTGTCGTTTTCGCTTAGACGTTGCCGTTGGACGTGCCGCCACCGCTGCGGCGCTGGCCTCCCCGCGAGCGCCGACGGCGAGGGGCCGTGGTATCGGTGCTACGATTGCCACCTTCGCCCCGATTGCCGCGGTTATCGTCTTGCGAGCGACGCTGGTTCGACGCTGCGCCACGGTTACTGCTGCTGCGGCGTGCATCGTCACCACGTCCGCCACCACCGTGACTGCGCCGCTGACCATTACCGCCGTTACCGCGACGCTGGCCGCCACGGGGCGGGCGATCTTCGTTTTCGTCGACCTTCGGGCCGCCGCCTGGCGTCGGCTCGAAGCCTTCCACCGCTTGGCTGTTCAGACGCTGGCTGATCAGGCGCTCGATGCCGGCCAGTTCCTTCTTCTCGTCCAGGCTGACCAGCGACACGGCCTGGCCACTGGCGCCGGCGCGCCCGGTACGGCCGATGCGATGGACGTAGTCCTCGGGCACGTTGGGCAGTTCGAAATTCACTACCTGCGGCAACTGATCGATATCGAGCCCGCGGGCGGCGATGTCGGTGGCGACCAGGGCGCGAATGCCGCCACTCTTGAAATCGGCCAGCGCCTTGGTGCGCGCGTTCTGGCTCTTGTTGCCGTGAATCGCAGCCGCCTCGATACCCTGGCCCTCGAGATACTTGGTCAGACGGTTGGCGCCGTGCTTGGTGCGGGTGAAGACCAGCACCTGCTGCCATTGATGAGTCTGAATCAAATGCGACAGCAAGGCCGGCTTGCGGCTCTTGTCCACCGGATGAACCCACTGGGTCACCGTGGTGGCGGCGGTATTGCGCGGCGTCACCGAGACTTCCACCGGATCGTTGACCAGGCCCTTGGCGAGGTTGCGGATATCGTTGGAGAAGGTCGCCGAGAACAGCAGGTTCTGGCGCTGCTTGGGCAGCACGGCCAGAATCTTGCGAATGTCGTGGATGAAGCCCATATCGAGCATACGGTCGGCTTCATCGAGCACCAGCACTTCGAGCTTGTCGAAGCGAACCACTTTCTGCTGGTAGAGGTCGAGCAGGCGGCCCGGCGTGGCCACCAGGATATCGACGCCCTGACGCAGCGTCGCGATCTGCGGATTGATCTTGACCCCGCCGAAGACCACCGCGCTTTTCAGCGGCAGATGCTTGCCGTAAGTGGCGACGCTTTCGCCGACTTGTGCCGCAAGTTCGCGCGTCGGCGTCAGGATCAGCGCGCGCACCGGGATCTGTGAGCCGCCGCGGGGGCGCTCGCCTTGGGACAGGCGGTGCAGGATCGGCAGGGTGAAGCCCGCCGTTTTTCCGGTGCCGGTCTGTGCGGCCGCCATCACATCCCGCCCCTCGAGTACGGCGGGAATCGCTTGGGACTGGATCGGGGAGGGGGTGTCGTAGCCCTGTTCGGCAACGGCTTTCAGCAACGGGGCGCTCAGGCCCAGTGAGGCAAAACTCATTCGGTATTCTCTAGGTCGCGGCGAATGGCGAAGCGAAGCGGCTACGCTCTACCGGGGAATGCCAGTACTGGCTGATGCGCCTGGAGGCGGCAAATAGGAGGGTCGTCAACTCTTTCAGCTTCGCGTGACAACGGTCAGACAGGTAAGGCAATGGTGGGGCAGCTTAACGCATGTGGGTGTCAACCGCTATCCCGACGACGGCATCCGCGGCAATTCGGTGCTGCAACAGCATCCGGCCGACAGAAGATAGCGGAACCTGATCGGGCCGAGGGCGCGGCCCGAAGGCGAAGTGAAGACTGACTGGGGCGGGAGCGGAAAGCGGGCTACGCTGAGTTTGTTGGATCATGGAGGGTCGCGAGCCGAAACGCTGAACTGAGGGTCTGATACGTTAGAGGACCGCCCACGCTCAACAACAAGGAGACGTTCGATCATGCCGAATCCCTGGAGCTCATGGGGTTGGCTCGGCGCCGTCGGCCTGGGCCTGATGTTGCCGCTGGGAACGACCGATGCCGCTGAATCGATGCAAGGTTCGACGCTCTGCACCAAGATCCCGGTACCCTGTGACGCAGTAATCGCCCACCGCGGCGCATCCTACCAGGCGCCGGAGTCGACCAGACCGGCTTACCTGCTGGCGCGCGATCTGGGCGCCGACTATCTCGAGCTCGACCTGCAACGGACCCGGGATGGCGTGCTGGTCGCCGTGCACGACAATACGTTGGGCCGCAACACCAACGTCGCCGAGGTTTTTCCGGACCGCGTCGATGCGCCGGTATCGAGCTTCACCCTCGACGAACTCAAGCAGCTGGATGCCGGCAACTGGTTCAACGAGGCCTATCCGGATCGCGCCCGGGACGACTATGCCGGGCTCAAGATTCTGACTCTCGACGAAGTGATCGATATCGCCGAAGGGGGCGAGAATCATCCCGGTCTCTACATCGAGACCAAGGTTCCCGAACAGTTCCCCGGTATCGAAAAGGACCTGCACGAGAAGCTGGAATCCCGCGGCTGGTTGGGAGATGCAGCCAAGTCGCGCCCAGCCGCAAAAGGTGCGGTGAAAGTGGGCGACGGCCCGGGCCGCATCGTGATGCAGACTTTCTCCAGGGCCAGCCTGGAGGCGCTGGAGCAGGAATTGCCGCATGTGCCGCGCGTGTTGCTGCTGTGGCTGGGTGACGGCGGCATCGAAGCGGCGCCGAGCGAGCCCCAGGGTGACAACGAAAGCGATGCCGACTACTACGCGCGCCAGAAGGTCGCCTCGCCCGAGGCCTATCAGGCATGGCTCGACTTCGCCAAGCAGCATGGCGCCATCGGCGTCGGCCCGTCGGCGCTGCAGTCCGAGCATGACGGTCCGTTCAGCAGCCGATTCAGCTATGCGGATCTGGCGGAGCCCTGGATGGTCGGCATGGCCCATGACGACGGCTTGCTGGTGCATCTCTATACTGTCGATGACGCCGAGGATTTCGAGCGTTATCGGGAACGTGGTGTCGACGGCTTCTTCACCAACCGGCCGGCGCAGTTGCTGGAGTTTTACGGGCAGCCGTCTCAGGATCAGAACGCGATTCTCGATCGATACGGCTATTGAGCCGTCACGACGCCTCGGGTACCGGCTTGGCGTCGGTGTCCGACACTCCGATTTTCTGCTCGAGGATTTGATTCATGGAAGCTTTGCGGCCCCAGGCCCAGCCCAGCGTGCAAGTCGACAATGATCGGGTTCGGGTCACCGAGTGGCGCTTCCCACCTGGCGCGGAGACCGGTTGGCATCGCCACGAGCACGACTACGTAGTGGTACCTCAGACCACCGGCAAGCTCGAACTGGAAACCTTGGACGGCCATACGTTCTCGACCCTGGAAGCCGGCGTTTCCTATTACCGTCCGGTGGGGGTCGAGCACAACGTGGTCAACGACAACGATTTCGAATTCGTCTTCGTTGAGATAGAGATCAAGTAAATCGGCGCTCCGTAAGACGATGGCGCCGCCGCGATCCGTGGAAGATAATCGCGCCTCGGTTATCCTCCCTTCGTTACGGTATCGCCAGATGACTCAATCTCACGTCCACGGCGGGCGATATTAGCGTTCTATATCGGCGCGGCTCCTGGGTGGCTAAAAGCGTTGCCTACCAGCATAGCGGGTCTGGCACACGCGCAGACGTTGTCCTACAACCGCATGTTGTGGTTGAGAATATGGACCGCTTCGAGCAGTAGTGGTGCGAGCTTGTCCTCGAAGTCGGCGGGGGACCAGTCGCTGATCGAGCCGGCAATATGCAGCGCAGCGATAGGCTGGCGTTGGGCATTGATAATGGCGGCGCCGAGGGTCAATTCTCCGGGGACGCTTTCCTGCACGGCGAGGGCGTAGCCGCGTTCTCGCGTCTTGCATACTTCGGCGCGGATGCGCTCGGGATCGAGCAGGGTATACGGTGTCAGCGGCGTTAGCTCGGAGCGGGCCAGGATATCGTCGATATGTGCCTCGTCCAGCTTTGCCATAATCGCTCGTCCGCCAGCAGTGCAGTGCAGCGGCATGCGTCGGCCAACCAACGAGGCACCCGGATAGTCATGCCTGCTGGGCTGGCGGATGGCGTAGAGAATGGTCGTGTCATCGAACAGGCTCAGGTTGACCCTTTCGTTACAACGCTGACGCAGCGCCAGGACAATGGGGGTCGCCCTTTCTATCAGTGGATCGGCGCGCAGATAGAAGTAGGAAAGCTCTAGTGTCTTTTTCCCCAATGAGTAACGGCGCGTCTGCTCATGTTTTTCCAGCAGGCCGAGCTTGGTTAGCGTATGGGTGAAGCGCTGTACGGCGCTTTTATCTAAACCGCTGGCAATCGCAATTTCGCTCAGGCTTTGCGATTGAATACCAGAAGAAAATGTGTAAAGCACGGTCATTGCTTTCTCAAGCGAGGCCACGAAGAGTCGGTCTTGAGTCATCTAATACTCCTTTCTTTGTATTGCATTGCAATACACAAAATCATATAGCGATGTTGCAAATTGCTTTAAGATTCTATAAACCAAGAGTTGATCGTTGCTCCACGATGAAAGAGCGATACAAGTGGCAACGGTGATACAGGCAAACAACAACGATAGACAGCTTGGAGAACTCGATATGGTGGATACCGTAATCGATCAGCATGATACCGGTATGGCTTCGGTATTGCCCGGCGACGAAGAAGCGCGTCGTCAGGCTCTGGGGCGCAAAGCGGTAATCGCTGCTGCGATGGGTAACATTCTTGAATGGTATGATTTTGCGATCTACGGCTTCATGGCCTCGATCATCGCCCAGCACTTTTTCCCCGCCGAAAACGCAGCCTCGTCACTGCTGGCGACTTTTGCGGTATTCGGTGTCGGCTTTCTGATGCGGCCGTTGGGTGGCGTGCTGATCGGTCGCTTAGCCGACGTCAAAGGCCGCAAGGTGGCACTGCTGGTAACACTGTTCTCGATGGCTTGCAGCACCGTAGTGATAGGGCTGGTGCCGTCGTTCGAGACGATAGGTATCGCCGCTCCCATCATTATCGTGTTGGCCCGTCTGGTGCAGGGCTTCTCCGGCGGCGGCGAGTGGGGCGGTTCCACCGCCTTCATGGTCGAATGGGCGCCGCGGGGCAAACGCGGCTTTTACGGCAGCTTCCAGCAAAGTAGTCTCGCGATCGGCATGCTGCTCGGTTCGGCCGTGGCGGCACTGACCGGCACGCTGTTGGGCGCGGAGGCCCTGAATGATTGGGGTTGGCGCATTCCCTTTCTGTTAGGCGGCGTGCTTGGGCCGGTCGGACTCTATCTGCGCCGCAATATCGATGAATCGCCCGCCTATGAAGCCGTGCAGGCCGAGGCGAACGATACGTCTCAGCAACAGGCCGAAAACGTGACGAACTCGTCGCTCAAGCGCGCGGTACGCGCGTTCGGCTTCACTATCATGTGGACAGTGTCTTACTACACCATGCTGACCTACATGCCGACCTTCATCCAGCACTATGCGGGCATGGAGGCATCGGCAGCACTGTGGTCGAACACCATCGGCCTGATCGTGTTAGTGCTTGTCGTGCCGCTGATGGGAGCATTGTCCGATCGGGTCGGTCGTAGACCATTGCTCTTGCTGTGCTGCGCAAGCTTCGTGATCTTGCCCTATCCGCTATTCAAGTGGCTGCTCAGTGAGCAGACGTTCTTGATCGTCATGCTGGTACAGATCATTTTTGCGTTGATGATCTCGCTGGTTTCCGGCCCAGGTCCTGCGGCGATCGCCGAAATGTTTCCGACCCGTACCCGTTCGACCTGGATGTCGGTGGGCTATAGCCTGGCGGTAACCATTTTTGGCGGCTTCGCACCTTTCATCGCCACGCTCTTGATCGAACAGACCGGTACGCCGATCTCTCCGACCTACTACTTGATTGCCGGGGCGCTGGCGTCTGCCTTTTTCATCTGGACCATGCGCGAGACAGCGCATGTCGATCTCCGCTGAGGAGGGTGGTAAACCCATGAACATCGATTTCAACGCCAGACGCATCGCGGTGGTCGGCGCGGCGCAGGGCATCGGTCGTGCGATTGCGCTCGCCTTTGCCGCGCGTGGGGCTTATGTGTGGGCCTGCGATCTCGCCGTGGCGAGGGTGCAGGCCTATATCGATGAGGCCGATAGTCTGTCCGGCATTATTGTGGCGCTGCGCGTCGATGTGACCTCCGAGTCCTCCGTCGAAGAGTTGTTCACAGCTTTGCAGCAGGAGGGTGATGTCGATGCGCTGATCTATGTGGCGGGCGGCATGTGCGGTCAGATTCCGCAACCGATCGAGGAGGTCTTGGCCGGGCAGTGGCGCCAGATCGAGGACGTCAATCTGTTTGGTGCTTTCTTGAGCGTGCGTGCCGTAGCCGCAGGTATGAAAGCGCGCAAGGCCGGACGGATCATTATCGTGTCGAGCCGCGCTGGACTCGCCACCAGCCTGACTGGCATACAGAGCTACTGCGCCGCCAAGCACGGCCAGACGGGGCTGGTCAAACAGCTGGCGCAGGAATTTGCGCCCAGCGGCGTGACGGTCAATGCCGTGGCACCGGGATTCATGAAGACCAATCCTGATGCCCAACGCCAGTGGGACGGCTATACGCCTGAATTTCAGCGTGGGTTTTCGGCTCAACTGGTGGCGGGCCGGCTAGGCGAGCCCGAGGATATCGCCCATGCAGTGATGTTCCTGGCTTCCGACTATGCCGGCTGGATCACCGGGCAGACGCTGCCGGTGACCGGGATGCCGCTCGTCTAGTTGAGCAGGGAGACAAACTGTACCTTCATCAAAGAGCATTCAAAAACAAGGAGAGCGTGTCATGACTTCAGTGGACAAAAAACCATGGCAGTGGGAGGAGGCGGAGTGGCGTGACAAGGTCGAGCGCGTGCGTGCCGGCGCGCTGCTGCGACCGCAGCGGTGGAAGAATGGTGCGCGCTGCGCCGTGGCGCTGTCGTTCGACTCCGATCACGAAACCAGTGAGCTGCGCGAGGGCGGTCAATCGATCGGACGGCTCAATTGGGGACAGTATGCCAACCGCGTCGGTGTGCCGCGGATTCTGCGTTTGCTCGAAAAGTATGACGTGCCGGCCACCTTCTACGTTCCGGCAGTAGTAGCGATGCTACATCCCGACGAGCAGCGCGACATTGTCAGGCGGGGCCATGAGATCGGTCTGCATGGCTGGATCCATGAGTTGAACTCGGTGCTTGGCTACGAGGATGAAAAGGATCTGTTGATGCGTGCCTCCGAGACGCTGGAGCGCATTACTGGCATCAAACCGGTCGGCATGCGCACGCCGTCTTGGGATTTCAGCCCGCATACGTTGGCTATTGCGCGCGAAATGGGGTTGCTATACGACTCGTCGCTGATGGCTGACGAGGATTGCTATGAACTCCTGCTGTCGGGCGAAAGGACTGGCGTGATCGAACTGCCGGTAGAGTGGGTGCGCGACGATGCGGTCTATTTCATGATGCACCGTTTCCAGTCGCTCAGGCCTTATACGCCGCCGAGCGACGTGTTCGATATTTTTCGGCGTGAGTTCGACGCCGCTTGGGAGGAAGGCGGCATCTTTCAACTGACGATGCACCCTCATATTATCACCTACCGTTCGCGCATCTGGATACTCGAGGAACTGATTCGCCATATCCAGGCTCGCGGCGACGTCTGGTTTGCCACTCACCGCGACGTGGTGAGCTGGGCGCGCGACCACGCGGAGTAACGATCATGGCGCAACTCGACAATAAGATCGCTATCGTTACTGGCGCCGCCTCGGGAATCGGTCTGGCAACGGCACTCAAGTTCCTTGACGAAGGTGCCTGTGTTCTGGCAGCGGACAGAACGCCTGTTCCCGAGACGCTTGCCGGGCATTCATGCTGCCATGCAGTGCCGCTCGACCTATGCATTGCGGGTGCGACCGATCGAGTCGTCGCTGCGTGCATCGAGGCGTTCGGGCGCGTTGATATCCTGGTTAACAATGCCGGTATCGGCAATGCCCGGCCGATAGAGGAGACCAGTGATGACGATTTTGAACGCTACTTCGCAATCAATCTGAAGGTGCCATTTCAGCTGAGCCGTCTGGTTATTGGTCAGATGCGCCGACAAGGGCAGGGCGGAACGATCACCAATATGTCATCGGTGTTCGGCATAATGGGGGCCGCACGTACGTCGGGCTATGCGCCGACCAAAGCTGCCATGGTCGGTCTGACGATGCAGCTTGCCGCCGAATATGGTCGTGACGGTATTCGTGTCAATGCCATTGCACCGGGAGCCATCGAGACTCCAATCACTCGCGAGCGTATTCACGGCAATCCCTGGTATCGACGTATGATGATCGAGGGCTCGCCAATGGGACGTACTGGAACGGCGGATGAAGTCGCCAGTGCCTGCTTGTTTCTTGCCTCCGAGGCCTCCAGCTTCATTACCGGCGTGACGCTACCAGTAGATGGCGGCTGGACGACAACCAAGTTCATGCCTGAACCGCTCTGACGCTTTACTTCTGCAACACGCCAATCCGCCATAGGAACAACCCGATGGCGGATCGTTTTCACGTGCATGTGTCGATGGCTAAAGGTGAGTGTGTTTAGGATGATTAAGAGTTGCATGTCGTTTGGCTGCGACATGTCCGGCTTGACGATTAAGGAAGCGCCGCATAAATGCCTTAATTTTTCTTATGTTCTTAGCTTGGTTACCGCTCTAATTATTTCAAATAAAGCTTGGACATATGAACTGTAATATTAATTGCTTGTAAATGATGAGGAACATGACAAATGTCACGGATGTCCCCTGGAGTGATGGCTCAGACAGCCTGCGATTGGCTCGCCGAACAACGGGAAGCGATGACCGAGTGCCTGAAGACGCTGGTGAATATCGATTCCAACAGCTACGACAAGGCCGGTACCGACGCGGTGGCCGACGTCATCGTCGAGTGGCTGGAAGCCGACGGCATTGCGGTGTCGCGAACGCCGCGACCGGAAGCCGGGGACATCCTCGAAGCGAAATTGCCCGGCACTGGCGGTGATGCGGCGAGCGGCCATGTGCTGCTGATGGGCCACCGCGATACCGTGTTTCCCACCGGCACGGTGGCGGAGCGCGGTTATACCCAACGGGGCGATCTCGCCTATGGGCCCGGTGTCGCCGACATGAAATCGGGGCTGGTACTCAATGTCTTCGTGTTGCGGGCGCTGACGCGTCTCGACCCGCTGCCGTTCCCGGTGCATGCCCTGTTCACCGCCGACGAGGAGATCGGCTCCCGCGATGGCACCGCCTTCATTCGCGAGGCAGCGGCGGGGGCGCGGGCCGTACTCAATGCCGAACCCGGCAGGATCAGCGGCAACGTGGTCACTGCGCGCAAGGGCGGGGCGGCGTTGCTGATCGAGGTCGAAGGCCGCGCCGCTCACTCCGGCGTCAGTCACGCCGATGGCGCCAGCGCGATCGAGGCGCTGGCACGCAAGATCGTCAAGCTGCATGCCCTGACCGACTACGCCAGCGGCGTGACCACCAACGTCGGTTTGATCGAAGGCGGTGTCTCGCGCAATACCGTGGCGCCGATGGCTAAGGCGCAACTGGATACGCGCTTCGTCACCAACGAACAGCGCAGCGAATTGCTTGCCAGGATCGAAGCGATCGTGGCCGAGGAGGAGATTCCCGGCACCCGGGCCACGGTTCGCCAGACTTCCGGCTTTCTGCCGATGGAGCCGGCCATGAGCGAGGCGCTGTTCGCGCGTTACCAGGCCCAGGCGGAAAAGCTCGGCTTCAGCGTCGACGGCGAGTTCACCGGCGGCTGTTCGGATGCCGGCACCACCGCCAGCATGGGCATTCCCACGCTCTGCGGTACCGGTCCGGTCGGCGCCAAGATGCATACAGATGATGAATACTGTCGGCTGGAGACCTTCGTACCGCGGGCGCAGGCGGTGGCGGCGACGATTCTCGACCTGGCCCGCGATTCGCGAACGTGAGATCGGCGCATGGCGGAGCGGGAAGCCGTTCCGTGTTGCTGTCACTGCCGGCCTTCAATCGCGCTTGGCAAAGCGATCCGTTGCTTTGACCAGCGCAGCCATGATGTCGGGTTCGCTGAAGGCATGGCCGGCGGCTTCGATGATTTCCAGTTGCGCTTCCGGCCAGGCTTGCGAGAGGTCCCAGGCGTTTCGTAGCGGGCAGACCATATCGTAGCGGCCATGGATGATGACCCCGGGGATGCCCTTCAGGCGATCCGCCTGGCGCAGCAGCTGATCGTCGAACTCGAAGAAGCCCCGGTTGATGAAGTAGTGATTCTCGATGCGGGCGAAGGCCAGCGCGAAGTGGTCCTCGGCGTGCGAGGCGGTGGCGTCGACCGGCATCAGCCGCGAGGTTTCTCCCTCCCACACGCTCCAGCGACGGGCGGCTTCGAGCTGGCATTCGCGGTTGTCGCCATTGAGTAGTTCATGAAAGGCGGCAATCACGTCGTCGCGCCGCGCCTCGGGCAGAATCTCCACCAGCCGTGCCCACTTCTCGGGGAACATGTTGCGCGCCCCGCTCTTGTAGAACCAGTCGAGTTCCTGCTGGCGCATGGTGAAGATACCGCGCAGCACCAGTTCGCTGACCCGCTCGGGGTACCGTTCGGCGTAGGCGAGTGCCAGCGTCGAGCCCCAGGAACCG
This sequence comes from Salinicola peritrichatus, assembly GCF_003206715.1. Lineage (GTDB taxonomy): Bacteria > Pseudomonadota > Gammaproteobacteria > Pseudomonadales > Halomonadaceae > Salinicola > Salinicola peritrichatus. Next base: position 33,631 of record NZ_PZJU01000028.1, on the reverse strand, counting down.
CCGAATACCTGCCATTTTTCCGCGCCGATCATCTCCCGCAGGCGTTCCATGTCCTCGACCAGGTGCCAGGTGGTGTTGTTGTCTAGACTGGCGTGGGGGGTCGAGCGACCGCAGCCGCGCTGATCGAACAGCAGGATGTCGTAGCGTTCGGGATCGAACAGCTGGCGATGGATCGGCTTGCAGCCGCCGCCCGGGCCGCCGTGAAGAAAGACCACCGGCTTGCCGTCGGGATTGCCGCAGCGCTCCCAATAAATCCGGTGGCCGTCGCCGGTTTCCAGTTGGCCTGTCGTATGCGGTTCGATAGGCGGGTAGAGGGCATTCGATTGGGACATGATTGACCTTGTTGAAGAGCGGCGCCGTCTCGGCGCGATCGTGTTGTCGAATATCGGATCATATAGGCCCCGCGGAAATGAGGCCAAGGGGCATAAGGGCAAGCCGGTAAATCAGGCAGTCGGACGGATGAGTATTCGTCCATGGGTGCGGCCGTCGATCATCGCCTGGGCCTTGTCGGCGATCGCTTCCAGGGCGATCTCTTCGACGGCCATGCGCTCGAACATGAGGTGGGGCAGGGAGGCAATGCGCTGCCAGGCGGCGCGCCGCCGTTCGAAGGGGATGTAGGCACTATCGACCCCGAGCAGCGAGGCACCGCGCAGGATGAACGGCATGACCGTAGTGGGCAGCGCGCTGTCACCGGCCAGCCCCACGGTGGCGATTCTGGCGTAGTAGCGGCCCTGGGCCAGTAGCGTGGCCAATACCGGTCCGCCCAGGGCGTCCACGGCGCCGGCCCAGCGCTGTTTCTCCAACGGACGCGCCTTAGCCTCGAAATCGGCGCGCGGCAGCAGTTCGCTGGCGCCCAGCTCGCGCAGCCAGTCATTGCGCTCGGGTTTGCCGGTGATGGCATGCACTTCGTAACCGGCATGGGCCAGCATCTGCACCGCCCAGCTGCCGACGCCGCCGCTGGCGCCGGTCACCGCCACCGGACCATCGCCGGGTTCGAGCCCGGCTTCCTCGAGCCGCATCAAGGCGAGCATCGCGGTCAGGCCGGCGGTGCCCAGCAGCATCGTCTGGCGCGTGGAAAGTGGGCCGGGGCAAGGTACCAGCCAGTCCGGGTCGATGGTCATGCGCTCGGCGAAGCCGCCCCAGTGACTCTCGCCGACACCCCAGCCGGTCAGAATCACCTTGTCGCCCGGCTCGTAGCGATCATCATCGGAATGCGCGACGCTACCGGCAAAATCGATTCCCGGCACCAGCGGATAGTGGCGTACGATCGGACCGCTACCGGTGACCGCCAGCGCGTCCTTGTAGTTCAGGTCGGAGTAGTCGATGTCGACGGTGACGGCATGCTCGGGCAACCGGGCGGCATCGAGCATCTCGACCCGGGCGCGGGGCTCGTCATCGTAGACCAATAGAGCACGTGGCATGGTGAACCTCGAAATGAGTGACGCAGAGAAACCGTTTCCCGACCGGATAGGCCGAGGATGCATTCGTTATATCACGGTAGCTCCGCGTCGATGATGTCGCCATGCGCCTCTGCTACCATCGTCGACAAACACTATTGTCGCCAAACGGGCGGGGCGGGAGTGCGCTGCCGGTCGGGCTTCACGATTCTTATGAGGGCGGTCGTCGCAGCGACCGCGACACGCATCCATGAAATCTCGCGATACCGGCTTTCGCCATCTGATCTACTCCACGGGTTATTCGCTGAAGGGGCTGGTGGCGGCGTTTCGCAACGAAACCGCCTTTCGCCAGGAACTGGCGCTGTGCATCGTCCTGGTACCCTTCGCCTGGTGGATCGGCAAGAACCCGATCGAGTGGCTGGCGTTGGTCGGAAGCTGCATCTTCGTACTGATCGTCGAGCTTCTCAACAGCGCCGTGGAGACGGTGGTCGACCGCATCGGTCCCGAGCATCACGAGCTTTCCGGGCGCGCCAAGGATATCGGCTCGGCGGCGGTGATGCTGTCGCTGGGGATGGCGGCGGTGACCTGGGGGTTGTTGGCGTGGGACAAGTTCTTTGGTTAGGCTATGTACGCAAACTGCCTGCGCTCGGCCATACGGCGTTAAAAATCAGCTCAAAATACTCATTTACACCCCGTAAACTCCGTCTTTTCGTTGATTTTTGCCTTGTCTGACCGTCGCTCGCCGACTTTTCGCACATAGCCTAGCCGCCGTCGGGCAGATCCCCTGAAAAGTCCACGTCGCGCCAGATGCCGGCGTCGTCGACATCGATCAGAACCATCGCTTGGCGATGCCGAGCCACGACCTCTCTAGCGCCTTCGCCACCTTCGAGACTAGCAAGCTCTTCCCAAAAGTTTCTGCCGAACAGCACCGGATGACCTCTGCGGCCGGCGTGCTGCGGGATCACGATCCGCCCGGCCTCGGCGTGGCGATTGAGCCGCTCGCAGGTTCGCATCGTGAGCCATGGCATGTCGGCGAGGATGACCGCAGCGGCAACCGCCGTCTCGCCGTGCCGGTTCAGTTCACGAAAGGCATCGCCCAGGCTGGCTCCCAAACCGCGCTCGGCATGCGGCGCTTCCAGGCATCGGAGTGTGCCGACGAGCTCTGAATCCAACCAGGCAAGCGGCTCGCCGGGGCGCACGACGAGACATACCCGTGGATAGGCGGGAAGGATCGCCCCGAGGATCGTCGCCAGCATCGTGCGGCCATCCGCCATGACGTGGCGGCGTTTGTCGCTGCCGAAGCGACTGGCCACGCCGGCGGCCATGACCAGCGCGACCACCTCGCGACGCTCGGCATCACAGCTCATGGCGCGCCTTGCCGCGACGCACGCGCAGGATGTCGGCGACCACCGCCAGGGCGATTTCGGCCGGGGTCTTGCTGTCCAGGTCGAGACCGATCGGCATGTGCAGCCTGGCGATGGCGTCGTCGTCCAGGCCGCCGGAGCGCTTGAGCCGCTCGGCGCGCTTGGCGGAGGTACGCTTCGAACCCATCACGCCGATGTAGAAAGCCGGCGTGCGCACCGCCTCGATCATCGCCAGGTCGTCGATGCGCGGGTCGTGGGTCAGCGCGACTACCGCCGTGGCGGCGTGGCAGCCACCTGAAGCGATGAACAGCGACGGCAGTACCGATTGCACCTCGACGCCGTCGACAGGGAAATCCCGGCGCGCTTCGTCCCGGGGATCGCAAACGATCACTTCGAACCCGAGGGCGCGGGCGAACTCGGCGCAGAATTGCGACACCGGCGAGATGCCGGCGATGATCAGCCGTAGCGCCGGGCCGACGCGGAGCTGGACGATCGGGCCGTCGCGCTCGACACGCGGGCCGTTTTCGTCGGCTTCGACGAAGCGTTTGCGACCGCTTTCCAGATCGATCCGGCGTACCAGCGAGCGCTGCCCCAGCAAGGTGGCGTGCAGTACTTCGAGATGGGTCAGGTTCGCGGTGTCCGGTGTCAGGCACTCGACCAGCACGTCGAGGATGCCGCCGCAGGGCAGCGCAACCTGGGGGGACTCGTCGGCCCCTTCACCGTAGCGAACCACCGATAGCGCATCGCCAAAATGCCCTTCGGCGATCTTGCCCAGGAAATCCTCCTCGATACAGCCGCCGGAGAGCGAACCGACGTGCGAACCATCCGCCCGGGCGACCAGCATCGAGCCGGGCTCCCGCGGCGACGAGCCGAAAGTGGCGAGCACGCTGCAGAGCCAGATCGTTTCGCCGGCATTGGCCCACTCGAGAGCGGCTTCGAGGACTTGCAGATCGAGATATTGCATAAGGTGAAGTTCCTGGCGCCAACCGATGGCGTGACGAATATTGACCCTCGTTATGCGTCAGTTGGGCATGGGGTGCAAGGCTTCCGTAAGCGTCGCGCGTACCCGCTCGGGGGTAAACGGAGGGCGCCGAAAACGCATGCCGGTGGCGTCGAACAGCGCACTGGCGATGGCGGGCGCGCCGGGCAGGGAGGCGGATTCGCCGACGCCGAGCGGCGCTTCGTCCGGGTTGTCCAGCAGCAGGACGTCGATCGGCGGCAGCTCGTCGAAGCGCAAGATCGAGTAGCCGCCCCATTCGCGGCTGGTCGGCAGGCCGTGTTCGAAACTCACCTGTTCCTTGAGCGTGCGGCTCAGCGTTTGAATGATATTGCCGTGCACCTGGTGGCGTACGCCGGCCGGGTTGATCATCAAGCCGGCATCCTGGCCCACGGTAACCTGCGTGACGCGTATCCGCCCGCTGTCGCGATGGACCTGCAGCGTCACCGCCCAGGCGGCGTAGGCGGCACCGAACCCCGGGAATTTACTGTGCACGTAATGACCATAGGCAAAACCGTGGCCTTCCAGCCAGGCGCCATCGTCGGTTGTACGACGTGTGCGCCGGAACCAGCCCGCGCGCTCGGCGACCGCCGAGACCAATGCCTGCGCTCGTGGCTCTAGGTAGCGTAACCGAAAGCCGACCGGATCGGCACCGGCGCGTTCGGCCAACTCGTCGATCAGACTCTCGTGGGCAAAACAGTTGGGCAGCGCCGAAACCCCTCGAAGCCAGGAGGCGCGCACGATCGGGGCGACATCATCGCAGCCGATTCGCTGATGGGGATAGGCGTAGGGCGGCACCGAGGTACGGTCGCCCATCTGGAACGGCACGTCGTTGGGCGATTGGGCGCCGGTGAGTAACAGCGCCAGGGTGGGGGCGTCGTCGGAGGGGTAGCGGGTCACGAAATCGTATGCGGCCAGCTCGCCATCTGCATCCAGCGCGCCACGAACCTCCATCAGTTGCGCCGTTCCCTTGGGCTCCCAGCCGTGTTCCTGGGCGCGGTCGAGCTGGACGCGGACCGGACGACCCACGGCCCGGGAGAGCAATGCCGCGTCGGCGCCAACGTCATCGGCGCAGTTGCGACCGTAGCACCCCGCGGCCTCGTGACGGCGAATCTCGATATTGCCTTCGTCGAGCGCCAACAGGCGCGCCAGATCGGCCCGCAGGCTATGGGGATTCTGGGTGCCGGAATAGACGACCAGCCGCTCTTCGCGGTAGTCCGCCACCGCGCACGAAGGGCCGATAGAACCATGCAACTGGTAGGGCCAGACGTAGCGGCGCTCGATGACCTCCGGGGCGGCTGCGAAGGCCGCTTCGACGTCGCCCTGCTCGAGCAGGGGGCGGCGCTTGGCCGGTTGGGCACGCAACGCGGTTTCGAGATCGTCCAGTTCCGCCAGCCGGGGCAGCTTCCGCCAGCTCACCTTGAGCTTCCTGGCGGCGGCAGCGGCCTGCTCCTCGCGTTCGGCCACGACCCCCACGAAGTCGCCCTCGGCCACGACGTCGACGAGTCCCGGGAAGCCGGCGACCGAGGCGCGGTCGACTTCGAGGAGGCTGCAACCGACGAAATCTCCGCTGTCATAGCCGACATAAGGCGGTCGCACCACGCGGCCGTGCAGCATATCGGATAGCCGGACATCGTGGACGTAGACGAACTCGCCGCGAGTCTTGGCGGGGATATCGACGCGTGCGGCATTCCGGCCGACCAGATGATAGTCGTGGCTCGGCTTGGTGGGGGTCTGTTCGTCGAGTCGCAACGCCTGCCGCTCGCCACGTAGCAGTTCTTCATAAGTCAGCGTTGCGCCATTCGGAGCGCGAATCACGCCATCGTCCACGCGGAGCGTCTCCAACGGGCAATTCAGCCACTCGGCCGCCTTGGCGAGCAAGTGATGCCGCGCCTGGGCGGCGGCGCGCCTGAGTGGCTGGGCCGTGATCTGGATGCTGGCGCTGGCGATGGTCGGTCCCTGGTTGGGAACCTCGAACGGGTTGCCCAGCACCATCTGCACACGATCCATCGCCAGGTCGAGCTCTTCGGCGACGATCTGCGTCAGCGCGGTACGAATGCCGGTGCCCAGATCGACGTGGCCGTTGAAGGCCAGGAATCGGCCATCCGCCAGCAGCGCAATGAAGAGCTCCGGTTCTGTCGGCACGAAATCCGAATGCGTGCCGGGCTGTCCGGGGGCGGGTTTGGGCGGGATCACGGGATCGCGATAGACCACCAGCATATCGGTGCCCTCGAGCAGTCGCTGGCGATCGGGCAGGGTCATCGGCATCGTGGCGTTCGCTCCTCGGTTGTAGGCAATCTCTCACATCTATAGGGTGTGGTCATCGTTTTTAGCTTGTACGAAAATCATCGCTGTCTTTTTAGGGTTAATAAATACAATTATATAACAATGGTTTATTAGGAACTGGATTTCGTTATGGATGAAGTTTGACCAAATGGTGTAGGATTTTTGTACAAAACTATAGTGCCTGCGCCCTATCTCAAGCCGGTGCGGAATTTTCTCCTTTGTCGCCAGGAGTTTGTCATATGCCATCCGAAGCCAGTCGTATCAACGAGGCGTCCAGCGATTCCACGACTCCGACGCCCCATCAGCAGGATTACGAATTTTCCGAACAGGTCGGACATCTCCTGCGCCGCGCCTATCAGCGTCATACCGCCATCTTCCAGCGGGAAAGCTGCGACAGGCAGCTGACGGCGATCCAGTTCGTCACGCTGTGCACGATCATGGACTACGGTCCAAGTGCGCTGACTGACCTGGTCAAGGCGACGGCCATCGATCCGGCGACCATCCGCGGCGTGATCAAGCGGCTCAAGGCGCGGGAATGGGTGACGCTCTCCTCGGACCCCCAGGACCAGCGCAAGGTGATCGTCGATATCACCGACTCTGGACGGGAGTTGGTCGCCACCATGGTGCCCCGGGCCAAGCGCATCTCCGATCTGACCATGGGCGAACTCAATCCCGCCGAGCGCATTGCGCTGATGCACTTGCTGGAGAAGATGAACGCTTCCGGCGATTGATCTTCCGCATGGAATCGCCCAAGCCGGGGCGCCGTGGACATGGCGTTCATGACACGCCACCGGTCTCGTTGATGCGCTGGCAGAAATCCTCGAAGCGGCCGCTGTAGTAGTGCTCCCGCGGCCAGCCCGTGCGCGGCAGGTAGAAGAACATCTCCTCCAGGCGCGATTTGATGGTGGCGTGATTCTTGGTGTCGATGACGAACACATGCTTGCCCGTGGCGTCGAACGGGCTTTCGGCGAGCTGGCGCAGAATGAAGCGCACCAGGGAATCCTCGTGCGGCATGCTGTAGCCGACGATCACCAACACGTCGGTTTCCCGCAGCAGGCGCACCGCCTTGGGGAAGACCTGATGAAAGTAGGATTCGTCGTAATCCTGGACCTGGGACGGCAGGATCAGCAACGGCGGTTGCTGGCGGATCTGCGCGTCGCTGCGCTGGCGATACTCGAAGTCGAAGCCTTCCCGGGTCGGCAGAATCTCGAAGCCACCGTTGATCTTGATCACGTTGCGGTCGACGGTACGCGGCAGGTGTTCCCAGATGGTACCGCCACATATCCGCTGTGGCGTCACGCCGCGATAGAGACGCCCGAACACCGGTGCGTCCTGGCGATAGACGTGCTCCAGGATGGTTTCGATGGTGAAATCGTAGTTGGTCGTCAGGAAGTGATAGAGCGGCCAGCTCGCGCCCAGCCCCGCATGGCCCGCGCGATCCTCCAGGGCGGCGAAGAATTGCGTGATCGCCCGCTGCCCGTCGCTGTCGTGGGGCGAGGTGAAGCGTAACGTGGCGTCGTCGACGTTGTGGATATCGCAGGCGGCAGTGAAGCGCCGCATCACCAGCGTGCGCAGCTCGCTGATGCTCAAGCGCAGGTTCTGGTCGTCGAAATAGCGGTTGCGAATGTCCGGGTAGCGCACCTGCATGTCGAGCACGTAGCGCAGGTTCTTGAAGCGCTCGAAATCCAGATGCCGGTAATCCTCCCAGCCGATGACGTGCATCACGTGCTGAAGGTTGGGGAAGTCGCGGATATCGTCGAGATCGATGGCAAACAGCTTGCCATCGGTGGGGGAGCGAGGATCCCACGCCTTGGAGAATCCCGCCCCGCACCAGAAGGTGACTACCGGCGGTTTGCGATGCTCGGGATCCTGCTTCAGCAGGTTGCCGATCAGGCGCTGGAAGGCGTCCACGGTGGCGGCGTTGTTGATACCCGTCGACGGCATGTCGTCATGGCTCCTCGGCGATCTCGAAGGCGTTGCCGGCACGGGCGAAGGCAACCACTCTTTCGAGGGCATGCTGGGTGGATGTGAACAGGCGGTAGAGCGGCTGGCCCGAGCGCACGTCGTCGCCCTTGCGCACCGCGAGGTCGAGTCCGGCCAGGCTGTCTCCGGGAGCCCCGGTCAGACGGGCGATTGAGTTGAGCCGCCAGATATCCACGTGGCGGATCCGGCCCGAGCGCTGGGCTTCGATGTCGGCCCAGAAAGCGCCGGGAGCGGCGGGCGGCTGACGACGCCCCTGGAGATCGACGATCCGTTCGAATTGGGCCCTGGCGTGGCCGCCGGCGAGCAGCGCCTCGGCCCGCGCACGGCCTTGGCCCGGTGCGATGTCCGGCGCCCAGTCGAGCAGGGCGCCGGCGAAATCGAGCGCCTTGTCGCGCAGATCCCGAGGAGCATCGGGGGCGTTATCGAGCACCTGCAGCACATCGCGCGCTTCCAGGTTGGGGCCGATTCCCTTACCGACCGGCTGCGTGCCGTCGGTGATGCGCGCCAGGACCTGCATGCCGAGCGCCGCGCCGACGCTTTCCATCAATTGCTTGAGCTCCTCGGCCTTGTCCAGCGTCTGCAGCTTCGCCTGCGGCCCGGTGGGCAGGTCGACGACCAGATGGGTGACGCCGGCGGCGAGTTTCTTGGACAGGATCGAGGCGACGCTCATGCGCGCCGAATCCAGATCCAACGGCCGCACGATGGCATTCGTCATGTCGTCAAAGGGGGTATGCGACAGACGCCCGTTCCACACGATGCAGCCGTTGGCGCCATTGACGACGCGTCGCACGTCGTCAGGGCCGAGTTCGACATCGGCAAACAACGCCATGGTATCGGCCGTGCCCGCCGGAGACGTGATCGCACGGGAGGAAGCCTTGGGGATCGTCAGGCCATGAGCAGCGACGATGGGAATCACGATCAGCGTGATACGGCTGCCGGGCAATCCCCCCATCGAGTGCTTGTCGACCACCATTGGGCGGTTCCAGTGCAATGTCTGGGCAATTCGCGCCCGCGCCCGCGTCAGCTCGATGATCTCGGTATCGTCGAGATGATTGGCCAGGCTGGCCAGAAACGCTCCGGTCGATGCCTCGTCGAAGCGGTTGTCGGCGATATCGTGAACCACACGGAAGAATTCTTCCTCGTTCAGCGAGTAACCGCGAAGCTTGCGTCGCAGAGCAACCGAGCCGGCCGGCGGTGGTGCCGGCTGCAGTTGCAGTGGCATGCCAGCGATCAGGCCGAGGCGCGCCAGCGTGCCTCGGGACAACCCGATGGCATCGCTGGGGAGCCAATGATCGTCGTCGACCCATTGAACTTCCAGCACCAGTGGGCGGCCGAGAATATTGATCTCGACGCGGGGAGCGGATAACGCCTGGATCGCATCGCGCAACGGATGGCGAAGCGAGAGAAATCCAATCAGCCGAGGGCCGGTATCGATAGGCAGGTGTCGAATCGGCGTGTCGCCGCCGCAGGCACTGGCCAGGGTGACCAGAAAACGTTCGACGCCGCTGGTCAGATCGGCGCCATTGTCGATGCGGTAATGGGCGATGCCGGCCGGTGCCTGCCAATCCAGTGTCTTGAGACGGGCGAGAATATCCCCGGCCGTCTCGCGACCCCGCATCGACAAACGCCGGGCGCGAACTTCGCGTGACGCCGTGACTTCGATGACCGCGACCGGCAATCCCAGTTCGACGATGGCGCCAATCACTTTGCGCGATACGTTGGCCAGTACCGTGCGACCTTGGTCTATCTCGTTGCGAATGTCCGCGCGCAGCGCATAGCGCAGACCATGGGCATCCCAGTGGATCAGAAACTCACCGGCTGCCAGCGAATCGTCGAAATCCGACTCGTCCATGGCTTGATGATCTTCACCTCCCGCATCGGCGGGGCGTGTGATCACCCGACGTGTCAGGATCACGTGCTGGGTGCAGGCGTAGTCGGTCAGCGCACGCTCCATCAGGGTATCCTTGCCGGCCCCGCTGGGGCCGACAACCAATACCAATTTACCGCGTGACTGAGTCTGCGAACTCATCTCCGACTCACTCCGCGTCGTCCAGACCGATATCCAGCGCCGGAGAGGATTGGGTGATGCGGCCGACCGAGATGAAATCGACGCCGGTATCGGCGATGGCGCGAATGGTTTCCAGGCGCACGCCGCCGGAGGCTTCCAGCAGTACACGACCATCGACCAGATTCACCGAGCGTTGCATTTCCTCGATCGACATGTTGTCGAACATGATCACATCGGCACCAGCGGCCAGAGCTTCTTCGACCTGATCATAGCGGTCGCATTCGACCTCGACCTTGGTCAATACCGGCACGCTGGCCTTGGCGCGGGCCACGGCGGCAGTGATGCTGCCGCACACGGCGATATGGTTGTCCTTCAACATGATGCCGTTGTCGAGACCTAGGCGATGGTTGCGGCCACCTCCGCAGGTCACTGCGTGCTTTTCCATCGCACGCAGGCCTGGCGTGGTCTTGCGCGAGTCGATCAACTGGGCCTTGGTATCGGCGATGCGTTCGACGTAGGTCGCGGTGACGGTAGCGATGCCTGAAAGGTGTTGAACCAGATTGAGTGCGGTACGCTCGGCCGTCAGGATACTGCGCGCCGGACCCTCGATCTTGAGCAGTGTGGTGCCTTTCTCGACCCGCTGGCCATCATGGGCGAGTACCTCGACTTGAACACCCGCATCGTAGAGCGTGAATACGCGGGCGGCGATGGCCAAGCCAGCCAGTGTCATTGATTCGCGGGCACGCATCTCGAAGCGGCCGGTCAGTTCGCTATCGATCAGCAGCGTGGCGGTAAAGTCGAAGTAGCCGATATCTTCGCGCAGAAAGGCGCGGATCTGATCGTCGAGCATCAACGGGTCGAGTTGCCAGGCTTGGGGGGCGTTGCGGTTTTCGGTGGTCATGATTCGAATGTCCTTACTTGTTTCTGTCGTGGGATAACGCGTTTTGGGCGAGGGTGCTGATGGTGCAACCACGCAGTTGGGTCACCAAAGCACCGGTGACCATGATGAGTCCGACCAACACTGGCCAGCCGCTGGGCGATAGCAGCGTCAGGCCGCCGGCCATCAATGCCAACCGGACGAAGGGGGACAGCTTGTGCCGCAGATAGCCCTCGCTGGCGATGGCGATCGCCAGCGTGGCGATGAAGGCCTGCATGATTTCCAAGAGGCAGCTTAGCAGCGTGCCGTGGAGAGTGAGGCTGGGGTTGTAGACGATGGCGAACGGAAATACGAAGGCAAATACCGCCAGTTTCACTGCCTGGGTGGCGATGCCGACCGGGTTGCCGCCGCAGATTGCCGAAGCGGCGTAGGCGGCGACCGCCACCGGGGGCGTCAGCGCCGACAGTACAGCATAATAGAGAATGAACAGATGGGCCGACATGGTGGCGATGCCCAGGGTATTGACCAACGTTGGCCCGAGCAGTACGGCCGCCAGAATATAAGCGCTTGCCGTCGGCATGCCCATGCCCAGGATGATGGTGATCAGTGCCGTGAAGAACAAGGTCATGAAGGTACTGTCACCAGCCAACAGCATCACGATCGATGAGAACTTGGTCGCCAGCCCGGTCATGGTGATTCCTCCGATGACCAGCCCGGCGGCCGCACAGGCGGCGGTCACGCCGACCATGCGGAAGGTGGTCGTGGCCAGGGCATCCAGCAGTGGGCGGGGCGTCAAGCGATGCTGGCGGCTGAACAGCGAGCAAATCACGATCGCCGCTGTGCCGAACAGTGCCACGAACGTTGGTGAGTAGCCGATGACCAGCGGGATTACCATCGCCGCCAATGGGATCAGGAATAGCCAGGCCCCCCGCATTACTTTGGACCACGAGGGAATCTCGTCGGGGTCGAGTCGCCCGAGGCCATGTCGCTTGCAATGAAGATGGACCTGGATCAGCACGCCGACGTAGTAGAGCAGTGCCGGTACCAGAGCGGCGATCACGATCTCGCTGTAGGCGATGCCGGTGTACTCGGCCATGATGAAGGCCACTGAGCCCATGACCGGAGGCAAGATGCTGCCGCCGGTGGAGGCGGCGACTTCGACCCCCGCGGCCAGATTGCGCGAGAAACCCAAGCGCTGCATCAGCGGGATGGTAATCGAACCGGTGGTGACGACGTCGGCAGTGGGGCTGCCGGAAACGGTGCCGAACAGCCCGGAAGAGATGACCGCCACCTTGGCCGGACCGCCGATCGCGCGGCCGGTCAGCCTCGCAGCCAGGTTGAAGAAGAAATCACCGCCGCGAACCCGATCGAGGAAGGTTCCGAACATCACGAACAGGAACGCGTAGGTCGCGGCGACGCGAACCGGCACGCCGAACAGTCCGTCGCTGGTGTAGACGTTGACGTCGATGAAGTAGGACAGTGAAATATAGCCGTGGCGGAATATTCCGGCTAGCAAATGGCCCTGGAGGTTGTAGACGATGAAAACCGCTGCGATCAGTGTCAGGCCGAGTCCCACGGTGCGACGAGTGGCCTCCAGTGTCAGCAGCGTGATGATGACGCCGAAGCCGAGCTGGGCCATCGTCAGTGGTGTCAGCAGACTGATGCGATCGGACAAGTCACCGATCGAACCGATGAAGAATATTGCGCTGACTGCACTGACTGCAATCAATAGCCAGTCGAGTGGATTGGGGAGTTCGGTGCCGGGCTTATCGTTGGGAGCGACCAGGAAGAATACCAGCACCAGCATCAAGGTCAGAAAGACGATGGTGAGTGCTAGCACGTCTGCTGTGGAGAAGACCGTCGTCCAGACCACCCAGAGCGCAATGGCTGCGCCGTAGCCTTTGAGCAGCCAGCCAAACGGGCCGTCAGGCTTGCGTCGGCGTCCCGTCGAGAGCAGGCCGTTGGCAAGGCGGGTGAAATTATCGCGAGTCATGGTGGTGTCCCCATGCATTGCGTGCCCGTGAGATGGATTGCCGGGCATCACGAGCAGGTGATGCCCGGCCCGGAGCCGTCGGTCAGAGCAGGCCGGCTTCCTCATAGGCGCGTTTGGCACCGGGATGCAGTTCGACCACCGACTGGGCAAGAAGTGTCTGCGGCGTCAACTGTTTCATGGCCGGATGCACCCCCTGCATCACATCAAGGTGATCGATCAGATCCTTGGTGATGCGGTAGGCCTCGTCGTCCGGCATGCTGGCCGGTACAACCAATAGCGCCGCGGCGGTATGGGTATGTATCGGCTGATCCAGCCAGGTGTAGGCGTCGGCAGGCACGGTATAAGAGCTGTCACCGTACTCTTTTTCCATTGCCTTGATGACGTTGTCGGGCACTTCCAACAACGTCATCGGACGGTTTTCAGCCATGCTGCTGATCGCACTACTACCGACGAAGGTCTCGTTGGCCCACATATCGGCGCGCCGGTTCTGCACCAGCTCGGTGGCCACGGCTGAGCCTTGATGCACCACGCTACCGCCCCAGGATTCGATGTCTTCTGGCGTTACGCCGAGCGTCGCCAGCGACGACTCGCCGACCATTGATGTCAGTATGCCCTTACGGTTGAGCACCAGATGCAACGGCGGTTTCTTGTCGGCGATATCCTGTAGCGAATGAATGCCGTATTCGTCGGCGAAGTCCTTGGTCATGACCCACTGCATCGGAGCCCAATTGTAGAGCACGCTGATGGCTCGGAAATTGTCGACCTTCTGCGGGAAGGGAGCCTCCCCGGAGAGAGCCTTCATCGCCTCACCGGCGTGCGCGATCGCCAGGTCACAGGTGTCTCCCTGCATCTGGAGGATATTGGCGAAGCCGCCGGATGAAGTCTGATAGGTGACGCTGGAGCCCGGATCGTCGGCCTTGAGGACACCATCCATGCCGACACCGAGCAATTGCCACAAGCCGTTGGGACTGCCACCACATAGGTTCAGGTTGAGCGGGTCGGCCTGAGCCGACAAGCCGAGGCCCAGGCCGCCAGCGAAGATACCGGCGGCGATGAGTTGCTTAATCATGCACTATTCTCCGTATTTATTGTTGTTGCTATGAGAATCTGGGTAGCAACGACTCATGACGGTACCGTCGTAGCTACCACTATCGTGTTGATCATGCCTTGTTGTTGTGTCGGTAAACTCCTTGTCAATAGAAAAGGGTGAGTATTCGATTTACTCGGGATTAGAGTTCGCTCCTGACATGGACATTGGTGCCGTAGCGGTACGTACTCATGACTGGACTCCAGTGGCCGCTCGATGGGCATGACGAGCGGGCGACAGTGAGATTGCGGTATTAAAGAGTTTTCAATTCCTGCGTGGTGACGTCATGCGCGAACACCCATGCCGGGTCCTCGTCGTAGCGCAGCCAGGTGTTGTCGTGCGAGACCTGCTGCACGCGGGAAGCGCGTTCGAAACGATTGGCCTTGTAGAGTTCGAAGGCGTCGGTGTAGTGCGTCGCGTCCACCGTTTCCAGGCAGCGCACCAGTATCGCCGCATCCTCGATAGCCATTGCCGCGCCCTGGGCCATGTGCGGCTTCATCGGATGGCAGGCATCGCCGAGCAGGACCAGGCGTCCCTTGTGCCAGATCGGCAACGGATTGCGCTCCAGCAGCGGCCACTTGGTGACCGACTCGGTGCAGTCGATCAGCGCCTGCACGATGGGATGGTAGTCGCTGAAGATTTCGCGCATTTCCTCTTTCGAGCTGTCGACGAAGGAGGTGCCATGATTCCATTCCGGGGTTTCAACGCCGGTGACGTAGTAGTACTCGCGCTGATCGCCGGTAACGTAGTAGACCATCATGTGCTTGTCCGGCGACCACCACTTGACGCACTGCTCGAAATCGAGGTCGTACGCCTTGAGCTTTTCGGCATCGACGATCGCGCGGTGGGCGATCCAGCCGCTGTAGGTCGGGTCCTCTTCGCCGAGCAGTGTTTCGCGAATGCGTGAATTCACGCCGTCCGCGCCGATCACCAGATCCGCCGTCGCGGTCGAGCCGTCGGCGAAGTGCATGACGACTTCGTCGGCCGTGTCGTCGACGCGCTCCAGGCGTTTACCGAAGTGAAGCCGGCCGGGGTCCAGTGCGGAAATCATCAACTCATGCAGATCTCCGCGATGCACCGTGATATAGGCCGCGCCGTAGGTTCGCTTGGCGAAATCACCGAGCGGGATGCGCGATTGGTATTCGCCGCTGACACCGTCACGGCTGAACCAGAAGTCGGGATGAGAACCCATCGCCTCGAGCGCTTGTTCGATGCCGATCTGGCGCATGACTTTCATGACGTTGGGGCCGAGATGGATGCCGGCGCCGAGGCGCGAGAATTCGGGTGCCTGTTCGTAGACCTGGGTGGGGTAGCCGGCCTTTTGCAGTAGCGCGGCGGCCGCGGCGCCTCCCAGACCGGCGCCAATGACTGCGACTTTCGGCTTCCGGCCCATCGGTTCCCGGCTCATCGGTTTCTGGCTCATCTACCGCTCCTTCCTCGTTTTCTTTGTCTTGCCGTAGTCAAACGTTGTTGTCGTCAATGCCAGACATCGCCGGCACGATCCGGCTCGGCTTAAAAACGTATACACCATATCTGTTGGAGTCAACAAGCTTTTTGGCATCATCTTTCGATGATCCATTGATGGTATGATTTGTATTTAAGTTTTTGAATTTTATTGAGTTTATTGGGTTTCGTCGCTGTTTTATATGATTCTTGATTCATTTGTCGAGGCAGTGATATAAAGGAAATTACGCTGTTATTGTGTGTATGCACCATATGGGCTTTAAGCTGATCCGATTGCACCATGGCAGTGTCCGGACCAGTGCACTGCCTGGCTTGCCAACAAATCCAAACGAGAACGGCATGGCGGATTGCATCAACCTTACGGTCAACGGTCGGTCGGAGCGGTTCGCGCTCGACCCCACCACGCCGTTGCTGCATGTACTGCGCAACGATCTCGCCCTCAATGGCCCGAAGTACGGTTGCGGTCTCGGTCAGTGTGGCGCCTGCAGCGTGCTGGTCGACGGCCGGGCGGCG
Source organism: Salinicola peritrichatus (assembly GCF_003206715.1). Taxonomy (GTDB): domain Bacteria; phylum Pseudomonadota; class Gammaproteobacteria; order Pseudomonadales; family Halomonadaceae; genus Salinicola; species Salinicola peritrichatus. The sequence continues at coordinate 17,662 of NZ_PZJU01000028.1, read as the reverse complement.
CGTTCCTGCGTGATATCACTCGGTGCGGTCGCCGGTCGCCATGTCACGACGCTCGAAGGGCTCGTCCGCGATGGGCGGCCGGATCCGGTGCAGACGGCATTCGTCGAGTGTCAGGCGGCACAATGCGGTTACTGCCTGAACGGCATGATCATGACCGTCAGGGGCTTGCTCAATCAGTTCCAACGACCGGATCGGCAGCAGATCATCGCGGCGCTGAAGCACAATCTCTGCCGCTGCGGCACGCACATCGCGATCCTGCAGGCGGCGACGCTGGCCATCGAGCTGAATCTCGCCGACGTGGCCGATGGGGAGAGCGCAACTTGAGCGGCAGGATTTCGCAGCCTGTCGCGGGCCCGTTGCCCTGTGCCGCGGATAGCGTCAGCGGTCCGGTGCACTATGCGGCGGTGATCCGTCCCGCTTTCTACCGTTGGCATGAAGGGCGATTCGAGAGCGCGCGGCTGTTGGATGTCGATCGCGCGTCGCTGGGCTCGCTGGGCGAGAGAATCACTGTCATCGAGGCGGGGGACTTCGTTGCCGTGGTCGCCACGGAGCCTTCCTTGGCCGCGCTGGCCGCCGATCGTTTGCGTGTGCATTGGACGTCTCCCGACATTCGAGGGAATACGAGCGTCGAATCCAGCGATCGCGTCGCAGGCGTGCTTTCCCGCCATTACCGCTGGCCCAGTCGACTGGGGTGGGGGGAATCCGAGGCGTGGGTGGTCGCCGACTGCACGACGCACGCGGCGCGCCTGTGGGTGGGAACGGCGACGCCCGAGGTGTTGCGCCAGGATCTGTCGATGCTGCTGTCGCTGGCGCCGGACGCGATCGAGCTGTTCAGTGACAGGAGCGGAACCGGGCTCGGGCGCCTGGCGAGCGACGATGCCGCCGCCGATGCCGCTTTCGTCTCTCAACGTATCGGCCTGCCGATAGCGATCCGGCTCGACCCGAACTATCAGCGCGACGTCGACGCTCTGGGAATGGCGCAGCGCTGGGTGGTTCGCGGGTGGGGAGAGGGGGCGGCTCCCGAGCGGCTCGCGTTGAAAACGGCCTCTCCCGGAGCAGCCCCCGTGGTGGCGTTGATGCTGACCCGGCCCGAGTGCCGCGAGCCGGCGGGGAATTCGTCGGCGGAGAGGGCTTCTCCGTATGTCGGTGCTCATCCCGAGGCCGATGACGCTCCCGACGGGGACGATACCCCTCGGCTTTTTGCCGAGGAATCCTTCCTCGACGAATGGGCCGACGAGCGACAGCGCGACCCGCTGGAGCTGCGTCTGGAACTGATGGAGGACACGCGCGGCAAACGCCTGATCGAGGCCGTGCGCGAGCGCGCGCAGTGGCGTTCCCCGGTTCGCCATCGGGATCGGGCGCGCATTCCCGTCGAAGGGCTGCTGCACGGAAGAGGATTTGCCTACTGCCACGTGCCGAACGTGCAGGACAGCCTCGAGGCCGGCACGCGCGCCGCCTGGATCGCCGACGTGGCCGTCGACCCGGTCACTGGCGAGGTGGCGCTGTCGCGGGTCGTCGTCGGACAGGATGCCGGCGCAGCGCCGGACGAGATCGCGCTGGGCAAGGCCCTCGAGCACGCATTGCTCAAGCCATCCTTTCCGCTGGTTACACAATCCGGCGACTTCGACCAGTGGGGGCGCGACGCCGCAAGCGCCGGCGACCCTCCGGCAATCGATGCCATGATAGCGCCCCTCGGAACGCCGCCGACGACATCGCCGAGACTGCCGGCTGCCAGGATCGAAGGTGGAACGCCTTCCTGGCGCTTGAGCGCAGCGACGCTCGCCCCCGGAACGGCGGCCATCGCCAATGCGCTGTTCGATGCCACCGGTCAGCGCTTTCGCCAACCGCCTTTCACGCCGGCTCGCGTTCGCGCCGCGCTCCAGGGCGAGGCGGCCGATACTCGTCCCGATCCAGGCCTGCCGGCGCGGCGGCCGTGGCGGCGCAAGGGCTGGCTCGGCGCGGCGGCCTCGCTAGTGGCGATGGGGAGCGTCGCTGCCGGCATGATGCCCTGGCAGCCGGCGATGGCACCGATTCCCCATCCGGCGGCCGGTCTCTACTCCCAGGCGGCGATCGAACGCGGACGGCTGGTGGCCGAGGCGGGCGACTGTGCGGTATGTCACACCGCCGGGCCGGACGGCGAGACCAACGCCGGCGGGCGCGCCTTCGATACCCCGTTCGGCACGCTCTACAGCACCAATATCACGCCGGATGAGAGCACCGGCATCGGCAACTGGTCCTACGCCGCCTTCGAGCGCGCCATGCGTCACGGCGTCAGCCGCGACGGTCGCCATCTCTATCCTGCCTTTCCCTACACCGCTTTTGCCAAGTTGAGCGACGCCGACATGCAGTCGCTCTACGCCTACCTGATGACGCAGCCGCCGACGGCAGCCCCGGCGGTGGAAAACGATCTGCGCTTTCCGTTCAATATCCGCGGATTGATGGCCGGCTGGAACGCGCTCTATCACGATCCCAAGCCCTTCATCCCGGACCCGACGCGCAGTGCGCTGTGGAACCGCGGCGCCTACCTCGCCGAGGGCGCGGGCCATTGCAGTGCCTGCCATTCGCCGCGCAACGCCATGGGGGCGGAAAAAAACGGCGACGACTACTTGGGCGGCGCGCTGGTCGACGGTTGGGAGGCGCCGGCACTCAACGCGCTTTCGAAGGCACCGGTGGCGTGGACCGAGACCGCCCTGTACGACTACCTTCGCGGCGGTCGCGCCGAGCATCATGGCGTCGCCGCCGGCCCTATGGCACCGGTGGTCGCCGGACTCGCCGAGTTGCCGGAAAGCGATGTACGTGCGATCGCGCACTACGTGGCCTCGTTGCTGCCGATCACCGATACCGCCGAAGCCGCCCGCATGGCCGAGGCCACACTGGCAAAGTCGGCGGCTACGGTCGATGGGTTCGAATCCGGCGAGCGCCTGTACAATGGTGCCTGTGCATCCTGTCACGACGCTGATACGGTTGCCGTCTTCTCCCGCGCGGAAACCTCTCTGGCACTGAATACCAATCTGCACAGCGAGCGGCCCGATAACGTCATCCAGGCGATTCTCGACGGTGTCGTGGCGCCTCGTGCCGGCGGGGAAAACGCCGGCGAAATGCCGGCGTTTCGGGAGCAATTCTCCGATTCCCAATTAAGCGACCTGATGGGTTATCTGAGGGCGCGCTTCGCCCCGGGAGAGCCCGCGTGGCAGAACCTGGAGGCTCGAATCGGTGCGTTGCGTGCCACGGCCGCCGGGCCTTGAGGGGCCGAAACGGCAAGTGCAACGACAGGCGCAATGCCAGGTCAGGTGCAATGCCAAAAGAGCCGAACGATTCCAAAACAACAAGCAAGGAGAGAGACGATGAGTACTCGCAAGTGGATATGGGCCGTCTGGCTGCTGGTCCTGCTCTGTTATCTGGTGCCCTATGGCCTGCTCGGCCGGGTCCAGGCATGGTACGGCAGTTTTCTGTTCTGGTGCGTGGTCGGCGTTCTGGTAATCGTCGCCAACATCCTGATTACCAGCGATTTCAAAGACGAGTCGGAGGCTGAACGATGAGTACCGGACTGATATGGGGGGCGGTCGCCGTCTACCTGGTAATAGCGCTCGTCGTGGCCTACCTGTCGCGGGGCGAGGCAACCAACGGCGATCAGGTCGACATGTCGGGCTATTTCCTCGGCAACCGGCAGATGAACGGCTTCGTCTCGGCGTTGAGCTACAGCGCCACCACCTACAGCGCTTTCATGATGGTCGGACTGGCGGGCCTGACCTACGCCGGCGGCGTCGGGGCGTTCGGTTTCGAGATCGTCTACTTTGCCGGGGTCTCGCTGGTGGCGATCTTCGGTCCCAAGTTCTGGGCGGTCGGCAAGCGCTTCGGCTACGTGACGCCCAGCGAAATGCTGGGTCATCGCTACGGCGACAAGAAAGTCGCGGTGGTCACCGCGCTGGCCAGTTGTCTGTTCCTGATTCCCTACGCCGCGGTACAGCTCGCCGGCGTGGGTTATCTGTTGGCCGGCATGAGCGGCGGCGCGATCTCTTTCACTACCGGAGTGGTCGTCTCCACCGTGCTGGCGATCCTGTTCTCCTATATCGCCGGCATCCGCTCGGTGATGTGGACCGATTCGCTGCAGGCGCTGTTCATGATCGTCGCCTCGACGCTGGTGGCGCTGCTGGTGGTGCACTCCCTCGGCGGTTTCTCGGGCCTGTTCGATACGCTGGCAGCCGAGCATCCCGACAGCCTGAGCGTACCGGGGCCGGGACTGTTCAGCTTCATCACCTTCCTGGGGCTAACCATTCCCTGGTTCTTCTTCAGCCTCTCCAACCCCCAGGTGAGCCAGCGGCTGTTCATGCCGTCGTCGCTCAAGTCGATGCGCCAGATGCTGATCGGTTTCCTGGTGTTCGGCTTCATCTATACCGTGGTCTCGGTGCTGTGGGGCTTCTCGGCGCTGGTAGCCTTTCCCGACCTGGCCAAGTCCGACCTGGCGACGCCGACACTGCTGGCCTCCGAACACGTGCCGCCGGTGCTGGGGGTGACCGTGATGGTGGGCATTCTGGCGGCGGCGGTGTCGACTATCGACTCGATCATGCTGACGCTGTCGTCGATGCTCTCGCGTGACGTCTACGCCAACGTCGCGGCCCAGGCCAGCGAATCCCGCCAGCTCAAGGTCGGCAAGTGGGTACTGCCGGTCATCGCGATTCTGGCGTTCGTCTTCGCCGAACTGCAGCTCAACCTGATCGCGGTGTTGTCGGTGGCGGCATCGACCGGCCTGGTGGTGATCGTACCGGCAATCATCGGCGCCTTCTACTGGAAGCGCGGAACGGCAGCCGGAGCGCTTGCCAGTATCGTGATCGGCGGGCTGGCGGTGATCTATCTCTATGCCACCGGTGCCAAACCGCTCGGCCTGCCCCCCGGTATCTGGGCGTTGCCGATCGCGGTGGTGCTGTTCGTGGCGGTCAGCCTGGCGACTCGCACCTCGCGCGAGACGGCCGAGGCGTTCATGACCACCGCTGGCACTGCCGGGCCGGATTCCGGGGCCGCCAGCGTCGAGCGTTCGCCGCTCGCTTGACGGAGGTGCCGTGCCTCGTTACTGCTGGGCGGTCAGTGTGCCCCCGGGGCGTCGGCGCATCGCCACCGCGATCGCCAGCAGTACAGCGATGGCCGGAATCAATACCAGATTCAGCGCCTGCCAGCCCAACCAGGCATTCAACGGGCCGGCCAGCAGGGCCGACAGGCAGGTCAGCGAGAACACGATGCAGTCGTTGACCGCCTGGACCCGCGGCGCCTCCGCGGGACGATAGGTGGTCGTCAGCCAGGCGCTGGCCGGCAGGAAGGTGAAGTTCCAGCCCAGGCCCAGCAGCAGCAGACCGGCGCCGAAGGCCCAGAGCTGGGGCGTCAGCCAGGCGCACAGGACGCTGCCGAGCAGGCACACGGCGCCCGCTGCGATCATGTTGGCGTGACCGAAACGCCGGGTCAGGCGTCCGGTGAAAAAGGAGGGCGCGAACATCGCCAGCATGTGCCACTGGATAACGCTGGCGACCTCGCCGAAGGCGTGGCCGGCCTGCGACATCGCCAGCGGGGTGGCGGTCATCGACAGATTCATGACGGCATAGCCCAGCGCGGCACTGACTATCGCCGCCAGCGATTGCGGCTGGCGCAGCAGCAAGTGCAGAGAACGGGCGGGACGGGGCGCGTCTCGATCGTTGGGGGCGGGCAGCACAAGGGCCTGTAGGATTATCAGGGCTGCGAGATAAAGGCTTGCCAGGCCGAAGAAACTGCCCAGGAAGGGAACCTCGAAGACGTTTTGTAAGCGTCGGGCCATCCACGGGCCGAGCAGGGCGGCGACGATACCGCCGGCCATTACCACGCTGATGGCGCTGTCACGCTGGCGAATGTCGGCGGCGTCCACCGCGGCGAAGCGGTAAAGCATGCCGACGCCGATGCTCATACCGATGGCGAAGGTGCCGAGGTTGAATAGCCAGAAGTGTTCGTCGATCAACGCCAACAGGCAGCCAACGATGCCTGCTAGCCCGACCAGGTTACCGATCAGAAAGGTGCGCTTGCGGCCAAGGCGCGCGGTGAGCCAGCCGGCCGGCAGGGTTGCCGCGGTCAATCCCAACAGCTGTGCGGCCACCGGCAGCGTGCTCCAGTCGGCGGAGGGGGAGAGTGCCGCCCCGATCAATGGCGACGAGGCGATCAGCAGCACATTGCCGCTGACCAGTAGCGCCTGGCACAGTGCCAGCCCCCACACGGCAACCGGCAGGCGAGCCGATACTGGTGATGTCATGAGACCTCCGGTTGTCGATGACCGAAACGCGCACGGTAGACACTGGGTGCAAGGCCATAGTGGCGCTGGAACAGGCGTCTGAGTTGTTCGCTGCTGCCCAACCGGCAATGTTCGGCAATGCGCGACAGCGAGGCATCGCTCTCCGCCAGCGATCGACGCGCCGATTCGAGCCGCAGGCGGGTGAGGAACTCCCCCGGCGTCATCTGCAACTGCTGGCGGAAGAGGCGCTGGAAGTGGCGGGGTGTCACTGCCATTCGGGCGGCGAGGGTCTCGCTGTCCCATGCCTGCAATGGATTCGTCAGTACCTCGTCGATCAGCCGACGCAGGCGTCCCTGGCTGGCGAGCTGGCAACGCAGGCCTTCGCTGAACTGTGCCTGGTCGCCGGGGCGATGCAGAAACATCACCAGTTCGCGGGCGACGCGGCCGGCCAGCGCATCGCCATGGTCACGGGCCACCAGCGCGAGCGCCAGGTCGATGCCGGCCGTGACGCCTGCGCTGGTATGGATGCCGCCACTCTCCAGATAGAGCGCCTCGGCGCTGACTCGTATTCCGGGGAATTCAGCGGCGAGCCGCTGCGCCTGGCGCCAGTGAGTGGTGGCGCGTCTGCCTTCGAGCAGACCGGCCCGGGCCAGGGCAAAGGCGCCGGTGCAGACCGAGCCGACTCGGGGCGTCGAGCGCGCGCGTTCACCCAACGCCTGGACGATGGTGTCGCCCAGCGCATGGACGCCATGGCCGCCGGCAATCAGCAGGGTATCGCCCGGCGTGGTCTCGGCCAGGGCATGGGTGGCTATCAGGGACATGCCACTATTGGTGCGTATCGGGCCTGCGGTTGCGGCCAGCAGGCGCAGTCGATAAAGCGGTGCCGCAGCTTCGTCGTTGGCGCTGGCGAAAACCTGCCAGGGGCCACTGACATCCAGCAATTGGCAGTCGGTGTAGGCGAAAAGGTCGATGGTGTGCGTCATCTAGCGGCATCCGGAAAGCGTCGTCACAGTCTGAAGCCGCTGCGGGATGTCGGCAATGACATCGATCCCACCAAAAACGACACCTCATTCTTTAGTCGACTTTACAACTTTTGGATGTTTTCCGGTGCTTTCCATGGAGAGGATTTGCGGATTATTCTTAAAGTTTATTCTACTAACTAAGTTGGAGAACGCCATGTCACCTTCAATTTCTCGCCGTGTCGGTGGATTGCCATTGATGCTTATGGGTAGCTTGTTTCTGGCGGGTTCGGCTCAGGCCTATTCCGCGTTTTCACCGGATTCCCCCTACATGTTTGGTGACTGGGGTGGCGAGCGCACGGCGCTGGAAGAAGCCGGAGTCTCTTTCAACTTCGACTACGTGGGTGAAGCGGCGACCATTCTCGATGGCGGCTACCGCGACAGCCACGTGACGAAGTACGCCGATCAGTTCGCGGTCGGTGCCAATTTCGATCTCGACCGTCTCGTGGGGATTCCCGACGCCGAGTTCCAGGTCACGGTGACCAACCGTAACGGGCATAGCGTCAACGACCGCATGAGCGATCCGGACGCGACGGTCGGCGGCTCCTCGGTGCAGGAAGTGCAGGGGCGCGGCCCGGTCACGCGATTGACCCAATTCTGGTACCGCCAGCGCTTTTTCGACGATGCGCTGGCGGTCAAGTTGGGGCGCATTCCGGTCGGAGATGATTTCGCCACCATCGACAGCAATTTCCAGAACCTGGCGTTCGGTAGCGGTCAGCCAGGCAACTGGGGCAATAATATCTACAACTGGCCGATCGCCCAGTGGGCGGCGGTGGTGAGAGCCAATTTCACGCCGCAGTGGTATGCCCAGATCGGCGCCTTCAACATCAACGACAGCAACCTGGAAAACGATCACGGCTTCGACTTGCGCACCAGCGACAGCGAGGGAACCCTCTATCCGATCGAGCTGGGATATACGCCCGAGATCAATGGTTTGTCCGGCGCCTACAAACTCGGATACTACTATAACAACGTCAAGAATCGCGCCTACGGCGATCGTCCGGCCTCCAGCACCAACGATACCAGCAGCGGTCTCTATTACGTGGTTCAGCAGCAGGTAACGACACGCGACGGCAATCCGGATCGCGGCCTGACGCTATTCAGCATGGGCCTCGTCAATCATGGCGATACCGCCGGTCTCGATCGCTATGTTTCGGTCGGGGCGACCTACGCGGGGCCTTTCGATGCTCGTCCGCAGGACGATGCCGGTATCGGTCTGGCCTATCTGCACGTCAACGACGACGTCAACGATTACATCGACTACTACAACACCACTCCGGCCGGTTCTCTCTCCCCGCTGCCGCGCCAGGGGCATGAGTACGACGCCGAGCTCTACTACAGCTTCAATCTCACCAACTACCTGACGCTACGACCCAACCTGCAGTACGTGGTCAATCCATCGGCGGTGGATTCCGTCGACAATGCCTGGGTTGCCGGTACCACGCTCAAGGCGAGTTTCTGAGCGAAGCGGGCACAAGAAAACGGCGGCCCTAGGGCCGCCGTTGTCCTTGCCGGACGGGGGTAATGCACAGGTGGCTAGTTGACGCCATGCATGGCGAGAAAGGCCTCCAGTTCGGTACGAGTGGGGGCCGTCGCCGGTCCCCGGCGTGAAACGGCGATGGCGGCTGCGGCGTTTGCGCGGACACAAGCGTCCGGCAGGCTCGATCCTTCCGCCAGCGCGGCGATCAGTACGCCGGTATGCGCATCGCCGGCGCCGTTGGTATCGACGGCCACGGTGGAAAACCCCTCGACCAACCATGTTTCCCCCAGCCGACGCAACCAGCAGCCGCGGGGGCCGTCGCGCACGATGACGGTTGCGGATTCGGCCAGACGAGAGGCGATCGCCTCCACGCCTACCGACAGGTCAGCCAACCCCGTCCAGCCGCGCGTTTCATCGGCATTGCTGCTCCATAGCGTGATTCGTGGCAGTAGTCGCTGGAGCGCGCTGCGGTCGATTCGTGCCACCAGCGGGCCGGGGTCGAAGACCACCGAGACGGTCTCGTCCAGCGTGTCCAGCCAGTCGAGCAGCGGGTCGGCTTTGCCGGGATAGGCAAGGCTGTAGCCGCTGATATAGACCCAGTCGGCTGGTGGCGGTGATAGGGCGCCAAGAGTCTCGTGGTCGACATGCCCCTCGATCCCGACTTGGGAAATGAAGGTACGTTCTCCCTGTTCGTCGATCAGCGCGACGCAGAAGCCGCTATCGCCGTCGGGGTCCGCCGCGCTCGCCAGTACGATGCCTTCGGAAACCAGTGCGTCGCGTACGCGGTCTCCCATCGGGCCGGTCCCATGTTTGCCGGCGTAGACCACTGGCATCCCGTAGCGGCGAGCGGCGGCCATGACATTGAAGCCGCCGCCGACCTCGTAGCTCGTCGATTGCGCGATGGTATCGCCGCCTGGCGCCGGTAGTTCGTCGATCGTCATCACGATATCGACGACCGCCTGACCAGTGTGCCACAGCCTGGGAATGGGGACGCTCGTCGAGTTCATGGGGGATGTCACGATTCGACGCGCCCGCGCAGTGCCAGCAGTGCCTCGACGCGTGCCTCGAGATCCAGTCGATTGACGCGCCTGACTTGGGCCACCCACTCGTCAGGCAAGCCATCCAGTCCGTGACAGGCTCCCAGCATGGCGCCGAGAATCGCGGCGATGGTATCGGTATCGCCGCCAAGACTCGCGGCCAGGCAGAGAGCGCGCTGAGGATCGTCGCCAGCCAGTTCGGCAAGGGCGAACGCGGCCACGATGGATTCCTGCGCCAGCACCGAGGTGCCGACCAGATCGTTGAGATAGGTGATAGCTTCGCTGTCGCTGGCCTCTTCCAACAGCAATCGAGCCCAGCATATCTTCGGCGCGATACGCGCGCCGGCGAACCAGTGACCGAGTCGTTCGCCGCGCTCGGCGAAGTCGACGCCGACATCGAGCGCCCGAGACAGCGGGGCGCCGTTGACGCCGGCGGAAATCGTCGCCGCCACGGCTGCGGCTCCGGCAATCCCCAGGCTGGTATTGTGGGTCACGCTGCTGGCGCCATGGACCGCCTCGAGAAAGCTTTGCGGTCGCGACACGTCGAATGCGATGCCTACCGGGGCGATGCGCATGGCGGCGCCATTGGTGGCGCCGAAACGACCGGCTTCCCCGGGCGGGACGCCCGCGGTGATGCGTTCCAGGGCACGTTTGGTCGATGGCCCGAGCAGGTCGAGAGAGCCCCGCGCGCGCATGTCGTTCTCCCACGCGATCAGGCGCCGCGCGAATTCCAGAGGCGCTATCGAGCCATGACCGTCGATCAACAGATCCGCGACCAGGAGAGCCTGTTCGGTATCGTCGGTGATGCTGCCCGCCGGCATGTTGGGGGCGATCGGTTGATCGGCGCGAGCGTCGACCAGCGTGGTGATTTCACCAAAGGTTGCCGCGATCTGCGCGCGGCTCAACGATTGGGTCGGCATGCCGAGCGCATCGCCCAGGGCTAGGCCGTAAAAGGCGCCGAGCGCGCGTTGGCGAAGCAGGTGGACGGTATCGGCGGCATCGGGCATGGTCAGGTTCCAAAGTGTAGATGGAGGCGAAAATGGTTGGGATCGAGCAGACTCACCACGTGCTCGACCAATACGCCTTCCTGAGTGAAAGTCGTTCGCGTCGAGCGCAGGAAGGGGGTGCCTACGTCGCGGGCGAGCAAAGCCGCGTCCTCGGCATCGAGATAGGCAATGTCGACGCTTTGCTCGCCACCTTCGAAATGCAGTCCCGCGGCATTGAGGGTGGCCATCAGCGAATCGTCGAGCAGGCCTCGTTGAGGCAGATCGATGAGCGCGGGCAGGGCGGGCACGCGAGAGCGCTCCAGCGAGACGAACTGGCCATCGCCGGTGAATCGTCGCCGGTCCACGGCGATGAAACGGTCGATGCCATGACGGGCCTGCAACTCGGCATCCGCAACTGGCGCCAGTCGCAGCAGTTCGACTTGAAGGCCGGCGCCGCTATCGGCCAGTGCGCGGGCCCAGCCGCTTTGTTGATCAAGCTCGACTCCGTCGTAAGTGACAATGGAGCCAACGCCGGTTTGCGTGGCGATATAGCGCTGCCGCTTGAGTTCGAGCAGTGCTTCGCGCAGCGTGCCACGGCTGACCTCGAGCTCTTCGGCCAGCTGGTGTTCTCCAGGCAACCGTTTGCCGCGACGCAACCGACCGCTGCGGATACGCCGAGTCAGTTCGTCGATGACGCGTTGCTTCTTGTCAAATCGAACAGGTTTGTGCATGTTTAGTCTTGTACAGTGAAGCGAAATGCCGATCAAGTACTTTGCGTTGGTGATGACAACATGACGCAATTGCTAGCAGCCGAAGAACAATTCGACAACGAAAGGGGCATTACCATGAAAGGGCACGACTGCATCCGTTTTCTCACGCTTGCCGTGAGCATGGCCTCGATGACCGGACTGGCGCACGCCGATACGATTCGCGTGCTCAACTGGCAGGGCTACGGGACCGACGAGGATTGGTCGCTCGAGAAGTTCGAGGCAGCCACTGGCAACACCGTCGAGCACGAGTACTTCAACTCCGAGCAGGAGATGCTGACCAAGTTGCGGACCAACCCCGGTACCTACGACGTGGTGTTGATCAACTCCGCCTACACCCAACAGGCTGCCGAAGAGGGGCTGATTCAGCCCCTCGATCTGACCGATTTCCCGCACAGCGAAGGGCTTCAGGCACGTCTTGCCCACAATCCCAATCTTCAATACGACGGCAAACTCTACGGGATCGCCTGGTTGTGGGGGGTGACCTCTTTCGCCATCAATACCGGCGCATTCGACGAGAAGCCCGACTCCCTCATGGAATTATGGAATCCCGCACACGCGGGGCGGCTCGGTTGGCGCGACGACGCTGTCGAATCCTGTCAGTTCGCCGCGCTGGCCACTGGCCAGGACATCAACGATCCGAGCGATTACGATGTCATTCGCGAGCGCTTGCATGCCCTCAAACCGCAGATCCGCACCTTCTGGAACTCCGAGAACGAGTGGAACCAGTACATGTCTTCCGGCGAATTCGATCTCGCCACCTACTGGAGCGGTTCCGCGGCGCGCTCGAAGCAGAACTTCGGCTTGCCGATCGAGTTCGTGGTGCCGCGTGAAGGCGCCATCGCCTGGCTCGACGGCTTGTCGATTCCGACCGATGCGCCACATCCCGAAGCCGCCAAGCAGTTCATCGACTGGATGATCGATCCCGAGTTCTACGTGCAGTGGGATACCGAGGTGGGCGCACCGATCTCCGCCAATGAAAAGGCAGTGGAACAATTGCCGGAAGGCGCCTTCAACAAGCAGTTGATCGCGCAGCTCAAGGAGGTCAAGAGCCTGCCGTTCATGGGGCCGATGAGCGACGAGACCCGCGAGAAGATGCTCGAGGTGTGGCAGGAAACCAAGACCTTCTATCAGGAGTGATTCGGGGAGATGGCCGTTTCCGACACCACGACCGCGCCGATGAACCATCGTCGGCCCTCGAATGCCAGAAGCATTCTGGCGCTGACGGGGCCGGCCTATCTGTGGCTGGTCGTCACCGTGCTGCTGCCGCTGGCGGCGATGTTCTACTTCAGCTTCCTGAGTGATGTGCCGTTGGCCGCGCGCGACTGGCATGCCACGCTGGCCAACTACGCCGCCTTCTTCCAGCAGGACTTTTACCGTACGCTGATGTGGCGTTCGCTGCGCCTGGGTTTCGAAGTGGCGTTGTGGTGCTTCGTCATCGGGTTTCCCTGTGCCTACGTGCTGGCCAAGACGATCAAGGGGCGCTGGCGCGAAGCGCTGTTTCTGATGGTGATCATCCCGTTCTGGAGCAACGCGCTGATCCGGGTGTTCTCCTGGACCATGGTATTGCGCGGCAATGGCATTCTGGAGCGCTTTCTCGACTGGCTAATTCCCGGTTTCGGCTCGCTCGATCTGATGTTCACCTACGCAGCGGTGGTGATCGGCCTGGTCCACTCCTATCTGCCGTACATGATCCTCACCTGCTACATCTCATTGTCGACCATCGATGACGATCTGATCGATGCCGCGCGCTCGATGGGTGCCAGCCGGCTGACGGTGCTGCGGCGCATTATCCTGCCGCTATCGATGCCTGGCATCGTCGCTGGCGCGGTGCTGATCTTCGTGCCGGTGATCGGCTCGTTCATGGAGCCACGCATTCTCGGTGGTCGGGAAGGCACCTTTCTCGGCACCGTGATCGAAGACCAATTCACGGCGGTGTTCAACTGGCCTTTGGGTGCGGCGCTGTCGTTCATACTGCTGGCCTGCGTGATGATCATCTTTGCCATCTTTCAGCCGATCCTGAGGAGGGCGTCATGAAGGCCCGGCCGATCAACGTGCTGGCGCGAGTCTATCTCGGTCTGGTGCTGGCGTTTCTCTATGTACCGATTCTGGTGATGGCGGCGATGTCGTTCAACGCCTCGCAGTTCTACATGTTGCCGATCGACTGGAGCTTCGACTGGTACGTCAAACTGGCCTCCAATGCTCGGTTGCTGGAGGCGACACGCAACAGCATTGTGGTGGCGCTGGTGACCACGGCGATCGCCAGCGTGCTAGGCACGGCAGCATCGATCGCGTTCTTCCGTTATGATTTCCGCTTCAAGAAAGTGCTGCAGGCGGCGCTGTTTCCGCCGATCGCCATCCCCTGGCTGATCACCGGCACCGCGATGCTGATGTTCTTCTTCTGGAGCGGCATCGGACGTGGGCTGCACGCGATGATCCTGGGACACGTGGCCCTGGCCTTGCCCTACGTGATCATCGTCGTCTCGGCGCGGATCAAGGGGTTCGACCCGGATCTGGAGTCGGCCGCACGCTCGCTGGGCGCCAGCCCGTGGCAGGTGGTCCGCCATGTGACCTTGCCTTATCTGGCACCGGGTTTCATTGCCGGGGCGCTGTTTGCCTTTGCGGTCTCGTTCGATCAGTTCGTGATTTCGTACTTCCTCTCCGTGCCCGGCGTCAGCACGCTGCCGGTAGAGATCTACACCGCGATCAAGAAGGGCTTCACGCCGGAGATCAACGCCATCTCCACCCTCGTGATCGCCTTCTCCATCACGTTGCTGGTGATCGTGTCCCGTTTCTACCGTTTTGGAGGCGATCGCTGATGGCATCCGTCACCGTATCCCATGTCAACAAGGCCTTCGGCGACTTTCAGGCGCTGAGCGACGTCTCGATCGAGTTCTCCGATGGTGGTTTTTATGCCTTGTTGGGGCCCTCCGGTAGTGGCAAGACCACGCTGCTGCGCCAGATCGCCGGGTTCAGCTTTCCCGATAGCGGCGAGATTCTGATCGGCGGCGAGGCGGTCGAATCGCTGCCGGTGGAGAAGCGCAACATCGGCATGATGTTTCAGAATTACGCACTGTTCCCCAACATGAGCGTGTTCGACAACGTGGCCTTCGGACTGATGGTGCGCAACACCCCCAAACGCGAGATCGAGGCGCGCGTCGGTGAGGCGTTGGAGCTGGTGAGACTGTCCGGTTACGACGACCGCAAGCCGCATCAACTCTCCGGCGGTCAGCGGCAGCGCGTGGCGTTGGCCCGCGCGATCGTCTTCCGCCCCCGGGTGTTGCTGCTCGACGAGCCGCTCAGCGCCCTCGACAAGGCGCTGCGTCTCGGCATGCAGGTCGAGTTGAAACGTATCCAGCGCGAGGTCGGCATCACCACGATCTTCGTCACCCACGACCAGGAAGAGGCGCTGACGTTGAGCGACAAGGTCGGGGTACTCAAGGATGGCAAGCTGCTCCAGGAAGGGACGCCGCGCGAACTCTACGAGCGTCCGGCGACCGCCTTCGCGGCGACGTTCCTCGGTGATGCCAACCTGTTCGACGGCAGCGCCGACGATGGCGAGTTGGCGCTTGCCGATGGCGCCCGCTTGAGAACCCTGGAGCCGCTGGCAAGGACGGGGCCGGTCACCTGTGCGGTACGCCCGGAGAAGATCGCGATCGTTGCAGCGGATGCCGCGATTTCCAGCGACAGCAATGTCCTCGAGGCCGAGCTCGAAGAGATCATCTTCGCCGGCAACAGCCTGAACTACCTACTGCGTCGCGGAGATGTCAGCCTGCGAGTCTTTGCCCAGAACCGCGCGGCGGCCGATCTCCAGCCCGGCCAACGGGTACGCCTGGCCTGGCGCGCGGCGGATACCATCCCGGTCGAGGCATGAACGAGCCACGACGACGGCGACTCGGCTGGGGCACCTGGAGTCCGGATCGCCCGGCGGAACTGATGCATCCGGAACTCGGCATCCGTCTGACGCCAGTGCTCTACGCGGCCAGTGCCAATGCCGTATCGTTGTTGGCGCCAAGAGAAACTCGGCTGGGCCTGCGCTCTATGGATGGCCGGGAAGCGCGGCTGCGCAGCGAGTTCCACGGCACCGTGCTCGATTGGAGATTCCGATTCGACAGCGATGGCGTGGAGATCGAGTGGCGAACGCGCCGCACCGGCGAGTGGGGGCTACGCTTCTGGGTCGTTCTGGTGGCGAGCGGTGGCGATGGCTGGCGTTTCGACGAGGCGGGCGGCGAGCTGCGGGCCGCCGAGTCAGGCGAGCTTCGGGCCGCTGAATCAGGCGAGCTTCGGGCCGCTGAGTCAGGCGAGCTGCGGGCCGCTGTTCAGGTCGCTGAATCAGCCGAGCTTTGGATCAGGGCGGCCAACGCGCCGCTGTTGACCACCTTTCATGCCCACCTCGACGCGCTCTGCGACGAGTTCGTCGACAAGGGCTATTTCTATCTCGGCTCTCGGGGAACGAGCGGCACCTGCGCGGCGTTGCGTTTCAATCTCGAGGAGGCACCCCGACAGCGCATCGTCTGCCGCCTGGGCGAGATCGAAACGCCTGAACTGACCCGGGACGACTGGACGCTGGCGGACGAACACCCGGCCGGCAGTCCGCAACAGGCGCTGCAGGCGATCAACGACGTGATGCGCTGGAACCATGTCTACGACGCCATCAATCGGCGGCCTTATACCGGACTCACTCGCTTCTGGAGCGCGCGCAAATTCAGTGGCTTCGGCATCTGGCTCGACGACGTCGCCTTCAATGCCTGGCTATGGGGGCATATCGACCTCCAGGGTGCCAGGGACAACCTGGCGGCGATCTTCGCCTTCCAGACCGAGGCAGGCAACTTCCCCTGTCTGGTGACCGGCAACGACGCCTGGATCGACCGCACTCAATTGCCGATTCTCGGCTACGTGGTGTGGAATCTCTATCAGCGCAGCGGCGACGAATCCTTGATCCGCTGGGCTTTTCCCAAGCTGTTGGCCAATTTCGACTGGTGGTGGCGCGAACGCGAACTGGGCGGCGCGGGGCTGGTCGCCTATGGCACCACCCCGGGAGTGGGGCGAGGGTTGTACCGTGGTACCAAGCTGGGCGCCAAGAACGAATCGGCGATGGACAACAGCCCGGTCCACGACGACGCGCCCTTCGATTCGGAGACCGGGTTGCTGCAGGCATTCGATGTCGGCGCCAACAGCCTGCTGGCGCTGGACAACGAAATGCTGATCGAGATGGCGGGTCTGCTGGGAGACGTCGATACTGCGGCTCGGTTACGGGTGCGCCATGCGGATCATGTCGAGCGGATTCGCGACCGGCTCTGGGATGCCGAACGCGGTGTGTTCGCCAACCGCCTGCGTAGTGGCGACTTCGTGCGCCAATTGGCGCCGACCTCGTTCTATCCACTGGTGGCCGGTGTCGCGACGGCGGCGCAGGCCGCCTCGCTGATCGACAATTACCTGCTGCCGCCCGAGAAGTTCGGCGGCGAGATCGGGTTGCCCTCGGTGGCTCGCGACGATCCCAGCTATCGGGACAACGTCTACTGGCGCGGTCGCGTCTGGCCGACGCTCAACTTCTGGACTCTACGTGGCCTCCAGCGTGCCGGATTTCACGCTCACGCCCAGGCGTTGGCCGACAATAGCTGGCGACTGTTCCAGTCTGGCTGGCAAGAACGGCTCTGCGGCGAGAACTTTCATGCCGAGACGGGCGAGATCACCGACCAGCCGGATACCGATACCTTTTACTCCTGGGGTGTGCTGATGGCGGCGATGTCATTGGTGGGACCGGACGATATCCAGCCTTGGGATGCAGGGAATGGCAGCGAGCCATCGGATACATGACTCGACATTGCGATCAATGCCACTCGCCTGGGGATGAGGGAGGAGGATGGCATCCCCATGCCAGACAGAGGCTATCGTCGGCAGCAGTCATCTGGTCGCGGAGTGCGTCATTGCCCCCGAGATGACGAAGCTGCTGAAACTGGCCCGGAGCCGGGGCAAGGCGATTCATACCGGTATGCCGATGCTGACGGCGCAGATGGAACTGATGTTGCGTTTCATGAGTGGCGGCGGAATCGCGGGCGGCGAGCAGGACTGAATCCGGCAATAGGAAAGCGTCCTATGGCTATAGAATAGAAAAACGCCTCCGCCCCA
>NZ_PZJU01000027.1 GCF_003206715.1 Salinicola peritrichatus | reverse complement strand
TCATTGAGACCGCCAAGGTGGTCGTCGACGACTGGGGACAGTGTGCCCCGGGGCGACCCTACGGAGCCCTGCGTTACCATGTCGACAGTGGCAAGGTGACCGAGAAGTCCTTGCATGCCGAAATCGGCCAGATCGTCGCCGGTCTAAGGCCGGGGCGCGAGAGCGACGACGAGACCCTCTTGTTCTGGCACCGTGGACTCAGTACGAGCGATATCGCGCTGGGCGTGGCGATGCTCGACAAGGCGAAGTCGATGAACCTCGGTCAGAAGATTCGCTTCGCCTGATGGCTACCGTCAGTCGCGGGGCGGTCGTCGCCTGTTCCCGCATGTACAACGTCAGTCCGCTGAGCCGCCAGTGCTGGGATGAACTGTTCCATTGGCTTGCCGCTGTCAGTGGGGTGGCGCTGGAGATTATCGGTCACGCGGCCCCGGCATCGCTGTCGGCGTTGTGGCAGCGCACGGATCTCGGAATGGCGTTCATGTGTGGTTACCCCTATTCCCAATTGCCGGAAGAGGAACAACCGCATGCGCTCGTGTCGGCCGTCCCCAACGCCGAGTGGAGCGAGGGTCGGGCGCAGTATGCCAGTTATCTAATGACGCGGGCTGGCGGGAATATCTCGTCTGCTGATCTGACCGCTTTACGATGGGGCTGGACGGCGACGGATTCCCAGTCCGGCTACCATGCCCCTCGCGAGTATCTGGCCGTGACCTGTGGGCGGATGCCGGGGCCTGCGGCGCATGGCCCGCTACTCAACCCTCGGGGCATGATCGATGCCATTCACCGTGGCGTCGTCGATATCGGTGCCGTCGATGCCTTCGGTTATGAGCTCCTGCGGCGTCACGATCCCGACATCCTGGCTTCGCTCGACATTCTCGATATCACCCGTCCGGCGCCTTTTCCACCATTAGTGGCATCGCGGTCGCAGCCGAATGAGGTCGTCGATGCGTTGAGACAGTCGTTGCTGATGGCTCACGAGGATCGCGAGGGGCGGGAATGTATAGCCTCGCTCGGTATTCATCGATTCGAGTTGCCTGATATGGCGGCAATCCGTGAGCTATCGGCCCGAGCCGAGGTCGCCAATCGACAACTCGGCGGTCTCTGGTGAGACGTCAACCGGACCATTCCCCCGAACAACAAGAGCTTATGCGATGAAATGGGTTCCCAATCATCTCGACCGATTGCTCGAAGCGTTGATCGAGCATCTCTATCTGGTTTTCTCCTCGATTGCCATTGCCCTCATCATTTCCCTGGCCGTGGGTATCTGGGTCGCACGGCGTCCGCGTGCTTTCAGCGTCACCGTGATCATCACCGGGATTCTGTTCGCCATCCCGAGTCTAGCGCTGTTCGCGCTGTTCATTCCTGTGCTGGGTATCGGCAAGGCACCAGCCATCATCGGGCTGGCGGCGTATTCGTTGATGATTCTGGTACGCAACATTGGCCTTGGCTTTCAGTCCATCCCTCGAGAAGTGCTCGAGGCTGCTCATGGCATGGGTTACGGGACCTGGCGACGCCTCTATGAGGTAGAGCTGCCATTGGCACTCCCTTTCATCGTCGGTGGTATTCGCATTGCCACGGTGACCCTGATCGGTATTGCCACTGTCGCGGCCTACATCAACGCCGGTGGGATCGGCGAGATCATCTTCGAAGGCATTAACCAGCGGTTTTCCGAGAAGATCATTGCCGGTGGTGTGCTGACCGCGCTGCTGGCGTTATCCACCGATTATCTGCTCTCCGCTGCCGAAAACCGCTTAAGTCGTCGTTCTGGGAGGGAGGCGAGATGATAGTCACCGACGCCATTACCTGGATTCTGGACAATCATTCCGCGTTCATGGTCGCCTTCAACCGGCATATGCTGATGTGTGCCATCTCGCTGGGTCTGGCGGCACTCATCTCTATCCCAACGGGATTCATGGTCGCACGCTCACCGAGAGCGGCGTTCGTTTCGGTCAATACCGCGGGTTCGCTGCGCTCGATTCCCAGCCTGGCGATACTGGCCGCCACCATGCCGTTTCTCGGCATTGGGCTCCTGCCCTCGCTGGTTGCCCTCGTCGTGCTTGCCGTTCCGCCATTGCTGCTCAACACCATACTCGGCATCCGTGAAATCGATCCGGCGGTACTCAATGCAGCCAAAGGCATGGGAATGGGGCGGCGAGAGATCCTGTGGCAGATCGAACTGCCGCTGGCCATGCCCTCGATCATCACGGGGGTGAGAACCAGTGCGATCCAGGTGATTGGTGGCGCGGCGCTGGCCTCGTTCATCGGTGGCGGCGGACTCGGCGACTTCGTCAACGCCGGCATTGCGCTCATGAACATGCCCCGCTTGCTGGTAGGCGCTCTACCCATCGCGCTGCTGGCGATTGTCGCCGAGGTACTCTTCGGTTGGCTTGAACGTCGATTCACACAAAAACGATAGGCAAGGATTACCATCCGATGATCAAGCTCGAGCATATCAGCAAGGTCTATCCCGGTAGCGATCAGCACGCCGTGGAGAACCTTGATCTGGAGATCGAAAGCGGCTCCACGGTTACCATGATTGGTCCCTCCGGTTGTGGCAAGACCACCACCATGCGCATGATCAATCGGCTGGAGACGCCCACCAGCGGCAGGGTTCTTGTCGACGATCACGACATTGCGCACGTCGACCCGAAGGCGCTACGCAGAACGATCGGTTACGTCATCCAGCAGGTGGGGTTATTTCCCCACATGACGATCGAAAAGAATATCGCCACGGTGCCACGTCTGCTGGGCTGGGAAAGGGCGAAAACCGAACGCCGGGTCGATGAGCTCCTAGACTTGGTCGGGCTTGATCCGGACGTCATGCGCAAGCGTCTTCCACACGAGCTGTCGGGCGGTCAGCGTCAGCGCGTCGGATTCGCCCGCGCGCTGGCAGCGGATCCTGACATCATGTTGATGGATGAGCCCTTCGGAGCCATCGACCCGATCACCCGAGTGCGTCTCCAGGACGAATTCCGACAGATTTTGCACAAGGTGAGTAAAACGGTGGTCATCGTGACCCACGACCTCGATGAAGCGATCAAGATGGGCGACCGTATCGCCATCATGCGTGATGGTCACCTATTGCAGTACGACACGCCGGAAGCCATCCTTGCGAACCCTGCCAATGACTTCGTGGACAGTTTTCTGGGTCAGGACAGGGCGATCAAGCGCCTGGCGCTGATCAACGTCAGCCAGATGATGGAACCTCCCCGAAACATTGGCGCGACTCGCTCGGTCTCTCTGGAGGCCAACCTTCATGTGGCGCTCTCGCTGATACTGGCGGAGCGGCTCGATGGTTTGGATATCGTTGGTGCCGATGGCGGTCGAGTCGGTTATCTCCCTCGTGAGCGCATCCTCTCCGCTCAACACGAAGCCACGGAAGCATAAAAGGTCGCGACGCGAATCATCTCGACGGAGCGGGGCATCACGCGATGCCCCCTCGCCAAGGCCTGACCACCCTATTCACGCGACCACGACGGAGCCGGTTTTTGCGTGGGGCTAGGCGCGAGCCTCGGGTTTTGGTGGTTCCAAGCCCTTGGCTCGCAACAACGCCTCGCGGAAAAACCGGCCCGTCCCTTCGGGTTGCGCGTCAAATACGCCCAGGTTTCGTTGCGGGACTGGATAAGGGAACCACCCTTATCGGCGTCCCGCGCCTTGCCTGAACGTATTTGACCCAGCAACGTGGCTCGCGGCGCATAGGGTGAACAGGCCCTTGGTAGTATCCAGTTGTCAACCGGCATCGCCGCAGCGATGCCGTAACCGTTATTTGTTGGGTTGCTTGGTCACGCGAAGGTAGGGTTTCTTCTCATCCCAACCATTCGGGAAGAGTTCCTTGGCCTTCTCGTTGTCGATCGACGGTACGATGATGACGTCGTCGCCATCCTGCCAGTTCACCGGCGTGGCAACCTTGTGGCTGTCGGTCAGTTGCAGGCTGTCCAGCACGCGCAGGATCTCGGCGAAGTTACGCCCGGTGCTGGGCGGATAGGTGATGGTCAGGCGCACCTTCTTGGCCGGGTCGATGATGAATACCGAACGCACGGTATTGGTACCGCTGGCGTTGGGGTGAATCATGCCGTAGGCCTCGCTCACCGAGCGGTCGGCGTCGGCCAGCAGCGGGAAGTTGAGCCCGCAGCCCTGGGTTTCCTCGATGTCGCCGACCCAGCGGGTGTGATCGTCGAGCGGGTCGACGGAAAGGCCGATCGCCTTGGTGTTGCGACGCTCGAATTCCGGCTTGAGGCGCGAGACTTCCCCCAGCTCGGTGGTGCAGACCGGCGTGAAATCGGCCGGGTGAGAAAACAGAATGACCCAACTGTCGCCGGCCCATTCGTGGAAATTGATCGGGCCGTCGGTGCTTTCCTGGGTGAAATCGGGAGCGGTATCGCCAAGTTGCAAAGCCATGACTTTCTCCTGTTGCCGTTGACGGCTTCTGTGCGAAGCCTCGAGTCGAGTGCTTATCATGACGGGCGAGAGCAGTGTCGTGAAACAATCGATAGCACTAACGACATGCCAACGCTCGTGATGTGTGAGTGACCTACCTATAACGTGGTAGCCAAGGCCCGATATCTCAAGGGCGAGGCCGTTTTTCCCTTCGCCGTCGCGTTCGGGTCAATTCGCTGGCGCGGCCGCCCCCAGGTAGTGCTGGCGCCAGTAGCGAATATCCAGCGACGAAACGCTGACCGTGCGGCCGCTACCGGGAGCGTGGATCATCTGGCGATCGCCCATGTAGATGCCGACATGGGTCGCGCGATTGCCGGAGCCGAAGAACAGCAGGTCGCCGGGCCGGGCGACATCGATCTCGTCGAGGGCGTGGAACTGTTCGTTGGAGGTGCGTGGCAGCGAAATGCCGATCTTGCCGTAGGCCATCTGGACCAGGCCCGAGCAGTCGTAGCCACTGGGTGTGGTGCCGCCCCAGCGATAAGGCGTGCCGAGCGCCTCCTTGGCCGCCGACATCACCAGAATGCGATCGATGGAGAGGTTGTTGCCATCGATGGCAGGCCCGTCGTCACGGGTGGCGATGGTCTTCTGGGTACTGCAACCGGCGAGCAGCAGCAGGAACAGGCCGATGAACAGCAGGCCCGGGTGGGAGAGCGTTGCCTGGCGATTTGATCGGGTCGAGGGAGTCTGCCGCGCCGCGGTGAATCGAGAGAAATGGTGGGTGGTGGTGCCTGTCGCCATGCCCGCGGGCCCTGTCTGCCGGTTTCAACCGAGTGTAGAGCAGGTGCCCGGTGCTGCAAAGTCGTCCGGTTCAGGCGTTTCGGTATGCGGTCGTCGTGATTCTCTTCGAACCGAGGGCGGGAACCGCGACGCTTGAGAGCGGCAGAGGTTGCCCCCACTGTCTGGTGTCGCCCATCGGCGTTTCGGCTGTCTGTCGATATCGTCATCCGGACCCACAGGAGGATCCCATGTCCATTGCCGAAGACCAGGTTCCCGGCGTGCAAGCCGCCCCGACGGAAACGCGAGGCTTCGTGTTCAACCACACCATGTTGCGCGCCAAGGACCCCGAAGTTTCGCTTTCCTTCTACACGCGGGTGTTCGGCATGCGTCTGCTGCGCAAGCTCGACTTCCCCGAGATGCAATTCACGCTCTATTTCCTGGCGCGTGTCGATGACGCCGACGCGATTCCCGAGGATGACGGCGAGCGCACCGCCTATATCTTCTCCCAGAAGGGCGTGCTGGAACTGACCCATAACTGGGGCAGCGAAGAAAATCCCGAGCTTTCGTATCACGACGGCAACGCCGAGCCGCAGGGCTTCGGGCATATCTGCTTCTCGGTGCCGGATCTCGCGGCGGCGGAGCAGTGGTTCGATGCCAACGATGTCGAATTCAAGAAGCGTTCGGATCAGGGCAAGATGAAGAACGTGATCTTCGTCAAGGACCCCGACGGCTACTGGATCGAAGTCGTGCAGCCCTCGCTGTCGAAAGGGCTGGGACGAGATTCGGGAGCGGCGGCGTCGCCCAGCGCTTGAGCCTTGAAGATCGGGCTCCGTGAACGTGGAAACGACGAGTTCGATCCTGGTCATGTCCAGTTCAAACCAAGCAGGTCATGCTTCACCGCCCTGGTCACGATAACTGTCGATCATTCTTCGGAAATCGGGGTTGTCCACATAAGCGACATTGAAGCGTGACCAGGCGACTGGCTCCCGGAGAGCGACAGAGAAGATTGAACCGGGAGCCAGAACGAAATTTTGCTCCAGCATGTAACGGGCAAGGGCATCGGCGTCGTCGATGCCGGGAAAACGAGCCCAGAGATAGAGGCTGGTTTCTGGTCTGCAAAACACTTCGGCACCCATTTCATCGAACTTGGCGAGACCATGCTTGACCGCTCGGGTGGCATGCTCGACCAGGTGCAGGGCGTGTCTGCGAAAACTCCCCTCCTCCAGAATCAATGCCAGCGTTCGCTCGGAGATTTCCGAAGTGCTGGCATTGATGAGCATATTCAGGTCTGCCAAGCCTTCGGCCAGCGCGCGATCGCAGGCAATGAATCCCGAGCGTAAACCCGCGGATATCGATTTCGAAAAGCTGCCTACGTAGATGCAGTGGCTGAACCCGCCCAACGACGCTACTCTGCGGCTCTCCGGCGGACCGAATTCTGCCAGGGCGTCGTTCTCCACGATGGTGAAGTTGTGTTTTCTTGCCAGTGCCACCAAGGTCCTGGACTTCGATGCAGATGTCGTGGACCCCGTTGGATTGTGAGAGACCGACTGGGTGAAGAACAGCTTCGGCTTTTCCTGTGTCGCCCACCGAGAAACCGCGTCCAAGTCTGGACCATCGGCCAGGCGTGGAACCGGAAGCATCCTGACATTGCCCAATCGGAGCTTTCCGAAAAGCAAGTAGTAGCCCGGGTCATCGATCATGACGCTATCACCGGGGGCCAACGAAAAGCGGATGATCAGGTCCAGTGCCGAATTGACACCGGAAGTGGTCAAGATATTGTCTGGAGAGGCATCGATTTCGTGATCCGCCAGCTTCTGTGCCAACTGTTCTCGGAGTGGGGGATAACCGCCGTGATAACCATAGCGAATGGCGGAAAGCGATCCTCCACTGATGGCTTTCCGGTAATGACGCTCCAGCGCGATTTCCTTGAGCCAGTGCGCGGGCGGAAATCCTTCTCCCAGTCGAGAAGGACCGGGATTTCTCACCAGCTGTTCCCGCATTAGCCAGATATTGTCCATGGCCCGGTCGAGTTCGCGGGGTGTGTCACTGTCATCGATACGTTGGGTGGCAAGGCCGGTAACGAAGAAGCCAGCACCGTGACGGCTTTCGATCAGCCCCTCCTTCACCAGCCGGCCATAAGCGTTGAGCACCGTGTTTTTCGCCATTCGGTGTAGCGCCATGAATTCCCGAATCGAGGGTAGGCGGTCGCCTTTGTGCAACGATCCGCTGGCGATCTGACGGCGAACGATCTCAATGGCGCGCTCGGTGAGAGTCTGTTTTTGACGCACTGACAAAGCGTTATCCTCGTCGAAAGTAGCAGGAATATCCTCGACACCGCTCCTTATCCAGCCGTGCTCATTCCATCCGCAGGAGTGTACCCATCATACTGTTACCAAGACATAGGTACAGTATGTGGGTCGGTGATGTTCCGTTAGTCTGGCGCTATTCGTTCACCACAGAGTTGTTGCCATGACCTGCTCGCGTATCGCTGACTTTCGCAATCTTTCACCTCGTGATCGCCTCCAAAAGCTCGTGGAAATAAAGGCGTTGTCAGACGACGAGGCGGCAAAGTTGATGAGCCCCGGCGCCCTGGGGCTCGAGACAGCCAATGGCATGATCGAGAATGTCATCGGGACTTTCGAGTTGCCGGTGGGAGTCGCCACCAATTTCATCGTCAACGGTCGAGAAGTATTGATCCCCCTCGCTGTGGAAGAGCCCTCGGTCGTCGCTGCGGCCTCCTATATGGCCAGGCTGGCCAGAGATAGCGGCGGCTTCACCACGTCCTGTAGCGAGCCGTTGATGCGAGCACAAATCCAGGTGCTGGACATTCCCGACCCGCATCACGCTCGAATGAGTATTCTCGCCAACAAACAGGGGATCATCGACAAAGCCAACGCCTGCGACGGCCTGCTCAATCGACTGGGCGGGGGGTGCAGGGACGTCGAGGTTCATGTGTTCCCTCATACGGCCAGTGGGCCAATGGTGGTGGCGCATCTGATCGTGGATGTTCGGGACGCCATGGGAGCCAATGCGGTCAATACCATGGCGGAAGCCGTCGCCCCACTTGTCGAAAGCCTCAGCGGCGGGCGCGTCTGCCTGCGTATCCTCTCCAACCTGGCCGATCTCCGGTTGGCGAGAGCTCAGGTCAGGCTCTCCGCTGGCCAACTGACCACCTCGAGATTCGACGGCGAAGCCGTGATCGAGGGAATCGTCGAGGCATACCGGCTCGCGGCGATCGATCCCTACCGGGCGGCGACCCACAACAAGGGCATCATGAACGGCATCGATCCCCTGATCATCGCTACCGGTAACGACTGGCGTGCCGTCGAAGCCGGGGCGCATGCCTTTGCCAGCCGCCATGGCCATTACGGATCGCTATCGACCTGGGAGAAGAATACCCAAGGTGATCTGGTGGGGACGCTCGAAATACCCATGCCGGTGGGATTGGTCGGCGGCGCGACCCGTACACATCCGCTCGCGCAGCTGTCGCTGAAGCTCATGGGGGTCGAAACCGCCAGCGAGCTGGGGGAAATCGCGGCGGCGGTGGGCCTGGCTCAGAACCTGGCCGCCCTCCGAGCGTTGTCGACGGAAGGCATCCAAAAAGGGCACATGGCGCTGCATGCACGCAATATCGCGCTGACAGCCGGCGCCACAGGGGGTGAGCTCGACCTCATCGTGCGGCGAATGGTCGAGGAGGGGCGCGTCAGCGCAGATCGCGCTTCGGAACTGCTGCGGCAGCAGCGCGGAACGACCTCATGACGCCCAGGGAGCCGGTGCGACTCGTTGAGGTTGCCGCCCGCGATGGCCTGCAGAACGAGCCGGAGGTGCTGCCTGTCGCCATGCGGGTCGAACTGCTCGAACGCTTGGCCGATACGGGCTTGCGCCACCTGGAAGCCGGTGCCTTCGTCTCCCCGCGCTGGGTGCCCCAGATGCAGCAGACCCAGGAGGTGCTCGGCCAGTTGAATCGGCGATCGAATATTACCTACTCCGTACTGGTACCCAACTCGAGAGGGTTCGAATCTGCACGGGCCGCGGGGGTCGACGAGGTCGCGGTATTCACGGCGGCTTCCGAAGCCTTTGCCCATCACAATATCAACTGTTCCATCGCCGAGAGCCTGGCTCGGTTTGCGCCCATCATGCCGTTGGCTGCGCAGGCCGGCATCCGCGTCCGGGGTTACATCTCCTGTGTGCTGGGCTGTCCCTACGCCGGCGATGTCGATCCGCGGAAAGTGTCGACGCTTGCCCGGCAGCTATTCGACATGGGCTGCTACGAGGTCAGTCTCGGGGACACGACTGGCATTGGCACACCACGCCGCACTCGTGAATTGATCGAGGCTTGTGCACGGCAACTGCCGGTCGGTGTCTTGGCGGGGCATTTCCACGATACCTGGGGAATGGCCGTCGCCAATGTGCAGGCCGCGCTGGAGGCCGGCGTGCGGGTCTTCGATGGTTCGGTCTCGGCTTTGGGTGGCTGTCCCTACGCACCGGGTGCCACGGGTAACGTGGCGACCGAATCCCTGGTACGCCTGCTCGAGAGCCAAGGGTTCGATACCGGCATCGATCTGGAGCGGTTGGTCGATGTTGCCGAGTGGGCCGACCGCACGCTGTCACGGCGCATGCCTTCACCCGTGGCCAGGGCCATCCGCGCCAATCGTGGTCGGGGCGATCATCTCGGCAACTAGCAAGAGGGGGTTATGACAATGAGAAATGATCGATTGCTCGAGGTCTGGAATGACACGGTTGATGGCCATCACCTGATCGGCTCGCTGATCATCGGTGGGGCGGTCAGCTTGGGCGCCTTTCAGACGGCCGAATGGCTGCTTGGCATGTTCATCGATGACCCTCGAATGGCGCGGACCTACGCCATGCTGTTCGGCATCATCGGTTGCGTGGTGGGCGGCGCGATTTGCGCATACCTCTTTCGGCCCAAGCGGGAGGTCGTCGAAGACACCGTCGACACTGAAAACCTGCAAGGGGTGCTGGCCGCGCTCTACGCCGATTACGGCAGCAGGGGCGGCGTGGAGGATTTACCGGAGGCCGTCCGATCGGAGTTGAGAGAGCTCGAATTGGAGGAGGCCTTTCTGGTCTATGAGCGCGATCATGCCCAAGGCGATGCCGTTGCGGTGACCGAGCGTGACCTCGGGCACGCGGGTCGAGAAGGAGTGCAGTCATGATGGATGCCTTGTTGGCACAGCTTCCCGTCGCATTGGGCATGGGCATCATCGGGGCCGTGGTGTTTTCAGCGATAGGTCTCATCTCCGGCAGTGACGAGACCACGACCATCGCGCCCTTGACGTTACTGGTCGTGTTGATCGGCGTTCCGCCCGCCGGTGTGTACACTTTCTTCCTGGCAGGTGCGGTATCCAAGCACATGACCCATGCCGTACCCACCGCCCTGCTGGGGATTCCCGGCGACACCATGGCCACGCCAATGATGCGCGAGGCAAACTATCTGCGTCAGTTGGGTGTGCCGCACATCGCGTTGCGCAAGATGATCTCCGGTGGCGTCATCGCTGCCCTGATCGCGGTGCCGGTGACCGTGGTCTTCGCGCTCCTGCTGGCGCCTTTCGGTGGCTTCGTGCAGCACACCGCGCCCTACCTCTTCTTGATCGCGGCACTGGCCATCGCCTACTTTTCGCCTGGTCGCTGGGCAGCGGTACTGGCGTTGGGGCCTTTCGTGCTGATAATCGTCGCGCTGCAGAATCTTACCGCTGCCCATGGCGTCAAGTTGGGCGTCAGCTATTTCCTGGGCATTGCCATCGGGCCGCTGATTTCCGACCTGTTCCTGGTATTGTCGCCTGCCGAGCGAGCACGACGGAAACGGGATCGACCGGCCCGGTTTTCGCTGGCGCCCGACGTCAAACGCTGGAGCGGTTACTTCCCCAACCCCCTCAAGGTCCTGGATTCCCGCCAGACGGGTTGGACGATAGGCACTGCCGTGGCTTCCAGTCTCACCTTTGTGTTTAGCCCGGTGGCCATGACGGTCATCATGGGTGAGGTGGTAGCAAGCCGTATTCGACATGTCTATCACCGCTTGACGACGACGCTGGCGGTCCGCAATGGCGTCACCGAGTCGACTTATATCGCCGAAGCCCTCATTCCTTTGATGGCATTCGGGCTGCCATTGAGCCCGGTCGCTGCGGGTCCTGCGGCGCCGCTGTTCAACGCGCCGCCTCGTTTCACCGTGGATAGCGCCAGCGGCCAGGTGAACAACCTGCACAATCTGCTGGGGACGTGGGAGTTTCTGGTCTACGGGCTACTGGCGGTCGTGCTGGCGCTGCTGATCGCGTACCCCTTCTCGATGAACTACGCCCGCCGTGCTGCGGCCTTCGTGTCTCGCAACATCAGCCACGAAGCGATCATCGGCACCTTCGTCGGGCTCATCTTGGTGATCGGTCTCTGGGAAGGCGGCTTGCTGGGCTTGCTGGTCGTTGTCACGGTGGGGCTGGTGGGCGGATTCCTGTCACGTCTGTTGGGCTTCAATATCGGGGTGCAGTTCATGGGGTTCTACATCGCCGTATTGACCGTGCCAGCGTTGACGGCCCTGTTATGAGCTGGACACCCGATATCGCCCTACAGGATTGCCCGCCGTGAATGGCGCTCAAGGCATATCCCCCGGCGTTTCCCCACCCGGCAGGGCGTCGCTCGGGCGTCGGGGCGAGTCGCCTCGGGTCGAGGCATAAGGGGAGCGTCGCAGACAGCTAGCATCGAGCTGGGCGAGTGTGGGCCGGCCGAGCTGGGCCATCAGGTTGTGCAACTGATCCTTGAGCAGATCGATGGCATGAGCCGCGCCCGCTTCTCCGCCCAACGCGAGGCCGTAGAGAGTCGCGCGCCCGCACAGCACGCCTTCCGCTCCCAGCGCGACGGCCTTGGCGATATCGCTGCCACGACGGATACCGCTATCCAGCAGTATGTGCATCGAATCCCCCACCGCGTCGACGACCCCGGGCAGGGCATCGAGCGTCGCCGGCGCGCCATCGAGCTGGCGCCCGCCGTGGTTGGTGACGACCACGCCGTCGGCGCCGATGCGCTTGGCCTCGAGTGCATCCTCGGCGTTGAGAATCCCCTTGATCAACAGCTTGCCGGGCCAGCGCTCGCGGATATCGGCCAGCACTTCCCAGGTCAGCCGGCGCGTCATGCGCTGGTTGATATAGCCGGCGGCGCTGCCCGCGCTCTGCTGTTCCTTGGGCAGATACTTCACCAGATTGCCCAGCGTCGGCAGCCCCTGAGGCCAGAGCGCGCGATAGGCCCATTGCGGATGCAGGCCGGCATCCAGCAGGTAAGGCCACGCCAGTCGCCGGGGGTTGAGATAGCTGCGTGAATCCCATTCGCGACGCCCCAGCACGACGGTGTCCGTCGTGACCATCAGCGTCTCGACGCCGACGTTCCTGGCGCGTTCGAGCATATCGTTACGCACCGCCTCGTCATCCAGCACGTAGAGCTGGAACCACAGCCGCGCATCCGGCACGGCGGCGGCGAGGGTTTCCAGGCTGGCACAGGAGACCGTGCTGAGCGTGAAAGGAATGCCGCGACTGGCTGCGGCTCGCGCCAGGGCGATATCGCCATCCCGCCACAGCATGCCGTTGTAGCCGGTGGGGGCGATGGCCAGCGGCAGTTCGGCAGGGACATCCAGCAGTCGGGTACGGCTGTCTCTGGCCTCGACATCGACCAGCGTGCGCGGCTGCCAGCCCCAGGCGGCAAAGGCGCGGCGGTTGTCGCCGAGCGTGGTTTCGTCCTCGGAACCACCGTGGACGTACTCCCAGGCGAAGGCCGGAAGACGTTGGCGCGCCATCCAGGCGAGTTCATCGATGCTCTGCGCGCGGCGCCACGCATAGTGGGAGGAGTAGCGACGTTTCACGAAACCTCTCGATATCGGCAGGGGGATCAGGGCGTCCCGATACGGCGGACGTTAGCACGCCATGCATTCGTCGACGATGCCACCAAGGGTGGGGTGGAGGTTGGCTTGGCCGTCACGAGGTGAGTCGCGATTCGGCCAGGGAACCTGCCCGGCGCGAAGACGTCTGATGAACGATTCTCTTCGGTGCAGCCTGATTCGCGATGATCGGGTATGCTGCCAATTCGACTGCCGACACACAAAGGATGGGGTGTTCATGGATCGTAGAAGTGTGCTGAAAAGCGCGATTGCCCTGGCTGCCTGGTACGGCCTGCCGTCAGCGCCACTGTTCGCGGCGGCGCGCGCCACCAGCGATATCGCCGACGGCGAGGCGGCGGCTTTCAGTTTCGACTGGCTGCAGGGCTTCGCCCGCGATCTGGCCGCCAAGGCGTATCAGAGCAACGTCGAGAAACTGCCGCCGACCCTGGCCAATCTCACGCCGCAGAACTACAACGCCATCGGCTACGATCCCGACCATTCGTTGTGGAATAGCATGAATGGCCCGCTGGACATCCAGTTCTTCCATGTCGGCATGGGGTTCAACCAGCCGGTCCGGATGTACTCCATCGACCCGCAGACCCAGCAGGCCAAGGAGATCCACTTCCGCCCCGACCTGTTCGAATACGCCAGGGCCGGTGTCGATGTCTCCCAGCTCGAGGGGCAGAGCGATCTCGGCTTCGCCGGATTCCGCGTGTTCAAGGAGCCGTCGCTGACCGAGCGGGACATCGTCTCCTTCCTCGGCGCCAGCTACTTCCGGGCCGTCGACGACACCTATCAGTACGGCCTGTCGGCACGCGGCGTGGCGGTCAACACCTATACCGACGGCAAGACCGAGGAATTCCCGGCGTTCACCCGCTTCTGGTTCGAGACGCCCAAGCCGGGTTCGACGACCTTCACCGCCTATGCGCTGCTCGATTCGCCGAGCCTGGCCGGTGCCTATCGCTTCGTCATTCACTGCGAAGAGGAGCGCGTGGTGATGGACATCGACAAGCACCTCTATCCGCGCGAGTCGATCGCCCAGCTCGGCATCACGCCGATGACCAGCATGTTCAGCTGCGGCACCCAGCAGCGCGACATGTGCCTGACCTTCCACCCGCAGATCCACGACTCCGACCGGCTGTCGATGTGGCTCGGCAACGGCGAGTGGGTCTGCCGGCCGCTCAACAATCCGCCGCGGGTCCAGTTCAACACCTTCGGCGACGACAATCCCAAGGGGTTCGGGCTGCTGCAGACCGATCACGACTTCAAGAGCTACGAGGACATCGTCGCCAACTACCACAAGCGCCCCAGCCTGTGGGTCGAGCCGAAGGGGCAGTGGGGCAAGGGCGAGATCCAGATGCTGGAGATTCCCACCACCGGGGAGACCATGGATAACGTGGTCGCGTTCTGGAAGCCGGAAAAGGCGATCGAGCCGGGGCAGGAGCTCAATTACGGCTACAAGCTCTACTGGAGCGCACAGCCGCCGGTGAAGCCCGAGCTGGCGCGAGTCCGCAAGACGTTCACCGGCATCGGCGGCTTCCCCGAGGGCTGGGCGCCGGGAGAGCACTACCCGAAAGTCTGGGCCCGGCGCATCGCGGTGGATTTCGTCGGCGGCGAGCTCAAGCACTTCTACGACAACGACATCGATATCAAGACCCAGCTCGACGTGCCGGAAGGCGACGTCAAGCAGCTCGATATCCTGTGGGTCAAGGAGATCGAGGGTTTCCGTATCCAGTTCGACTGGTACCCGACCAGCGACTCCACCGATCCGGTCAACATGCGGCTCAACCTGCTCGCCGACGGCAAGACGGTGAGCGAGACCTGGCTCTATCAGTACTTCCCGCCGGCTCCGGAGGAGCGCCAGTATCCGGCGCACCCCAACCAGCCGAGTTGAAGCCGAACGGCAGTGAAACGAGCCCTATGACCGAGAGGTAACCAACAATGACACAGACAACCTCCATTCCGCTGGTCGACATGAGCGGTGTTCGCGAAGGCGACGCCGCCAGCTTGGCCCGTGCCGGGGAAGCGATCCGCCGGGCCTGCACCGAGGTGGGGTTCTTCTATATCGTCAATCACGGCCTACCGCAGACGGTCATCGACACCGCCCTGGAGACCGCCCACGACTTCTTCGCCCTGCCGCTGGAGCGCAAGGTCGAGGTCGCGGTCAACAAGCGTCATCGGGGATTCCACCGCAAGGGCGGCGCCACCATGTACCAGGCGACGCGCCCCGACGAGAAGGAGTTCTACAGCATGGGGCTCGACCTGCCGGAGGACGATCCCTGCGTGCTGGCGGGCGAGGCCTTGCGCGGCCCCAACCAGTGGCCAGCGTTCATGCCCGAATGGCAGCGGGCGATGGATGCCTACTTCGCCGAAGTCGGCCGCTGCGGCGCCGATCTGCTGCGGGCGGTGGCGGTCAGCCTGGAGATCGATCCGGAATTCTTCGCCGCCAAGTACACCAAGCCGCTGCAGCGCACCCAGGCCGTCTACTACCCGGTGCAGCCCGACGATCGCCCCGAGGATCAGTTCGGAGTGGCGCCGCATACCGACTATGGCTGCATCACGCTGCTGTACCAGGATGACGTCGGCGGCCTGCAGGTACGTGAACTGGGCAGCGAGCGCTGGATCGACGCCCCCTTCGTGCCGGGCTCGCTGGTGGTCAATGTCGGCGATCTGCTGGCGCGCTGGTCCAACGATCGCTTCCTGTCGACGATGCACCGGGTGATCAACGCAAGCGGTCGCGAGCGCTATTCGATCGCCACCTTCTACGATCCCGACTATGCGGCGATCGTCGATCCCGCCGACCTGGGGGTAGCGTCCGAGGCGGTGAAGTATCCGCCGGTCGCGGCGGGGGACTACATTCTCGGCCGCATCGACGCCTCGATGAGCTACCGCAAGCAGGCTGCAGGCTCCTAGCCCACTTCCGGTCCCGCGTCTGTCGTGGGCGGCGCGGCAGCACTCCGGCCATAACCGAAACGCGCCGCCACCGGGGCGGTGATGCCGGCGATCATCGCCAGCTCCTCGTCGCTGAACTTCGGCTGGTAGTAGGTCGGCGCGTGCAGACCGCTGGCGGCCTGCTCCAGCGTGTCGGGGGCGATCTCGAGTCCGGCATGATCGAACACCTGCCGCAGACGTTCCCGCGGCTCGCCGCAGAGATCCTCGTAGCGCACCACCAGGCAGGCCTGGCGCAGTTCGGGATCGGCTTCCAGGGTATCGGCGACATGGGCGTAGATCGCCGCCCAGTAATGCGCCAAGCCCTTGACTTCCTGGCCGGATTCCCATAGCTCGGTGATGCGCCGGGTCTGCTCGTCGTCGCCGACGTTGATGGCGCGTCGGTCGAGGCCGAATTCGTAGTGGCCGACCCGGCGCATGTGCTCCAGGGCGCGGGGCTCACTGGTCTCGCCGGCAACGAACAGCTTCTGCTGCTTCATCAGCGAGGCGATGTGCCATACCGGATCGCGAATCGCGACGATGAAGCGCGCTTCCGGGTAGAGCTTGTGCAGATACCCCAGCCGCACCAGATTGTAGTTGCCCTTGGCGACGTAGCGCTGGCGCTTGCGCACGGCGAGCAGCTTGCGAATGTGCTCGTCGTAGAAACGCTCGAACTCGGGATTGGCGGCGTCGCGCCCCATGACCGAGCTGTGGGCCGGATCGTGGGTATCGGGGAAGAACGCCATCCACAGCATCTCCTCGAACGCTTCCGGGCTCTTCGAGGTCACGGCGATGCCATCCTTATGGGCGCGCTCCTGCGCCTTCTCCTGGGAATTGGGAACCAGCGCCAGCCAGCGATTCCACCAGTAAGGCGTCAACAGCGGCGGAAAGTCGGCGTAGCGATGGGTCGCCACCGCCGGATGCCGAGCCAGGTGCTCGAGCAGCACGGTCGTGCCGGAGCGGGCCAGGCCGGCGACGTAGACCGGGCGGTCGACGCGGATATCGGCGATGGCGTCCTGCACCGCGCGGCTTTCCACGTTGCCCAGCTTGATCCAGGTGCGTGGCCGGCGATGAACCCAGCCGCCGAGCCAGTGCATCCAGCTGGGCACCACGAAGCCCGGATCGCTGACCTTGCCGCTGTCGGCCGGCGTGTCGGCACGCGTATCCGAATCGCCCGGGGCGTGTTGGTGCGTCGAGTTCTGGGGCGTCGGCTTTTGATCGGGAGAGGTGGTCATTCGATTTTCGCCCATCGGTAGGTGAGCAGGGAGACGATCAGCATGACCGGGAAGAACACCGCCAGCCAGTGGCGCATCCAGCCCGGGCCGAAAGGCAGATACTCCGGCTGCGGCAGCTCGACGGTGATGCGCTCGACGCCGCTTTCCGCCGGCAGGTAGCCGAGTGGATTGCCGATCAGCCAATTCCACCATTGACGCTGTTCGATCACCGGAATGGGGGCCGTCATCTTCACGTTGACGAGTTCGCTGTCGCTGTCACTGACGGTCAGGTGGGGGCCGTCGTCTTCTTGCGACCACTGCGGCTCGTAGGTGTCCGGCACGACCTGCATCTGCGGTGTATCGCCTGCGGCCGGCAGCGCGTGCGCATAGTGACTCTCCAACCAGGTCAGCAGTGCCAGCAGCGGCAGGATCGATACCAGCGTCGGCACAACCACCAGGCCCAAGTGCTTGAAGGCGCTGGAGAACTGATCGCGGATCAGCGGCCCGGCGTCGCTGAATTCACCATCGAATTCATTGAGCCGTTTGCGCGCGGCGCGGGCGTTGCGCTTGGCCTCGCCGATCTTGCCCTGCGGGGAGAGCAGCCGATAGAGAAACAAGGTGCCGACACCGGCGATGATCGCCCACACCGCCAGGCGCAAAGTGGCCGGCAGAAAGGTTGCCATGCCGCCGTCGATGACGCCGAACAGCGGGTCGGGCAAATCCAGTAATCCCATGTGTCCTCCTGACACGAGACGAGCGTTGCAGCGTCAGACCCCGCCGCGGCTGGATCACTCCTCCCGCGGCGAGATGCTCACCTGCTTCAACCATGGTTCGGGGCGCGGCTCGGCGCGGTATCCCTGCCGTCTGCCGGCCGCGCCATCAAGGTCGGTCAGGAACGGTGGCCGGCATGCGTGGTACCGGATGCCGTATCGTCGTTGTGCGGGGCGTTCGTTCCCGCTGCCGGCTCGTCCTGTGCGGAGCGCGCCTGGGCCACGCCCGAACCCTCGGCACCTGCATCGGCAGCGGCTGCCTCGGCCTTGCGCCGGCGGCGCATGCGGCGGATCGGCCACATGATCACGAAGAAGACCGCCATGCCGATCGCGGCGACGATGCCCCAGAGAGCGGTCAATAGGCTGAGCCCCGCACCTGGGCCGACATAGGCTTCGGCGGTCAGTGGCAGGGTGGCGCCAACGGCGAGCAGGCCCGTCAGCAGGAACTTGTCGTATCGCTTGGTCAAACGCGTCATGACGATCACCTCCCAGTGGTGTCGAGATCGGCGCGGAAATCCGCGTCGAGGTTTGCAACGGTAATGCGTTGGCCCGATGAGACAACGGGGATGTACTGATCCTTGTCTCCCCCGCGCACGGGATTGATGAATTCCCAGGCGATGTCTCCCTGTGGAGTCGCCTCGAACACCCGGCCGCCATCGGACTCGGTGATCAGCCGGTTGCCGTTCGGCAGCGTCTCTGCGGCGCCGCGCAGTCCGCTGTCGAAGGGATGTTCTTCACTCCCGGTATAACTTGCGACAATGGCATGGCTGGTTGGGTTCACTTCCAATATCCGCGTGCGGTTGTCCGGCTCGAAATTCCCCAGGTTGTCGAACAGGGTGAAGTTGCCATTGGGCTGCACCCGCGCATAGTGCTGGCCGAGCCAGGGGCCCTTGGTTGCCCAGGTCATCTCGCCGCTGCCGGGATCGACCAGCGCCACTGCACCGGGATGACGGAACGACAGCATCACCTGACCGGCGCGGCCCCTGGCGGGGGCGAACGCCTGGGTCAACTCGTCGTCCAGATACTGCACGCTGTTGGTATGCAGCGGATCTTCCATGGCGAAGCTCGGCACGGCATAGAACAGGCTGGCAAAAGGGGAATCCATGAAGGCGTCGCCGAGCGACACCTTGCTGATCTCCTCTCCGGTTTCGCCGTCCAGGACCACCAGATAATCGTTCAGCCAGGGGTACTCCAGCGCCCCGAGATCAGGAACCTTCTGCTGGGTGAACTCGTGCGTCAGAGTCACGATGTCGCCATCCGGCGTGATGTCGAGATCATGGTGAGTGCTGGCATGGTATTTCCACACCACGTTGGAATCCGGGTCCAGCCGGACCAGCCCGTAACCCCACGGCGTATCGTTGTCGGCGATATACATCGCCACCAGATCGCCGTTGGGCATCAGTCTTGCCTTGCGCCAGTACATATGATCGTCCGGACGTGGATCGCGGCCGACCGGGCTTTCGTCCCAGATGGCGCTGTAGGGCAACTCCCAGTGATGCACCACGTTGCCCTGCATATCGATCAGATTGGCGTAGGTACCGTCGCCGGAGGTGTAGAGCGTCAACCCGTCGTAGGCCTTCGAGGCGTCGTCGATCGTCACGCCCTGGTCGCTGCGACGGGCTTCGCGCCACAGGTCGGAGTCGGCATAGAGGTCATCCGAGGCGTACTGCTTGACGAGGGCGCCTGCTGCCTTATAGGCGTCGTCCAGATAGGCATAGGGAAACGTTTTGGTGAGAATCACGAAAGCCCCACCAATGAAAGCAATGAATGCAATCGCCACGCAGAAGATGGCGAAGCCGGCACGATCCGAGTTGTGCATTGACCATTCCTGAAGTTGCTGCGATAGCCCCTTCAATTCACCCCGGGGGCGGCCATGTTGGCGTTGATCTGGTCCGGGCCGCCCGAGCCGACGCTTCCTGCGTCGGTCGTTATTGCTTATTCAGCTTAAGAAACGTAAACGGAAAATGACATGAGGTTTTTGTTAACCGATTTGCCGGCAAGTCCGACGCTTTGTAACGGCAGGTGAGTGTGGTTGCCGAGTGACCGGCGCGAGGGGCTGGCATGGTGCCGCCAACAACCCCGAATTGGAACGGGCTCGATCCGCGCTTGCGCAAGATTCCCGGCCGCCGAGGCTGTTAAGCTAGGGGACTGTTAGCCTGAAAAAGGAATCCGGCATGAGCAAAGGCACCGGCAAGAGTACCAAAACGTCCAAGACGGCCAAGAGCACCAAGCGCGGTACGGCACCGCTGAACGCGGATGCGATGGCGTTTCTCGAGCGCTATCTGAACAACGCCTCGCCCACCGGCTACGAGTGGGAAGGCCAGAAGCTGTGGATGGACTATCTGCGACCCTACGTCGACGAATTCATCACCGACACCTACGGCACCGCCGTCGGCGTGATCAATCCGGACGCCGACTACAAGGTGGTGATCGAAGGGCATGCCGACGAGATCTCCTGGTACGTCAACTACATCACCGACAACGGCCTGATCTATGTCATCCGCAATGGTGGCAGCGACCATCAGATCGCACCTTCCAAGCGGGTCAACATCCACACCGACAATGGTATCGTGCCGGGCGTGTTCGGCTGGCCGGCGATTCACACCCGCCGCCAGGGGCCGAAGGAGAAGCCGCCGGAGCTCGACAATATCTTCATCGACGTTGGTTGCAGCACCAGGGATGAAGTCGAGGCGCTCGGCGTTCACGTCGGCTGCGTGATCACTTATCCCGACGAATTCATGGTGCTCAACGGCGACAAGCTGGTCTGCCGCGCCATCGACAACCGCATCGGCGGCTTCATGATCGCCGAGGTGGCGCGGCTGCTGAAGGCGCGCAAGCAGAAGCTCGATTTCGGTCTGTATATCGTCAACGCGGTGCAGGAAGAAGTCGGCCTGCGCGGCGCGGAAATGATCGCCGAGCGTCTGAACCCCAACGTTGCCATCGTCACCGACGTCAGCCACGACACCTCGACGCCGATGATCGAACCCAAGCGGGAAGGAGCCAACAAGATCGGCGACGGCCCGGTGATCTGCTACGCGCCGGCGATCCAGAACAAGCTGCGCGAACGTCTGATCGAGGTCGCGACCGAGCAGAAGATCCCGTTCCAGCGCCTGCCGCGCTCGCGCGCCACCGGCACCGATACCGACGCCTTCGCCTACTCGAATTCCGGTGTCGCCTCGGCCTTGATCTCGCTGCCGCTGCGCTACATGCACACCACCGTCGAGATGGTCCACAAGCAGGACGTCGAAAACGTGATCGAGCTGATCTACCACACCCTGCTCAATATCGAGCCGGGAGAAACGTTCAGCTATTTCGACTAAGGACGCGTTCGACTAACGACGCGCTGGCGTAATCCAGGCGCCCCCGAAGAGTCATCATCGGGGGCGCTGTCGTTATCGGATCAGATGCTGATCAGGCTTTCCCAGCGACGGCGCAGCGATTGCCACCAGTCATGACTGTTCTCGCGCGCCTGGCGGTCGCTGTCGAGATAGATGGTGGCGGTCAGGCCGGCGGAGAGCTTGGTGCCTTCGGGGATCTCGTCGAGGGCGATGCGGACCGGAATGCGCTGCGACAGACGCACCCAGTCGAACGAGGCATTGACCGCGGCCAGGCCGTTGTCCTGGCTGCTCAGGCTGTTGTCCGTGATGCCGCGGGCGAAACTATCGACATGGCCCCAGATCGGCTCATCGCCGGCAAGCAACTGTACGCGGACCGGCGCGCCGATGTGGACGCTATCGAGCTTGGTCTCCTCGAAATAACCCAAGGCGTAGAAACTGTTGGCGTCGATCAGTGTCAAGGCATCGGTGCCGACACTGACGTACTGCCCGGGGCGCAGCAGCAGATTGGTGACATAGCCGTCCACCGGCGCCCGCACCGTCGCACGCTCGAGGTCCAGCTCGGCCTGCGCGACCGCGACCCGCGCCTGCTGCACGGCGGCCTGGGCCGTCAACAGGGCGAAGCGGGCATTGTCCTTGTCTTCCTGCGAGACGTAATCGTGCAGGCGCTGGCGGCGGCTGTTGGCGGCCTGGGCCTCGTCGCGCTGCTGTTCGAGCTGGCTGAGGTTGGCCTTGGCTTCATCCAGCGCCAACTGGTAACGCTGCTGGTCGATGGTGAACAGCACATCGCCTTTCTTCACCAACTGGTTATCGTGTACCTCGAGGTTGTCGACGAGGCCGGCGACGTCGGTACCCAGGTTGACCACGTCGGCGCGAATGCGGCCGTCCCGGGTCCAGGGGTCGTGCATGTAGTGATTCCAGATCTGGGCGACGGCGACGATGGCGGCGGCGACCACGGCCAGGGTCAACAGCAGTCGAACCGTTTTACGAAGCCCGGTTGGCCAATTCATCGATACCTGTTCCTTATCCTGCAAGCGGTAGTGAGCCGGTGAGCGTCAGCACGGCCCACAACAGCAAGGCGTAAATGGCGATATCCAGAAGCACCGGCTGCCAGAACCAGTGATAGAGTTTCAAGCGGACGAGCAGACGGCGTAACAGGACATAGCAGCCGAGCGCCAGTAGCACCGGTACGGCTAACGGTGGCAACAGGAAACCGAGAAATGACCATTCAACCAGCATGCTTGGGATTTTCCGCCGTGGTGGATGAGGGTTGCCGCTCTGCCTGATTGCTGCTCTCGAGCTCGATACCGGGGGCGTTGCGCATCAACTGCCTCAGCATGGCGAATTCGCCGATGGTGGCGATCGGCAGATGGGCTTCGTGGTAGAGCCGCGAGACCCAGCCCTGCGCCTGATCGGTCAGGGTTTGCCACATCTTCGGGTCGTGGTGATGCGTGGCGAGACGGGAGCCGATGGTCGCCAACCAGGTCTCGATGTCGTTGTGCCGGGGGCCGATGTCATCACGCAGGCGCCGTATCCGCCACACGCACAGCGCCATGGCATGCAAGTCGACCGCCTCGCGCAATGCCTTGTCGGTGCCGCCCAAGGCGACCAGACGCCCGAGGCGATCGTAGAGACGGCTTTCCAGGCGCGCCCGATTGGGCAGAGCGCGGTCCTGCATCAGGCGCCTGAGGCCACGCCAGTAGGCGTTCATCAGTGTCTCGATACGCTCTGCCGGGGAGCGTTGCCGGAGTAGCGAGAAGGTCACCATGGAAGCGAGCGTGCCGATGATCGAGGCCAAGCCGCCGTTGACGTAGCTGGCCGGCGAAAAGGTGTAGGTCGAGTGGAGATTGAGCAGTGTCATCATGACGATGGCGCCCGCCATGCCGATCAGCGACCAGCGGAGATGCGGCGTCATCAGGGTTCCGATGGCGACCGGGATACCAATGGCGATGGCCAGTAAAGGAAAGCCGTTGATGACTGGTAACACCAGAAACAACAGGATGCCGCCGAGGATCACCGCGGCGATCGTTCCCCACAGGAACTGATAGACCACGGCGGCGGGATCGGGCGCCTTGGCGAACAGCATGGTAAACACGCCGAGCAGCATCATCGCCAGGTAGCCGGAGTGCCAGCCGCTGTGTATCCAGAACAGACCCAGCAACTCGACGGAGATGAACAGACGAAACGCATTGTAGCGCGCGACGAAATGCTCGTTGTGCGTCGTGCGCGAACGGCGTGAACGGGGCAGTGTCTTGACCTTGGAGGACGCCGGGTCATCGAGCGCGTTGCGCAGGTGGTGGCCGTGTTGCAGAAGTCCCAGCACCTCTCCCAGGCGTTGCCTGACCAGTTCGGCTCGTGTCCGCGAGCGGGGTTCGACCTCGTCTTCGTCCCAGACGAAATCAGCCAGTTGCAGATGCTCGCCGGGACTACCGTCCGGTGCTGCCTCGATTGCCTGGAGCAGGGGAGTGGCCTGCCGTTTCAACTGGCGCAACCAGTGTTCGCCATCGTCGCATTCACGCAGATAGTCGAGCGCCGTTTCCAGTTCCCGAACGGCGGTGAGCAGTGCCAGGCTATCGCTGGCGAAGCGATCCAGTGCGGGGATGAAATGGCTCAGCCGGCGCGTTTCGAGGCGGGTCAATCCGCGTAGTTGCTCGAATTGCTGGTGGTGCTGCAGCAGCGCCTTTAGCCGAGCGTCGCGGGTCTCGCGAGGGCGGACGGTCTCCATCGCGGCCAACGTCTCGGTCGCTGCCTTGGAGAGAAACTCGGAAAGCGCTCCCGGCAGTGCGCGACTGCCGAAGCGGGGGGCAATCGCGACGTGCACCACGAGCGCGCAGCCGATGCCCAGGGCGGTCTCGCTGAAACGTCCCTGGGCCACGGACCAGATATCCTCCACGCCGGTACCGATGGCGGTCAGCGAGACCAACGTCGAGGTGTAGCCGCTCAACATCATCACGTAGCCGAGATACTCATCCTGCTCGAGCATCACCCAATAGAGGCAGAAAGCCAGCCAGCCGCCGGAAAACAGCAGATAGAGCATCGGCTGCTGACCGAACAGCACGATCAATACCAGGCCGACGATGGAGCCGAACAATGTCCCGAACAGGCGCGCCAGGCCGCGCCCGATGATGATGCCGATCGGCGGCGTGCCGCCGGTGAACATGACCGGCTGCAGCGTCACGATCATCACCGCCATCATCGCCCAGGCCGGTTGGTAGAGATCGAGACGCAGGGAGAGAAACAGCGCCAGCCAGACGGCGAGCACGGTTCTCAATGCCAGGAGCCAGTGATCGGCAGGAATTCGAATCATAAAAGAGCGACGCCCGTGAGTGCGGACATTCACGGGAAGCAAAGTCAAAAGCAGCGTTAAAATTAGGCTGCGAAGTGTTTCATCTTATGTGACTTTTGTCCACCGATTCCGTACGGCATCGGGCTAGCTTGGTGGGAGATGAGGCCGGGAGGGGAAAATCTTCGAATAAAAAAGGCCACCGGGCGGTGGCCAAAACAGCACAAGTGACTCGGTGATCAGAAGCGGTAACCGACACCTGCCATGACGACCCATGGATCGATATGCACGGTGGTGTCGTAGGACTGGCCGCCGACCTTGGCGGTGGCGTCGGAGTCGATGTCGATGTACCAGGCGGCAGCATTGAACGACCAGTGATCGTCGACCAGCAGATCGACCCCCAGCTGACCGGCGGCGCCCCAGGAGTCGTCCAGATCCAGGCTGCCGACATCCAGATCCTCATCGGAGAAGTGGGTGTAATTGACGCCGGCGCCGATGTACGGCTGCACCCAGGCATCGGTGCCACCAAGCGGATAGTATTGCAGGGTCAGGGTCGGCGGCAGGTGCTTGGTGGAGGCAAGATCGTCGCCGTTGAGGTTGATATCATGCTTGAACGGTTGCGCCGCCAGCAACTCGACGCCCCAATTGTCCAGGAAACGATAGCCGAGGGTGAAGGCGAAGCCGGTGTCGTCATCGACGTCGACATCCATATCGAGGCCGCCGAAATGGCCGTTGTCGCTCTTGGGCGAAACCTTGGCCACGCCGAAGTGGGTGAACCAGTCGCCGGCGCCGTAGGCAAAGGCATTGCCGGTCCCCAGCACGGTGATCGTCGCCAGCCCAGCGACGGAAAAACGACGAAGAATCGTATTCATTGATGGCGCTCCCTTGTGAACCCTCTTGCGCTCGCCCCGGCGGCCAACCCGACCGCGATGACGATGAAATCAGTATACATCTTAATAACCATATTGTTAGTGTGGTTATTTGTCGCAAGATGCGGCTACGGGCTACGGGCTACGGGCTACGGATGGAAGGTATGGTATGCGGATCGTATTGGTGCAAGGGCGTGTTTGGAACGATGAATTTAGTGCAAGTGCTTCCGCAGTATGCTGAATGGCAGCGTGTTGCGCAAAGTAACCATATTGTTTTTCAAGGGAAGCTATCCGAATTGGCACGCTTCTTCTATACAACTCGATATCAAGTCCAAGTCTGGCCCTCGGCCTGTAAATCTTGAGTAGCACAATGCGCTGATTGGCGCTCGGCAATGAAGCCTGGATGTCTTCACGGACGTCCGGGCTTTTTTTTATGGAATCGTTCATGACGCTCACGTTACCCATCGGGGTGCTCTATTCGACATCGGGGACTTATCAGCGCATCAGCAATCACGCGCGCTGCGGTGCATTGCGTGCGATCGACGAGATCAATCAACGGAAGGAGAATCTGCGCCTGATCGTGCATGAGGCCGATCCGCGTGGTCGGCTCGAGGGTTATCACCGGGGCATCGAATCGCTGCTCCAGCGCGGAGTTCGTCACGTGGTGGGTACTACGACGTCGGCTAGCCGCAAGGATATCGTGCCCGATCTCGAGCGGGCCGGGGCGCAGCTCTGGTATGCGAGCCCCTATGAAGGTTTCGAATGCAGCGAAAGCGTAGTCTATCTGGGCGGCAGCCCGAACCAGAATCTCGTACCGTTGCTCGCCTACGTGCTCCGCCAATACGGCAAGCGCGGTGTTCTGATCGGCTCGAACTACGTCTGGGGATGGGAGAGCAATCGTATCGCCCGCGAACTGATCGATGCGGCCGCGGGAGAGGTCATCGTCGAGAAGTACTTTCACTTCGGGGAGGGAGATTTTGCATCAATCATCGAACAGATCATGTCCAGCGAAAGCGATTTCGTGCTCAACAATCTGGTCGGCGAGTCCTCCTATTTTTTTCTGGAACAACTCGATACCGCCTGTGCCCGCGCCAGCCGTCGCGTGCCGGTCCTGAGCTGCAACTTCACCGAGTGCGAGTTGCCGGCGATTCCCCGCTTGAAGCACATCCGTCTGCTCTCCAGCGGTCCCTGGTTTGATGTTCCCGGCAACGCGTTCAGTGCACGCCAGCGCATGGGATGCGCCGAGCGCGTGTTCTCCAGCTGCTACACCTGTGCCTACACCGCCGTGACGCTGCTGGCCCGGGCCTGCGAGGCGATTGCCGATGACGACCCCGAAGCCGTGCTGGCCTGGTTGCAACGAGAACCCCAGGCCACTCCGATGGGGCAGTTGTCACTGCAGCCCCATAACAATCATCTGATGCTACCCAACGTCATCGCCGAAGCGCGCGATGGCCGTTTCGAAATCGTCCATCGCGAGCCCGATGCGCTCGAGGCCGA
Organism: Salinicola peritrichatus; assembly: GCF_003206715.1. Taxonomy (GTDB): domain Bacteria; phylum Pseudomonadota; class Gammaproteobacteria; order Pseudomonadales; family Halomonadaceae; genus Salinicola; species Salinicola peritrichatus. The sequence goes on along the minus strand of NZ_PZJU01000027.1, from coordinate 45,474 downwards.
TCCCTATCTGACGCGCACCTCGCTTTCCTCTTTTCATGCGCTGGCGCTCCATCCGGCATCGGCACCCAATCTGAGGGTGGTGAAATGAGCCATCTTGATCTCTCTCCCCATCTGCTGCTGGTCGATTGCGAGCCGCGTTCGCTGGCGATGCTGCTCAAGAGTCTCGATCGATTGGGGTTGCGTTCGCGCGCGGTTGCCAACGATGCCCCGACAGCGCTGGACGACGTGAGTGGCGTGATCGTCGAACTCGATCATTTCGATAGTGATCGATTGCTGGCACGGGTACGCGGTGCCGGTATCCCGATCATCGCCATGACCCAACATCAGACGCTGTCCCAGATCCAGCGCGCGGTACGCCTGGGAGCCACGGCCATTCTCAACAAGCCGGTCACCCAGAGTGCGGTCTACACCACACTGGCCATGGCCAAGGAGCTGCGCCAGCAATCCCGGGCACTGGAGGCCGCCAACCATCAGCTTGCCCAGCGCCTGGCGTGCCAGGGCACGCTTGCGCGTGCCGTCGCGCACTTGATGGTGCGGTTCGAGTGCGACGAGTCGCAGGCTTTCGAGCGGCTGCGCAGTTACGCCATGGAGGAACGACTGAGCCTGGAACAGGCGGCCGAGCGCCTGCTGTTGCGGAGCTCCAGCGCTAAGCGCCGAGGAGGTCAATCGTCATGACGCTGCTGATGGCACTGCTCCAGCGCAAGAGCGTGGCGATCTCGCTGCTGTTCATCCTCATCGTCGTGGTGGCTGCGCTCTTCGCGCCCTGGCTGGCGCCTTGCGATCCCACTCAGCAATTCTTCGACGGCTTGACCATCGAAGGCGCGCCACTGCCGCCCAGCGCGGACTTCTATCTCGGTACGGACCTGCTCGGACGGGATCTGTTGTCTCGCATCATATACGGTGCCCGAACCTCCTTGATCATCGGCGTGGTTTCCAACGGCATTGCCGTGGTCATCGGCACTCTCGTGGGTGTTACCGCGGGATTCGTGCGTGGTTGGGTCGGCTCGGTGCTGATGCGTTTCACCGACCTGATGATGTCGTTCCCGGCGCTGCTGCTGGCGATCGCGCTGGCAGCCATCCTGCATCCCAGCCTGTGGATCGTGGCGCTGGTCATCGCGATGGTGAACTGGGTGCAGATCGCACGGGTGATCCATGCGCAGACGATCTCCATCGCGGCCAAGGATTTCGTCGCCGTGGAGCGCACCATCGGTGCCGGCCCGCTGCGTATTCTGTTCTCACATCTGCTGCCCCATCTGTTGCCGACGATCCTGGTCTGGGCGACCTTGGGCATCTCCACCACGGTGCTGTTGGAAGCGACGCTGTCGTTCCTGGGGGTCGGCGTGCAACCGCCGATGCCGAGCTGGGGCAACATCATCTTCGAGAGTCAGACCTACTTCACCTCGGCGATGTGGCTGGTGCTGTTTCCGGGCATCGCCATCGTCGCGCTGTCGCTCAGCTTCAACCTGGTCGGCGATGCGCTGCGCGACGAACTGGACCCGACCTTGAAGGGCCGCTTATGAAGTGGAACGAGGGGAGGTTGATGCCTGCAAAAAGACGAGGTCAAACATGAGTCGTTTGGCGACGATACCTGTCAGCGAGACTGGCGCGAAGGCTAGCCCCGATCAGCATTGCGTACTGCGGGTAGACGACTTGAGTCTGGGATTCCGGGCCGATACCGAGGTCCTGAGTATTCTCGATGGCGTTAGCTTCGAGCTGAACGCCGGACGCACTCTATGCCTGGTGGGAGAATCGGGTTGTGGCAAGAGCGTGACCTCGCTTTCGATCATGGGCTTGCTGGCCGACAATGCCGAGATTCTCGGTGGTAGCATCCGACTGGACGGGCGTGAACTGCTTGGCCTGGAGCGGCGCAGTCTAGAGCGCCTGCGTGGCGATGCCATGGCGATGGTCTTTCAAGAACCGATGACCAGCCTCAATCCCGCTTTCACTATCGGCGATCAAATGATCGAGGCTATCCGATGTCACCGCGATCTCAATGCGGACAAAGCGCGTCAACATGCCGTCGAGATGCTAATACGGGCACGCATTCCGGCGGCGGAGGAGCGCCTGAACGAATATCCCCATCAGCTTTCTGGTGGTATGCGACAGCGGGTAATGATCGCGATGGCACTGGCCAACGATCCACAGTTGCTAATTGCCGATGAACCGACCACTGCGCTGGATGTGACCATTCAGGCGCAAATTCTGGAACTGATCCGACGCCTGCAATGCGACACCGGTACGGCGGTGCTGATGATTACCCATGATCTAGGGGTGGTCGCCGAGACCGGTGATGACGTGGCGGTCATGTACGCCGGACGGATCATCGAGAAAGCCAGTGTTGTGGAATTGTTCGACGACCCGCAGCACCCCTATACCATCGGCTTGTTGAGCTCGATCCCGCGTCTCGATGGCAATCTTGAGCGTCTGCCGGTCATCCCCGGTGCGGTACCAACACCGAACGAAATGCCATCCGGGTGCCGCTTCTCGACACGTTGCCCATTTGCCGACGAGCGCTGTCTTGAACAGGTGCCGCCGCTTGGTGAGGTCGCTGGCAGCGAGACGCATGCCGTCGCTTGCTGGAAGGCTCCACTCGAGCATCAGCTGGCCTATCAGGAGGTCGGTGCGTGATGGAAACATTATTGAGCCTCAGCAATATCAGCAAGTGGTATCCGGTCGGGCGAGACCTGCTCGGACGCCCGAGTGGCATGCTACGGGCGGTCAATGACATTTCGCTCGAGGTCAAGCGTGGCGAGACGTTGGCGCTGGTGGGTGAGTCGGGCTGCGGCAAGTCGACCCTGGCACGTCTCATGCTGCGCTTGCTCGAGCCGAGCGGCGGGCGTGTCATCTTCGATGGCGAGGATATCTCGCACTGGTCGGCACGCCGGATGCGTCCGTTGCGCGCACGCATGCAGTTGATCTTCCAGGATCCCTTCTCCTCGCTCAATCCCCGCATGACGGTGGGCGATGTTCTGGAGGAGCCGCTGCGTATCAATGGCTGGACACGCAGTCGGCGGCGTGCGCGGGTCGCCGAGTTGCTCGCTACGGTAGGATTGCATGCCGCCCATGCCGAGCGTTATCCACATGAATTTTCCGGCGGCCAGCGTCAACGGGTCGGTATCGCCCGGGCATTGGCCTGTGGGCCAGAGTTCATTGTGGGAGACGAACCGGTTTCGGCGCTCGATGTCCTGGTGCAAGCACAGATCATCAATCTGCTTGGCGATCTCAAGGCGCAACTGGGCTTGACTCTGGTGATGATTGCCCACGATCTGTCCGTGGTCCGTCATATGGCCGATCGCGTCGGCGTGATGTACCTGGGGGAAATTGTCGAGTTGACCGATACTCGCACGCTATTCGAACGTCCTCGTCATCCCTATACCCGGGCATTGATCGAGGCTGTGCCGCAGCCCAATCCACATATCCGGCCCAGCCGGGATTTGCTCGAAGGTGAGTCGCCCAGTCCGCTGGTTGCAGCGCAGGGTTGTCGTTTTGCCGAACGCTGTCCGCTGGTTCGCGATCGTTGCCACAGCGACCCGCCGGTGCTGCGAGAAACCCTCGAAGGAGGCGGTAGCCATCAGGTGGCTTGTCACTTCTGGCGTGAAGCTGATCGTGGCACCCCGATTGCCACCGCGCATGGGCAGGGCTCGGCACGTTACCGTCAGCGCTTGGCGCTGTTCCAGGAACAACTTGCTCGACAACAGCGGGTGGCTCAGCAATCAACGACGGACTGTCCAACCATAGCTCGTTGCTCGACCCCAAATCACTAACAACAATTTGGAGGAAGTCTTCATGTCCTTGTCTTTCAAACGCTGTGGCTTGATTTTGGCCGGGACCGCCGCACTCTTCACCAAAGTGGCGATCGCCCAGACGCTGACCATTGGCCTGGCCGAAGATCCAGACATGCTCGATCCGGACCGGGGACGTTCCTATGTTGGGCGCGTCGTGTTCACAGGCATGTGCGACAAGCTCATTGATGTCGGTGCGAAGCTCGATTTGGTCCCCCAACTGGCCACTCAGTGGTCATGGAACGATGACCAGACCGTGTTGACAATGAATCTGCGTCAAGGCGTGCAATTCCAGGACGGCACGCCATTCGACGCCGATGCGGTGAAATACAATCTGGAACGTTCGTTGAATCTGCCGGATTCGAATCGCAAAAACGAGATCAGTGCCATCGATCATATCGAAGTCGTCGATGCTCACACCGTCAAGCTGTATCTCAAGTCGCCATTCGCCCCTTTGCTGGCGGCACTGTCGGATCGTGCCGGGATGATGATCTCGCCGACCGCCGCTGAAAAAGAAGGCGCTGACTTTTCACGCCATCCGGTCTGCTCTGGGCCTTTCGAATTCGATCAACGGGTCGCCCAGGACAAGATCGTGCTGAAACAATTTCCCGAGTACTGGAACAAGGATGCGATCCACTTGGATGAGGTCGTCTACCGGCCGATTCCAGATGCCACTGTGCGTCTAGCCAACCTGCAAGCCGGGCAGTTGGATATCATCGATCGTGCCGCAACTGCCGATCTCGAGCGGATTCGCGGGGATAGCGATCTCAAGCTCGAGTCGGCTGTCAGCCTCGGTTACAGCGGTATCACCATCAATATCGACCATGGACCGCAGGCCGATAATCTGCTGGGCCAGGATCCGCGCGTGCGCGAAGCATTCGAACTGGCGATTGATCGCAGCATCATCAATCAGGTCGCCTTCGACGGGGAGTTCACTCCGGACAACCAGCCGCTGTCACCGGATAGCCCTTATCATCTCGATCGTCCGCTGCCGGCACGTGATGTCGAACATGCCAAGGCGCTATTGAAAGAGGCAGGAGTCGATCATGTCGATGTCGAACTGATGGTAACCAACAACCCGGATTCAATGCGGGTCGCACAGATCATCCAATCGATGGTGGGAGAGGCCGGGTTCAATGTCAAAATCACCGCTAGTGAATTCGCCAGCATGCTGGATCGCTACAGCAGCGGTGATTTCCAGGCGGGCTTGCTCAGTTGGAGCGGGCGTGCCGATCCGGACGGCAACCTTTACGCTTTCCTAGCCTGCGATGGCACCCTCAACGATGGCAAATACTGCAACTCCGATCTCGATAGCCAACTCAAGGTTGCGCGGCGCAGCAATGATATGGCTGAGCGTCAGAAGGCCTATACGGCGGTCGGAGATATCCTGCTCGAGGATCGGCCAATCCTCTATCTCTATCACCCCAACTGGTTCTGGGGACTGTCGAGCCGGGTTCACGGTTTCAAACCCTATCCCGACGGCATGATTAGGCTCGAAGACGTCAGTCTCGACTGAGATCGCTTAGGACGGTCGCGGGCGCTGCCAGGCGGCGCCTACCGCTGGAAAGGAGTTGAGCATGCTAGGTTTTATCGTCAGACGCTTGTTGATTGCCTTGCCAACGCTGTTCCTGATCACCTTGATGGTGTTTTCGCTACAGTTGCTATTGCCTGGTGACCCAGCATTGGCATTGGCCGGTGAAGAGCGTGATCCCGCGGTCATCGAGGCGATTCGCGAGCAGTATCACCTGAATGACCCGATTCCAGTGCAGTATGCCCACTGGCTGATCGCTGCACTGCATGGTGATCTGGGAATTTCGCTACGCAATCGTGAGCCGGTCACGTCTCTGATCGTGGACAAGCTGCCGGTGACACTGGAACTGGCCATACTGGCCATGCTGATTGCACTTGTCATCGGTATCGCCGCGGGGCTGGTATCGGCAATCAAAAAAGGCTCGCGCTGGGATTTCGGTGCCAACGTGGTGGCGCTGTCGGGCATTTCGGTCCCTAACTTCTGGCTGGGAATCATGCTCATCCTGCTGATTTCGGTGCGCTGGGGATGGTTGCCGGCGTCGGGTTATACCAGCCCGCTCGACAGCCTGGCGCAGAATCTCGAGATGATGATTATGCCGGCGGTGGTGCTGGGAACGGCCATCGCTGGTGTGATGATGCGACATACTCGCTCGGCGATGATATCGGCTATCCATGCCGACTATGTACGAACCGCGCGGGCCAAAGGGCTATCCGAGCGCGTGGTAATGCTCAAGCATGCTCTGCGCAATGCACTGGTGCCGGTGGTGACGATGGGCACGCTGCAGTTTGGGGAGTTGCTTTCCGGTGCAGTGCTGACCGAGCAAGTATTCACCATTCCCGGCTTCGGCAAGCTGATCGTCGATGCGGTATTCAACCGCGATTATGCGGTAGTGCAGGGCGTCGTGCTGTTTACCGGCACGGTCTATATCTTGATGAACCTGCTTGCCGATTTGCTCTATTACCTGCTCAATCCACGCTTGCGCGCTTGAGAATGTTGCTAATGACGACTCTTTCCCGCGCCTTTGGTGGCGTCTCTCCTGCCAAACCGGCCAATCGATCTTCCGCATCACGTGTCTGGCGACGCTTACTTCGTCATCCCAGTACATTGCTGGGAGGCGCGCTGGTGATGTTGTTCATTGCTGTCGCACTGCTCGCACCCTGGCTGGCGCCATTCGATCCTGCTGCCAATGACTGGACATCGATTCGCCAAGCGCCTTCCGCGGTACATTGGTTGGGCACCGACGACGTCGGTCGCGATGTCCTTTCCCGGTTGCTGTTCGGTGCGCGCGCTTCGCTGTATGCCGGGGTGATTTCGGTAGTAATTGCGTTCTGCATCGGTGTACCGCTGGGATTGCTCTCCGGATATTACGGCGGGATTCTGGAGTTGGTGATTTCGCGCATCGTAGAAGCGGTGCTTGCCTGCCCGTTCCTGATCTTGGCGATTGCCTTCGCAGCCTTTCTCGGCCCATCGTTGGACAATGCGATGATTGCCATTGGCATTGCCGCCTCGCCGATCTTCGCTCGACTGACTCGAGGCCAGGTGCTGGCGATCAAGACCGAGGATTATATCGAGGGTGCGCGTGCCGTTGGCGCTTCCGACCTGCGCATCATTTGCTATTACATTCTGCCCAACGTGATTACGCCGCTACTGGTCCAGGCGACACTGACCATTGCCACCGCGATCATCGCCGAATCGAGCCTGTCATTTCTGGGCCTGGGACAGCAGCCTCCAGCACCGAGCTGGGGCTCGATGCTAGACACCGCCAAGAACTTCATCGTTCAGGCTCCCTGGATGGCGCTGTTCCCCGGCATCGGTATTTTCGTCGTGGTGTTCGGATTCAATATCTTGGGTGACGGCCTACGCGATGCTCTCGACCCACGGGAGGCGCGCTGACGATGGCCTGGTACGTTGCCAAGCGGCTTTTCTCCGCGGCACTGATCCTGCTCGGCGTGACGTTCATCACGTATCTGCTGCTGTTCCTGATCCCCGCCGATCCGGCGCGCCAGATCGCCGGGCGCAGCGCCACGGCGGAAGTGGTCGCCAATATACGCCACCAGCTGGGACTGGATCTGCCGTTCTACGAGCAGTATCTGCGCTATCTGGGCAACCTGTTGCAGGGCGATCTGGGGCGCTCCTACGTCCAGCGCTCGCCGGTCTCGGACCTGATGGCCGCGCGGATCGGGCCGTCGCTGCAACTGATGGCGGCCGGTATCGGCTTCGAGCTGTTGATCGGGATCACGTTGGGCATCGTCGCGGCGATCAAACGCAACTCGGCGCTCGATCGGCTATTGATGGCCTTCTCGTTCGTCGGCGTCTCCTCGCCGCATTTTATCGCCGCCATGCTGGCGCTCTACTTCTTCGCCGTGAAGCTCGACTGGTTTCCGCTGGGAGGGTATGGCGGCATCGAGCACCTGCTGTTGCCGGCGATCACGCTCGGCATCCTCGGCAGTGGCTGGTACTCGCGCATGGTGCGCTCGTCGATGATCGACGTGCTGCACCAGGACTTCATCCGCACCGCGCGGGCCAAGGGACTGACCCGCATCCGCGTACTGCTCAGGCACGTTCTCCCCAACGCCATCGTTCCGGTGATCCCGATGATCGGCATCGACATCGGGATCTTCATGAGCGGACTGGTGGTGGTGGAGTCCGTGTTCGGCTGGCCGGGCATCGGTCAACTCGCCTGGCAGGCGATCCAGCAGGTGGACATTCCGATCATCGTCGGCGTGACCACGCTGTCGGCGATCGCCATCGTACTGGGCAATCTGGTCGCCGATCTGGCGGTGCTCTTCGTCGATCCGCGTATCGATGTCAGGCACGCTTGAAACATCCGTTCGACAAATCACGGACACAACAAGGAAAACCAACATGCACAGGATTCTCAAGGGGTTGGCCCTGGCCGCACTGACGACCGCAATCAGCGCTACGGCACTGGCCCAGGACGCACCGAAGCCGGGCGGCGAGATCGTCGTCACCTACCAGAACGACGTCGCCACGCTGGACCCGGCGATCGGCTACGACTGGCAGAACTGGTCGATGATCAAGTCGCTCTTCGACGGCCTGATGGACTACGAGCCGGGAACCACCAACCTGGTGCCCGATCTCGCCGAGAGCTACGACATTTCCGACGATGGGCTCACCTACACTTTCCATCTGCGCCATGGCGTCAAGTTCCATAACGGTCGCGAGATGACCGCGGCCGACGTCAAGTACTCGCTCGAGCGTACCGTCAACCCGCGGACGCAGAGCCCCGGTGCCGGATTCTTCTCCTCCATCGTCGGTTTCGATGAGGAGTCTAACGGCGACGCCACGACCTTGAGCGGCATCACCACACCGGATGAGCATACCGTTCAGATCACGCTGAGCGCACCGGATGCCACCTTCCTCCACGTGATGGCGCTCAACTTTGCTTCCGTCGTGCCCAAGGAGGCCGTCGAGAAGTGGGGGCGCGATTTCGGCAAGCATCCAGTCGGCACCGGCGCTTTCAAGTTGAAGGAGTGGGCGCTCGGTCAGCATCTGACTTTCGTCAAGAATGACGACTACTATCGCGACGGTATCCCTTATCTCGATCAAATCGACTTCGAGATCGGCCAGGAGCCCAACGTGGCCCTGTTGCGTCTGCAGCGTGGAGAGGTGGATATCGCCGGCGATGGCATTCCCCCGGCGCAATTCCTGCAGTTCAAGAACGATCCCGAGTTCCAGAAACTGATGGTAGTTGGCGATCAGTTGCATACCGGTTACGTCACGCTCAACGTCACCATACCGCCGCTGGACAACGTCAAGGTGCGCCAGGCGATCAACATGGCGATCAACAAGGATCGCATCGTGCGTGTGATCAACGGTCGCGCCACGCCGGCCAACCAACCGCTGCCACCGGCCATGCCGGGGTATGACGAGGACTACCAGGGTTATCCCTACGATCCCGAAAAAGCCAAGGCGCTGCTCGAGGAGGCCGGTTTCAAAGACGGTTTCGATACCGAACTCTATGTCATGAATACCGATCCGCAGCCGCGCATCGCCCAGGCGATCCAGCAGGATCTGGTGGCGATCGGCATCCGTGCCCAGATCAAGTCGCTGGCCCAGGCCAATGTCATTGCCGCCGGTGGCGACAAGGACCAGGCGCCGATGATCTGGTCCGGCGGCATGGCCTGGATCGCCGACTTTCCCGACCCTTCCAATTTCTGGGGGCCGATCCTCGGCTGCGAAGGCGCGGTTCCCGGTGGCTGGAACTGGGCCTGGTACTGCAACGAGAAGCTCGACGCCGAAGCCGATGCCGCCAACGCCATGGTCAAGCCGGAACAGCAGGAGGCGCGTGCCGAACGCTGGGGCGAGATCTTCACCACGGCCATGGACGATGCGCCCTGGGTGCCGATCTTCAACGAACAGCGCTATACCGTGCACTCCGCGCGCATGGGCGGCGAGGACGCGCTTTACGTAGACCCGGTCCACGTGCCGGTCAACTATGACTATATCTGGGTGAAATGATGTGCGAGCACGGTCTGATCAAGACGATTCACGGGCATCAATCCCACCTGGGATGGGACAACGCCAATGCCCCGGTCGCGCGGGTCGCGCCGGGCACCACGTTGAGCTTCGAGTGCAACGACTCTTCCGGCGGGCACTTCACGCCGGCGTCGACGCTCGAATCGGTGGCATCGATGCCGTTCGACCGCATCAACCCCGTGACGGGGCCGATCTTCGTCGACGGTGCCGAGCCCGGTGACATTCTGACGGTGACCATCGAGGAGTTCACGCCGTCCGGCTTTGGCTGGACGGCCAACATTCCCGGTTTCGGATTGCTGGCGGACCAGTTCACCGAACCGGCATTGGCGCTTTGGCGTTACGACACCCGGACATTGGCGCCGGCGGCGTTCGGCGAGCATGCCCGGATACCGCTCAAGCCGTTTGCCGGCACTATCGGCGTGGCACCGGCCGAACCCGGCACCCACTCTATCGTGCCGCCACGTCGGGTCGGCGGCAATCTCGACGTTCGTGACATCGGTGCCGGCTGCACGCTCTACCTGCCGGTGGAAGTCGCGGGGGCGTTGTTCTCGATCGGCGATACCCACGCAGCGCAAGGCGATGGTGAAGTCTGCGGTACGGCGCTCGAGAGTGCGATGGATGTGAGCGTGACGCTGGATCTGATCAAGCAGACGCCGCTGGCGATGCCGCGCTTCTCGACGCCGGGGCCGGTCACGCGGCACCTGGACGGCGCTGGCTACGAGGTCTTCACCGGCATCGGCAGCGACCTGATGAGCGGCGCGCGCCAAGCCGTGGAGGGCGCTATCGAGTGGCTGGTGAAGACGCGCAACATGCCGGCGGAGCAGGCCTACATGCTGTGCTCGGTATGCGGCGATCTGCGTATCAGCGAGATCGTCGATCAACCCAACTGGGTGGTGTCGTTCTATGTGCCGCGCATCGTCTTCGAATGAGCCCCGTCAATAGGTGAAGCCGTGACCTCGTCAGAAACCAGCCAGGATTCGCGGGTGCTTTCCGTCGAGCGCTTGTCGATCGACATCTCGCACGGGCGCGATGGGGCGCAACGCGTCGTCGACGATCTCAGCTTTCAATTGCATGCCGGCCGCACGCTATGCATCGCCGGTGAATCCGGCAGCGGCAAATCGCTGTCGTCGCTGGCGATCATGGGGTTGCTGCCCAAGGTGGCAACGCTGCCGAGCGGTGCGATCCTCTACGACGACCGCGATCTGCTGAGTCTGTCGGATCGTCAGATGTCACGCCTGCGCGGCCGAGAGATCGCGATGATCTTTCAGGAGCCGATGACCTCGCTCAATCCGTTGATGCGGGTCGGTCAGCAGTTGGAGGAGACGATTCGCCGGCATCGCCTAGACGAAGGCAATGGCGCCCGGCGCCGGGCCCGCGAGGTGCTCGATGCGGTGCGCGTTCCGCATGTGGAGAAGCGGCTAAGGCAGTATCCCCACGAGCTTTCCGGTGGCATGCGCCAGCGGGTGATGATCGCCATGGCGATGGTCTGTCGTCCCAGGATTCTGATCGCCGACGAGCCGACCACGGCGCTCGACGTCACCATTCAGGCCCAGATCCTCGAACTGATGCGCGAGCTACAGCAGGCGTTCGGCACGGCACTGCTGATGATCACGCACGATATGGGCGTGGTCGCCGAGATGGCCGACGATGTCGTGGTGATGAACCGTGGCGTGGTCGAGGAGCGGGCATCGGCGCGGGTGCTGTTCAGCGCTCCGCGATCGGCCTACACGCGGAAACTGCTGGCGGCCGTGCCACGCCTGGGCACCGCCCCGGTGCTGCCCCCGAGAACCTCGCAGCCGCGCGTGCTGGAAGTGAACGGGCTGAGCGTGCGTTTTCCGGTCAAGCGCGTCTCGCCTTTCGCTCCCGCCACCGAGGTGTGCGCGGTGGAGAACGTCAGCTTCGAAGTCCGGGCGGGAGAAACCCTGGGGCTGGTCGGGGAGAGCGGCTGTGGCAAGTCGACCACCGGCAAGGCGCTGCTGAACATGCTCGACCATTCCGGCAGCGTGCGCCTGAACGGACGTGAACTGAGCGGCTTGAAGGGCAGTGCCCTCAAGGCGGTGCGTCGCGAGATCCAGATGATCTTCCAGGACCCTTTCGCGGCGCTCAATCCCCGCAAGACCATCGGCGAACTGATCGCCGAGCCGCTGCTGGTGCATGATCTGGCGGATGGTGCCGGACGTCGCCGGCGTGTCGGCGAGCTGCTGGAACAGGTCGGTCTGCCTGCTGATGCGGCGGCTCGCTATCCCCACCAGTTTTCCGGCGGACAACGCCAGCGTATCTGCATCGCCCGTGCGCTGGCGCTGGAACCGAGCGTGATCATTGCCGACGAGCCGGTCTCGGCGCTCGACGTGTCGGTGCAGGCCCAGGTGCTCGAACTGATGAAGTCGCTGCAGGAGCGGCTCGGGCTCAGCTATCTGTTCATTTCTCACGACATGGCGGTGGTCGAGCAGGTCTGCCATCGGGTGGCAGTGATGTATTGCGGCCAGATCGTCGAGATCGGCAATTGCCAGCAGGTGCTGCACGATCCGCGGCATCCCTACACGCGTCGGCTGCTGTCGGCGGTGCCGATGCCGGATATCGATCACAAACGCGACTTCAAGGCGCTGTTGCAGGCCAGCGAAGTGCCCGATCCGATCAAGCCACGCGGATATCGGGCGCCGAGGCTGGAATATCTCGAAGCGCAGACAGGCCATTTCGTGGCGCGCACCGCGGATGCGGAAGACAGCAGCGTGGCCGAGCCAATGCCGGTTTGAGTGGCGGGCCGGACTCTCAAAGCGACAGGCGGCGTTGGCGGTCCAGTGGCCAGTGGCTGGCCAGACGCGACGCCAACGGCCGCTCGCAAGCGAGATGGATGCGCGGTAGCCCGAGCCAGCGCGCCAGCCGTTCGAGCTGATCGGCCAGGGCGTCGAGGGCGGCATCGTCGAACGTCACGCTGGGTTCCGAGTGAACGGCTAGAACGCTCAATTCACCCTCGGCGCGTCGGGCACGCAGATCGATCCGGGCGATCAGCCGACCGCCATGCAGGAACGGCATCACGTAGTAGCCGTAACGCCGCTTGGCGGGAGGAACGTAGAACTCCAACCGGTAGTGGAAGCCGAACAGCCGCTCGGTGCGTTCGCGATACCAGATCAGCGAGTCGAACGGCGACAGCAGTGCCGAGGCGTTCACGCGGCGGGGAATCACCGGGTCGCCGATGACGTAAGCCGGCTGGCGCCAGCCATCGACCGCCACCGGCGTCAGCGTGCCATCCTCGAGCAGCGTCGCCAGTGCTCTGCGAGTGTCGTCGGGGGCGAGGCGGTAGTAATCGCGAAGATCCTTCTCGGTGGCGACGCCTAGCGCTTCGGCGGATTGTCGAAGCAGTTGCCGGTGCGCCTCCAGCAGGTCGGGTTCCGGGGGCGCCAGGATCGATTCCGGCAGCACCCGTTCGGGCAGATCGTAGAGGCGCTCGAAGCCGCGTCTTCCGGCGACCGTCACCTCGCCGGCGGCGAACAGCCACTCCAGGGCGTGTTTTTCGTCGCTCCAGTCCCACCAGGGGCCGGAAGGCCCCTCGCGGGTATTCAACTCGCCAGCGCCCAGCGGGCCATGCACCTCGACGCTTGCCAGCACGCGCTCGATCACGTCGCGCCGTTCGCGGCCGAAACGGGCCAGATGGCGGTAGATGCCGACGCCATCGCGGGCCCGGTGCATGCGCCAGCGCATCGCGGGGTAGAGCGACAGCGGCAGCAGTGAGGCCTCGTGCCCCCAATATTCGAACAGCGCGCGATGCCGATTGCGACTCCAGGCGGCCTCGTCGAGCAGTGTCGTCGGATAGCTACCCAGGCGTGAGAAGGCTGGCAGGTAGTGGGATCGCACCAGGGCATTGACGGAGTCGATCTGCAGCACACCGAGACGATCGAGAAGGCGCTTGAGGTGTCCCCGGTTGACCGTATCGGGCGTGCTGACGCCAAAGCCTTGCGCCTTCAAGGCAAGACGGCGGGCTTGGGATAGCGAGAGGTGGCGCTGCGGCATGGGAATCGAAGCGGGCATGGGAGCGGTCTTTGACGGCAAAGGCTGCCGGCCAGTCTCGCCCAGCGCGATGGAATTGGCCAGCGGCGGGACCGCGCCGCTGGCCATGATCTATCAGTTGCCGTCTGCCTCGAGCGCGTCGATCAGGGTGTCGACATTGTGGCGGAACATGCCGAGATAGGTGCTGCCTTCGCCATCCGGTGTCAGCGCATCGGCATAGAGCGTGCCGCCGATGGCGATGCCGGTCTCTTCATGCAGCTGGTTGATCAGCGCCGGATTGCTCATGTTCTCCAGGAACAGCGCCTTGGCGTGACTGGTCTCGATCTGCTGAATCAATGCAGCCATGTCGCTGGCACTAGGCTCGGCCAAGGTATTGATGCCCACCGGCGAGAGGAGCTTCAGGCCATAGGCATCGGCGAAATAGCCGAAGGCGTCATGGCTGGTGATGATCAGGCGGTTGGCTTCGGGAATTTGCGCCATGCGCTGCTTGGCCTCGGCGTCCAGCGTTTTCATCTGTTCGATGTACTGCTCGGCATTGGCGCGGTAGTCATCGGCATGGGCCGGATCGATTTTGACCAGCGCGTCGCGAATATTGCGAGCGTACTGCTCGCCGTTCTCGAGATCCTGCCAGGCGTGCGGATCGATGTCCCCATGGTGATGATGTTCTTCTTCACCGGCGGCGGCATGATCATGATCGTCATGGTCATGGTCATGGTCATGGTCTTCCTCGTCTTCATGACCTTCGAACGCACGCGTCTTGATGCCGTCGCTGGCGACCACGATCTCTCCGTCATACTCGCTGGCGTCGATCAGCCGGTCGATCCAGCCCTCGAGCTGCAAGCCATTGACCACGATCAGGTCGGCGTCGGCAAGCGACTGGGCGTCGGCGGGCTTGGGCGAAAAGGCATGTACATCGCCATCCGGCCCTACCAGCGATTGCACCGCGACGTGATCGCCGCCGATGGTTTCGACCATATCCTCGAGGATACTGAAGCTGGTGACGACCTTCAGCGGCTCCTGAGCGTAGGCCGGAACGAGCGCGGCAAGGCTCAGGGTGCCGGCCATCAAGGCCTTGAGCAGCGTGGCAGGAAGCAGGTGACGAGACATCGCGAATTCCTCTTGCGTAAGTGAATGGTGGTGGACGACGACTCAGCCGTGGGCATCCGGCGGCAGAATCGGTTGTACCCGGCGACGCCAGCGCGCAAACACGCTGTGATATCGCCCGAACAGCGCTGAGAGCAGATAGACCACGCCGGCCAGCAGAATGATGCAGGGGCCGGAGGGCAGGCCGAGATGGTAGGAAAGCAGCAGGCCGCCGGTGCTGGAGAACATGCCGATGGCGATCGCCAGCCCCATCAGGCCTTCCAGGCGCTTCGACCAGAACCGCGCAGCCGTCGCCGGCAGCATCATCAGGCCGACCGCCATCAGCGTGCCGAGGGTCTGGAAGCCAGCGGTGAGATTGAGCACCATCAGGCCGAGAAACAGTCCATGCACGGCTCCCCCGCGAACGCCCTGGCCGCGCAGGAACAGCGGGTCCAGACACTCCACCACCAGGATGCGGAAGATCGCAGCGAGCACGATCAGCGTGATGCTGGAAACGCCGACGATCAGCCACAGTGCGGTGCTGTCCACCGCCAGGATCGAGCCGAACAGCACATGCGTGAGGTCGACGCTGCTGCCGCGCAGCGAGATCAGCATCACCCCGGCGGCCAGCGAGATCAGATAGAAGCTGGCGATGGCCGAGTCCTCGCGATGCCCGGTCAGGCGCGAGACACTGCCGGCGAGTCCGGCCACCAGCAAGCCGGCAATCAACCCGCCGAAACTCATCGCCGGCAGCGAGAAACCGGCGAGCAGAAAGCCGACGGCGACCCCCGGCAGCACCGCGTGGGCCATGGCATCGCCGACCAGGCTCATGCCGCGCAGCGTGAGGAAGACGCCCAGCGGCGGCGCCACCAGTGACAGCGCCAGTCCCGCGACCAGCGCGCGGCGCATGAAACCGAAATCCACCAGCGGAGAGAACAACCAATCGATCATGCCGGATTTCCCGTCGGTGGAGTGGAACCGGAAGCGTGTGCGAGGGATGCCGAGACCTGGGCCGTGGGCCGGTTTTCCAGTGCCGCCGGGGTGGTCCAGGTGCCGTGGCCGCGGTCGAGCAGCAGAACGCGATCGGCCAGCCGCCGCAGCTGATCGTGATCGTGCAGCACGATAATGATCGAAACGCCATCGGCGGCCATGTCGCGCAGCGCGTCGATCAGGATTTCCACCGTGGCCGCATCGACGTTGGCAAAGGGCTCGTCGAGCAGCAGCAGCTGCGCTTCCTGCATCAGCGTACGGCCTAGCAGTGCGCGCTGGCGCTGGCCGCCCGAGAGTTCACCCAGCGGGCGGTGTTCGAACGCCTGCAGGCCGAGGCGCTGCATCACTGCCTGGCCGCGGCGATACTCCGCCGGGCCGTAGCGCTTGAAACTGCCATGAGTCGGCCAACAGCCGGTCATCACCAGCTCCTCGACGCTCATGGGAAAGGTGAGATCGAGCGCCAACTGCTGGGGGAGCCAGGCACGGCGGGCGTTGGGAACCTCGCAGCGCACCCGGCCGCGGATCGGCCGCAATACGCCCATGATGCCCTGGACCAGCGTGCTCTTGCCGGCGCCGTTGGGGCCGACCAGGGCGGTGATGCTGCCGGTCTCGAACTGGCCGTCGATATTTTCCAATACCAGACGGTTGCCCTGTGCCAGCGTCAGCGACTCGAGTGTCAGAATCGAAGCCATGACCTAGCCCAGCACTCCGGCAGCCCAGGCCGCCGTCAGCCACAACACGACCAGTGGCAACAACGCGAGCAGGACTCGCCGCCCGGCACCGAGCGACATCAAGGAAAAATGACATGGCCCATCGGGGCGATGACGGTGACGATGTGACATGGAGCTACCTCTTGAAAGAGGCGTGAAGGTTATAACATAACAAAAGTGGTGCCAAGGAAAGTTTACTTGTGGCATTCAATCACTCTGCAGCTGATGCTTTGCGCGACTTCTGATGTAAGAGAAATCAGACAATCGATAGGCATCGCTTGTTGACATGAAGTTTTTGAGTTACCAACGGTAACAGACCTTCTTGCAGCCTGAGCGATGCCATGGACGACCTTTCGCCCAATGACCTGAAAACGATACTCCACTCTAAACGGGCCAATCTGTACTACCTGCAACACTGCCGGGTACTGGTGAACGGTGGCCGGGTCGAGTACGTCACCGACGAAGGAAAGCGCTCGCGTTACTGGAATATTCCGATTGCCAATACCACTTCCCTGTTATTAGGGACGGGAACGTCGATCACTCAGGCGGCGATGCGTGAGCTGGCCAAGGCCGGCGTGCTGGTGGGTTTTTGCGGCGGCGGTGGCACGCCGCTGTTCGCAGCGAACGAGGTCGATGTCGACGTCGCCTGGCTGACCCCGCAGAGTGAATACCGGCCCACCGAGTAACCGATGCATCGTCCTACGTGCGCTGCCGCCCAGGCAGCTCAGAAAAATGACAAGCGTGGCCATGGGGGCCCGGTCGGCCCGCCCAGATAGAACCATTGACCATTTTCGTCAGAGAAGCTCCGGCGGAGTCGTGCCTCGCATCCGAACACGAACGTATCAAGGCGCTGGAACCAGTGCTTTGTGAGTGGCTCCATGATCATGAGTGACTTCTGTGGGGCGCCTTTGGGGAACAGGAACAAGCCAGATAAACGGCGATCAATACAGCAATATAGCCCGTATTTTGTCTATCAGTTTTGGGTATTTCCTGCCCAAGGCTACCCGTCTGGCTCGGTCGCCGGTGGCTACCGGAACCGATCGGCGGCTTGCGCAACGCTATTGAAGAGGGCCGGATCGGGAAAGGCTCCTGTAGCCTTGACTGAATTGGCTCGGGCCACATATATCGTATGCCTCGACGTGGAGAGATCATGTGAGGCGTGTCTTGAGCGCGCGCTGTGCCGGCAGGGCTTGGTGAGCATGTAAGGATATGGCTTCTGGCCGGAAGGAAGGGGAGAGACTAGCGGCAAGGGCGGAGGGCGAAAAGGTGGAGAAGAAGACCGAATTCAATCTCTGGTACTGGGTGCTGGCTTTCGTCGCGGTGATCGTTATCCAGGATATCATCGCCGGTTCACGGGACGTGGTGCCGATCAGTTACAGTCAATTCGAGTCCTACCTCGAAGACGGCAGGATACGGGCGGTCGCCGTGGGTAGCGACACGATCACCGGTACCTTCGACACACCGGTCGATGGCCACAGCCAGTTCGTTACCAACATCGTGGACCCCGCGATCCTCGACCGGCTTGATGCGGCCGACGTCGAGATCACCGGTGTGCCAAGACACACCTGGGTCGGGACGATCCTGTCGTGGGTCGTGCCGGCCTTTGTCTTCTTTGCGGTGTGGATGCTGCTGTTTCGCAAGTTCGCCGAGAAGCAGGGGTTCGGCGGTTTCATGCCGGTCGGCAAGAGCCGCGCCAAGGTCTACATGGAGAAGGAAACCGGCGTGACCTTCGACGACGTCGCTGGCGTCGACGAGGCCAAGGGCGAACTGGAGGAGATCGTGGACTTCCTGCGCAACCCCGAGGAGTATGGAAGGCTCGGCGCTCGAGTGCCGAAGGGCGTGCTGCTGGTCGGCCCCCCGGGCACCGGCAAGACTCTACTTGCCCGCGCCGTGGCCGGGCAGGCGGGTGTCACATTTCTGTCGATCTCGGGCTCGGAGTTCGTCGAAATGTTCGTGGGTGTCGGTGCGGCGCGCGTTCGCGATCTCTTCGAGCAGGCCCGCAAGAATGCCCCCGCGATCATCTTCATCGACGAGCTCGACGCCTTGGGCCGTGCACGCAATTCGGGCCAGCATGCCGGCGGCAATGACGAGCGGGAACAGACGCTGAACCAGCTCTTGACCGAGTTGGACGGTTTCGACCCGACATCGGGGATTGTGCTGCTGGCCGCGACCAACAGGCCTGAGGTGCTTGATCCTGCGCTGTTGCGGGCGGGGCGCTTCGATCGGCAGGTGCTGGTGGACAAGCCCGACAAGGCGGGGCGGATCGCGATCCTGACCGTGCACATGAAGAAGGTGACGCTTGCGCCTGATGTCGATGCGGAGAAGGTGGCGGCCCTGACCCCCGGCTTCTCGGGGGCGGATCTCGCAAACCTCGTCAACGAGGCCGCCCTGCTCGCCACCCGGCGCCGGGCAGAGGCCGTGACCATGGCCGATTTCAACAACGCGGTCGAGCGCATTGTCGCGGGGCTGGAGAAACGCAACCGTGTCCTCAATCCGCGCGAGCGCGAGATCGTGGCGCATCATGAGATGGGGCATGCGCTGGTCGCGATGGCGGTGCCGGGCGTGGATCCGGTGCACAAGGTCTCCATTATCCCGCGAGGCATCGGTGCGCTCGGCTACACGATCCAGCGCCCGACGGAGGACCGTTTCCTGATGGCCCGCGAGGAACTCGAGAACAAGATCGCGGTGCTGCTGGGTGGACGGGCGGCCGAAAAGATCATCTATGGTCACCTCTCCACCGGTGCGGCCGACGACTTGGTGAAGGCTACCGATATCGCCCGCGCCATGGTGGCCCGCTATGGCATGGATGAGGAACTCGGCCATGTCAGCTACGACACGGACCGCCCCGGCTTTCTCGGCACGGGCGATCAATCCTCGTGGTTGAACCGCCGCTACAGCGAGGCGACGGCCGAGAGGATGGATGCGGCGGTGAAGGCGATTATCGACAGAGTCTTCGCGCGTACTGTGGCGATTCTCGAAGCGAACCGGGCGCTGCTGGAAGAGACGGCTCGCGAACTGCTCGATCGCGAAACACTCGATGAGCCTGATCTTGCCGCCGTCGCGGAGAAGGTCCGTGTGCCCGAGGTCGCGGCTGCCTGAACGGTTCTGGCCAGTTCCCGGTCAGGATTGTGATAGAGGCGAATAATGGCAACCGGCACCGGTATGGTTGCCACGCCTACCTGTCGGCTTTTGCGTGCAGCTTCCGTCGACGCCGAATACCGGGGCATGAGGTTCGGCGACTCGGTGGCCGCCAGGTAGCGTGCCCTGACTCTGCGTGCTGGAAAGGAATGGCGTTTTCCATGCGGCTATGGCGAGAAACTAAGGATGACCCCCACTCGACGGCATCGTGTATATAACTTCTTGCACTCTGCCCTGTTGATCGGCGGAATGGGGCTGATCGTCTGGGCCGTGGTCGGGATGATGGCAGGGCCCGCGCTGACGTTTTTGATCGTCGCGGGCGCGATGCTGGGTCTCGTCCTGACCCCGGCGCTGCCGAGGCGTCTGCTGATGTCGTCCTATAAGGCGCGACGGCTCAGCGGCAGGGAGTTTCCCGAAGGCATTGTCATGATGGCGGATCTGGCGCGCAGGGCCGGATTACCGCGAGTGCCGGAACTCTATTACGTGCCCAGCCGCCTGCCCAACGCCTTTGCGGTCGGCGCGCCCGAAGAGAGTGCGGTATGCGTCACCGATGGGCTCCTGCGACTGCTGGACCGGCGGGAGCTGCAGGGGGTTCTGGCGCATGAGGTCGCGCATATTTCACACCGTGACCTGTGGATCATGGGGCTTGCCGATGCCATGTCGCGGATCGTCTCCCTGGCCTCCTGGATCGGTCAGCTGATTCTGTTGCTGAACCTGCCGCTGTTCTTGACCGGGGCCGCTTATCTGCCCTGGCACATACTGCTGTTACTGGCCTTCTCGCCGCTTCTGATGGCGCTTCTGCAGCTGGCCTTGTCGCGTAGCCGGGAGTACGATGCCGACCGGGCGGCGGCGGAGCTGACCGGGGATCCCGCCGGGCTGGCCAGGGCGCTGCTCAAGCTCGAGCGTCGCGTCGGGCGCTTTTGGGAAGAGATGTTTCTGCCCGGACGACGCATTCCCGAACCGTCACTGTTGCGCACGCATCCCCCAACGGAGGACCGGGTGGCACGGTTGCGGTCGCTGCCACAGCGAAGCAGGCCGGTAGATCCCGCGCACGACGTGCTGTCGGTGCCGCCGGCATCGAATCCGGGTGTCCCCCGCTTCCGGGGCTTTGGTCATTACTGGTGATCGACGAAGGGTGTGAAAAGCCGGCACGCGACTGACATCGCTGGGGCCGGGGCGGGGATCAGACAGCCCGCCGGTGGCGGGCCGTGGTGGATGGCTCAATGCTCCTCGTTTTCGAACCGCTCGGCGGCGCGCAGCGCCTCGTCCTGGGTGTCGTGCTGGGAGACGACGTTCTCGTTGTCGGGCTGGCTTTCGTCGATCACGACCCAGTCGGTGACCTTCTCGTTCAGGCGGTGAATACCGGTTCCACACGGGCTTGTTTCTGCATGGTCGCTCCTTGCCTTGAGGATGCTGGCTCGAGTATTTCCGGTGTCCGGATCAGAGGCCTTCGCGGGGCAACTCGCCGGAAGCGGGGGAAGCGGGACGGTTGAGCTCGGTGCAGGGACACCCTTCGTGGATGCAGGGCATGCCATCGGGATGACCGGCCGCACAGGCCGAGCAACAGAAGGCCTGCCCTTCGCTCATGGCACTTGCTCGCTGGTGACTTCGTGTTCGCAGCCCACGCAGGCGCAGGTTCCCAGGTCGGCCATCGCTGTCTCCTGTTCGGCGGATTCGTTAGTCAAGGTAGAAAGCGTGGCTCGCTTTGCCAACTCCCCCGGAGCGCCCCTTGCGAGTGCGGCAAGGGGCTCGGCCAGCCGATCAGTCGGGCTTGTGGGCAAGGTCGTCGATGAAGCGCCGGCGCCATTCGAGCAGGCTGTTGCGCCTGAGTACGTCGATCATCTGCTGGAAGCGTTTGCGACGCTCATCGAGTGGCATGTTCAGTGCCTGTTCGATGGCGCTGGTAATGGCGCGCACATCGTAGGGGTTGACCAGCAGTGCACCGTTCAGCTCCTTGGCAGCGCCGGCCAGCTCGCTGAGCACTAGTACGCCGGGGTCGTCGGGGTCCTGGGCGGCGACGAACTCCTTGCAGACCAGGTTCATGCCGTCACGCAGCGGGGTTACCAGCCCGACCCGGGCGGAACGGAACAGGCCGATCAGCGCTTCGCGGGGGAAGGTCTGGTTGAGATAGTGCACCGGCACCCAGTCGAGATCGGCGTAGGTGCCATTGATGTGCCCGGCCATCTCCTCGAGTTGGCGGCGCAGTTCGTCATATTCGGGGATCGCGCTGCGCGAGGGGCTGGCGATCTGCATGAATATCGTCTTCTGGCGGCGATGCTCGAAATTGGCGAGCAGCGCCTCGAAGGCGTTGAAGCGCTGCACCAGACCCTTGGAGTAGTCGAGCCGGTCGGCGCCGATGACCAGATCACGCTCGCCGAGGTCCTCCCTGAGCTGACGCGCTTGTTCATTGTCGCAGGAGCGCTCGGCTTCGGCGGTTAGCGCTTCGACGTCGATGCCCACCGGGTAGACGCCGGTACGTACTTGGCGGCCTTTGCACTCGTTAGCGTCGCCGGACACCTCGGCGCCGAAGGCTTCGATCACTGACTGGCGGAAAGCATGCAGATCGTTGTTGGTCTGGAAGCCGAGCAGGTCGTAGTGCAGAAGGTCGTCGAGCAGGCCGCGGTAGCCTGGCAGCGCACGCAGCAGATCGTAGCCGGGAAAAGGGGTATGCAGGTAGAACCCCATCGGATCCTTGACGCCCTTTTTGCGCAGCGCTTTGCCCAGCGGCAGCAGATGATAGTCGTGTACCCAGATCAGTTCGCCGCCCTCGAGCAGGGTGTTTAGGGTGCCGGCAAAGCGTTCGTTGACTCGCTGATACGCCTCGGCGTACTTCAGTTGGAAGTCCATGGCACCGAGGTTGAAGTGAAAGACCGGCCAGAGGACTTCGTTGGAGAAGCCCAGGTAGTAGTCCTCGTAGTCTTCCTTGGATAACGGCAGCGTCGCGTAGGTGATGTTGTCGCGCTGCACGGTGGTGGGCTGGCTGGTAGCTGTCTGGCTGGTCTCGCCGTCCCAACCGAACCATAGCCCGCCATATTCGTCGAGGGCGCCGGTGATCGCGACGGCCAGGCCGCCGGCCTGGGGTTTGCCGGGTTCGGGGATGGATACGCGATTGGAAATGACAACGAGACGGGGCATACGGCCTCCTCCTGGTTACGACTGAGGTGTGTCGCCGAGCTGATCAACCGACCATGCTGTAGGTCTGCGGGAAGTTGCCCCACGCTTTGCGATTCGCGGTGTCGAGGAGTTCGGAGAGTCGCCCTGGCGGTGTGCCTGGTTATCGAACGGCACGCTGACCTGGCAGTTGCCGGCGAGGCCGCGTTCGCGCTGGTGTTCCGCGTCATGGGCAAGGTCAACGATCTTGCCGTGTCAGGCTCTCCAGCCATGTCAGTACCTCCTGTACCGATCCAAGGTAGCAGGTTGCGGCAGTCTCATCCTGGCTGCCGACACGTATGGAATGGCCGCCGCGAGCGTTGACGATGCGAAAGGCGTCCTCGTCGGTGACGTCGTCGCCAATGAAAACCGGCGTACGGTCCTGGAAGGCCGGTGTTTTGTCGAGCAGACGCTCGACGGCGGTGCCCTTGTGGTGACCGCTGGGACGCAGTTCGAGGACGCACTTGCCGGGGATCAGCTCGAAGGTGTCGCCAAGTGCTCGATGCTGGGCCTCGAAGAATTCGCGGCACGCCTCGGCGAGTTCCGGGGCACCGCGATAGTGCAGGGTCAGCGAGACGCCCTTGTCCTCGTAGTGCAGGCCGGGGTGGGCCGCGACGAAGGCCGCCAAGGCATCACGGCAGGAAGCCAATTGGGCGGGCTGGTCGACCGCCGTGTGGCGCGTGCCGTCGGCATCGCGCCACTCAAGCCCGTGAACGCCCGCCATCGGCAGGGAAACCGGCTCGAGCAGGCGCTCGAGCTGGTCCAGCGGACGTCCGCTGACCACCGCCACGGCACCGCCGAAAGTCCTGTCGAGCTCGCCGAGCAGCGCCTTCAGACGCGGCGATACGCGGACATCGTCGGGATGGGCGACGAGCGACACCAGGGTGCCGTCGAAGTCGAGAAACAGCGCCCAGTCACGGCGTGGCGGGGGAAGTTGCGAAGAAGGAAGATGCGTCGGAGATTTGGACATTTGGCCAGCGCAAGCCCCTCTCGGTGGATGGTCGGGTTCGAACGGAACCGATAGTTGCGTGGTGCCGTTCGGCCTAGAACTGTTCGGCTTGGTACTGCACTGTTCGACTTAGTGCTCGTCCTGTTCGAAGCGCTCGGCGGCGCGCAGCGCCTCGTCCTGAGTCGCATGCTCGGAGACGACGTTCTCGTTGTCGGGCTGGCTTTCATCGATGACCACCCAGCCGGTGATCGTTTCCTTCAGGTCGCTGCTGTCGAAGACCGGTTCGACGCGGGCTTGCTTCTGCATTGCTTCTTCCTCCTTGATGAAGTTGCCTTGATGGCTCGATCGATGGCCTCGTTAGCGTAGACGATACGCCGAGTCGATCGTCGGCCAGATCGGCTCAATCCTCGTCGTCTCTCGGCGCCTGAAAGGCGCGTTTGTCGTCCGGCAGGCGCACCATGTCGCCGACATTGAGGATGCCGTGGCTGTCGTGGCGCTCGCCGTCGTCGTCGATCAGCGCGGCGACCTTGCCGATACTGACGCCGTCCTTGTAGGCCTCGACCTGGATGCGGACCGTGGCGCCGTGGTAGCGGGCGGTGAGGATCATCCCGGGCTGCGGCGTGACTCGATGCTGTTCGTCCTTGGCGTAGTGGCTATCGACGCTGGCGTCGCCGGGGGAATCCCATTCGACGTGCTTGTGCATGGTTCTCTCCTTGCCGGAACATGATGGCGTCTTCAGCGTAGCGCGGAATTGCCAGGATTGCCGTCGGCCGCGACAACCTCTGCTTTGCGGGCAGTCGCTGACGATATAACCCGGTGGAAATTTGCCAAAAGACGGGGACACGAACCGTTACCAACGCTTGTCTTTTGGCTGAGGTGCTAGCAGAGTGAACAAGGCCTTTCGTAACCCAACAAAAGAGTGACAACAACGATGAAAAAGACAGTTCTCGCGCTGGCGATCGCCGCGACCTCGGTGTGTGCCGGTGCTGCGCAGGCGGATGTCAAGGTGGGATTCCTCGGGGGCTTCACCGGCGGTATCGAGAGTCTGACCCCGCCGATCTTCGACGGTGCCAAGTTAGCGATGCAGGAGGTCAACGACCAGGGCGGTCTACTCGATGGCGAGAAGATGACCATGCCTTCTGGCGATACCACCTGTTCGGACGCCTCGGCGGCTTCCAACGCCGCCGACCGGCTGGTGAACAGCGAACAGGTCACCGCGATCGTCGGCGCATTGTGTACCGGCGCGACCATCGCGGCGGCCAACAATGCGGCGATTCCCGGCGGTGTGGTCATGGTCTCGCCGGCGTCCACCGCGCCGGCGGTCACCGATCTGGATGACAACGATCTGGTCTTCCGCACCGTGCCATCCGATGCCTTCCAGGGTGAACAGCTGGCCAAACTACTGATCTCTAAGGGCATCGAGGATGTCGCCGTGACCTACGTCAACAACGACTACGGTCAAGGGCTGGACGGCGCTTTCACCAAGACCTTCGAAGCCGAGGGCGGCACGGTTTCGGCCAACCTGGCTCACGAAGATAATCGCGCCGACTACCGCTCGGAGATCGGCCAGCTATCCGCCAGCGGCTCGCAGGCGCTGGTTGTGCTTGCCTATGCCGATACCTCCGGGCAGACGATCCTGCGTCAGGCATACGAAAGCGGCGCCTTCACCCAGTTCATCGGCGCCGACGGCATGGTCGGCAACTCGCTGGTCGACGCGATCGGCGCGGACGTGCTCGAGGGGATGATCGCCACGCGGCCGGGCTCGCCGGACGTTCCCGGTTCGGGCATCTTCAACGATCTGGCCGAGAAGGCTGGCATCGATCCCAGCGCGGTATTCGCGGCGCAGTCCTACGACGCCGCCTTCCTGCTGGCACTGGCGATCGAGAAGAACGGCAGTGCCGATCGCGAGGGGCTCTCCGAGGCGCTGCGCGATGTCGCGACCGCGCCGGGCGAGACGATCCTGCCGGGCGAGTGGGAAAAGGCCAAGCAGCTGATCAAAGAGGGCAAGGAGATCAACTACGAAGGCGCTTCCGGCAGCGCGGAGTTCGACGACAACGGTGACGTGCCGGGCATCGTGGTCGAGATGGCGGTCGAGGATGGCCAGTTCGTCACCAAGGGGCCGGTTGGTGAATAAATAGCGTCACCAAGGGGCCGATCGAGCAGTAAGCTCTGCCGATTCGGTGCTAACGCAAGAACCCGANNCGGGTTCTTGCGTTTTGGGTCAGGGCAATGTCGAGCTCGAGCGCCTCCCGGCTCAATCGTGATGCGCGACCTTCTCCGGGATCAGCCCTCGAGGCGCGAATCGCAGTACCAGCAGAATCAACAGGCCGATCACGAAGACCCGGGCCTGCAGGGCACGACTGTCGAGATTGCCCGGCTGCCAGTCGAACCAGTCGGCCCCCAGGGCCGCGACCCCATGCATCAGCGCCAGTGCCAGCGGACCGGACATGATCCAGATCACGTAGACCAGCACGGCGCCGAACAGCGTGCCCAGGTTATTGCCCGGCCCGCCCAGAATCACCATCACCAGCACCAGGAAGGTATGGTTGAGCGGCAGGTAGCCCTGAGGATCGAAGATGCCGTTGAAGCTGGTCAGCGCGGCGCCGCCGATGCCCATCAGAATGCAGCCGAAGACGAAGATCTCCTGACGCCGGCGATTGATCGACTTGCCCATGGCCGCCGCGGAGACCTCGTTGTCGCGAATGGCGCGGATCATGCGCCCCCAGGGGGCGTGATAGGCGCGGTGCAGCAGGAAGAAGATCACCGCGATCATCACCACGGTCACCGACAGATAGAGCGCACGGGCGGTCAAAAAGCCCACCTCGCCGGGCGCCGGTACCGGCCAGGGCAACGGCGAGATGGTGGCGGTGCCGCGAGTCAGCCAGTCGGAATTCTTGAGGAATGCCTTGATGATCTCGGCGATGCCCAGGGTGGCGATGACCAGATAATCGCTGCGCAGCCCCAGGCAGATATGGCCGATGAAATAACCGATGCCACCGGCCAGCGCGCCGCCGACGATCCAGCCGAGCCACACCGGCAGTCCCAGGCCGCCGATGAATTCCACCTGGGATTCGATATCGTTGGTCACGCTGCGCAGCCAGCTGACGACGACCAGGTAGCCGACGATACCCGCGACAATCGCCAGGATCGTACGCAGCAGCTTGGGTACGCCGATACGATCGAGGCGGCTGATGGCGAAGACGATGGCGGTGACCGCGACCATTGCCAGCAATACCCAGCCCAGGCGGCCGGGGAGATCGCTGGCCCAGAACGCATGGTTGACCGGAATGCTGAGGAAGGTGGCGGAAAAACCGCCCAGGGCGACGAAGCCCATGATGCCGGCGTTGAACTGGCCAGCGTAACCCCACTGAATGGTCAGGCCGAGTGCCAGGATCGCATAGCAGGACGCCTCGACCAGCATGCGTGTGGCGTAGGCGGGGCCCATGAATGCGAAGACGCCGAGCACGACGACCGCAAGGCCGACGAACAGCAGCAGTTCGCGAGCGGGGAGCCTGCGTTGTGACGAGGACGGTTGCGGCGAGGAAAAGCGTGGCGAAGGAGTAGTCATCAGATCACCTTTCCTTTGAAGATGCCAGTCGGGCGCCAGATCAGCACCGCCACCAGAATGAAGAAGGGCACCACGATCTTGTATTCGGTGCCGACCAGCGCCAGGTTGTTGGGCAGTTCAAGCCAGGTGGGCAGGCTGTCGCGCAGCGGCCGCAGCAGCACCGACCAGTTGAAGACGGCGAGCGTTTCGGCGAAACCGACCAGAAAGCCGCCGGCGATGGCGCCGTAGGGGTGACCGACGCCGCCGACGATGGCGGCGGCGAAGATCGGCAGCAGCAGGAAGAAGCTGAGATCCGGCTTGAACGCGACGTCCAGCGACAGCAGGGTGCCGGCCAGCGTTGCCAGCGATCCGGCGATGATCCAGGTCAGGGTGATGATGAGCCGCGTGTTGATGCCGGAGGCGCGGGCCAGGTCCGGGTTGTCGGACATCGCGCGCATCGCCTTGCCGAGCCGAGCCCGGGTCAGGAACAGATGCAGGCCGACCACGGCGACGATGGTGACCGCGAACAGGATGATCTGCGGTTCGGTGACGACGATTGGCCGGGTGATGCCGGGCAGGTCGATGCGGAAGATCTCCTTGCGTGCATCGACGTACAGGCTTTGCGCGCCGGTCCCGGCGAACAGCCGGATCAGGCCCTGCAGCATCAGCGTCACGCCCAGCGAGGCGATCACCATCACGATCGGCTTGACCCCGTGGGCGCGCAGCGGCTGGTAGAAGGCGCGGTCGATGCCGACCGCGACCAGCGAGGTGACGGCCATGGCGATCGGCAGCATGACGATCGCGGTGGGCAGGCCGAGCGCATCGCCGGCGTGCGGGAACGCCAGCGTCAACAGCAACACCACGAAGGTGCCCAGCGTCATCATGTCGGCGTGAGCGAAGTGGGCGAAGCGCAGAATGCTGTAGATCAGCGTCACGCCGATGGCGCCCATGGCGTAGATGCAGCCGGTGACACTGCCGGCCACGACCACGTAGTTGAAGAAGTAGATCAGCTCATTCACGACGGAGTCTCTGTTGGAATCGGTTTGGCGCTAGGCTTGATGTCTTCGAGCTTCGAGCTTCGAACCGGGTCGCGAACCTCGGGCGCTTCAGAACGCGGTTTCAGCCGCCGAGGAAGCTCTTGGCCACCTGCGGGTCGTTGAGCAGCGCCTCGCCGGTATCGGTGAAACGGTTCTGGCCGGCCGCGAGCACGAAGCCCTTGTGCGCGATGCGCAGCGCCTGCTTGGCGTTCTGCTCCACCATCAGCACACCGACACCCGCGGCATTGATGGTCTTCACCCGTTCGAAGATCTCGTTCATGTAACGCGGCGAGAGCCCGGCGGTGGGCTCGTCGAGCAGCAGCACGCTGGGCTCGTTCATCAATGCGCGGCCCATGGCGACCATCTGGCGCTGGCCGCCGGAGAGTTCACCGGCCGGCTGTCGGCGCTTCTCGAACAGCGGCGGGAAGAATTCGTAGATCTGCCGTTTCAGGCGCGAGGCGGTGGCCGGTTTGAGAAACGCCCCCATCTCGAGATTCTCCTCGACCGAGAGGCTCGGAAAGATGTTCTTCTCCTGCGGCACGAAGCCCATGCCCATCTCCACCAGCTTGTGCGGCGAGAGGTTGGTGATCGCTTCACCGCGCAGGCGGATTTCGCCCTGGGTGATCGTCAGCAGGCCGAAGATGGCCTTGAGCATGGTCGATTTGCCGGCGCCGTTGGGGCCGACGATCACACCGATTTCATCGGCTTCGATCGCCATGTCGACGCCATTGAGGATGTTCATGCCGCCGTAGCCGCCATGAACGTCGATCGCTTCGAGTAAAGGCATTATGTGCTCGGTTTATTATTGCTCGGTATATTGTCGCGTCGTGCTTTGCCGTTCGGTGACTTGGTTACGCGCCAGATCGTAAGCGGACTTCGGCACTCAGGCCGGCTCGGCGCCGAAATAAGCCTCGATCACTTCCGGATTGTTCTGAATCTCGCCGATCGAGCCTTCCATCATCACCTGGCCCTGGGCGAGCACGATCACCGGATCGCACAGCCGCGCGATCATGTCCATGTCGTGCTCGATCACCAGGAAGGTGTAGCCGAGCTCGCGGTTGAGCCGTTCGATGTTGCCCATCAGGTCGCCCAGCAGGGTGCGGTTGACCCCGGCGGCGATCTCGTCGAGCAGCACGACCTGGGCGTCGGTCATCATGGTGCGGCCGAGTTCCAGCAGCTTCTTCTGCCCGCCGGAGAGATTGCCGGCAAGCTCGTTGCGCACGTGCGAGAGCCCGACGAAGTCGAGCACTTCGAGCGCGCGCCGCCGGACCTCCGTCTCCTGGCGCCGGACCTCGCCGGGCTT
Source organism: Salinicola peritrichatus (assembly GCF_003206715.1). Taxonomy (GTDB): domain Bacteria; phylum Pseudomonadota; class Gammaproteobacteria; order Pseudomonadales; family Halomonadaceae; genus Salinicola; species Salinicola peritrichatus. Next base: position 15,749 of record NZ_PZJU01000027.1, on the reverse strand, counting down.
GAGCCAGGTGCTGAACAGATTTTCCCCTTCCTGGCGCGGCGGCACCATCATCAGATTCTCCAGCGAGGTCAGGTGGCTGAACTCGTGGGCGATCTGAAACGTCCGCAGCAGGCCTTTATGAAAGCGCTGGTTGGCCGGTAGATGGGTGATCGGCTCGCCATTCAGCAGCACCTCGCCGCTATCGGGCATCAGGCTGCCGGCGATGATGTTGAACAGCGTGGATTTGCCGGCGCCGTTGGGGCCGATCATGCCGGTGATCGAGCCCTTGGCGACCTGGATGGAGCAGTCGTCGATGACCGTCAGGCCACCGAACGACTTGCGGATATTGCGGACATCGATGATCGGCGTCATCGCGTCTCCCCTGCGGCTTTGTCGTTTATTGTCAGCAGCTATCGTGACCGGGGAAGCGCCGGCCCGTCCTGGAACGAGTGGCGCCTCTATCGTCTCGCCGTATGTTTCAGCGTGTATCGGCGCCACCTATCTTATCAGCCTTTGCGTCGAGATCAGCCCTTCTTGCCGGCTCGCTTGCGCTCGTTCTCGGTCAGGTGCTTCTTGCGCAGGCGGATATGGTTGGGCGTGATCTCGACCAGTTCGTCGTCGTCGAGGAACTCGATCGCCTGTTCCAGGGAGAAGCGCACCGGCGGCGTCAGCACGATGTTCTCATCGTTGCCGGAAGCGCGCATGTTGTCGAGCTTCTTGCCCTTGGTGGGGTTCACGACCATGTCGTTGGCGCGGTTGTTGATACCGACCAGCATGCCTTCGTAGACCTCGGTGCCGTGATCGATGATCAGCTTGCCGCGGTCCTGCAGCGCGTAGAGCGCGTAGGCCAGCGCCTTGCCGGAAACCATCGACACCAGCACGCCGTTGCGACGCTCGATGGCGGCGTCGGGCTTGAGCGGGCCGTAATGATCGAAGCGGCTGGTGAGGATGCCGGTGCCGGAGGTCAGCGTCAAAAACTGGCCGCGGAAGCCGATCAGCCCGCGCGCGGGAATGATGAAGTCCAGGCGCACGCGGCCCTTGCCGTCCGGGTTCATGTTGGTCAGCTCGCCCTTGCGGTAGCCGAGCTCTTCCATCACCGCGCCCTGATGCTGCTCTTCGCAGTCGATGATGACCTCTTCGTACGGCTCCTGCTTGACGCCGTCGATCTCCCTGATGATGACCTCGGGGCGGCCCACGGCCAGCTCGAAGCCTTCGCGGCGCATGGTTTCGATCAGCACCGACAGGTGCAGTTCGCCGCGCCCGGAGACCTTGAATTTCTCGGCCGACTCGCCCTGCTCGACGCGCAGCGCGACGTTGTGGATCAGCTCCTGGTCGAGGCGATCCTTGATGTTGCGGCTGGTGACGTACTTGCCGTCCTTGCCGGCGAACGGCGAGTCGTTGACCTGGAAGGTCATGGAGACGGTGGGTTCGTCGACGGAGAGCGGCGGCAGCGCTTCGACGACGTTGACGTCGCACAGCGTGTCGGAGATCGCCAGGTTGTCGATGCCGGTAACGCAGACGATGTCGCCGGCGGTGGCCTCGTCGGTCTGCACGCGCTCCAGGCCCAGGTGGGTCATGACCTGGCCGATCTTGCCCTTGCGGGTCGCGCCTTCCTTGGTGATGACGCTGATCTGCTGGCCGGGCTTGACGCTGCCGCGCTTGATCCGGCCAAGGCCGATGACGCCGACGTAGCTCGAGTAGTCGAGCGCCGAGATCTGCATCTGGAACGGGCCGTCGAGTTCGACGTTGGGGGGCTCGACGATGTCGACGATCGACTGGAACATCGGCGTCATGTCGTCGGCGAGCTGATCCGGCTCCATGCCGGCAATGCCGTTGAGCGCCGAGCAGTAGATGATCGGGAAGTCGAGCTGCTCGTCGGTGGCGCCGAGGTTGTCGAACAGATCGAAGATCTGGTCGATGACCCAGTCCGGACGCGCGCCGGGGCGGTCGATCTTGTTGACCACGACGATCGGCTTGAGCCCCTGGGCGAAGGCCTTCTGGGTCACGAAGCGGGTCTGCGGCATCGGGCCGTCGACGGCATCGACCAGCAGCAGTACCGAGTCGACCATCGACATCACGCGCTCGACCTCGCCGCCGAAGTCGGCGTGTCCTGGGGTGTCGACGATATTGATGTGATAGTCGCGGCCGTTGCCGTCGTTCCAGCGGATCGCGGTGTTCTTGGCCAGGATGGTGATACCGCGTTCCTTCTCCTGGTCGTTGGAGTCCATGATCCGCTCTTGGCCTTCGGCCTTGCGGTCCAGGGTGCCCGACTGGCTCAGCAGCTTGTCGACGAGCGTGGTCTTGCCATGATCGACGTGGGCAATAATGGCAATGTTCCTAATGCTCTCGATGCGAGCGTTAGAGGCGTTGTCACTCATGGGGCATAAATCCATCGTAAAATGTGTGCGCCCATGTCTAGGGGCTGTTGACGTTTCAGCGCGAACCGCGTTGCTGCGCCAAATGGTGCCAGGCCAGGCGCGGGATGCAGAGAAGAATGGTTCCCTTTTCCAATCCCGCAACGTCGCATGGCGCCATTTGCCGCGCAACCCGAAGGGTCGGGCCAGTTTTTGCACGGTGCTGCGTTATTCGTCGTTCATTTGGAACGACCAAATCACGCTCCTCACGCCTTGCCCCGCACAAAAACTGGCTCCGGCGCGGCCGTGCATGAAACGCCGACAGCCCCTAAATCGATGATCCACGCTCTAGCGCTGGATCGACGAGTCCCCTGGGCACGGGTAGGAAGGTCGGCCGCGCATTGTACAGGTAAGCGCGCGACACTGGCTACTTTCGTCGATAGCTATAGCACGCGTCGATAGTGATGACACGCCGATGGCGCATCGACGGGATTCCCGTCGTCCGCGGCCGTGCATGAAATGTCAACAGCCCCTAGACTATGGGCCTTCATAGGTAAACGAGGGACCTGGCTTGTCCACGTCAAACGACGACGGCTGTTGTCGATACTCCCCTTCTTTTTCATATCTGGTGCGATCCCGCGCCTTCCGGGCCGATGGCCCACGCGCTTCTCTCGCTGGCCGAGCGACCCGGAGTCGAGCCGCATGATCGAATGGTTCGAGTTTTCCTGGATGATCGATCCCGCCGCCTGGATAGGGCTTTTGACCCTGGTCGTCATCGAGATCGTCCTCGGCGTCGACAATCTGGTGTTCATCGCCATTCTGGCCGACAAGCTGCCGCCGGCGCAGCGCGACCGTGCACGGGTGATGGGGCTGTCGCTGGCGCTGGGGATGCGCCTGATCCTGTTGGCCGCGGTGTCATGGCTGATGGGGCTGACCCGGTCGCTGTTCTTCATCTTCGAGCACGGCTTCAGCGGGCGCGACCTGATTCTGCTCGGCGGCGGCCTGTTCCTGATCTACAAGGCGACCAGCGAGTTGCACGATCACGTCAATGCCGCCACGGCGCACCAGGGGCGCCATCGCGGCCAGTATGCCGCCTTCTGGGTGGTGGTGGCGCAGATCGTGGCGCTGGATGCGGTGTTCTCGATCGATTCGGTGATCACCGCCGTCGGCATGGTCGAGCATCTGATGGTGATGATGATCGCCGTGATCATCGCCGTTTCGCTGATGCTGATCGCCAGCAAGCCGTTGACCCGCTTCGTCGGCGAGCATCCGACGGTCATCCTGCTGTGTCTCGGCTTCCTATTGATGATCGGTTTCAGCCTGGTGGCCGAAGGCATGGGGCTGCACATTCCCAGAGGCTATCTCTACGGTGCGATCGGCTTCTCGATTCTGATCGAACTGATGCACGAGTGGCGCCGAAGTAACGTCCGTCGTCAGGGATATCGCCTGGGGATGCGCCGTGCACGTACCGCGGATGCCGTGATGCGGCTGATCAGTGGCGGGGAGATGGGGCTGGCGCGGCGTGACGACGCCGATGCGGCAGCGGCGATGTTCGACGCCGCGGAGCAGCGCATGGTGCGCGGCGTGCTGTCGATGGCCGACAAGCCGATTGGCGCGGTCATGACGCTGCGGCGCGATCTCGACTGCGTCGATCTGGCCGAACCCCAGGAGCGTCAAGTCGCCCAACTGCGGGAGAGTCGGCATGCCAGCCTGGTGGCGATCCGCAACGGTGAACGCGATGCACCCCTGGGCGTGGTGCACAAGAAACGCCTGCTCGACACGCTGCTCGACGGCAAGCCGCTGGACACCGAGGCGCTACTCGAACAGCCGCTGGTGCTGCTCGAGAACACCAGCCTGGTGGAAGCGTTGAGGCAGTTCCAGCGCAGCGGCGAGATGATCGCTTTCGTGGTGGACGAGTTCGGTACGTTGGAAGGGGTGGTGACGCTGCTCGACATCATGCTCGACATCGCCGAGGAGGACCCGCAAGCGCAAGGCGTTCAGGCCAAGATTCGCCAGGTCTCCGACGACTGCTACGAGATCGACGCCAGCGAGGACATGGTCGACGTCAACCAGCAGTTGCCGGAACCGCTGCCGCTGGGACGCAACTACACCAGCCTGGGTGGCTTGGTCGTCGACCGTCTGGAGACGTTGCCCTACATCGGAGCGCAGGTCGACGTCGGGCCCTGGCGGATCGAGATCCGCGATGTCGAGCGGCATCGTATCCGGCGCGTCCGGCTGTGCTGGAACGAGGATGCCGACGCGGCATCCGATTGAGACGCCGGGAGCGGACAGGAAACCGGACGCCGCTACTGCCTGATTCCCGCATTCGAATGGAGAGGCCATGAGCGATAGCGAACGCATCCTCGCCTGGATTCGCCAGGATCGATGGCGGATGGCGGCGCTGCGGCAGGCCCGTGAGGCGGCGCTGCCCGACTGGTGGCTGGCCGCCGGGTTCGTGCGCAATCTGGTATGGGATCGACTGCATGGCTACACGACAGCGACCGCGCTGAACGATATCGACCTGATCTATTTCGATCCCGGCGATGAGCGCCGCGAGCGGGATCGCGCGTTGACGCAGCGCCTGCGCGCGGCGTCGACGCTGCCGTGGTCGGTCAAGAACCAGGCACGCATGCATCGACGCCACGGTCATGAACCCTATGCTTCGGCATCCGATGCCATGCGTTTCTGGGTCGAGCGGGAAACGGCGATAGCCGTAACCTTGGATAGGGCCGGTCGGCTGTCCTTGAGCGCTCCGCTGGGGCTTGCCTCGTTGTTGCAGGGGAGAGTGACACACAATCCGAACCACGCCGACAGCAGCGATTTTCGGCGTCGCGTAGTGCAAAAGGGCTGGCGTCAGCACTGGCCGCAGCTCGAGATCGAGGCGCAGTAGGCAGGAAGAGACGGCAAGCGTTCAGGCGGGCAGATGTCCCAGCAGCCAATCGAACAGGCGTCCGGGGCTGCTGGCCAGCGGCTGCGAAATGACGAAGCGTGGCAACATCGAGGTATCCAGCGGCGGTTCGAGCCAGCCTGGCGTTCGTGTCAGCCAGTGCGTGGCATCGCCGAACTTGGCGAAGCGGTCGAGACGATCGCATGCCTCGGTATCGGTGCAGGCAATCGCGGCGAGGGGCTCGCGGCAGAGCTTGTCGAGCCTGTGCCGGCTCGCCTGCAGCTGGCGCCGGGCGTCGGGGCTGGAAGCCAGCGAAGACAGCTCGGCCAGATGACCGAAGCGCAGCAGGCCGCCCTGTTCCAGGCGACGGATGCTGAACGCATCGAGCCCCATCTCCTGCGGCAGTGTCTCTCGCCATAGCTCGTCGGCGAGCCGCTTGAGCAGCGCATCGGATGTCGACGCCAGCGTGTGTAGATAGTCGCGTATCGCCTGGCTGGCGCGTTCGTCGCGAATTGCCGGCGGGGCCGGGGGCAACGGTAGCCCGTTGTCGCCCAGCAGCGCCGTCAATGTCGCGGTGGAGCGCCCCTGCCAGAGCGCTTCGCCGATGGCGGCCCAATAGGGGATCCAGGGAGATTGCAGCGAGGCACTGGGAAGAAAGACGCTGGCGGGCAACGCCAGCCGTTCGAGCGCCGGCACGACCTGGGTCGCGATATCGCGCCAGCCGCCGTCGAACGTCAGGGCGATGCGCGGGCGAGGATCGTGGTGCAATTGCAAGGCGCTGTCGAGGCTCACCAGTTGCGTGATCTCGCTCAGACTGTCGAGTAGCTGACGGAAGCTGTCCGGACCCAGGCACCAGTCGAGGCGATGGGGCAACCGCGCCTCGGCCTCGTCATCGAGTACCCGGTTCACGGCCAGGATGGCGCTACGGCCCCATAGCGGCTCACTCAGACTGCGACGCCAGTGGCCGCGCAAGCGTTGTACCACGTCCTGTGGGCGATCCAGCTTGGGCATGAATGAAATCCGGGTCGGGGAACAGGAGCCGCCGGGTCGAGCGGCGATCTACCACAGTATCGGCCCAGCCTTCGGTTTGGGGAAGCCCCGGCATACTCGGCTGGATGCTTATATATGGTGCATTGGTATGAAGCAACGCACCAATATGGTGCTCTATATTGGCGTCGCTGAAACCGGGTCGCCGCTCCATGGCGGTCGAAGCGCTCGAAACGTGCCAGTACGCTTGGAAATTTAGCTTTTCGATCAGCCCGTTATGACGGGGTTCGATGCTCATGCTTCATTTTGGCACATTCTCTGCATACAAATGTAAAAACGGCGTGCGCATGGGCAAGCCCTTCAACGCATGCTAAAAAGCGGTGTTGGATATTCGCCAACGAATCGAGCCAAGGCTCACAGTGGAGGACAACATGTCTGAGAAAACCCTCGCCCTTATCGAGGAACACGACGTCAAGTGGGTTGATCTGCGCTTTACCGATACCAAGGGCAAGGAGCAGCACGTCACGATCCCGGCCAGCGCCGTCGACGCGGAATTCTTTGAAGATGGTCAGATGTTCGACGGTTCTTCCATCGAAGGCTGGAAGGGCATCAACGAATCGGACATGATCCTGCGTCCGGAAGACGGTACCGGTTTCCTCGATCCGTTCACCGAAGACGCCACCCTGATCCTGCGCTGTGACATCATCGAGCCGGCCACCATGCAGGGCTACGAGCGCGACCCGCGCTCCATCGCCAAGCGCGCCGAAGCCTACCTGAACAGCACTGGCCTGGGCGACACCGCCTTCTTCGGCCCGGAGCCGGAGTTCTTCATCTTCGACGAAGTGCACTGGAAGTCCGACATCGAAGGCTCCATGTACAAGATCTCGTCCGAAGAGGGCGCCTGGTCCACCGACCGTTCGTTCGAAGGCGGCAACCTGGCGCACCGTCCGCGCGTCAAGGGCGGCTATTTCCCGGTGCCGCCGGTCGACAGCTTCCATGATATCCGCAGCGCCATGTGCAACACGCTGCAGGCCATCGGCCAGGCCGTCGAGGTTCATCACCACGAAGTGGCCAACGCCGGTCAGAACGAGATCGGTGTCAAGTTCAACACCCTGGTGAAGAAGGCTGACGAAGTCCAGCAGCTGAAGTACGTGGTCCACAATGTGGCCCACGCCTACGGCAAGACCGCGACCTTCATGCCCAAGCCGCTGGTCGGTGATAACGGCTCCGGCATGCACGTTCACCAGTCCTTCTGGAAGGATGGCGTCAACCAGTTCGCGGGTGACGAATACGCTGGCCTGTCCGAGACCGCGCTGTACTACATCGGCGGCATCATCAAGCACGCGCGTGCCCTGAACGCTTTCACCAACGCTTCCACCAACTCCTACAAGCGTCTGGTGCCGGGCTTCGAAGCGCCGGTCATGCTCGCCTATAGCGCGCGCAACCGTTCTGCTTCCATTCGTATTCCGTACACCTCCAGCCCGAAGGGCAAACGCGTCGAGTGTCGTTTCCCCGATCCGACCGCCAACCCGTACCTGGCGTTCGCGGCGATGCTGATGGCCGGTATCGATGGCATCAAGAACAAGATCCATCCTGGCGATGCCATGGACAAGAACCTGTACGACCTGCCGCCGGAAGAAGGCAAGAAGGTTCCGACCGTGGCGACCAGCCTCGATCAGGCACTGGAAGCGCTCGACGCCGATCGCGCCTTCCTCACCGAAGGTGGCGTGTTCACCGACGAGATGCTCGACGCCTACATCGAGCTGAAAGGCGAAGACGTCGAGCGTCTGCGCATGACGACGCACCCGGTCGAGTTCGATCTCTACTACAGCGTCTAAGCGCTCGCGCAAGAACGGTATGGAAAGAAAGCCCCACCTCGGTGGGGCTTTTTGATACCCGCATCCCTGGCAGGCATCCTTCGGAGCCGTCGCTGCGCGACGTCAGAGTCGCTCCCGGCGTTTTTTTCGTTGGCTCTCGCGCACAGCGCAACCCGTGAAGATGAACGGGATGGCTCGGTTCTTTTAGACTGCGAGGCGGTGGCCGATAAGAGCTTCGGGCAATGACGGAGATTCGAGCGATGCGGGCATGGATGGGCTGTCTCATCTTGATGGTGGCCGTACCGGCGCTGGCAGCGCCGATATACCGTCATGTCGATGCCGACGGCAACGTGGTCTATAGCGACGAGCCCAAGACCGGCGAGCGGGTCGATCTCAAGCCGATCACCGTCGTCGATCCCGGTGACGCCGGAGCGAGCGCGTCGTCGGCACGGCCATCCGCCCCAGCGCCGGACACGCCGGCGTTCGAATATTCCCGGTTCGAGATCGTCAGCCCGCAAAACGGGCAGACCTTGCCCACCGGCCAGGCGGGCAACGTTCAGGTACGCCTGGTCATTGAGCCGCCACTACAACGCGGCGATCGCGTGCAACTGCGGGTCGATGGGGAAATTCGCCAGTCGCCCCTGCAGACCAACGTCTTCGCATTGAGTCAGCTCGAGCGTGGCGAACACCGACTGCAGGCTGAACTGCTGGATGCTCAGGGGCAGGTGCGGCTGGCCACGCCGCCCGTCACGCTCTACGTGCAGCGCGCCAGCGTTCATCTGCCGGCCAATCCTAATAACCCCGGCACCCGCAATCCCAATCGGTAAACATCGCCGAAGCCAATTGCACTAACTTGGTGCGTTAGGGTCTCCTTTCTATTGGTCATCGCCCGCGATTGGGCTAAATCGGGGAGTGGCGCGGTTTTTGCACTGTATAAGCACATACCGGATCACCACGATGGAACAACGTATGTATCAACGTCTGCTGGAGCACCTGACAACGGCCGTCGTGTTGCTCGACGATCGCTTGCAGGTGCGCTGGCTCAATCCGGCTGCCGAGGCGCTGCTGGCGGCCAGCCGACCGCGGGTCGTCGGCCAGTGGCTGGATTGTCTGGAAGGAGAGGACGGTGTCGTCCGCCAGGTGCTGCGCAAGGCGATGGAAGAGTTTCATCCCTACACGCAACGTGAGGCCTCCCTGGTACTCGCTTCGGGCGAGGTGATCACCGTGGATTTCACCGCTACGCCGATCACCAGTCGCGAGCTGTTGCTGGAGATCGAGCCGCGCGATCGTCTACTGCGAATTTCGCGGGAGGAGGCCCTGATCGCACGTCAGGAAACGGTCAAGGTACTGATGCGGGGGCTGGCGCATGAGGTCAAGAATCCCTTGGGTGGCATTCGCGGCGCGGCACAACTGCTCGAGCGCGATCTGCCCGATCCGCAACTGACCGAATTCACCCGGATCATCGTCGAGGAGGCCGACCGCCTGCGCGATCTGGTCGATCGCATGCTCGGGCCCAATACGCTGGTTCGTCACGAGGCACTCAACGTGCACAAGGTGCTGGAGCGGGTGCGGGCGCTGCTGGAGGCGGAGCATCATCAGCTGCAGTTCGAGCGCGACTACGATCCGAGTGTGCCGGATCTGATCGGTGATGAATCGCAGTTGATCCAGGCCACGCTCAACATCGCCCGCAATGCCGTTCAGGCGATGGAGGAGCATGGCACGCCGGCGCCGCGCCTGTTATTGCGCACTCGCGTACGCCGTCAATTCACGCTGGGGGCGGAGCGTCATCGCCTGGTGTGCGAGGTGGCCATCATCGACAACGGGCCGGGTATTCCCGAGCACATCCGCGAGACGCTGTTCTTCCCGATGGTTTCCGGGCGTGCCGAAGGTAGCGGCCTAGGCCTGTCGATCGCGCAGTCGATCCTGCATCAGCACCAAGGGTTGATCGAGTGCGAATCGCGCCCCGGCGCCACCGAATTTCGCCTGTTGATCCCGTTCGAGGCGCCACAGTGAGGTCGATCGAATCCATTGCCGGGTGTCGTTCGACACTCGCCATCGAAGTCGCCGAGAGCGCGATTCACCGTTCTGCAGGAGGACTGTCATGACAGATGTCGCTCGTATCGTGATCGTCGACGACGACCGTGCAATCCGTTGGGTGCTGGAACGCGCGCTGGCGCAGCCGGATCTCGAGGTGCAATCCTTCGAGCGCGCCGATGCGGCGCTCGAGGCGATCGAGCGCCAGCCGCCGGAGGTGCTGCTGACCGACATCCGCATGCCCGGCCTCGACGGTCTCGATCTGATGGCCAAGGTTCGCCAGATGCACCCCGACCTGCCGGTCATCGTGATGACGGCGCACTCCGATCTCGACAGCGCCGTCGCCTCCTATCAGGGCGGTGCGTTCGAGTATCTGCCCAAACCCTTCGATGTCGACGATGCGCTGGCGCTGGTGCGTCGTGGCGTCGCCCACGCCCGCGAGCGGCGCTCGCCGGCGGCGATGCCGGAGGGACTGTCGGCGGAAATCATCGGCGAGGCGCCGGCGATGCAGGAGGTGTTCCGCGCCATCGGCCGGTTGTCGCAATCGCACATTACCGTGCTGATCAACGGTGAATCGGGGACCGGCAAGGAGCGCGTGGCCCAGGCGCTGCATCAGCATAGTCCGCGCCAGGGCCACCCGTTCATCGCGCTGAACATGGCGGCTATCCCCAAGGACCTGATGGAATCCGAGCTGTTCGGCCACGAGAAGGGCGCTTTCACCGGGGCGACGTCGCAGCGCCGTGGACGCTTCGAGCAGGCCGATGGCGGCACGCTGTTCCTCGACGAGATCGGCGACATGCCGGCGGATACCCAGACACGGCTGCTGCGCGTACTGGCCGACGGCGAGTTCTACCGTGTCGGTGGCCACACGCCGGTCAAGGTCGATGTGCGGATCATCGCGGCGACGCACCAGAACCTGGAGAAGCTGGTGACCGATGGTCGCTTCCGCGAGGATCTGTTCCACCGTCTCAACGTCATTCGTGTGCATCTGCCGCGTCTGGCCGAGCGGCGCGAGGACATTCCGCGTCTGGCCCAGCACTTTCTCGCCGAAGCGGCCAAGGAACTCTCCACCGAGCCCAAGGTTCTTACCAAGGATGCCGAGGAGCATCTGACCCGGCTGCCGTGGCCGGGCAACGTACGCCAACTGGAGAATACCTGCCGCTGGCTGACGGTGATGGCTTCCGGTCGCGAGGTGCTGGTCGATGACCTGCCGCCGGAGCTGCGCGACATCGAAGGTGTCGAGACGCCGAGCGGCGATTGGCGCAACGCCTTCCGCGAGTGGGCGGACCGGGCGCTCGCCTCGGGGCACACGCATCTGCTGGAAGAGGCGGTGCCCGACTTCGAGCGCATCCTGATCGAGACCGCGCTCAAGCATACCGGCGGGCGCAAGGGAGAGGCGGCGGAGTTGCTGGGCTGGGGACGCAACACATTGACTCGCAAGCTCAAGGTGCTGCTCCCGGCGCTGGCCGACGATTGATCGCCCGCTCCGTTGGGACGTGAGCCATGGGAATGCGAGAGAACGGTGGGGATTTATGCCCGATATGACGCAATGGTGGCGCGGCAGCGTCATCTACCAGATCTATCCGCGAAGCTTCATGGATGCCCGAGGGGACGGTATCGGCGATCTTGCCGGCATCACGGCCAAGCTCGACTACGTGGCCGAACTCGGCGTCGACGCCATCTGGATCTCGCCTTTCTTCCCTTCGCCGATGAAGGATTTCGGTTACGACGTCACCGACTATCGCGGCGTCGACCCGATATTCGGCTCCTTCCACGACTTTCAAATGCTGTTGGAGCGGGCCCATGAACTCGGCCTGAAGGTGATCATCGACTTGGTGCTCAGCCATACCTCCGACCAGCATCACTGGTTCATTCAGAGCCGCAGCTCCCGCGACAACCAGCGCGCCGACTGGTACGTATGGGCCGACCCCAAGCCGGACGGCACACCACCCAACAACTGGCTGTCATTCTTCAGCGGCAGTGCCTGGACCTTCGACAGCCGGCGACGCCAGTACTACCTGCACAACTTCCTGTCATGTCAGCCGGATCTGAACTTCCACAACCCGGAAGTGCGCAGGGCGCAGCTCGACAATGCCCGTTTCTGGCTCGATCTCGGTGTCGACGGTTTTCGCCTCGATGCGTCCAACTTCTATTTCCATAGCCTGACGCTGCAGGACAATCCGCCATTGGGCAGTGGCGAGCTCAAGACGCCCAGCGTGCCGGCATCGAATCCCTATTCGATGCAGCGCCACCAGTTCGATATCAGTCAGCCGGAGAATCTCGGCTTTCTCAATGAGCTGCGCAGCCTAATGGACGAGTATCCCGGCACCATGACGGTGGGCGAGATCTCCGACGACCGCCCGCTCGAGCGCATGGTCGAGTACACCCTGGGCGATGATCGGCTGCACATGGCTTACACCTTCGACCTGTTCGACGCCGAATTCAGCGCCAAACCGTTGCGTGACATTATCGAGCACTTTCAGTATTACGCCGGCGATGCCTGGCCGTGCTGGGCGCTGTCGAACCACGACGTCACGCGCGTGGTATCGCGCTGGACCGATCATGAGCATCTCGAGCAGCAGGGACCGATGGTCGCCAAGGTCGCCACGCTCATGCTCTGCTCGCTCTACGGCAGTATCTGTCTCTATCAGGGCGAGGAGCTGGGCCTGCCGGAGGCCGACGTGCCCTACGAGCGGCTGGTGGATCCCTATGGCCTGGCGCTATGGCCCGAGTACAAGGGCCGCGACGGCTGCCGCACGCCGATGCCGTGGACCGATGGCGAGCGCGGCGGTTTTTCCACGGTGGAGCCGTGGCTGCCGGTGGATGGCCACCAGCGTCGCCTGTCGGTCGAAAGGCAACAGGCGGATACCGAGAGCACCCTCAGCGTGGTCCGGGATTTTCTCCACTGGCGCAAGACGCAGCCCGCCATGCTGGGCGGCACGCTGATCCTGGGCGACTTCGACGACGACCTGCTGGGCTGGCTGCGAGTCTCCCAGGATCAGGCGATTCTGGCGGTATTCAATCTGACGGCGGAGTCGCGTTCCACCCGCCTGCCGGAAGGTGCCGGCGGCCTCGCCTATCACCGCGGCTTCCGGGTTCGCCTGCAGGAGGGAATGTTGACGCTGCCGGCCTATCAGGCGGCCTTCATCCATGTCGATCGCGCCAGCATCGATCCCAAGGCACTGATCGAGCAGGAGCCCGACCCGGAACGCAAGGGCTTTCTCAGCCGCCTGCTGGGATCGCTGATACCTCAGGACGGCGTGGGGCCGAGCTGAGCCGCCGCTGGTGCTTAAGCGCACCAGCGACGAATGGGCTTTCAGGACCAGTATTCTCTGGCGATATCGAGTGTCAGCCGGATCTTGTCCCACTGCGCCTGTTCGGCCAGATCGTTGCCTTCCTCGGTGGAGGCGAAGCCACACTGCGGGCTCAGGCAGATCTGGCGCTTGTCGACGAACCGGGTCGCTTCGTCCAGGCGTGCCTTGACCGCCGCCGGATCCTCGAGCTGGCCCACCTTGGTGGTGATCAGCCCCAGCACCGCCTGCTGATGGCCTTCGGGAATGAAACGCAGCGGATCGAAGCTTCCCGCCCGGTCGCTGTCGTATTCGAGGAACCAGGCGTCGACGCCGACCTTGCCGAACAGCGTCTCGGCGACCGGCTCGTAGCCGCCTTCGCTGATCCAGGTGGAGCGGAAGTTGCCGCGGCAGACGTGCAGCGAGACATAGAGATCGTCCGGCTTGTCGGCCAGGGCGTGATTGAGCACGCCGGCGTAGATCGACTGCAACTGGTCGGGATCGTCGCCACGGTCACGCGCGGCCTGCAGTTCCTTCTCGGAACAGAGATAGGCCCACACGGTGTCGTCGAGCTGCAGATAGCGGCAGCCGGCGTCGTAAAAGGCGCGGATCGCATCGCGATAGGCATCGGCGGTATCGGCGAAGAAGGCGTCGAGGCTCGGGTAGACGCTGCTGTCGATCTTTTTCCGCCCGCCGCGGAAATGCAGCACGCTGGGGCTGGGGATGGTCATCTTGGGCATCACCGTGGCGACCTCCGCCAGGTAACGGAAATGATCGAGCATCGGATGCGCGGCGTTGAAGCCGACCTTGCCGTCGACACGGATCTGCTTGGCTGTGGTCTGCACGCCCTGGAACTGGATGCCCTGGTCACCCATGTAGCCGGTGACGCCATCGAGCTGTTCGAGAAAGTCGAAGTGCCACCAGGCGCGGCGGAATTCGCCGTCGGTCACCACCTTGAGACCGAGCGCTTCCTGCTGCTCGACCACGCGGCGAATCTCGCGATCCTCGATCGCCTTGAGGGCCGCGGCATCGATGTCGCCGCGTTGGAACTGGGCGCGGGCTTCCTTCAGCGCCGCCGGGCGAAGGAAGCTGCCGACGATATCGGCTCGGAATGGGGGATGCGCTTGCGACATGAAGTTTTCCTCTTGGACGGTGGAGTCGTCATGCTGAGTTGCGATGATCTTCGATACTGAGGCCGCTAATGATGCGGCTTCCCCGCCTTTTCGGCCAATGAAGCAGACTCAATGTCAGCATGCGGAATATTCAAGTCGTCCCGACGGGCGCGCTTGAGTCGGCGTCGTTGCTAAGACTTTGGTGGTAGAATTTCGGCATTCATCGGCGTTTGGTGGGGCTATTCCTTTCATGACGCCATTCATGGCGAAGCAACAGGAGTTTTTCGTGGCGACCCCTTCACAGCATGATCTGCGTATCGACTTCCGCCAGCTACTGGCCGGCGACGAGTGTTACTACACCGCTTCCGTCTTCGATCCGATGTCGGCGCGCATCGCCGCCGACCTGGGCTTCGAAGTCGGCATTCTGGGAGGTTCGGTGGCGTCGCTGCAGGTATTGGCGGCGCCCGATTTTGCGCTGATCACGCTGAGCGAATTCGTCGAGCAGGCGACGCGCATCGGACGCGTCACCCGGCTGCCGGTGATCGCTGATGCCGACCATGGCTACGGCAATGCGCTCAATGTCATGCGCACGATTACCGAACTGGAGCGTGCCGGCGTCGCCGCGTTGACCATCGAGGATACCTTGCTGCCGGCGCAGTACGGCCATAAATCCACCGATCTGATTCCGGTCGAGGAGGGCGTCGGCAAGATGCGCGCGGCGCTCGAAGCGCGCATCGACCCGGCCATGGCGATCATCGCCCGCACCAACGCCGGCCAGCTCGATGACGACGCTGCCGTGGCCCGCGTTCGCGCCTATCAGGCGGCCGGGGTCGATGCCATCTGTCTGGTCGGCGTGCGTGATTTCGAGCATCTGGAGACATTGGCGGCGCCGCTGACCGTGCCATTGATGCTGGTCACCTACGACAACCCCGCGTTGCGCGATCGTGCCCGCCTGGCCTCGCTGGGCGTGCGCATCGTGGTCAACGGCCATGCCGCCTATTTCGCCGCGATCAAGGCGACCTACGATTGCCTGCGCGAGCAGCGTAACATCGCCACCAACGACCTCGACGCCTCGCAGCTCTCCACGCGTTATTCCACTCTCGAGGAGTACCGCATCTGGGCGCGCGAGTACATGGACGTGAAAGAGTAAGGCCCCTTCGGGGAGCTGTAAGCTGTAAGAGCGGCGCTTCGCGCCTGGAAGCGGGAAGAAAAAAGGGGGTATACGGATTTAATGGTTGATGGGGCACCTTCACCCCATCAATCTGATACCACCCTCAGATGGTTGATAG
>NZ_PZJU01000026.1 GCF_003206715.1 Salinicola peritrichatus | reverse complement strand
AGCGCAGCAACCGGAGCCTATGGGTATAGGTGAGGATTGCTAGCACCGCGCAACGCAGCGATTCGCCTGCGCAGCCATTTAAGCAGTGTTTCCTTCAAAATAACGCCGCCCTGGACGATAGATCGTCCAGGGCGGCGCAGGCTTTAGAGGATGTTGCAAAAACCAAGGCGCTCGTGATGTTTGCGATGCCTCTCCTGGGCCAGATGGGAATCAGGCCGGCGTGAGTCGCCCGTTGTCGAGGCGCAGCGTGCGATCCTGATGCGCCGCCAGCGACAGGTCGTGCGTCACCACCACGAAGGCGCATTCGGTGGTCGAGGCCAGCTCATCCATCAGCGCCAGGATATTGGCCGCCGTGGTCTGATCGAGGTTGCCGGTCGGCTCGTCCATCAAAACCAGGCTCGGGTCGGTGACCAGGGCCCGGGCGATGGCCACGCGCTGGCGCTCGCCGCCGGACAGTTCGCCGGGTTTGTGCTCGCCCCGCGGGGCCATCCCCACGCGGTCGAGCAGTTTGCGCGCACGCTCGGTGGCGGCCTTGCGCGTCTGTCCGCGAATGATCAATGGCAGCGCCACGTTCTCGGCGGCGGTGAACTCCGCCAACAGGTGATGGAACTGGTAGACGAAGCCGATGTAGCGATTGCGGAAGCGCCCCAGCGCCGCTTCCCCCAGGCCGGCCAGGGATTGGCCGCCGATCACGACCTCGCCGTCGGTGGGACGATCCAGCCCGCCCAGCAGATTGAGCAGGGTCGTCTTGCCCGAGCCGGAACTGCCGACCACCGCCACGCGCTCCCCCGCCCGCACCTGCATGTCCAGACGATCCAGCACGGTGAGATCCTGCGGTCCTTCGCTGTAGACCCGCGTCAGTTGGCGACAGTCGAGCATGATGTTGTCTCCGCCTGCGGAAGACGACCGAGAGGAAAGATCATTCATAGCGCAACACCTCCGCCGGCTGGATACGCGCCGCTCGCCAGGCGGGATAAAGAGTCGACAGGAACGTCAGCACGAAGGCGCTGGAGACGATCACGCCCACGTCGCTCCACTCGAGCCGCGACGGCAGATAACTGATGAAATAGACGTTGGGGTCGAGGAACTGGATTCCGGTCACGGCCTGGAACCAGGCAATGATGTCAGAAACGGTAAGCGCCAGAACGATGCCGGCGACGACCCCGATCACGATGCCGATGATGCCGATCGCCAGCCCCTGAACCATGAAGATGCCCATGATCGACTTCGGCGTGGCGCCGATGGTACGCAGGATGGCGATGTCGGCGTGCTTGTCGGTCACCACCATGACCAGCGTGGAGACGATGTTGAATGCCGCCACGGCGACGATCACCATCAGCAACAGGCCGATCATGTGCTTTTCCATCTGGATCGCCTGGAACAGGTTGCCGTGGGTGTAGGTCCAGTCCAGGCCGCGATAGCCCGCCCCCAGCGACGAGACGATATCGCGCGTCACCGGCCCGGCCTGGAACAGGTCGTCGAGTTCCAGACGCAGACCATCGACCTTGTCGCCCAACCGCGCCAGGGCCTGCATGTCCTCGATGTTGGCGTAGGCCAGGTTGGCATCGAGATCGGCACCGACCTTGAAAATGCCGCTGACGGTAAAGCGCTTCAGCCGCGGGAAGACGCCGCCCGGCGTGATCGAGGCCTCCGGTACCAGCAGCGTGACGCGGTCACCGACGCCGACGCCCAGGTTGCGCGCCAGCAGATCGCCGAGCACCACGTGCCAGCTGCCGGGCGACAGATCGTCGAGAGAGCCTGACTGCATGTGCTGATCGATGATCGACACCTTGTGCTCGTACTCCGGCTGGATGCCGGTCACCAGCGCACCCTGGGTGCGCCCGCTGGCCGAGAACATGCCCTGCTGCTGCACGTATGGCGCGACGCCGATGACATCGCGATGCTGGCCGAGGCGCTCGGCCAGCGCCTTCCAGTCCTGCATTCCGCCCTGCTGCTCGATACGGGTGTGCGGCACCATGCCGAGGACCCGCGTGCGCAGCTCATGATCGAAGCCGTTCATCACCGACAGCACCAGAATGAGTACCGCGACACCCAGCGCCAGCCCCAACATCGAAGTCAGGGAAATAAAGGAGATGAAATGGTTACGTCGTTTGGCCCGGACGTATCTCAGGCCCACCAGAAAGGGTAAACGGTCGAGCATCGGGTTCGCTTCCTTGTCAGCAGCGGCTCATGTTACGGGTTTTGCCGGTTCCCGCAAACGCCTCATTCCAGGCCGGATTTGCGGCTTGCCAGCCGCTTGGCGCGAGCTACACTGGCGCCTGACGAGAGGTGGCGTCGGTCTTCGGTCCGGGGACTCTCGAAAGTTCGCAAATCTCGCTTGCATCACTACAGCCAGGCTCTACAATTCGCGTCCAATCCAAGGGCCGCGTCCAGCCCAAGAGTGGCGCCCTTATGGAGACCGTCATGAATCCGCGTCTGTTCCCCGAATGGCACCCCCAGGACGCCATTCAACTGACCTGGCCGACGCCCACCAGCGACTGGGCCCCGCTGCTCGATCGTATCGAAGCGACGATGGAAGCCATGGCCGTGGCCATAACCCGGTATCAGCCCATCCTGGTCAGCGTGCACGACGCCGAACAGCGCGAACGCCTCATTCGTCGATTCGACTCTCTGGGCATAGCCGTCGAAAACCGGCACTTCGTACTGGCCGACAGCGACGACACCTGGGCCCGCGATCACGGCCCGATCGCCATCGAGCGGGACGGGCGAGTCGAATTGCTGGACTACGTGTTCACCGGCTGGGGCGGCAAATTCGCCGCCGAGCGCGACGACCGTCTGACCCGAACGCTGGCTTCCCTGGGCGTCTTCGACGCGCCGGTCTCCTCCCGCGACTTCGTCCTCGAAGGTGGCGCCATCGAAGCGGACGGCGAAGGCACGCTGCTGACCACCAGCGCTTGCCTGCTCAATCCCAATCGCAACCCGGGGCTCGGCCGCGAGGCGATCGAAGCGCGCCTGGAAAACGACCTCGGCGTGTCGCGAGTCCTCTGGCTCGAGCACGGTCATCTCGAGGGCGACGACACCGACAGCCATATCGATACCCTGGCGCGCTTCTGCGATCCGGCGACGATCGCCTACGTACGCTGCGACGATCCGCAGGATAGCCACTACGAAGCTCTCGCCGCCATGGAACGCGAGCTCAAGGCACTGCGCCGCGAGGATGGTTCGCCCTATCGTCTGCTGGCGCTGCCCTGGCCCAAGGCCTGCTTCGACCCGGACGACGGCCACCGGCTGCCGGCGACCTACGCCAACTTTCTGATCATCAACGGCGCCGTACTGGTTCCGACCTACGGCGACGCTGCCGATTTCCGAGCGTTGCAGGTATTGAGCGACGCCTTTCCCGGACGCGACGTGATCCCGATCGACTGCCGCGCCGTCATCCGCCAGCATGGCAGCCTCCATTGCCTGACCATGCAGTTGCCGCGCGGGTCGCTGAACCCCGCGCTCTCCCCACCTTAAGGAGAGATCATGTCCAAGACGCTCAAGGTCGGCCTGGTCCAGCAGCAAGCCTGGCCGGAAAAGCAACGCAGCCTCGAGGCCAGCGAAGCGGGCATCCGCGATCTTGCAGGCCGGGGTGCCGAACTGGTGCTGCTTCAGGAGTTGCACGCGACGCACTATTTCTGCCAGTGCGAAGACCCCGATCTGTTCGATCTCGCCGAACCGCTGGATGGCCCGACCGCCCGGAAGCTGGCCGCATTGGCCAAGGAGCTCGACATCGTCCTCGTCGGTTCGCTCTTCGAACGGCGTGCCGCCGGGGTCTACCACAACACCGCCGTGGTGATGGACCGTGCCAGGGGTCGCGTCGGTCACTATCGCAAGATGCACATTCCCGACGATCCCGGCTTCTACGAAAAGTTCTACTTCACCCCGGGCGACAGCGACGAAGCGCAGGGTTTCGAGCCGATCGACACCTCCGTCGGCCGGCTCGGCGTACTGGTATGCTGGGATCAATGGTATCCGGAAGCAGCGCGCCTGATGGCGCTGGCCGGTGCCGAGCTACTGCTCTACCCGACCGCGATCGGCTGGCATCCGCCGGATGACTTGCCCGAGAAGCAGCGCCAGAAGGACGCCTGGACGCTGATCCAGCGCTCCCATGGCGTCGCCAACGGGCTGCCGGTCATCGTCGCCAACCGGGTCGGCCATGAGCCGGACCTGTCCAAGGTCAGCCCCGGCATCGACTTCTGGGGTGGCAGCTTCATCTGCGGTCCGCAGGGAGAATTGCTGGCCCATGCCGGCGAGGAGAGCGAAAACCTGCTGGTCGAGCTCGACCTCTCCCACAGCGAACAGGTGCGCCGCATGTGGCCCTACCTGCGCGATCGTCGAATCGACGCCTATGGCGACTTGACGCGCCGCTACCGCGACCGTTGAGACTTCCTTAAACACCGGCTGCGCCCGCCGAGATCCCGGACGCAGCCCAACCACGGCTCGGTGGACACCAGGGTAGGGATAACGGTATAAAGTTGGCTAGGGACACCAACGGACATCGATCATGGAGCTACAATACCGACTGCTGGCCGAACTGGAAGCCGATTTCGATCGTCTGATCGAAACCGTCGACCAATTGGCCAGCACCTACGCCGCTTCGCCGACACCGACGTGGGCGCTGGGCGATGTCAACGTCGATGCGCATTGGCTCAGACGCGCTCTGACCGATTTCTGGTATCAGGATGGCCAGGACGGCCGCGAGACCCGCAACTATATCGCCCTGATCGTCGCCGGCCCCGAACTCATGGAGCAGGTGCATGCCGTCAACGCCAGCAAAGCGAGCTTCGCCGCCATCTTGAAGCATATTCGCGAATCGGCCCCCAAGCTGATCCCGGAGATCAAGGCGGTGCTGCCGTTCAGGCATCCGGTACTGCACGATCATCTGCGTGGCCAAGGTCTCGCCCGACTGCATCTCAAGCAGTGCTGGCGCCAGCTGCCCGTGGCCGATGCCCCGCTGTCACGGGTACGTCTGGCGTGGTACACCAGCGGCCGCTCGATCAAGCGCCTGAGCGTGCGGGAAGCCGAGGACAAGCTCAAGCGGATGGACCAGGCGGCTCCCCATATTCGGATTCAGCTGCGCAAGCTCGCTGACGTTCCGGATGGAGAGCCGCTGGCGCAGATCCAGCAACAGGCGCCGGTGATGCGGGCCAATCTGTTCTTCCGCGAAGCCCTGGAGGATGGCCGCATGCGCCGGGCAATGAATCTGCCGCTGCCACTGTTCATTCCCGACCCGACGCTCAGGCTGCCCCACCGCAACGACCCGCCGATCCGACCGCCGGCCACACGCACCCGCGCCAAGCGCTCCGACCAACGGCTCGAAGACGAACCCTTCCTGCCCAGTTTACGGGTTTATCGCTATCGCAATCCGGCGCTGCAGATCGCCATCGATAAACAGCGTGACGAGCAACGGTGATCGCCGGCTTAGAAATCCTGTGCGCTGGCGGGCAGATGCTTGAGCCTGATGTGCCGATGCAGGCGAATCAGCGGGCGGATCGTCAATTGAAGACTTCCGATCACGAATAGCCATACACCGACGGTCATCACCGTGCCCTCGAAGAAGAAGCAGATACTGCCGACGGTGAATACCAGGCCGAGGATCAAGTCATTGCAGATGCTGGCGATTTCGTAGCGCTGGTGAAGCACCAGCTCTTCCCGCCCCAGCGTGTAAATGACCGTCTGATCGTCGGCCTTGGCATCGTGTTGCATGTAACGCCTCAAAACAGTCGGTTCAAGCCGTTCTGCGCCGCGATGCGGTACGCCTCGGCCATGGTGGGATAATTGAAGGTGGTGTTGATGAAGTAACGCAGGGTATTCGCCTCGCCCTTCTGCTGCATGATCGCCTGTCCGATATGGACGATCTCGGAGGCCTGGTCACCGAAGCAGTGAATCCCGAGAATCTCCAGCGTTTCGCGGTGGAACAGAATCTTGAGCATCCCGGCGGTGTCTCCGGTGATCTGTGCCCGGGCGGTATCCTTGAAGAACGCCTGGGCAACCTCGTAGGGCACCTTGGCCTCGGTCAGCTCACGCTCGGTTTTGCCGACCGAACTGATCTCCGGAATGGTGTAGATCCCGGTGGGAATATCGTCGACGAAACGAAAGTCTTCGCCCAGGAACTCATCACTGGCACTGCGCCCCTGGTCGTAGGCGGCACTGGCCAGGCTCGGCCAGCCGATGACGTCGCCTACGGCATAGATGTGCCCAACCGCCGTGCGATAATGGTCATCGACCTGTAGCTGGCCGCGGCCGTTGGGCTCCAACCCGATGTTCTCGAGACCGAGTTCGTCGGTGTTGCCGGTACGCCCGTTGGCCCACAGGAAGGCATCGGCACGCAGACGCTTGCCGGACTCGAGATTGACCACGACGCCGGCCTCGTCGCCCTCGACGCTGCGATACGCCTCGTTGTGGCGAATCAGCACGCCGTAGTTGCGCAGCTCGTAGGAGAGCGCATCGCTGATTTCGTCATCGAGAAACGACAACAGGCGTTCCCGGGTATCGATCAGATCCACCTTGACGCCGAGTCCGGAAAAGATCGACGCGTACTCCGAACCGATGACGCCAGCGCCGTAGATGATCAGCGTGCGCGGCGTGTGCGACAGCCCCAGGATGGTATCGGAGCAGTAGATTCGTGGATGGCGGAAATTGACGTCCGCCGGGCGATACGGGCGCGAGCCCGTGGCGATCACAAACTGCGGCGCACAGAGTTCCTCGACCCCTTCGTGATTGTCGCGTACCACGACCGTGTTTTCGTCACGAAAGCGAGCGATGCCGAAGAACAGATCGATGCGATTACGCGCATAGAACTGGGTTCGCAGTTCGACCTGTTGATCGATGGTCACGCGGGAGCGTTCGAGCACCTTGGGGAACGAAAACCAGCGCGGCTCGCCGATATCACGGAACATGCGGTTAGTGTTGAACTGCATGATCTGCTTGACCTGATGGCGCAGCGCTTTTGAAGGGATCGTGCCCCAGTGCGTGCAGTTGCCACCCACCGACGACTGCCGCTCCACCACCGCGACCCGCTTACCGTGCTTGGCCGCATTGATGGCGGCACTCTCTCCGGCGGGACCCGAGCCGATGACCACGACATCGTAGTTGTAGACTGCCATGTGCTTCGCCTGCTCCTTAACTTGGCTTGTGACGTTGAGACGGCCCTCGCCGGCCAGCGAATGGAGGAAAACGGTCTCGATCAGCGCTTGACCGCGTTGTAACCCAAATCGGCGCCACGGTTCTCGTCGCTGCGCCGGCGGGCACTGGCGCCATTCTTGCGGCTCTCTTCCTCGCAGACCTTGTCATTACCGCCACAAATCTCGCAACCGCTCTTCAGCCCCAGGGTATTGAGCCCGCCACAGGAGCCGCTAATCGGCTTGCGCCCGAGAATGACACCAATCGCCATGCCGGCGACCAGCAACAGCATGATGGCGAAGGCCAGAATCCAGATCGTCATGATTGATCCTCCTCATCGGCATCCTGGAGGTAGTCTTGAAAAGCCTCGGATACCCGTGTTTCGAAACCATCAGTGGTTTTGACAACCAGATAGACCGCCAGGTTTTCGCGTTTAGCCATCTCGAAGCCGGCTTCGGGGCCGAGAACGTCGACGGCCGTCGCCAGCGCATCGGCGGTCATGCAATCCGCTGCCAGCACGGTGACGGATACCAGATGGTGCGTGATGGGGCGACCGGTACGAGGGTCGATGGTGTGCGAATAGCGTTTGCCATTTTCCTCAAAGTAGTTGCGATAGTCGCCCGAGGTCGCCACCGCCGAGCCATCCAGCTCAATGATACGCTGGACGGCCCGCTCATTCGAGACCGGCTTCTCGACGGCAATCCGCCACGGCTGGCCGTCTGGCTTGTCGCCCCTGGTACGAATCTCGCCACCGACCTCGACCAGGTAGCTCGTCACGCCCTGGGCATCGAGCGCTCTGGCTACCTGATCGACACCATATCCCTTGGCGATCGCCGAGAGATCGACGTAGACCGGTTTCGACTTCGTGAGCGTATTGCCGTCGAGATGCAGGGCCCGGTAATCGACCTGCTCCAGTGCCGCCGCCACCCGCGCATCGCTGGGAATCCGGTCGGGATGCTTGTCGGGCCCGAAGCCCCACAGATTCACCGCCGAGCCGATGGTGACATCGAAGGCACCGTCCGACATGTCGCCGATACGGATCGCCTCGCGCACCACTTCGGCGGTTTCCGGCGAAAGCTCGAAAGGTTGCCCGACCGGCGCCCGATTGAAGCGTGAAAGCTCCGAATCCGGCTTGTAGGTCGACATCAGCCGATCGACCTTGTCGAGCGACGCCTTGACCGACTGTTCGATCTCGGCCAACCGGTCGTCATCGTAGTCGCCATAGAAGGTGACGTGAAAGCCGGTGCCGAAGATCGGCCCCTCCAGCCGGTAGGACTGAGGTTCGCGCTCGCACCCGGCCAGCAGTGCGATAAGCAACAGGGCCAACCCCCAGAGGATTGGCCCTGCCACATTGCGCTGTGAAGCCGGGATCATCCGCCAAAATCATCCAGCATGATGTTTTCCGGCTCGACGCCGAGGTCGGTCAGCATCTTGATCACCGAAGCGTTCATCATCGGCGGCCCGCACATATAGTACTCGCAATCCTCGGGTGCCGGATGATCCTTGAGATAGTTCTCGTAGAGCACGTTATGGATGAACCCGGTAGGGCCTTCCCAGTTGTCTTCCGGCTGCGGATCGGAGAGCGCCAAATGCCACTCGAAGTTGTCGAACTCCTCGGCCAGCTGGTCGTACTCCTCGTTGTAGAACGTCTCGCGCCAGGAGCGCGCGCCGTACCAGAACGACATCTTGCGCTTGGACTTGAGGCGCTTGAGCTGGTCGAAGATGTGGCTGCGCATCGGCGCCATGCCCGCGCCACCACCGATGAACACCATCTCGGCGTCGGTGTCCTTGGCGAAGAACTCGCCGAAGGGGCCCATCACGGTGACCTTGTCGCCCGGCTTCAGATTGAAGACGTAGGTCGACATCAGCCCTGGCGGATGGCTCGAGTTGGGCGGCGGCGTGGCGATACGGATGTTGAACTTGAGGATGCCCTTCTCCTCGGGATAGTTCGCCATCGAATAGGCGCGGATCACCTCTTCGGTGTTCTTGTGGGAGATGTCGAACAGCTTGAACTTCTCCCAATCGCCCCGGTACTCCTCGGCGATGTCGAAGTCGGAGAACTTGATGTCGTAGGGCGGCGCCACCAGCTGCACGTAGCCACCGGCACGGAACGCCACCTCTTCGCCTTCGGGGAGCTTGAGATTGAGCTCCTTGATGAAGGTGGCGACGTTGGGATTCTCGATGACCTCGCACTCCCATTTCTTGACCCCGAAGACCTCGTCGGGCACGCGGATCTTCATGTCCTGCTTGACCGGCACCTGGCAGGAGAGCCGCCAGCCCTCCTTCTTCTCGCGCAGCGTGAAGTGAGACTCCTCGGTTGGCAGGATCGAGCCGCCGCCTTCACTCACCTGGCACTTGCACTGCGCGCAGGAGCCGCCGCCGCCGCAGGCGGACGACAGGAAGATGCCGTTGGCTGCCAGGGTCTGCAGCAGTTTGCCGCCCGCCTGTGTCGTCACGGTGTTGTCGGGATCGCCGTTGATCTCGATCGCCACGTCGCCGCTGCTCACCAGACGACTGCGCGCGGCCAGGATGACCGCCACCAGGCCCAGCACGATCACGGTGAACATGACGACGCCGAGCACGATGATGGATGTATCGACCATGTCGGTTTCCTATTTCCCTAATTACGTTGGCGTCAGAAACGCTGCGTTCAAAGCTGGATGCCGGAGAACGACATGAAGCCCAGCGACATCAGGCCGGCCGTGATGAAGGTGATGCCCAGGCCCTGCAGACTGCCCGGTACGTCGCTGTACTTGAGCTTCTCGCGGATACCCGCCAGCGCCATGATCGCCAGTGCCCAGCCGGCGCCGGCGCCGGCGCCGTAGATCACCGATTCGCCAAAGGTGTAGTCACGCTGCACCATGAACAGCGATGCCCCCATGATGGCGCAGTTGACGGTGATCAGCGGCAGGAACACACCCAGCGCGTTGTAGAGCGCCGGCACGAACTTGTCGAGGAACATCTCGAGAATCTGCACGATCGCCGCAATGACGCCGATATAGCTCAACAGTCCCAGGAAGCTGAGGTCGATGTTCTCGGCCCCTTCCAGCCCGGTCCAGCTCAACGCCCCGGCTTTCAACAGATAGTTGAGGATCAGGTTGTTGACCGGCACGGTGATGGTCAGCACCACGACGACGGCGATACCGAGGCCGATGGCCGAGGAGATCTTCTTGGAGACGGCCAGGAAGGTACACATCCCCAGGAAGAACGCCAATGCCATGTTCTCGACGAAGACCGCCTTGACGAACAGGCTGAGATAGTGCTCAAACATTGGCGGTCTCCTTGATCTTGGTCTTGCTGTTGGCAACGATGCGGTATTCGGTCTTCTCGATCTGGTCCGGGTTGAGCGTACGCAGGACCCAGATCAGCAGACCGATGACGAAGAACGCCGACGGCGGCAACAGCATCAGGCCGTTGGGGACGTACCAGCCACCGTTCTGAATGGTCGGCAGGATGGTCAGGCCAAACACGCTGCCGGAACCCAGCAGTTCGCGAATGAAGCCGACGATCAGCAGGATCACCGCATAACCCAGGCCATTGCCGACACCATCGAGGAAACTCATCACCGGACCGTTCTGCATGGCGTAGGCTTCGGCGCGCCCCATGACGATACAGTTGGTGATGATCAGGCCGACGAACACCGACAGCTGCTTGGACATGTCGTAGGCGTAGGCACGCAGCACCTGGTCGACCACGATGACCAGCGAGGCGATGATGGTCATCTGTACGATGATACGAATCGACGATGGAATGTGGTTGCGAATCAACGAAACGAACATGCTGGAGCAGGCCGTGACGGCGATGACCGCCAGACCCATGACCAGCGATACGCTCATGGAGTTGGTCACCGCCAGCGCCGAACAGATCCCTAACACCTGCAAGGCGATCGGATTGTTCTTGAAGACCGGTGATAGGACAACGTCTTTTACGGAATCCGTAGCCATTTTCACGCTCCTCCCTGGGAATCGTCGTGGAACCGGGCCAGATACCGGGCGTAACCCTGATCACTCAGCCAGAACCGCAACATGTTGGTGACACCTCGACTGGTGAGCGAGGCTCCCGACAGTGCATCGACTTCGTATTCGTCGCTGGCACCGCCTTTCACGAGTTGAATCTGAGGGTCCTGATAATCGTCCCCCTCGTAGATCTTCTTGCCATCCCACTGGGCCTTCCAGCGCGGATTGTCGACCTCGCCGCCCAGCCCCGGAGTTTCCGACTGATCATAGTAGGACAGCCCCACGATAGTATTGCCGTCGCCGCGCACCGACAAGAAGCCTTCCATCAGCCCCCATAGTCCCTGGCCACGAATCGGCATCACGATCTGGTCAGGATCGTCGGGATCGCCGACCAGATAGACCGTGGAGAATTTCTCCTGACGGCCAATCCCCGCAATATCCTGATCGCCCGACAGCGTGCGTGAGGTCGCCGGATCGTTGGCAGCCGCGAATTGATCGTAGCTGTTCGGATCGAGGTCGTCGGAATATTCGCCGGTCTCTAGATTGACCACTCGCGGGGTGATCAATTCGGCGTACTTCTCCTCGACGTCGTCGCCGGGGCGATAGAGCTGGGTCACCTGCAGAATGTTGCTCTTGCGATCCAGTTCCTGATTCTGCACCTGCTTCGGCTTCAGCACCACGGCCGCGGAAGACACCACCACCGAGCAGACGACACAGAGGGAAAACGCAACGATCAGCGTCTTCTTGATCGAGTTGTTGCTCGCCATCAGACAGCCTCCTTCTCGGCAGGCGCCAGGGTCGCGAGGCGCTTCTGGCGACGCTTGACGTTGGCCTGCACGAAGATGTGATCAATGAGTGGCGCGAACAGGTTGGCGAACAGAATCGCCAGCATGATGCCCTCGGGGAAAGCCGGGTTGACCACGCGGATCAGTACCGTCATGACCCCGATCACCGCACCGAAGATCAGCTTGCCGGGATTGGTCATTGAGGCCGACACCGGATCGGTAGCCATGAACACCATGCCAAAGGCGAATCCGCCGAGCACCAGGTGCCAGTACCAGGGTATCGCGAACATCGGGTTGCTGTCGGAACCCACGGCATTGAATAGCAGTGACGTCAGAATCATGCCGATCATCACCCCGGCCATGATTCGCCAGGAAGCGATACGCGTGAGCAGCAGTACCGCGGCGCCGATCAGGATCGCCAGCGTCGACGTCTCGCCGACGGAGCCCTGCATGAAACCGAAGAAGGCATCCCACCAGCTGTACTGCTGATGCAGCCCTTCCATGCCGTTGAGCGAGGCGTTGGAGAGCGCGGTGGCACCGGTATAGCCATCGGCCGGCACCCAGACGCTATCGCCGGAGATCTGCGCCGGGTAGGCGAAGTAGAGAAAGGCACGGCCGGTCAGCGCCGGATTGAGGAAGTTCTTGCCGGTACCGCCGAAGATCTCCTTGCCGATCACCACGCCGAAGGTAATGCCGAGCGCCACCTGCCACAGTGGAATCGTCGCCGGCAGGACCAGGGCGAACAGTACGGAAGTGACGAAGAAGCCTTCGTTGACCTCATGGCCGCGCTTGATCGCGAACAGCACCTCCCATAAGCCACCGACCACAAAGGTCACGAAATAGATCGGCAGGAAATAGGTCGCGCCGAGCACGAAATTGGCCCAGATACTGCCGGGGTCATGGCCGCCGGCGAGGGCCATCGTCAGCGCCTCGCGCCAGCCGCCGATCGCACTGAAACCGTCGGCGATCGCCAGGTTGGCCTGAAGGCCGGCGTTGTACATGCCGAAGAACATGGCCGGAAAGGTGCAGAACCAGACCGTGATCATGATGCGCTTGAGATCGATCCCGTCGCGCACGTGGGTCATGCTCTTGGTCACGTTGGGCGGCGAATAGAAAATGGTATCGACCGCCTCGTACAGGGCGTAGAACTTCTCGTACTTGCCGCCCTTCTCGAAATGAGGCTCAAGCTTGTCGAGCGTGTTACGAATCCCCATCGTCAGGCCTCTTTCTCGATCGTGGTCAGGTTGTCACGCAGGATCGGACCGTACTCGTACTTGCCCGGGCACACGTAGGTACACAGCGACAGGTCTTCCTCATCCAGCTCCAGGCAGCCGAGCTGCATCGCCGTCTCGATATCGCCGACGATCAGCGCACGCAAAAGCTGCGTGGGCAGGATATCCAGCGGCATCACCTTCTCGTAGGCGCCGATCGGCACCATGGCGCGCTCGGAACCGTTGGTCGAGGTGTTGGGCGCATAGTTGGGCAGCCCCAGGAACTGGGATACGTAGATGCCCATTACCGAGTGACGATTGCGACCCGGCGACAGCCAACCCATGAAAGCGCGCTTGTTGCCCTCCTCGATCAGCGAGAACTGGCGATGGAAGCGGCCCAGATACTGGCGACTGCCCTCGCACTGCGCGCCACCGAAGATCGAGCCGGAAATGACGCGGGTATCTTCCGGCTTCTCGATTTCGCCCTCGAGCAACTCCTGGCTGCTGGCGCCCAAACGGGTGCGGACCAGACGCGGATTCTTGGCCCGAGGCCCACCGATCGCAACCACGCGGGTGGGATCGAAACGACCTTCGACGAACAGCCGGCCGATGGCGATCACGTCCTGGTAGTCGAGATGCCAGACCTGGCGCTGCAGGCCGACCGGCGACAGGAAATGGATATGCGTTCCCACCAGGCCCGCGGGATGCAGGCCATCGAATCCCTCGGCCCGGATGCCTTCGAGATCATCTCCCGGCAGCTGGGCATTGCCACGGCGACAGACGAAGACCTTGCCTTCGGTCAGGTGACGGATGACCTGCAGGCCATGACGGAAGGCGTCGCTGGACTCATCGATCACCACTTGGGGATCGGCTGCCAGCGGATGGGTATCGATCGCGGTGACGAAGATATCGGCGGGTACCGCATCGAGCGCCGGGGTGCGCGAAAAGGGGCGGGTTCGCAGCGCCGTCCACAGACCGGAAGCGACCAGTTGCTCGATCACCTGCGAGCGCGACAACGAGTCGAGCGCATCAATGCCATGCGCGGTGAAGCTCTCGCTCTGTTCGTCCTCGTCGAGCTTGATGACCACCGACAACAGGCGACGCTTCTCGCCCCGGTTGATGGCGATCACCTCACCTGCCCCCGGCGCGGTGTAACGCACGCCGGCCACCTTCTTGTCGGTGAACAACACCTGCCCCTGCTTCACGCGGTCGCCTTCGCGGACCTCCATCGTCGGCTTCATGCCGACGTAGTCGGTCCCGAGCAGCGCGACGTGGCGCACGGCGCGCCCCTCGTCGATACGCTGCTCCGGCGCCCCCGCGATGGGGAGATCCAGGCCTCGTTTGACTTCGATCATAGTCTCGCCCAGTTGTCGAATCTGATGTACGTAAGGAAAGAGGTTCGACGGACGTCAGACATGTCCGGCATCCAGCAGCAGCGCCGTGGAGGAGGAAATGACGTCACGGAATCCAAATGCTTTTCTTATCAGAAAGGGTGACTTCCATGGTTCGCACACGACACGAACCACGCCAAAAAACGCGCACCATTATAATGACGCAAGCCTGGAAAGACTACTCACCGTCGGTGCATGCGCCCCCTATCCAAACGAAAAAGTCCCGACGGAGCCGGGACTTGCATTAGACCAAAGCCTAACATTTACCGTTAGCGGGTAGCGGGTAGGTAGCGATGCCTGACATTGGACATGTACTGCAGGATACGGACTACCTGGCAACTGTAGCCGAACTCATTGTCGTACCAGACATAGAGCACCGCCTGCTTGCCGTCGGCGATGGTGGCCTTGGCATCGACCACGCCGGCATGGCGATTGCCGACGAAATCAGACGATACCACCTCGGGCGAATCGACGTAGTCGATCTGCTTGTGCATCGGTGAGTGCAACGCCATCTGTCGCAGATAGTCGTTGAGCGAGTCGCGATCGGTAGCGCGCGAAAGCGACAGGTTGAGAATCGCCATCGACACGTTGGGCGTCGGCACGCGGATCGCGTTGCCGGTCAACTTGCCGGAGAGCTCGGGTAGCGCCTTGGCCACCGCCTTGGCCGCGCCGGTCTCGGTCAGCACCATGTTCAGCGGCGCGCTGCGACCACGGCGGTCGCCCTTGTGATAGTTGTCGATCAGATTCTGGTCGTTGGTATAGGAATGCACGGTCTCGACATGGCCGTGAACGATACCGAACTCGTCGTTGAGCGCCTTGAGCACCGGCACGATGGCATTGGTGGTACAGGAGGCCGCCGACACCAGGCGATCGTCGTCGCCGATCGACTCGTGGTTGATGCCATGAACGATGTTCTTGAGATCGCCCTTGCCCGGCGCGGTCAGCAGTACCTTGGCGACGCCCTTGGACTCGAGGTGCTGCGACAGCCCCTCGCGGTCGCGCCACTTGCCGGTGTTGTCGACGACGATGGCGTTGTCGATACCGTAGGCGGTGTAATCGACTTCCGCCGGCGAGTTGGCATAGATGACACGGATGACGTGACCGTTGGCGATCAGCGCCTGATTGTCATGGTCGACGTCGATCGAACCGGCGAACGGGCCATGCACCGAGTCACGACGCAGCAGGCTGGCACGCTTCTCCAGATCGTCACCGCTGCCACGCACCACGATCGCCCGCAGACGCAGCAGGTTGCCGCCGCCAGCCTTCTCGATCAGGATGCGCGCCAGAATCCGGCCGATACGGCCGAAGCCATAGAGCACCACGTCCTGCGGTTCGCCGCCCATGCCGCTGCTGTCATGGCGACCGACGATGTCGCTCAGTTCCCGTTCGAGGAAAGCACGGACGTCGCTCTCTCCGGATTTCTTGAACGCCACGCCCAGACGCCCGATATCGATGTGCGCCGGCCCCAGATCGAGCTCGACCATCGTCTTGACCATCGGCAGGGTATCGGCGACCGAGAGTTCGGTACCCTCCACCTTGCGCACGTAACGGTGATTCTTGAGGATACGCGTTACCGAGCGGTTGATCAGCGAACGGCCGAACAGCGAGGGAATCACGTTGTACTGGCGGTAGAGTTTACCCAGTAGCGGAATCATCTCCTCCGCGCGCGCCTCGTTGTCCTGCCACTCCTGGAAGACGGTATCGAGCTGTTCCTGACTCACAAGCGGGCCTCTCTCTAGTCGTTCGTGTTAGCCGTTCGGGGTCGTTCGATCGCGTTCGACTTGTCCAAAAACTGCCGTATTATCCGCACCCTACGAAACGAGCCGCAATCGCCGCGTAGTCGCAAAGGTTGTAGTTTCACTACAAAGGTCGAACACGGCCCGCGCCAGCGAGGCATCCGGCGAGCGTCAACGACCCCGGAAGAGCGTCCCGGGCCATGCCGCATGCGGTAACCTCCTGCTATCATCCCGTACACGCAAATTCGTTCATCGCCCCTATTTCTTCGCTACCGAAAGGCTCATGTCGCAATTCACTCCTCTCGCGCCGCCGCTGCCCACCGGCGTACGCGAAACGACCTACTGCCAGCTGCCCCATGGCAGCGCCGCCGCGTTGGCGCTCGCCCGCATGGCCGACGATGCCCCGCTACTGGTGGTCACGCCCGATACCGCGAGCGCCCAGCGTCTGGAGAGCGCCCTGCGCTTCTACGCCCGCACCCCGGTAATGCCTTTTCCGGACTGGGAAACGCTGCCCTACGACAGCTTCTCGCCGCATCAGGACATCGTCTCGGCACGACTGCGCACGCTGCGGGAACTGCAGGAAGGCACGCAGGGCATCGTGCTGGTGCCGGTCAACACGCTGATGCAGCGCCTGCCCCCGCGGGACTACGTGGCGGGCCGCGTACTCACGCTGTCGACCGGTGAGCGTCTCGACCGCGAGGGCTTTCGCGAGCGCCTCTCCCGGGCGGGTTACCGCGCCGTGGAAACGGTCTACGAGCCCGGCGAGTACGCCATGCGCGGCGCGCTGATCGATCTCTATCCGATGGGCACCGACGCACCGCTGCGCATCGACCTGTTCGACGATGAGATCGACAGTCTGCGCCGCTTCGATCCCGACACGCAGCGCTCGCAGGAGAAGGTCGCCCGCATCGAACTGCTGCCCGCGCACGAGTACTCGCTGTCGCGCTCGGCCATCGCCTGCTTCCGCGAAGGCTTCGAGACGCTGTTCGACGTCGATCCGCGCCAGTGCCCGCTCTATGTCGACGCCATCAAGGGCATCCCCTCCCCCGGCCTGGAGCAGTATCTGCCGCTGTTCTTCGAGCAGACGGCGACGCTGTTCGAGCATCTCGCCGAGGGTACGCGTGTCGCCCTGCTGCCGGAGGTCTTCGAAGCCGCCGAACACCATTGGCGCTCGATCGAGAGCCGCTACGAGAACCTGGGCGTCGACCCGACCCGCCCCCTGCTGCCGCCGGCCAAGGCGTTCGTGCCGGTGGCCGAAGTGTTCGCCGCCATCAAGCGTCATCCGCGGCTCGAGTTCGTGCGCGATGCCGAATCCCGCAATGCCATGGCCAGCATGACCCAGGCACCGCCGAGCGTGGCGATCAATGCCCGCGCCCAGCGTCCGCTGGCGACGCTCGAGCAGTTCCTGGCCAGCCATCGCGAGTCGCGCGTGCTGTTCGTGGCCGAATCCCGCGGTCGCCGCGAAGCGCTCGACGAGGCGCTGGCACCGTTGCAGCGAGACATCCCCCACGTCGAGAGTTGGCATGCTTTCCTGGAAGGCGATCAGCCTCACGCTATCGCCGAGGGCGGGCTTGAGGAGGGATTGTGGCTTGGCAACCCGGGGCTTGGCGATCCGGCAGTCGTGGTCATCACCGAGACCGAGCTCTACGGCGAGGTGGTGCGCCAGACCCGGCGCCGCGCCAAGGCCACCGATGACAACGAGCTCGCCGTGCGTCACCTGTCGGAGCTGCGCCCCGGCGCCCCGGTGGTGCACCAGCATCACGGTGTCGGCCGCTATCTGGGCCTGGAGACGCTGACCGCCGGCGGCCAGGCTGCGGAGTTTCTGGCGCTGGAATATGCCGGCGGCGCCAAGCTCTACGTCCCGGTCGACAACCTGCAGTTGATCTCGCGCTATGCGGGCGCCAGCGACGAACTGGCGCCGCTGCACAAGCTCGGCTCCGACAGTTGGGACAAGGCCAAGAAGAAGGCCGCCGAGAAGGTCCGCGATACCGCTGCCGAACTGCTCGACATCTATGCCCGGCGCGAGGCCCGCGAGGGCTTCGCCTGCGACATGCCCGGCGAGGAGTACGCCCGCTTCGCCGCCAGCTTCCCGTTCGAGGAGACGCCCGACCAGCAGGCAGCGATCGAAGCGGTGATCGCCGACATGACCGCACCGCGGCCGATGGATCGCGTGATCTGCGGTGACGTCGGCTTCGGCAAGACCGAAGTCGCCATGCGTGCGGCTTTCCTGGCGGTCAACTCCGGGCGCCAGGTGGTGGTGCTGGTACCGACCACCCTGCTCGCCCAGCAGCACTACGACAACTTCCGCGACCGTTTCGCCGACACCGCGGTGCAGATCGAGATGCTGTCGCGCTTCACCGGCGGCAAGGGCGAGAGTGACACCCTCAAGCGCATTGACGAAGGCCGCGCCGACATCGTAATCGGTACCCACAAGCTATTGTCGAAATCGATCAGGCTGCCCAACCTGGGACTTTTGATCATCGACGAGGAGCACCGCTTCGGGGTGGCGCAGAAGGAGCGCCTCAAGCAGTTGCGCGCCGAGGTCGACATTCTGACCCTGACCGCGACGCCAATCCCGCGTACGCTCAACATGGCCATGAGCGGCATTCGCGATCTATCGATCATCGCCACGCCACCGGCCCGCCGCCTGTCGGTCAAGACCTTCGTCCAGCAGCGCAACGAAGCGGTGGTCAAGGAAGCGATCCTGCGCGAGGTGCTGCGCGGCGGTCAGGTCTATTTCCTGCACAACGAAGTCAAGACCATCGAGGCCAGCGCCGACAAGCTGCGCGAACTGGTGCCGGAAGCCCGGGTCGGCGTGGCCCACGGCCAGCTACCGGAACGCGCGCTCGAACGGGTAATGTCGGATTTCTACCACAAGCGCTTCAACGTGCTGGTGTGCTCGACCATCATCGAGACCGGCATCGACGTACCCAGCGCCAATACCATCGTCATCGAGCGTGCCGACAAGTTCGGCCTGGCCCAGCTGCACCAGTTGCGCGGCCGCGTCGGGCGCAGTCACCATCAGGCCTACGCCTACCTGCTCACCCCGCCGCCCAAGGCGATGACCAAGGACGCCGTCAAGCGTCTCGAAGCGATCGCTCAGAGCGACGATCTGGGCGCCGGCTTCACCCTGGCCAGTCATGACATGGAGATTCGCGGCGCCGGCGAGTTGCTGGGCGACGAACAGAGTGGCCAGATGGAAACCGTCGGCTACAGCCTCTACATGCAGATGCTCGATCGCGCGGTGAAGGCGATCCGCGCCGGCAAGACGCCCAACATCGAGGCACCGCTCGACGAAGGCACCGAGATCAGCCTCAACCTGCCTGCCCTGATCCCCGACGACTACCTGCCGGACATCCAGCAGCGCCTGATCATGTACAAACGTATCAGCAGCGCCGCCAACGAAGGCGAACTCAAGGAGCTTCAGGTCGAGATGATCGACCGTTTCGGCCTGCTGCCGGCACCGCTGAAGACACTGTTCCGCCAGACCCGCCTGCGCCAGCGCGCCGAACGCCTCGGCATTTCACGACTGGAAGCCGGTCCGGAGCGAGGCCGGATCATTTTCGGTGCCGATCCACAGGTCGATCCCATGACGCTGGTCGAGTTGATCCAGCGCCANNAAGCCAAAATCAAACTACCACCACAAAATCCAACAACCGGTTTTTCACTTTTGACCTTTCTTACGGCTTAAAGCTTATGACTTACAGCTTCGAGCGGAGCTCGGGCACAGCCGAATCAGGGTTATCTCCGCCGGTGCGCCGAAGCGCATCGGCGGCCCCCAGTACCCGGTGCCGCGACTGGTGTAGACCCACATCCGGCCTTCCCGCCCCAGCCCGGCCAGAAAGCGATTGGCGCGGCGTGCCAGCAGGCTCCATGGCCAGATCTGCCCGCCATGAGTATGCCCCGAGAGCTGGAGATCGAAACCCGCCGCAGCCGCTGCCGGGGCAGAATTCGGCTGGTGGGCGAGCAGGATTCGCGATACGCCCGCGGGAATTCCCGCCGCCGCTGCGGCCGGATCACTATGATGCGAGGCGACGTAATACCCCGCGGAGAGATCCGGCACCCCGGCCACAGCCAGCGATGCGCCGTCGTGGTCGATCAGTTCGGATGCATTGACCAGTACCCGCAGGCCAAGCCGTTCGAACGCCTCGACCCAGGCCTCGGCTTCGCTGTAATACTCATGGTTGCCCGTCACGCAGATACAACCGTGACGGGCGGTCAGTGTCGACAGCGGCGCCACTTCGGCTTCGAGCTCCTTGACCCAGCCGTCGGTGATATCGCCGGTTACCGCAACCAGATCCGGCGACAAGGCATTGGCCCGCTCGACGATGCGCGCCAGATGCCGCCGCTTGATCGTCGGGCCGACGTGCAAATCGCTCAGCTGCACGATGGCGAAGTTCTCCAGCGCTGCCGGCAGCCCATCGAGCGGCACCCATACCTCGACCACTCGAGGCAGGCGCCGCGCCTGCCACAACGCGAAGCCCGCCAGCAACACGGTTGCGCCCAGCACCGCCCAGGCACTCCACAATCGCAACGCGGTCAAGGGTACCGCCAACGCCGACAGCAGCAACACCACGTCGCGCAGCACGGTCAGCCACAGCAGGAAGGAGAAAACGCCGGTCATCAACGCCACGGGCCAAGCCAGCCAGCGACCGTTGAGCCAGGTCACCCTGACCACCAGCGGCATGAGCAACGCACTCGCCAGCAGGTACGCACCTGCCAGCAGCGTCGCCATGCCGGACATATCCAGGCCCGGAAGCAGTCTGATACCCACATAGAGATGCAGCGCCAGCACGATCAGGCGCAGGCGTAGGAAAAATCGATGATGGCGCACGCTCACGCAGTCCTTTGCCTCGAATGGATGTTGCAACGAGAGCGGCAAACGCGCTCTCGCCATGGAAAACGACGACTTGCCACGTTCGCTCGGGAGGGGCTCCGCAGCCGCATCGAGTTTCCGCGATTCCGATAGCCGGCGAAAGCAAACGTTAGCCGGCGAAATACAGCTTAGGCTATGCTGGCGCTGGCGGCGGCGCTACCATGCCCTCGCCCTTCCCTTCAGCCAGGAGCCGATGTGCGCATGATCTACGCCAAGGGTCTTTCTCGCATTCCGCTACGCAACGCCACTTTCATCGCCTGTCTCTGTCTATTCGCCGTTTCCGTGATCGGTCTCGCCTTTTCCACCATCTGGTGGTTGGGCGTGGCGATCTTTGGCGGGCTTTCGCTGCTCGGTCTGCATGACATGCGTCAGAAACGCCATACCATCAGCCGCAACTACCCGATCCTGGCCCACTGCCGCTACTTTCTGGAGTCGATCGGGCCCGAGATCCGCCAGTATTTCATCCAGTCAGACCTCGACGAGCGACCCTTTTCGCGTGAACAGCGGTCGGTCGTCTACCAGCGCGCCAAGAACGAGAGCGACAAGAAACCCTTCGGCTCGTTGCTGAACATGTACGCACCGGGTCACGAGTGGGTCAATCACTCGCTGCGCCCGACCCACATCGCCGACAGCGATTTTCGCATCACCGTCGGCGGCAGCCTGTGCAGCCAGCCCTACTCCGCCAGTGTCTTCAACGTTTCGGCGATGAGCTTCGGTTCGTTGTCCGGCAACGCGATCGAAGCGCTCAATGCCGGTGCGCGCAAGGGCGGTTTTTACCACGATACCGGCGAGGGCTCGATTTCACGCTATCACCGCATCCATGGCGGCGATCTGGTGTGGGAGATCGGCTCGGGCTACTTCGGCTGCCGCCATGACGACGGCAGCTTCAACGAGGAACGTTTCGCCGCCAACGCCCGCGACGATCAGGTCAGGATGATCGAGATC
This sequence comes from Salinicola peritrichatus, assembly GCF_003206715.1. Lineage (GTDB taxonomy): Bacteria > Pseudomonadota > Gammaproteobacteria > Pseudomonadales > Halomonadaceae > Salinicola > Salinicola peritrichatus. The sequence continues at coordinate 52,334 of NZ_PZJU01000026.1, read as the reverse complement.
AAGCTCTCCCAGGGGGCCAAGCCCGGCCACGGCGGCATCCTGCCCGCGGCCAAGGTGACCGCCGAAATCGCCGAGGCGCGCGAGGTGCGGATGGGCGAAGACGTCGTCTCACCGGCGGCGCACACGGCATTTTCCACGCCGCTCGAGTTGATGGCCTTCATCGGTCGCCTACGTGAGCTGTCGGGTGGCAAGCCGGTCGGTTTCAAGCTGGCGATCGGCCATCCGTGGGAGTGGTTCGCGATCGTCAAGGCGATGCGCGAAAGCGGCCAGCGCCCTGACTTCATCGTGGTCGATGGCGGTGAAGGCGGCACCGGCGCGGCCCCCCTGGAATTCATCAATCGCCTCGGCGTGCCGCTGACCGAAGCGTTGATGCTGGTTCACAACACCCTGGTCGGCACGGGCCTGCGCGACGAAATTCGCATCGGCGCCGCCGGCAAGATCACCTCGGGCTTCGACGTCGCGCGTACGCTGGCACTGGGCGCGGACTGGTGCAATGCGGCGCGCGGTTTCATGTTTGCGCTGGGCTGCATTCAGTCGCTCAACTGCCATTCCGACAAGTGTCCCAGCGGCGTGGCGACCCAGGACCCCAGGCGCAGCCGCCACCTGGATGTTGCCGACAAGAGCGAGCGGGTCTACAACTTCCACCGCAATACGCTCAAGGCGCTGGCAGAGATGCTCGGCGCGGCTGGGCTGAATCACCCCGGCGAGCTGGGGCCGGAGCATATCATCCGACGTGTCTCCAGCGACGAGATCCAGTCCTACGACAAGCTGTTCACCTTCCTCAAGCCCAACGAGCTGCTCGAGGGCGACAGCCAACATACGGTGTTCAAGAACTATTGGGAAGAGGCCCGCCCGGACTCGTTCCTGCCGCCGGCGCAGGTCGCCGAGCTGCGGCTGAGCAAACTGGAATGACGCCTTCTCGTGGCCGGTCGTCGGCCGGGCCACGGCCGGTGGCTGGCCTTCGTCCCGAGGCAGGGTGCCGCAAGGACTCTTTCACCCCGGCACGATCTGTATAATGCGCCGGCAACCCGTCCCCATGCACCCGATCCAGGAGCTTCAATGTCAACGGCCAATATCGCCTGGGTGGTCTCGATGCTCGCCATGACCATCGCGTTCGCCACCTTCTTCGCCTTCAGTGCCACGCGCCGTCGCGGCATGCTGATCGCGGCATTGGGCTCGGCGGGTGCCGCCGTCGCCGCGGCATTGACCGCGGCGCTGCTGCAGTAGGCCAACCAACGGGCCGCGTGCTCGCAGTCATCGCGGCCGTCAACAACCCCCAGGGCGTGTACGAAAAGTCGGCGAGCGAAGGCCAGACAAGGCAAAAATCGGCGAAAGAACGGAGTTTACATGTAGTAAATGAGTATCTTGAGCCGATTTTTAACGCCGTATGGCCGAGCGCAGACAGTTTTCGTACATGGCCTAGTGCACGGTGGCGGAATCCTGTGGGATGTCATCATCATCCCCTTCCCACAGGTGGGTACGGGTAATGGCATGATCGAGCATTTCTCGCGCCACGTCGAAGCGGCTGCGCTGCAGTAATTCCATGGCTTCCTCGGAGAACCGGATGGTCACCAGCGGCTCCCCGCTTGATTCGGCCGGCCGCAGCACCACTTCCCCGTTGGCGAGTTCGACGATTTCCAGAATCGCGGTATCTGACACGGCTAACCCCTCCTGTCGTGGCGATGACGACCCATATGAAAGACGATGGTCGCTTGAAGAACGACGACCAATAAAAAACGACCAGGGCCTGAGCCCCGGTCGTTGATCTCTTGCAACAGGCTAACATGTTTCACGTCACCATTCGAGGCTTCCCTCGCGCAGGCTCGGTAACAGTGCCTTGAATTCGCGGTGACACCAACGCAATTCATCAGTCAGCGCTGGCGCGCCACCGGCAATCAAGCCCGCCTGCGGGCGACGCCGGGCGACGCCTTCATCGCCATGCAAGGCTTCCAGGCGTGCCAGCAGTACCGCCAGCCAGCTTTCCGGATCTCCAGCCAGCGCACGTAGCCGCTCGAGTTCGGCGACGTTGACCGAGGCCCGCAGCCATTCGCGCCAGCCGGCGTGCGGGATGTCAGTGTGCTCGGTCACCTCGCGCAGTACGGCATTCAGCGCCAGTTCCAACTGCCCGAGCGCGGCCTCCTCCAGCGCCATGCGCCGGGCCATGGCATGTTCGTCATCGCCCGTATGCTCGGTATTTCCGGCATCGGTCAGCAACAGCTCGACCTGGTAGAGCAGTTGGTTGGTACGGGCGACGGAACTCATTTGCGCTTGTCCTCCACCTGCCAGCGGCCGTCCTCGTAGACCGCCCGCCAGCCGGTGGCCTTGCCATCCTCGTCGGTCATCACGTACTGGCTCTTGGTCTTGCGCGAAAAGCGGATCTGCGCCGGACGCCCTTCGGGGTCCTCGCTTGGCGCCTCGAGCAGGAAATGATACTTCTCGGGTAGTTCCTGCGCGTGCGCTTTCAACTCCTTGACCAGCGGCGGCCGCGTCTCGCGGTTCTTGGGAAACTGGCTGGCGGCCAGGAACAAACCGCTGGCGCCGTCGCGCAGTACATAGTGGTCGTCGACCTTCTGGCACTTCAGTTCCGGCATCGGGATCGGATCGATCTTCGGCGGCGCCACCTCACCGCTCTTGAGCAACTTGCGGGTGTTGCCGCAAGCCTCGTTGGTGCAGGCGAAGTACTTGCCGAAGCGACCGCTCTTCAACTGCATCTCGGAGCCGCACTTGTCGCACTCGATCACCGGGCCGTCATAGCCCTTGATACGGAAGCGGCCCTGCTCGATCTCGTAGTAGCCATCGTCGTCGTTGCTGATGTAGAGCTTGCGGCCCTCGTCGATCAGGTAGCTGTCCATCGCCGTGCCGGTGTTCGGGTTGCGTCGCTTGGCACGCAGCGCCTCGGTCTCGGCCGCCTCGTCGGCTTCCGCCGGCACCGCTTCCTCCCCCGGGATCAGATCGATGGTGGTCTTGCAGCGCTCCTTCGGCGGCAGGTTGTAGCCGGAGCAGCCCAGGAACACACCGGTGGAGGCGATCCGGATCTGCATCGGCCGCCCACAGGTCGGGCAGGCGATGTCGGTCTCGATCGGCTCGTTGGGGCGCATGCCGTTTTCGCCCTCGGCGCGTTCGAGCTTCTGCTTGAAATCGGCGTAGAACGCATCGAGCAGCTGTTGCCAGTTCTCGTGGCCTTCGGCGATCTCGTCGAGCCGGTCCTCCATGCGCGCGGTGAAGCCATAGTCGAGCAGGTCGTTGAACGACTCCACCAAGCGGTCGGTGACGATCTCTCCGAGCTTCTCGGCGTAGAAGCGGCGATTGTCGAGCTTGACGTAACCCCGGTCCTGAATCGTCGAGATGATCGTGGCGTAGGTCGAGGGCCGCCCGATGCCACGCTTCTCCAGCTCTTTGACCAGGCTCGCTTCGGTATAGCGCGCCGGCGGCTTGGTGAAATGCTGCTGGGGGTCGAGTTGTTCGAGCGTAAGCGTCGCGCCTTCGCCGATATCCGGCAGCTGGGCCTGTTCGTCCTTCTTGCCCATCGGCTTCATCATCCGGGTGTAGCCGTCAAACTTCAACACCCGGCCACGCGCCTTGAGCTCGAAACCATCGGTGTCGATGGTCAGCGTGGTCGCCAGATATTCGGCAGGTACCATCTGACACGCCACGAACTGGCGCCAGATCAGCTCGTAGAGCCGTTGGGCGTCGCGTTCCACCGGCAGGTCGTCGGCACGCTGGCTGACGTTCGACGGCCGGATCGCCTCGTGCGCCTCCTGGGCGTTCTGCTTGCTCGAGTAACGGTTCGGTGCCTCGGGCAGATAGCGCTCGCCGAACTCGGCCTGAATGAAGTCGCGCACGCTCGCCACCGCGTCCTGGGACAGGTTGGTCGAGTCGGTACGCATATAGGTGATGTAGCCCGCTTCGTAGAGGCGCTGGGCCAGCGTCATCGTCTTCTTGACCGAGAAACCGAGCCGACCGCTGGCCGCCTGCTGCAGGGTCGAGGTGATGAAGGGCGCGTTGGGCCTGGAGCGGGTCGGCTTGGTCTCGCGGCCGGTGACCGTGAGCGACTCCCGCCGCAGCGGCGCGATGCGTTCCAGCGTCTCCTTCTCGGATGTGGGACGGAAGATCTCGCCATTCTCGCGCACCAGTTCGAAACGCACCGCCTCGCCGGCGGCGGTGACCAGGTCGGCGTGCACGTCCCAGAACTCCTCGGGAATGAAGGCTCGAATCTCGCGTTCGCGGTCGACGATCAGCCGCACCGCCACCGACTGCACACGCCCGGCCGACAACCCGCGCGCCACCTTGCTCCACAGCAGCGGCGAGACCATGAACCCGACGACACGATCGAGGAAACGGCGACTCTGCTGCGCCTCGACACGGGAGATGTTGAGCGTACCCGGCTGCTTGAACGCCTCCTGAATGGCGTTCTTGGTGATCTCGTTGAACACCACGCGCTTGTAGCGGGAATCGTCGCCGCCGATGGTCTCCTTGAGATGCCAGGCGATCGCTTCACCCTCGCGATCCAAATCGGTCGCGAGATAGATAGTATCGCTCTTGTCGGCGAGCTTCTTCAGCTCGTCGACCACCTTCTCCTTGCCGGGCAGCACTTCGTAATTGGCCCGCCAGCCATGTTCGGGATCGATGCCCATGCGGCGAACCAACTGATCCCACTGCTTTTGCTTCTTGTACTCCGCTTTCTCTTCCGGCGACATCTTGCGGGTCGCCGCGGCCTGGCGCGCACGCTCCTTGGGGTCGCTGGCCGGCTTGGACGAACCACTGGTCGGCAGATCACGAATATGCCCGACACTCGACTTCACGATGAAGTCGTTGCCGAGATACTTGTTGATGGTCTTGGCCTTGGCCGGAGACTCGACGATAACCAGTGACTTGCCCATAGGACTCCTGCTTCTTTTATATAGCGGCGGTTCCGACCCATGGCGTGCTCGACGACGTGTCAAGGAGGGGGCCGGCCGGAAAATTCGCCTACCCTACCCTAGCCTTACCCGGGGCGCCAGCCGTAGCTTGACTTTGAACGCAAAGGACGAAGCCTTTCCGATGACCGAGCATAATGGGTCTGATACGACGAATTCCAACCGCTACCTCGTCATCCATGTTGCAGCGCCGCCGTGCGCGCTACACTGGAAGCCAATTCGCGGTCACAGTGGCGCCATGATCCTTGATTAGGGTGGCAATGGCGGTGCCTCGGACAATATGGCCGCCCTGTTGTAAAATAACCACACGTCACCGTCTCGACCTCGTTCATCGACCACGCGGCGGGACGCACCACTTAAGTTGCCAGGAGAGTTTCCATGCAGCACGCGTTTCACGGCCCGATTCGCCGCACCAAGATCGTCGCCACCCTCGGCCCCGCCACGGATCGCGAGGGCGTGTTGGATGCCATCATCGAAGCCGGTGTCGACGTGGTTCGCTTGAACTTCTCCCACGGCAATCCCGAGGACCACCGCCGCCGTCTCAAGGCGGTGCGCGAGGCGGCAGAGCGCCATGGCCGCGCCGTTGCCGCGCTGGGCGACCTTCAGGGGCCCAAGATCCGTATCGCGCGCTTCGCCCAGGAGGGTGGCATCAGGCTCACGAAGGGCCAGCCCTTCGTTCTCGACGTTTCGCTCGACCGTGACGCCGGCGACAACGAGCGTGTCGGCTGCGATTACAAGGAGCTCGCCGACGATGTCCAGGCCGGCGATGTCCTGTTGCTCGACGATGGTCGCCTGGTACTCCAGGTCGATCGCATCGAAGGGCCGGAAATCTTCACCACGGTCAAGGTCGGCGGCAAGCTGACCAACAACAAGGGCATCAATAAACAGGGCGGCGGGCTCTCCGCCGAGGCGCTCACCGAGAAGGACAAGGAAGATCTCAAGACCGCGATCGACATCGGTGTCGACTATCTGGCGGTCTCCTTTCCGCGCAGCGGCGCCGACATGCAGTACGCCCGCGAACTGCTGGGCGAAGCTGGCCAGGAGATCGGCCTGGTGGCCAAGATCGAACGCGCCGAAGCCGTGGCCGACCCGGAAACCCTGGACGACATCATCCGTGCCTCGGAAGCGGTCATGGTGGCCCGTGGCGATCTCGGCGTGGAGATCGGCGATGCCCAGTTGATCGGCATTCAGAAGCGCATCATCGGCCGCGCGCGCACGCTCAACAAGGTCGTGATCACCGCGACCCAGATGATGGAGTCGATGATCGATTCGCCGCTGCCGACCCGCGCCGAGGTGTTCGACGTCGCCAACGCGGTACTCGACGGCACCGATGCGGTGATGCTGTCGGCCGAAACCGCCGCCGGCGACTATCCGGTCGAGACCATCCGCGCCATGAACCGGCTGTGTCTCGGCGCGGAACGCGAACGTGCCGCCCAGCAATCGCAGCATCGCATCCATGAAGGTTTCACGCGCATCGATGAAACCGTCGCGCTGTCGGCGATGTATGCCGCCAACCATCTCTCCGGTGTCGTCGCGATCGCCTGCCTGACGGCCACCGGCTATACCCCGTTGATCGCCTCGCGTATCCGCTCCGGGCTACCGATCGTCGCCCTGGCGGAAACCCCGCAGGTCCAGCGCCGCATGGCGCTCTACCGTGGCGTGGTCTCGCTGGTGTTCGACAGCTCACGCTTCCCGCTGACCGAGATCAATGCCGGCGCGATCAAGGAACTGGTCGATCGCGGCCTGGCGGCCAAGGGCGATCATGTCATCCTGACCCGCGGCGACCACATGAATGCCCATGGCGGCACCAACACCATGAAGATCATCCAGGTCGAGGAGTGATCTCGACACGCCGACCGAGCTGGCACGGTGGATAGTGTGCAACGACGCGGAGCCAAGACTCCGCGTCAGGCTGCTGATAAACCAGCGTGATTGAATTCTCCACCCTAATGACGCCTTCCAGAACGGCGCTGGACGACACTCGCCGCGCCGGGTCTTACGTCATGGGTGAGGCGATCCGGGCATCTGAGTGATGCCCGGATCGCCGAACGGGTTGGCCATGGAAGGCCAACCCCGGCCCTGCAAGCGGGACAGGAGTTTTTAGCGCAGCAGGACGCAAGAGGCGCGTGGGGCAGGGATGCCCTTTCGCGCCGACCCGAGCGCGGTCGATTGGCGTCCAGGGTTTCGCCGTCTGTGGCGTCAAAGCGGGGAGCGTGAGGGGCCGGCCCCTCACAATAACGAGCAAAAGGTTGGTTAATGCTTGGTCAGTGGTGGACTTGCCAAGCTAGAATCCATCACCTTCGCAAACTTCCGAATCACTCGATTTCGATCAATACCTCGCCAGGTGTGACACGATCGCCCTTGGCGACATGAACCGCCTTGACCGTGCCGCTCACCCGCGCCTGAACCTCGGTCTCCATCTTCATCGCCTCGGTGATCAGCACCGCCTGCCCTTCCTTGACCTCGTCTCCCTCGGCGACCAGTACGTCGACGATATTGCCGGGCATCGAAGTGGTCACGTGCCCCGGAGAACTCGCCTTGGCGCGTCCGGCGCCCTTGCCTTCCTGCACGAACTCGTCCTTGGCTTCGAACACGACCTCTTCCGGCATGCCATCGAGGGTCAGATAGACCCGGCGCTTGCTGCCACTGCCACTACCGACGCCAGTGATCTGCACCTCGTAGGACTCGCCGTGGACGTCGATCACGAATTCGGTGGGCACGCCCTCGGAAACCGGACGCCCGCCCTCCCCGCTTTCGGGAGCCGGGATCGCTTCCGGTACCAGCGTCCCTTCGCGCCGGCCTTGCAGATAGTCGCGCCCCAGGTCCGGGAACATGGCGAAGGTGAGCACATCCTCCTCGCTCTCGGCCAACTCGCCGATCTCCTGCTCGAGCCGCTTCATCTCGGGCTTGAGCTGGTCGGCCGGACGCCCTTCGTCGACCGGCTCGCTGCCGATCGCCTTGCGCCGGACCTCGGCGTCGACCTCGGCCGGCGGTTGGCCGTAGCCACCGAGCAGATAGCGTTTGACTTCGTTGGTGATCGACTTGTAGCGCTCCCCGGTGAGCACGTTCATCGCCGCCTGGGTGCCGACGATCTGCGAGGTCGGCGTCACCAGCGGCGGATAGCCCAGATCGGCACGCACCTTGGGGATCTCGTCGAACACATCGCGGATACGGCCCAGCGCGTTCTGCTCCTTCATCTGGTTGGCGAGGTTGGACATCATGCCGCCCGGCACCTGCCAGATCTGCACGCTGACGTCCTCGCGGGTGTATTCGCTCTCGAAGGCGGCGTATTTCTTGCGTACTTCGCGGAAGTAATCGCCGATCTCCTTGAGAGCCACCAGGTCGAGCCCGGTGTCGTACGGCGTGTCTTGAAAGGCGGCGACCATCGCCTCGGTCGACGGGTGGCTGGTACCGCCGGCGAAGGCCGAGATACAGGTATCGATATGCCGGCAGCCGGCTTCGACGGCCTTCATCTGGCTGAGTGCCGCCAGCCCGGAGGTCGCGTGAGCATGCAGATGCACCGGTACCTCGACGGCGTCGACCAGCGCTTCGACCAGCTCCCCCGTCGCATAGGGCGTCAACAGCCCCGCCATGTCCTTGATCGCGATGGAGTCGGCGCCCATGTCGACCAGCCGCTTGGCCTGATCGACATACATCTGCAGCGTATGGACCGGGCTCACGGTATAGCAGATCGTGCCCTGGGCATGCTTGCCGCTGGCCTTGACCGCTTTCATCGCGGTTTCCAGGTTGCGCAGATCGTTGAGCGCATCGAAGACACGGAAGATATCGATCCCGTTGTCGGCGGACCGGGCGACGAAGCGCTCGACGACGTCGTCGGCATAGTGCCGGTAGCCCAGCAGGTTCTGGCCGCGCAACAGCATCTGCAATGGCGTATTGGGCAACGCCTCGCGCAACGATTTCAAACGCTCCCAGGGGTCTTCCTTCAAAAAGCGAACACACGCATCGAAGGTCGCCCCACCCCACACCTCCAGCGAGTGGAAACCGATGGCGTCGAGCTTGGCGCAGATCGGCAGCATGTCCTCGGTGCGCATGCGCGTGGCGATCAATGACTGGTGACCATCGCGCAGGACGACGTCGCTGACCTTGACGGGTGACGCGTTGGCGTTGTTCATGGTGTCTCTCCTGATGCTTATGTCCCAATCCGGCATGTCAAAGTCCGGCATGCGCGGCGATGGCCGCCGCGATCGCCAGCGCCGCCTCTTCCGGGTTGCGCTTGACGGAGTAGTTGAGCAGTTCGGGGTGCGCCGGTACGAAACCGGTATCGAAATGGCCGCCGCGAAAATCGGGATGGCGCAGAATCTCCTGGTAGTACGGCGCGGTGGTCTTGATCCCTTGCAGCCGCATGTCGTTCAGCGCGCGGATGCCGCGATCCAGCGTCTCCTTCCAGGTCATGCCCCAGACGATCAGCTTGAGACACATCGAATCGAAGTAAGGCGGAATGGTGTAGCCGGTGTAGATCGCGGTATCGGTGCGCACGCCCGGACCGCCCGGCGCGTAGTAACGGGTGATGCGGCCGAAACTGGGGAGAAAATCGTTCTTGGGGTCCTCGGCGTTGATGCGGAACTGGATCGCGTAACCGTGGTGGAAGATGTCCTCCTGGCGATAAGCCAGCCTGTCGCCGGCGGCGATCCGCAGCTGCTCGCGCACGATATCCACCCCGGTGATCGACTCGGTGATGGTATGCTCGACCTGGACGCGGGTATTCATCTCCATGAAGTAGACTTCGTTGTCCTTGACCAGGAACTCCACGGTGCCGGCATTCTCGTAACCGACCGCCCGCGCCGCGCGAACGGCGAGCTTGCCGACGTAACTGCGCTGCTCCGGCGTTAACTGGGGGCTGGGCGCGATCTCGATCAGCTTCTGGTTGCGGCGTTGGATCGAGCAGTCGCGTTCGAACAGGTGGATGACGCTGCCGTGGCTGTCGGCGAGCACCTGAACTTCGATATGGTGCGGATCGACGACGCATTTTTCCATGAACACCTCGGCGCTGCCGAACGCCTTGGTCGCCTCGGAGATGACGCGATCCCAGGCCTGCTCGAGCTGCTCCGGCGAGTCGCAGCGTCGAATGCCCCGACCGCCGCCGCCGGAAGTTGCCTTGAGCATGACCGGATAGCCGATCTCCTCGGCCAGTTGCAACGCCTCGTCGCGGTCGGCCAGGTTGCCCTCGGAGCCCGGCGTCACCGGCACTCCGGCATGACGCATCGCCGCTCTGGCAGCGGTCTTGTCGCCCATCTTGGCGATCACCTCGGCACTCGGGCCGACGAAGGCGATGCCGGCGTCGCTGCAGATCCTGGCGAACTCCGCACTTTCGGACAGGAAACCGTAGCCGGGATGAATAGCGTCGCAGCCGATCTCGCGCGCGAGGTTGACGATACGACGTGGATCGAGATAGCCGGCCAGCGGATCGTCGCCGACGAAATGCGCTTCATCGGCACGCTTGACGTGCAGGGAAAACCGGTCCGGCTCGGTATAGATCGCCACCGAACGGATGCCCATCTCGGCACAGGCTCGTACAATACGCACGGCGATTTCGCCGCGATTGGCGATTAGCAGTTTTTTGAACACCGTTTGCCCTCCGGGTTGCGCATGGCCGCGTTCGATCTCGGTCACCCTACGCTAGCCACCCGGAAGCCAATAGAAAAATTGATATTTTTTTGCCAACCTATAAGCCAGACCTTATACCTGATCGCGAGGACACCTGAATGTCGCGACCCAACCTGCTCAACCGCCTGACGTTTCGTCAACTCCAGGTGTTCCAGGCCGTCCATCGGCAGCAGTCCTACTCGCGTGCCGCCGAGCAGCTCGGCCTGACCCAACCGGCGGTCAGCGCGCAAATCCGCCAGCTCGAGCAGGCACTGGGCCAGCCACTGTTCAAGTACGCTGGCAAGACGCTGCATGTACTGCCGGCGGCCGACGCCCTGGCCGCCTCGGTGCAGTCGATCTTCGGCCAGGTCTCCAGCCTGCAGATGGAACTCTCGGAACTGGCCGGCACGATTCGCGGCGAACTCAATCTCGCCGCGGTATCGACGGCGCAATATGTCGTCCCGCACATCCTGGCGCGTTTTCGTGCCCGCTATCCCGAGGTGCAGATCCGCCTGCGCGTTTGCAATCGCGTCCAGGCAATGGAGCGATTGGCAGAGAGACGTGACGACCTGGTGATCATGGGCATGGTGCCGGACGACCCCAACCTGGTATTCATGCCGATTCTGGACAACGAGCTGATCCCGGTGGTGTGGCCGGGCCATCCATTGGTGACAGCGGAAACGGCGACGCTCGAGGACTTCGCGCGCCACTACATTCTGATGCGCGAGCCCGGATCGGGGGCACGCACGGCGTTCGAGGATTTCGCCGCTCGCGAACGCGTGTCGCTGCATCACCTCATCGAACTGGGTACCAACGAAGCGATCAAGCAGGGCGTGATGGCGCACCTGGGCGTCGCGGTGTTGCCGCGTCTGGCGGTCCAACTGGAACTGGCCTCCGGTCTACTGGCAAGCCCGAAATTGCCCGGCTTTCCGCTGCGCCGCTCCTGGTGCACCGTCTATCCCAAGGATCGCTATCCGACGCCGGTCACCGAGCTGTTCCTGCGCTTCGTGCGTGAACTGCTGCCAGAACTCAACGCCCATTTCCGCGCGCCGATGGCCCCCATCGACACGCCGACGCTGGTCTGCCTGCCGACGGAAAACCCGTAGACCGCTCGGCAAGGGAGCTAGCACGCTCGAGCGCTGGCTCATGAGGAGATGCTCCTAGCATTCATCAACAAAAACGGGCCCGCCGAGTGATCGGCGGGCCCGCGCTGTTGCCGGAAACCGGTTTATCTCACTGCGAACTCATTTCACTTCGAACTCATTTCACCTCAACCCCGTGCGCCTGCTTGTCGGCATGATAGGAGGAGCGAACCAGGGGGCCCGAGGCCACATGGACGAAACCCATTGCCTTGCCCTGCTCGGCGAACCAGTCGAAGGTTTTCGGGTGAACCCAGCGATCGACCGGCAGGTGATTGCGCGACGGCTGCATGTACTGCCCCAGCGTCAGCATGTCGACATCGTGAGCGCGCAGGTCGCGCATCACCTCGATCACCTGTTCGTCGGTTTCGCCGACGCCCAGCATCAGGCCGGACTTGGTCATCACTTCCGGACGGCGCGCCTTGTAGCCCTTGAGCAGATCGAGCGACCACTGGTAGTCGGCGCCGGGGCGGACCTTGCGGTAGAGCGACGGCACGGTCTCGAGGTTGTGGTTGAAGACGTCGGGGGCCTCGCCCTCGAGGATATCCAGCGCCACCTGCATGCGGCCACGGAAGTCGGGAACCAGCACCTCGATCTCGATGTTCGGACTGTCGCGGCGGATCTCGCGAATGCAGTCGGCGAAGTGCCGGGCACCGCCATCACGCAGGTCGTCGCGATCGACCGAGGTGACGACCACGTAGTTGAGTCCCATCTCGGCGATCGCCTCGGCCAGCTCCCGCGGCTCGTTCTCGTTGAGCGCGTTGGGGCGCCCGTGGGCGACGTCACAGAACGGGCAGCGACGCGTACAGATATCGCCCATGATCATGAAGGTGGCCGTGCCGCCACTGAAGCACTCGCCCAGGTTGGGACAGGAGGCCTCCTCGCAAACCGTGTGCAGGCCATGCTTGCGCAGCGTCTGCTTGATGTGGGTCACCTGTGGTGACACCGGCATTCTGACCCGCAGCCAATCCGGCTTCTTGGGCAGCGTTTCGGTCGGAATGACCTTGACGGGGATCCGCGCGACCTTTTCGGCTCCGCGCAGCTTGACACCGCGCTCGACGCGCCCTGGCTTCTTGGTTTCGGGCGATTGCATGACGGTCGTCTCTGTCATAGGTCCCATCCTGATAAGTCGTTGAATTGGCGCTCAGGCGCTAGCCGCCAGATCGAAAGCCTGCGGCCAGCCGCGCTTCTCGTCGAGCGTGACGGCCAGCCGTCGTGCGAAACATGCCGCCAACCGATCGGCTTCTTCGGCAGGCATGACTGGCCGCGCAATCTGATCACGCAACTGGGTCATCTTGAGGCCCGCGTAACCACACGGGTTGATCCGCGCAAATGGCGATAGATCCATGTCCACATTGAGCGCGACACCATGAAAACTGCAGCCGCGACGAATACGCAAACCCAGCGAGGCGATCTTGTCGCCGCCCACGTAAACCCCCGGCGCGTCCGCCCTTGCCCGCGCCTCGACCCCATGGTGAGCCAGCACGTCGATGACGCTGTTCTCGAGCAGCGTCACCAGTTCACGCACGCCGAGCCGGCGCCGGCGCACGTCGAGCAGCGGATAGAGCACGACCTGCCCCGGGCCGTGGTAGGTCACCTGCCCGCCACGATCGGTGGCCACGACCGGGATATCGCCGGGCATGAGCAGATGCTCGGGCTTGCCGGCACGCCCCTGGGTGAACACCGGGTCGTGCTCGACCAGCCACAGCTGATCGGGCGTCGTGTCGTCGCGCCCATCCGTCCAGCGCGACATCGACTGCCACACCGGCAGATAGGGCTGACGGCCCAGGCGGTAAAGCTCCATGGAAGCCGTCACCTCTACAGCACCATATGGACGCGACCCGTCGCCTTGAGGCTCTGGAACAGCGCGTCCAGCTGCGCCTCATCCGTCGCACGGATGACCACGCGAAGCGACTGGAAGCGACCGTTGCGGCTGTCGGAGAGTCTGATCGAGGAAGTATCGAATCCGGGGGAGTGACGTTCGATCACCTGGCTGATCGCCGCCACGAAATCGTCGGCGGCGTCACCGACGATGCGGATCGGATAATCACAGGGAAATTCGATCTTGGGGCGCGGCAGATCGACGTCGTTGGGAGTCTGTTTCATCGAGTTCCGAATCGGGTGCGATTTCCGACCATTCTACTCAACATCCGGTCGCTCACCAACTCGTGCGGCAACGCACCGACACCGCCCGACGGCGGTGTCGGCATTCGTCTTAGTCGAACAGGCCGGTGACGAACAGCACGATGCTATCCCAGACACGCTTGAAGATGCTGCCCTCTTCGACGCTCTCGAGCGCCACCAGGGGCTCTTCACCGAGCACGTCATCGCCCGACTTGATTTCCAGCGTACCGATCTGCTGCCCGGACTGGATCGGTGCGTGCAGCGTCTCCGGCAGGTTGAGACGCGCCGTCAGGCTATCGGCGCTGCCGCGCGGCACGGTCATGCTGACCTCGTTCTGAACTCCCAGGCGGACCGTGTCCTGCTCGCCGCCCCATACCCGCGCCTGGTTGAGCACGGAACCCGCGTCATACAGCTTGCGCGTCTGGTAGAAGCGGAAGCCGTAGTTGAGCAGGCGCTGGGTCTCGGCGGCTCGCGCCTCGTCGGATTGCGTTCCCATGACCACCGCGATCAGCCGGGTGTCCTGCTTCTTGGCCGAGGCGACCAGGCAGAAACCCGCGGCTTCGGTATGGCCGGTCTTCAGACCGTCGACGTCCGGGTCACGCCACAGCAAGCGGTTGCGGTTGGGCTGGCGAATATCGTTGTAGGTAAAGTACTTCTCGGAATAGACCTGATAATGGTCGGGGAAATCCTGAATGATGTGACGCGCCAGGATCGCCAGATCGTGCGCCGATGAATAGTGGTCGTCGTGCGGCAAGCCGGTCGGGTTCATGAAATGGGTGTTCTGCATCCCCATTCGCTGCGCCTGCTGATTCATCAGATCGGCGAACGCGGACTCACTACCGGCGACGTATTCCGACAACGCGACGCTGGCGTCGTTACCCGACTGCACCACCACACCGCGCAGCAGATTCTCGACGCTGACCTGCGTCCCTTCCTGGATGAACATGCGCGAGCCGCCGGTACGCCAGGCGTTTTCGCTGACGCTGACCATGTCGCTATCGGAGATATTGCCGCGCTCGATCTCCTGCTCGACGATATAGGCCGTCATCATCTTGGTCAGACTGGCCGGCGGCACGCGCTGATCGCCGTTGTGATTCACCAGCAGCTTGCCCGTGGTCGCATCCATCAGCACCCAGGACGACGCGGCCAGTTCGGGCGGCGACGGAATCAGTTGCTCCGGCTGGGGATTCGCCGCGGGCATCTGGCTATCGGGCGTGGGCTGCTGCGCGCTGACCGGCGATGAAAGCAGCCCCAGGCATAACGAGGCAGAAACGACCAGGCGGGAAACGGACGAAGTGAACAACGCTTTCATGACAATCGGATTCTCATTGAACAAAGGTTACTGGGTGGGCGAAACCACGAATGTCTGGCGGTAGCCGGCGTCACTCAAGGTCGCGCGAATGGTTTCCAGCGATGCCAGGTCGTCGATCGGTCCGACCTGCACGCGATAAAGAGAGGCTGCATTGTCGATGCGGACCGGCCGCGACAGCAACCCTTGGAGCCGGGTTTTCAACGCCAGCGCCTTGGATTCCGAGCCCAGTGCAGCGACCTGCACGTAGTGCCGGCTCGAACCGGTATCGGCCGGAGCCGGCTCGGACCCCGCAACGGGCCCATCCTCGGCAGCGGCCAGAATCGGGTCGACCTGCGTCGCATAGTCGTCAAGCGGCTGCGTCTGGGTAGCGCTGCGAGACACACCAGCGGGCGCGCTCTGGGCCGGCGGCGCGGCGGCGACGGATTGAGCGGTGGCTTTCGGTGGCGTCGCCTGGGCATTCTGCGTGGACCGATCGCTGCCGGACTGATCATGATTCCGCGCCCAGGCCACCGGATCGATCGCCTCCACTCTCACCCGCCCGGTGCCGTGACCCAAGATATCCAGCCTGGCCGCCGCGGCATAGGAGAGATCGATCAGACGATCGTCGTGGAAGGGACCGCGATCATTGACTCGCACGATCACCTGGCGGCCATTGTCGAGATTGGTGACCCGCGCATAGGTCGGCAACGGCAGCGAGCGATGCGCCGCCGTCATCTTGTACATATCGTAGGATTCGCCGCTGGCGGTGGCGTAGCCCTGGAACTTGACCCCGTACCAGGATGCCCGACCTTCGGCCACGTATCCGATGGGATCGCTCAGCACATGATAGGTCTTGCCCCAGACGCTGTAGGTCGGCCGATTGCCGCTCTTGGCACGGGGTTCGACCTTGGGAACGGCATCCGGTACGTTGGAGACGTCCTCGGGCGAGTCCGGGTAGGCATCGTCATTCATCGCGTAGCGTCCGCCACCGCCACCACCGGGCGAACCGCCCCCGCCGGCGCAGCCCGCCAGTAGCGCCAGGCTCAGCAGTGCCAGCCACAGCCGCGTCATGCGCCACCTTCCATGGCCGTCTGAATATGCTGCGCCAGGGTCGCCACGGCCATCGCGTAGAGATGACTATGGTTGTAGCGCGTAATCACATAAAAGTTGTAGCGCCCCAGCACATAGCGCACATGGCCGTCGGCGAAATCCAGCGCCAGCGGCATCACCTCGTCGTCGGGCTGGAGGCTACCGGCGGTCGGTTGAATGCCCACCTGCGCCAGCGCTCGCACGGACGTCGCCGGAGGTTCGGTACGATTGAACGGGATCGATGGCGGCAGTATCGCCGGGCCGCTGGCCTCGACGAGAACCGCCTGGTTCCGACGCCAGCCGTGTTCGCTGAAGTAGTTGGCGATGCTGCCGATGGCGTCGACCGGGTCGTTCCACAGGTCCTTGAGCCCGTCGTCGTCGAAGTCGACGGCATAGGCCTGATAGCTGGTGGGAATGAACTGCGGGTAGCCCATGGCACCGGCGTAGGAACCATACTGGGACTCGGGATCGACGCCCTGCCCGAGCGTGATCTCCAGAAACGCCATCAACTCGCCGCGGAAGAAATCGCCCCGGGTCGGATGATGGAAGGCCAGTGTCGACAACGAGTCGAGCACCCGATGGGAGCCCTTGTGGCTGCCGTACTGGGTCTCGACGCCGAGGATCGCGACGATCACTTCCGGCGGCACGCCGTAGGTCCGCTCGGCGCGCATCAGTGCTTCCCGGTTGGCCTCGAAAAACGCCACCCCCTGGTGAACTCGTTCCGGCTGGATGAAGATGTCGCGATACTCGTCCCAGCGCAGCCGGCGCTCGGCGGCATGGCTCATGGCATCGAGCACCTGGGGGCGGTAGCGGGCCGCACGCATGGCCGAGGTCAGTTGATCGCGGGGCAGCCCTTGCTGCGCCAGGGTCTCCAGCATGGAGCGGACTTCGGGATGCGAGGCAGGGTCGAAGTCGTCAGCGGCCTGCGCCGAGGTAGCGATAACGAGCCCTGTCCACAGGGCCAGGACAATGATTCCGGCGCGATACGTTTTCATCCAGCACGTCCTTATTCGACGCATCCTTGCCCAAGGCGTCCTTACCCCAGGCATCGCCATGCGCGATTGGCTCCCTGCTTGCATATCCTGCGATCAGTGCGTCAACAAACGGCGGTGCGTGTGAATCGACATGAGAATACCGAAACCGGCCATCAAGGTCACGCTGGAGGTCCCGCCATAGCTGACCAGCGGCAACGGCACGCCGACAACCGGCAGGATGCCGCTGACCATGCCGATATTGACGAAGACGTAGATGAAGAAAGTGAGCACGATACTGCCGGCCAGCAGACGACCGTAGGTATCCTGCGCCTGGTTCGCCATGACCAGGCCGCGCGAGACCAGCAAGAGATAGAGCGTGAGGATGGTGCCCATGCCGATCAGGCCGAACTCCTCGCCCAACACCGCGACGATGAAATCGGTATGGCGCTCCGGCAGGAACTCGAGCTGTGACTGGGTACCCAGCCCCCAGCCCTTGCCTTCGATGCCGCCGCTGCCGATCGCCGTCTTCGACTGGATGATGTTCCAGCCCGCTCCCAGCGGATCGCTCTCCGGATTGAGGAACGTCAATACCCGCTGACGCTGGTAGTTATGCATGTTGATCCACAGCAGCGGCATGGCCGCGGCGGCCATGACGCCGAGCGCCAGGATGAATCTCCAGGAAAGCCCCGCCAGCAGGATCACGAAGACCGCCGCGCAGGTGACCAGCAGGGACGTTCCCAGGTCGGGCTGGCGCGCGATCAGCAACACCGGGACGGCAATGATCAAGCCGCAGACGAGCAGGTCTCGCCAGGAGGGCGGCAACGGACGGCGATGGAGATAGGCCGCCAGCATCATCGGCATCGCGATCTTCATCAGCTCGGAGGGCTGGAACCGCAGCGGGCCGATCACCAGCCAGCGCTGGGCACCCATACCAATATCGCCCATGATCTCCACCGCGATCAGCATCAGCAGCCCCGCCCCATAGGCGAGCGGCGTCCAGCGATAAAGCGTACTCGGCGGGAATTGGGCGATGATTACCGCCCCGAGCAATGCCACGCCCATACGCACGGCCTGGGCCAGGGTGGTGGAAGCCGACATGCCGCTGGCGCTGTAGAGCACCACCAGTCCGAACGAGATCAGCAACAACAGGATCGACAGCAACCAGGGATCGAGATGCAGTCGCAGCCACAGGGAACGTTTGCGACCTACTCGCGCCCCGCCGCGTGGCGCCGTGCGCTGAAAATCAATCGCCATCGAGACTCTCGACCTCTTCGTTGACGGTGGCACCGGGACGATTCCCGAGCTTGCCATTCGGCAGCAACCAGGCATCGGTCAGGGTCCGTCCCAGACCGGAAACGCCGCCACCGGCGTTCTCGACGATCACGGCGATCGCGATCTGCGGATCCTCGACCGGAGCGAAGCCGATGAATAAGGCATGGTCGCGCAGACGTTCGGCCAGCTCATCGGCGTCGTACTTCTCGTTCTGGCCCAGCGAGAAGACCTGGGCCGTGCCGGTTTTCGCCGCCATGGCGTACTTGAGACCGACGCCGGCCTTGCGGGCAGTGCCTTCGTTCCCGCTCATGACCTCTTCCATGCCCTCGAAGACATCGTCCCACCATTGACGCTTGTCGACTTGAACGTCCGCCTTGGTGTCCGGGAACGGGGGTTCGACCGTCTCGTCGCCGATGCGCTTCGCCAGGTGCGGCCGAACCCAGTGGCCGCGGTTGGCCAGCGTCGCCGTGGCCGCCGCCAGTTGCAGCGGCGTCGCCATGAAGTAGCCCTGGCCAATGCCCGCGGAGAGCGTTTCCCCGGGATACCAGGCCTGGTTATATTTTTCGCGTTTCCACTCCCGCGACGGCATCAAACCGGGAGAGGTACCCTGTACGTCCAGCGACGTCACTTCACCGAACCCGAATTCATGCATGAACGCGGAAAGCCGGTCGATGCCCAGACGATACGCCATGGTGTAGAAATAGGTATTGTTGGACACCTCGATTGCGCGTTGGAGATCGACCCGGCCATGTCCCCAACGCAACCAGTTGTGGTAGCGCCGGGTGTCGTTGGGCAGCTGGAAGTAACCGGGATCGTAGATGATGTCATCGGGTTCGACCACGCGATTCTGCAATGCGCCCAGGGCCTCGAACGGCTTGATCGTCGAGCCTGGCGGATACTGTCCGCGAGCGGCACGGTTGTATAGCGGCAAGTCGACGTTTTCCTGCAGCGCCCGGTAGTCGTCGTAGGAGATACCGGTCACGAACTTGTTGATATCGAAACCGGGCGCGGAGACCATCGCCAGAATGTCTCCGCTCTTGGGCTCGATCGCCACGATCGCCCCACGCCGGCCGCCCAGCAGGTCGTAGGCCAGATGCTGCAAGCGGCTGTCGATGGTCAGGGTGATATCCTTGCCCGGCACGGGAGGTTCACGATCCAATTCCCGCAACACCCGTCCACGGGCGTTGGTCTCGACCTTGCGCAGGCCCGCCTTGCCGTGAAGCTGGTCCTCGTAGGTGTACTCGACACCGGTCTTGCCGATGAAGTGCGTACCGGCGTAATCGCCGGGATCCAGCTCGGCGAGTTCCTCGGCATTGATGCGCCCCACGTAGCCGAGCACGTGGGACATCACGATCGGATCGGGATAGTAGCGTATCAACTGCGCCTCGACCTCGACCCCGCTCAACAGATAGCGATTGACCGCCAGGCGGGCGATCTGGTCTTCGCTGAGATCGCTCATCAGCAGCGCCGGCTGGAACGGACGCTGGCGCTGCAGCGATCGCTCGCGAAAGGTCTCCACCTCGTCCTCGGGCAGACCGAGGATCTGCACCAGGCGTTCCAGCGTGGCATCGAGATCGTCGACCCGCTCACGGACGATGGTCAGATTGTACGTTGGCCGATTTTCCGCCAGCAGTTCGCCGTTGCGGTCGTAGATCAAGCCACGCCGCGGTGGCAGCGGCTCGACACGCATGCGGTTGCTGTCGGAACGGGTAATGAAGACGTCGTGCTGAATGACCTGAAGGTAGAAGAGCCTGGAGACCAGCCCCCCCGCCATCAGCAGGATGAGAATTGCCGCGACGATCGAGCGATTGCGGAAGACGCGCACTTCCCGCTCGTGGTCCTTGATGTTCCCGCGGCGTTTAGGCATGACGCGAACAGCGTTCTGGGGCGTCGAATGACAACAAGCGACTGACTCTCTGACTCAACGGTGGTACGGATGCCCTGCGAGCAATGTCCAGGCGCGATAGAGCTGCTCGGCGAGCACGACCCGTACCAGCGGGTGGGGCAGCGTCAGCGCCGACAGCGACCAGGATTGCCGGGCGCGGGCGACGACGCGCGGGTCGAGACCGTCCGGTCCGCCGACCAGCAGCGCGACGTCCTGCCCTTCCAGCCGCCATGCGTCGAGACGGCTGGACAACTGCTCGGTCGTCCAGGCCGCTCCTCTGACCTCGAGCGCGACGATATGTTCCTGATCGCGCAGTTTTTCCAGCATGCGATCGCCTTCGGACTGGATGGCCCGCGCGATATCGGCGCTCTTGCCGCGGGCACCGGGGGCGATTTCGACGATTTCGAACGGCATTTCCCGCGGCAGGCGCTTGCGGTACTCATCCACGCCCGCCTCGACCCAGGCCGGCATGCGCGTGCCGACCGCGAGCAGCCGAATCTTCATCCTCGCAGCTCTTGGCGACCCGCTTCCTTGGCGACACGCTGCGCGTCGGTCGGCAGATCCGACCACAGACGCTCCAGATCGTAGAGCCGACGCGTGTCGGGCATCATCACGTGGGCAACGACATCGCCCAGGTCGACCAGCACCCATTCGCCGCCCTGCTGCCCTTCGATGCCAAGCGGCCGCATGCCGGCCTCCTTGACCTTCTCGATCACGTTGTCGGCCAGCGCGGAAACATGGCGAGATGATGTGCCGCTCGCCACCACCATGACATCGGTGACGCTGGTCAACTCGGCGACATCGAGTTCGACGACGTCCCGCGCCTTGAGCTCTTCGAGCGCCTCGACGACCAACGATTTAAGCGTATCTGTCTGCATAGCTCCTCATTCGGGAATCGCAATCCCCCGGAATCCGGGAAACGCGCATTCTACTCCGATGATTCATCAACGCCAGCCCCTGCCCCCCGGTAGAGACCATGATCGGCAATGTAGCGCTCGACGGCTTCCGGTAGCAGATAGCGCACGCTGAGCCCGGCCTGCAGACGCCGCCGCACCTCGGTCGCGGCGATCGCCATGCGGCTGGGCAGGCGCAGGCGCAGAAGCTGGCCGGCGGGCCTGTCCATCAGCGCCTCGACGGAGGATACCTCCCGTCCCTCGATCAGGGTCGCCAGCGCCGGTTCCAGTGGCGACTCATGATCGGGCCGATCGATGACCACGATATGTGCCAGTGAAAACAATCGTTCGCACTGATGCCAGCCGGGCAGTCCCAGAAAGGCATCGTGTCCCACCGCCATCACCAGACGCGCCTCGTCGCCCCACTCTTCGCGCAACGATACCAGCGTGTCGACGGAATAAGAGTGGCCGCTGCGCCGGATCTCGCGGTCGTCCGCCACCAGCCCGGGAGTATCGCCGATGCCGGCCGCCAGCATCGCCAGACGATGCTCGGCGGAGATTCCCGGCGCTTCGCGATGCGGCGGCACGTGAACCGGGATCAGGTGCACGGCGTCGAGCCGCAGGGCTTCGCCCAGCTCCACGGCGCTGCGCAGGTGGCCGAGATGGACGGGATCGAAAGTCCCCCCCAGCATGGCGATTCGGGGTGCCGGCGGAGGGGAATCAGCGCCGTACATGGCCATCGCCGAATACCACGTATTTGCGTGTCGTCAGCCCTTCGAGCCCCACCGGGCCGCGGGCATGAAGCTTGTTGGTCGAGATGCCGATCTCCGCTCCCAGACCGTATTCGAAACCATCGGCGAAACGGGTCGAGGCATTGACCATCACCGAGCTGGAATCGACCTCGGCGAGGAAGCGCCTGGCCAGTGTCACGTTTTCGGTGACGATGGCATCGGTATGCTGGGAACCGTAACGATTGATGTGCTCGACCGCCTGATCGAAGTCGTCCACCACCCGGATGGCCAGGATCGGCGCGAGATATTCGGTCGACCAGTCGGCCTCGCTGGCTTCGACGGCATCGGCGATCCACTCCCGCGTGCGCTGGCAGCCCCGCATCTCGACGCCCTTGTCGCGATAAATGGCCGCCAGCCTCGGCAATACTTCGGGCGCTGCGTCCACATGCACCAGCAATGTCTCCATGGTATTGCAGGGGGAGTAACGCTGGGTCTTGGCGTTGTCGGCGATCGCCACGGCCTTGGCGACATCGGCGGCAGCATCGATGTAGACATGGCAGATGCCATCGAGATGCTTGATCACCGGCACCGTGGCTTCGGCGGCAATGCGGGCGATGAGGGACTTGCCGCCGCGCGGGACGATCACGTCGACGAAGGCCGGCATGGCAATCAACTCGCCCACCGCGGCGCGATCGGTGGTCGCCACCACCTGCACGGCCGCCGCCGACAGCCCGGCATCTTCCAGTCCCAAGCGAATGCACTCGGCGATCGCGGCGTTGCTGGCCGCTGCCTCGGAGCCCCCGCGCAGAATGCAGGCGTTGCCCGATTTGAGACACAGGCTCGCCGCCTCGATCGTCACATTGGGGCGTGATTCGTAGATGATACCGATGACCCCGAGCGGGACGCGCATCTGGCCAACCTGGATACCGCTCGGCTGGTAACGCAAGCCGTCGATCTGTCCCACCGGATCCGGTAACGAAACGACCTGGCGCACGCCAGCGATCATGGCGTCGATCCGCGCCGGCGTCAGGGCAAGGCGATCCAGCAACGCGGCGCTCAGGCCGTTTTCGCGGCCCCGCTGCAAGTCCTGCTGGTTGGCACTTTCCAGGACCGGTCGCGCGGCATCGATCCGCGCGACGATGGCTTCCAGCGCGGCATTCTTGAGGCCGCTGTCGACACGGCGCAACGCGGCGCTCGCGGCTCGAGCCCGGCGTCCGAGCTCATGCATGTATTGAGGAATGTCGTCGACCACCCTGGTCGCGGTCTGCTGCATGGCGTGCTATCTCGTCAATGGCGGTGATACGGCTACCGGCGAGGCCGTGGCTGTCACCGGGCGCCTGCGATGGCATCGGGACGCGAATGCGGGATCGGACGCGTCGAGCGGGCCTGATCGGCGCGTCCTCACCTATTCGTTCGTATGTTGGATAAGGTATTGTCTCAATTCGTGATTCACAGTGTACGGCCAGTCGTGGCACGTGCGATAGTGAAGCCTGAACGTGTATACGTTTCGCAACGGGTCCAATATAAGCCACCATGCAAAGCAAGTACAAAAGCCTTGGCTCGAGAGCATTGCTCGTCCTTTGCCTCCTGCTCGCCCTGGCGACTGGCTGGCTGGGCGATGGCGCCTTGCGACTGATCGCTTGGCTGGGCGCCGTTGCCTTGGCGTTGTTGCTGCTTCGTCCATCCCCCCTCTCGCGCTGGATACCGCTGATCGTCGGCGCGATCAGCGTCGCGATGCTGGCGACCGGGCAGTCGACTGCCCTGATATGGCTATGGGTGATCCCTCTGTGTTTGCAAGGACTGGGCGGCAGGCTCGGGCTGATCGTCAATGGCCTGGGCTATATCGCCGCAGTGGGCTTTGCCGCCTGGCAGCTCTCGCTGCCCGCCGCGTCGGTCGCCGGCGTATCGCTCGCCGTCATCTGGCTGTTGTGCCTGGAACACCGCCTGGCGCTGTCACCCGCCCCCATCTCGAACGAAGCGCGCTGGCTGTTGCCGCCGGCGACTCTCGATGCTGATATCCAGCACGAACTACGCCGCACCGAGCGCGAGTCCCTGCATGGCGAGGTCGTGGTCTTCGGCTGCGCCCATTCGACAACCGCAGACATGGAGCAACTCTGCCGCCTGCTGCGCGATCAGCTGGCGCTGTACGAGCGCGCCTATCGCCTCAACGACTACGGCATCGCGGTGTTGCTGGTCGCGACCAGCGCCGATGCCGCCGAACAGCGGCGCAATCAATTGCAGCATGCCGTTGCGCCTCATCGCATGGTGTCGTGGACACCGGTGCAGGAGATCGGCGATCGCTTCGCCCGCTATCGTTCCAAGGCGACATCAGAAACCCACGAGGCGATGCCATGGCAGTGAGCCGCTACAAGCTTCTGGCCCAGTTGCTGGCCCTGGCGCTGTTCGTCGCGCTGGCGCTGTGGCACTACATGATGCGTCACTACGATCTGATTCTGCCGCCGGCATTGCTGGCGGTCGGGCTGCTGGTATCCATGCCGCTGCAATGGCTCGGACGACTGCGCCCGGCGTTGGCCGACTATCTCTTGCTCATCGGCGCGCTGATACTGTTCGCCGTCGAAGCGCCGCGTACCGAACAGGGAATGCTGTGGCTGGGTCTCCCCGCGGTCATCAGCTTCCTGCTGCTGTCGCTGCCGTTGGCCTTGCTGCTTAACGTGGCGCTGGTGCCGGCGTGGTTGACATTGCTGGGCGAGCTGCACATCACCGCGATCAACCTCAGCATGGGATGGTGGCTATCGTTGACCACGGGGCTGCTGATCGCTGCGATCATGAGTCGACGCACGCCCTACCGCTTGCGCCTGAACCTGTGGCGTCGCGGCCACAAGTTGTCGCCCGCCAATCTGCAACAGAATCTCAAGATCGAAATCGCTCGAGCCGAAGCGCTTAACCGCCCGTTAAGCGTTCTGGTGTTATACATTCCCCAGCTCGATCAGGCGGACGATCAGTTCGGCAGCCAGCTACGGGAAACCCTGTCGCTGGCGTTCAGCGAAGTCGTCTCGCACAACAGCCGACACAGCGATCTGCTTGGCGAATACCGTTGTAACGTGTTTTGGCTGGTGTTGCCGAATTCGGGCGAATCCGGGGCGATCACCGCCGCCAAGCGGCTCTCCAATGTCATCGCGGCCATCTCTCGTCCGGAGACGGGGGCACTCGAGAGCCACAACCGGGTCTGCACCTTGCAGAAAGGCGAAACCGCGACACATTTCATCAACCGCCTGGATGCCGCCGCCACCAAATTGCTGGAACCTCGCGCTTGAACCTGACCCATTGGCTCTATTCGTTATCGCCCTCGCCGGGGCTGTTGCTGGTCATCATCTTCGCGGTGGCCCTCTGCGAGTCATTGGCCGTCGTCGGCATCGGCATCCCCGGGGTGGTACTACTGGGCGCCGCCGCCTCGCTTGCCGGGCATCAGGGCGTCCCGATCTGGCTAATGCTGTTTGCCGGTACCATCGGCGCCTTTGCCGGCGACAATCTGAGCTTCTGGCTAGGCCGAACGCAGCGCTCGCATGTTTCCCATTGGTGGCCGCTGAATCGCCATCCAGGATGGCTCGAGCGCGGCATCGAGTTCTTCCAACGTCACGGCTCACTCTCCGTGGTCGTCGGTCGTTTCATCGGACCGATGCGCCCGTTCATCCCCCTGGTCGCCGGCATGCTGTCGATGCCAACGCGACGTTTCATCATCGTCAACCTGCTCTCCGCGCTGGTGTGGGCTCCGGTCTATCTACTGCCCGGCTATTGGCTCGGTCGTTCCTGGGACGAATTGATGGAGTTGCCACCCGGGGCCGAGCGCTGGCTGCTGACCTTGTCGTTGTCGCTGCTGGCGCTCGGACTGCTGTTTTCGTGGTTTCGCTATCAACTAAGCGGTGAAGGCCGGCTGCACCGCTGGCTCGACCGGCGCATGGCCCACGGGCGTTGGCTGGCCAGGGGCTGGAAGGCGCTCCGTTCGCCACCGCCCGAGGAAGAGTTTCCGCTGGCGTCCCTATCGCTGCTGTTGACCAGCCTGATCGCCCTGGTCGGCTGGACCACCTGGGTGCTCGTTCACGATGGCCCGCTACCGATGGATCAGCAGATCCACACGCTGGCCGGCATGCTGCAACACAACTGGCTGGTGGGCACCAGCGAGACGCTGGCCAAGATCGGCGATGCCCTGGGCATCACGGTGATGATGGCGCCTTGGCTACTGTGGCTGTTGTGGGCGCGTCGCTTCGCGGCGCTGGTGCATCTCGCCGGCGCCCTGGGCCTGCTGGCGGTGAGCAACACGCTGTTCAAAGCGCTCGCCGGGCGTGCCCGCCCCGACACGCCGGACTATCTCACCGGTTCGATGTCCTATCCCAGCGCTCACTCCTCGACCATCGTGGTGGTGGTCGGGTTGACCGCGGCCTTCGCCGCCCAGGTCATGCCGCAGCGTTATCGCGCCTACGCTTACTGGGCAGCTATTCTGTTGTGCGTGCCGATGGCGCTGTCACGGCTGGTAATCGGCGTGCACTGGGCCAGCGATCTGATCGGTGGCGCGCTGCTGGGGCTGATCGTGTGCGCGCTGACGCGAATCAGCTACCAGCGCCACCAACGCCGCGACCGCGACATGCCGCCATGGATCTGGCTGGGTGCTGCATCGTTGATACTGGAGGTGGCGCGGGTACTGTTCTTCCCGCCGGTGTGAGGAGCCCTCATTCACCCCAGCGCGGCATCAGCTCCTGTTCGATACCCAGCTGGTTGAGAATGCGGGCGACGATGAAGTCGATCATCGCCTCGACGCTGTCGGGACGGTGATAGAAACCCGGCGCCGCCGGCAATATGACCGCTCCCATGCGGGTGAGCTTGAGCATGTTGTCGAGGTGTACCGCCGATAGCGGCGTCTCCCGCGGTACCAGTATCAGCTGCCGGCGCTCCTTGAGCGCCACATCGGCGGCCCGTTCGATCAGATTGTTGCTGGCGCCACAGGCCACGGCGGAAAGCGTGCCGGTCGAGCAGGGACAGATCACCAGCGCCTGCCAGTTGCCGGAACCGGAGGCCACCGGGGCCATCCAGTCTTCGCGGGCGAAGCAGCGGATCCGGCCCTCGCCGGCGCCGCAGCGCTCGCTCAACGCCCGGGCCAGCCGCTCGGGTTGCGCCGGCAGCTCGATATCGGTCTCGACCGCGATCACCCGATGCGCCGCCTTCGAGATCATCACGTAGACCTCACGTCCGGCAGCGGCCAGGCAATCGATCAGACGCAAGCCGTACTGCGCACCGGATGCGCCGGTCAGCGCCACCGCGACCGGCGCGGCCTGGGATACAGCATGAACAGGTGCAGCATGAACAGGCTCAGCGCGGCTTGCCATGGCTCGTCTCCAGTGCTCGCAGCAGTTTGTCGTGCACGCCGCCGAAGCCGCCGTTGGACATCACCACGATGCGGTCGCCGGGCTCGGCCGCCGCCGTCACCTGCGCCACCAGCGCTTCCAGATCGTTCTCGACCCGGCTGGCCGAATGACCGGCGACGACCTCAGCCAACGACCAGTCCAGCCCCGGCGGCTGATACCACCAGACCCGATCGGCCAGTGCCACGCTGTCGGCCAGTCGTGCTTTCATGGTGCCCTGGCGCATGGTGTTGGAGCGCGGCTCGATCACCGCCAGCAAGCGCCCGCCGTGACCATCGCGACGCAGCCCTTCCAAGGTCAGGGCGATCGCCGTCGGGTGGTGGGCAAAATCGTCGATCACCTGGATGCCGGCCACCTCGCCGCGAACTTCCTGTCGCCGCTTGGGCGCCGCGAAGTCAGCCAGCGCGCGGCAGCCATCGGCCGCAGATACACCGAGCTGATGCGCCGCTGCCAATGCCGCCACGCCGTTGGCGGCGTTGTGTCGTCCGCTCATCGACCACCGGAACCGGTGGCACTCGCCTGCGTGATAAAGGACAACTCCCCGGCTGTCGTCGGCATCGAGTTCGAAACGCCAAGCGCTCTCGGCCGCCTGCCCGAAACGCAGGACCGGCGTCCAGCAGCCCTGTTCCAATACGCGCTCCAGTGCCGGCTCGCTGTCGGCGACAACGAGGCGGCCGTTGCCCGGCACCGTGCGCACGAAGTGGTGAAACTGCCGCTCGATGGCCGCGAGATCGTCGAAGATATCGGCGTGATCGAACTCGAGGTTGTTGAGAATGGCGATATCGGGATGGTAGTGAACGAACTTCGAACGCTTGTCGAAAAACGCCGTGTCGTACTCGTCGGCCTCGACCACGAAGGGTGCTCCGGGCGCGCCCAGACGGGACGACACGCCGAAATTGCGCGGCACGCCGCCGATCAAAAAACCGGGTTCGAGCCCGCGGGCCTCCAGAATCCAGGCCAGCATGCTGGCCGTGGTGGTCTTGCCGTGGGTGCCGGCGACCGCCAGCACGGTGCGCCCCGGCAGCACATGCTCCGCCAGCCATTGGGGGCCGGAAACGTAGGGCAGCTTGGCGTTCAGTAACGCTTCGACCTCCGGGTTGCCGCGGGACAGTGCATTGCCGACGACGACCAGATCGGGGCGGGGCTGGAGGTTGTCGGCGCGGTACCCTGCCATCAGTTGAATGCCGGCTTCTTCCAGCTGATGGCTCATCGGTGGATAGACGTTGGCATCGGAACCGGTAACGCGGTGGCCCAGCGCTTTGGTCAGGCGGGCCAGGCTGCCCATGAAGGTTCCACAGATCCCCAACACGTGAACGTGCATACCGCCTTCTCCAAACATGAACTGGCCCAAGCATAAACCGGCGAGCCTAGCATGACGCCCGCAAACGGGCCACCGGCATCCCCGGCATGGTGGCCACCGCCGATTTCGCGCCGGACGAAGCGCCGCGGCCAGACCGTACCGAACGCCAGACTCCCTCGGCAGTCGGAGAAAAATGACCGGCCAGGACGAGCGCGAGTCGTATTAACAGGCATTAGCCTTTCGGCTATGCTGGGCCGGCAACCGTGACTCGCAATACCCTCGACGCAAAATGCTGTCGACACAACTCATCACGGGATCGTCGCGCCCTTTCACCGTTCTGCCACGGTGTCGGCACAGACTCTGCCCATAGCTCGGCCACCAGGGACGCCGCCGAGCGACAGAGGATCCGGCAAGCGTTCGGATCGATGTCGTGATCGAAGAATCAACAACCTCAGGAGATGAGAGCCGATATGGCCAAGCATAACGCCTTTTACGCCCAGTCCGGTGGCGTCACCGCCGTCATCAACGCCAGCGCCTGCGGCGTGATCGAAGCCTGCCGCCGCCACCCGGAGCGCATCGGTCATCTCTACGCCGGCCACAACGGTATCATCGGCGCACTCATGGAAGATCTGATCGACACCAATCAGGAGAGCGAGGAAGCGATCGCCGCCCTGCGCCACACCCCCGGCGGCGCCTTCGGCTCCTGCCGCTACAAGCTCAAGTCGATCGAAACCCATCGCGCCGAGTACGAACGCCTGATCGAGGTGTTCAAGGCCCATGATATCCGCTACTTCTTCTACAATGGCGGCGGCGACAGCGCCGACACCTGCCTCAAGGTATCGCAGCTCTCCGAGAAAATGGGATATCCGCTGACCGCGATTCATGTTCCCAAGACCGTCGACAACGATCTGCCGGTCACCGACAACTCGCCGGGCTTCGGCAGCGTGGCGAAATACGTGGCGACCTCGACCCGCGAGGCGGCGCTGGATATTGCGTCGATGTGTTCCACCTCGACCAAGGTGTTCATCCTCGAGGTCATGGGGCGTCATGCCGGCTGGATCGCCGCCGCCGGGGCACTGGCCGGCGAATCGCCCGAACAGGCACCGCATGTGATCATCTTCCCGGAGATCGCCTTCGATCGCGAAGCGGTGATGGCGCGCATCGACGATGCCGTCAAACGTCACGGTTTCTGCGTCGTCGTCGTGTCCGAGGGCGCCCAGTATGCCGACGGCACCTTCCTCGCCGATGCCGGCAGCACCGACGCCTTCGGCCACAAGCAGCTCGGCGGCGTGGCGCCGGCGCTGGCGGCGATGGTCAAGCAGGATCTGGGGCACAAGTATCACTGGGCCGTCGCCGATTACCTGCAACGCGCCGCCCGTCATATCGCCTCCAAGACCGATGTCGATCAGGCCTATGCCGTGGGCGAGGTCGCGGTGGAGCTGGCGCTGGACGGCCAGAACTCGATGATGCCGGCGATCAAGCGCGTCTCGGAGTCGCCCTACGAGTGGCGGATCGAGCCCGCGCCACTGGCCGAAATCGCCAATCACGAAAAGTTCATGCCGCGCGACTACATCAGCGAGGACGGCCTGCATATCAGCGACGCCGGCCGCCGTTACCTCTCGCCACTGATCCAGGGCGAGGACTTCCCACCGTTCGAAAACGGCCTGCCCAAGGTCGCCAAGCTGAAAAAGGCCAAGGTCGAACGCAAGCTGCCCGAGTTTGCGCTTTGAGTTCGGCCGGATTGAATTAGCGGTGAAAAACGACCCGGATGGCTCCGGGTCGTTTTGGCTTTCTCCCTCTTCCTCTCTTCTCTCTTCCTTCCCCTCAATCTTCCAGCTTGGCTCCGAAGACACCGGTGTCAAAAATAATGTCCACTTCTTGTCGAATGAAATGAGAGACAAATCAGCACCCCGCTTGAAGGGGCGCCATACCGCCATGCCGACCGAAGCACTTACGCGGCCTCCGAGGCGATTCGTAAAATATTTGACAACGCACATGGCTTTTGGAATAACCAAGACAACCACACCATGACAAAGACCGTGCCGCTTCATGTGCGACCCCGACACCATCCAGGAAGCCAATGATTTCCTGGAGCGCCACCCCAACGTGCAGAGCGTCGACCTGCTGATCAGCGATCTCAACGGTGTCCTGCGGGGCAAGCGGGTTCCCCGCGATAACGTCATCGGCGTGCTCGAATCCAACATGCGCCTGCCGGCCTCCGTGTTCGCCCTCGATATCTGCGGCAATACCATCGAGGAGACCGGGCTGGGGCTGGCCTCGGGCGATGGTGACCGCACTTGCCGGCCGATCGCGGACACCCTGGTGCCGACACCGTGGGCGCGCCACGCCAATCAGGCGCAGATGCTGATGACCATGGAGGAGGACGACGGCTCCCCCTTCGAGTGCGATCCGCGTCAACTGCTCAAACGCGTGCTGCAACGTTTCCGGGCGATGTCGCTGACGCCGGTGATCGCGGTCGAGCTCGAGTTCTACCTCATCGATCGCGAGCGCGATCAAGTCGGCGCGCCACAGCCGCCCCGCTCCCCCGCCACCGGTGAACGGGCCAGCCAGAGCCAGCTCTATTCGGTTACCGAGCTCGACGAGTACGCCGACTTCCTCGAAGACATCACGCGCGCCGCCCAGTTGCAGCGCCTGCCCATCGATACCGCGCTGAAGGAGTGCGCGCCCGGCCAGTTCGAGGTCAACCTGCTGCATCACGACGATACCCTGCGTGCCTGCGACGAGGCGGTGATGCTCAAGCGCCTGATCAAGGGCGTGGCGATCCAGCACGGCTTCGAAGCGACTTTCATGGCCAAGCCCTACAGCCAGGAGGCCGGAAACGGCACTCACGTGCATGTCAGCCTGCTCGACGCCGACGGCAGCAACGTCTTTGCGACCGCGGATGGCTGCGAGCTGGGCAGCCGACACCTGCAACAAGCGATCGCCGGCCTGGTCGAGTTGATGCCGGCGTCGATGGCGATTTTTGCGCCCAACCTCAACTCCTACCGGCGTTTCCAGCCGAGTCTCTACGTGCCCATGGCACCGACCTGGGGTTACGACAATCGCTCGGTGGCCCTGCGCATCCCCTCCGGATCGCCGCGCGCCAGGCGTATCGAGCATCGGGTGGCCGGCGCCGATGCCAACCCCTATCTGCTGGTCGCCGCACTGCTGGCCGGCATCGAATACGGTCTCCAGCATCGGCTCGTGCCGCCGGCGCCGATCACCGGCAACGCCTACGAACAGATCGAGCCCAGCCTGCCGATCAGTTGGCCGCAGGCCCTCGACGCCTGGCAGCAGAGCGAGGCTTTCGCCGGGCTCTTCGGCGAAACCTTCCACAATGTCTACCACGCCAATCGCCGTGCCGAATATGAATTGTCACGGCAGGCGATCAGTTCACTGGAGTATCGTTGGTATCTGCGCAATACCTGAACGACTTCACCACCGACGCATTCACCCATTCCATCGCAGGAGAACGGCATGACAATCACAACGCTCCGTCTCATCCCGACACCGGCTAGAGCCATCGCCGGCCATACCGCCATCCCGACGCTGCGCCGCTGCTGAGCTTGGGTTACGCTTCGCCTGTCGACCTCCGGCCACGATCCGCCACGGCAACGGGTTTCGAGGCACGATGCTCGTCGACAGCTTCGATAATGGGTAAGGGAATTCGCGACCAATGACTGCGCCCTCCTCCGCCGAGACGACCGATACGTCGAACGGCCATGTACGCGATGCCTCCGCGATCGCGCTCAAGAATCTGCACAAGCGCTTCGGCCGTGATGCCATCGCCCTCGACGGCGTCGATCTCGACATTCATGCCGGCGAATTCTTCACCCTGCTCGGTCCCTCCGGCTGCGGCAAGACCACACTGTTGAGAATTCTCGCCGGCCTCGAGGCACCGAACGAGGGCACGCTCACCATCGGCGGCAAGCAGGTGACCGATACGCCGCCGCATCTGCGCAGCGTCAATACGGTGTTCCAGTCCTATGCGCTGTTCCCGCATCTTTCGGTGCGCGACAACATCACCTTCGGCCTGCGCATGAAGGGCGTTCCCGCCAACGAGCGCAGACGGCGTGTCGACGAGATCGCCGACTTCATCAAACTCGGCGCGCTGGTCGAACGCCGGGTGAATCAACTCTCCGGCGGGCAGCGTCAACGCGTCGCGCTGGCTCGTGCGCTGGTCTGCGAACCCGACGTCCTGCTGCTCGACGAGCCGCTGTCGGCGCTCGATGCCGGCCTGCGCACGCAATTGCAGGTCGAACTGCGGCGCACCCAGAAACGTCTCGGCATGACCTTCGTCTTCGTCACCCATGACCAGGACGAGGCGATGGTGATGTCCGACCGCATCGCGGTGCTCGACAGCGGCGTGATTCAGCAGGTCGGGCCGCCCCATGAAGTTTACGAACGCCCGGTCAACGCCTTCGTCGCGCGCTTCATGGGTCACGTCAATCTGTTCGAGATCCAGGCCGTCGAGGGCGCCCGGGTATCCACGGCACTGGGTTCGCTGACGATGGAGCGACCGCTGCCAGCCGACCAGCAGCAAGGCATGCTGTTGATTCGCCAGGAAGTGATCGAACTCGGCCCCGAGGTACCGGAGGGCTACAATGCCCTGGAAGGCGTCGTGCGGGAGCGGCTCTATCGTGGCAGCCGGGTCGAATATCGCCTGGAGGTCAACGGCATCCTGCTGATGGCGACCGCGAGCAACCTCGGGCAGCGTCTCTACCCGGTCGGCGACCGGGTCACCGTCAGCATCTGTCCCGAAGATGTGGTCAGGCTCGATGCCTGAGGAGATCTCCATGGTCAAGACCGACGAGACCGAACCGAACTCCCCTTCGCCTTACCCGCTGGCCGCGTACAGCCGCTCTATGTCGCCGGATACGCGCCACCTGCTGTGGAGCGTGGCGCCCGGCGCGATCTGGATCGCGATCTTCCTGGTGCTGCCGAGTTTCTACCTGATCGGCGTGGCGTTCATGACCAACGGCCCCTACGGCCAGCCGCAGATGCCGCTCAGTCTCGACGCCTTCCGCCAGCTCGCCGGCTTCGGCTTTCTCGGCTGGAGCCCGGGCAATCTCTATACCTTGCTGCGCTCGCTGTGGCAGACCTTCGTCGCCACCGGACTGGTGATTCTGGTCGCTTATCCGCTGGCCTATCACATCTCGATCTGCCGCGAGAAATGGCGCCCGATCATGCTGCTGGCGGTAGTGGTGCCGTCCTGGACCAATCAGGTCATCCGCGCCTTCGGCTGGATGAACCTGCTCTCGCCGGGTACGCCGATGGCCGACGCCGCCCAGTTCCTGGGTCTGATCGGCCCGAACATGGGGCTCTATCCCTCGAATTTCGCGGTCACGCTGGGATTGGTCTACAACTTCCTGCCGTTCATGGTGCTGCCGCTCTACGCCGCGTTCGAGAAGCTCGACATGGCGCTGGTCGAGGCCGCCCGCGACCTCTACGCCTCGCCGGTGCGGGCGTTCTGGCACGCGGTGTTTCCGCAGACGCTGGCCGGCCTGCTTGCCGGCACGGTGCTGGTGTCGATCCCGGCCTTCGGCATGTACGTGGTTCCGGAACTGCTCGGCGGCGGCCGCGCGATGATGCTCGGCAACCTCGTCGCCAACCAGTTCTCGGGTGGCTCCAACTGGCCGCTGGGAGCCGCCGGCGCGCTGATCATGCTGATCGCGACCTTCGGCGGGCTCTATGCCATGCGCAAGGTCGGCAAGCGGCTCGGCGGCGGCGAGGAGGTGGTGATATGAGACGTGGCGCCTTCAAGCGCGGCCTGACGCTGTTCTGGTGGCTGACGATCGCCTTTCTCTACCTGCCGCTGGCGGTGATCGTGTTCTACTCGTTCAACTCGGCCAACAGTGCCGCCCATTTCGCCGGCTTCTCGCTGCGCTGGTACGACCGCCTGTTTCACAACGACCAGCTGCTCGGCGCGCTTTCCAACTCGCTGGTTCTGGGGCTGGCCTCGTCGATCGTCGCCCTGATCATCGGCACCTTGATCGGCTATGGCATGTATCGCCATCGGAGCCGCAAGCTGGGTTGGCTGATCGTGCTGATCTATCTGCCGATCGTGATGCCGGACATCGTCTTCGGGATCTCCGAGATGGCGTTCTTCGTCAGTATCGATCGCCAGTTCGGTGTTCTCGGGCCGAGCCTGGCGACCATGATCATTGCTCACGTCACCTTCCAGATTCCATTCGTGGCGCTGATCGTCTACTCGCGCTTCGTCGGCCTCGACCCGACGCTGTTCGAGGCTGCCAAGGATCTCTACGCCTCGCCGTACAAGCGCGCGCGGCATTTTTTGCTACCGACGTTGAAACCCTCGCTGATCGCGGCGTTCTTTCTGTCGTTCACGCTTTCGGTGGACGACTTCGTGATCAGCTTCTTCACCGCCGGGCCGGAAAACGCCACGCTGCCGATCTATATCTGGGGCGCCATCCGCCGTGGCGTTTCACCGGAGATCAATGCCATTGCCACGCTGATGATCGGCGCGGTCATGATCGCGGCCGTGCTGAGCCTGCTGTTCAACCGCCAAGGTCGCCGCCAGTAGGCGGAGCCACTTTCGATAACGACAATCCTCGAGCGATAACGACAACTCTCGATAGCCATAGCCCCGATAACCATAAGCCCTGATAACCACAGCCCCAGGAGACTTCATCGATGAAACGCAGAATAATCACCACCCAAGTCGCTTTGGCACTCGGCGGACTGATGCTGGCCGGCGCCGCCGCCGCCCAGGACGAGAACAAGCTCTATCTGTTCAACTGGACCGAGTACATGGACCCGGACATCATCCAGGCCTTCGAGGACCAGTACGATGTCGAAGTCGTACAGAGCTACTACAACTCGCTACCGGAAATGGCCGCCAAGCTGAACGCCGGCGGAGTTTCCCAGTACGACGTCATCTTCCCGTCCAACTACTACGTGCCGAGACTGATCCAGAGCGGGCTGGTGCAGAAACTCGACAAGTCCAAGCTGCCCAATCTCGACAACGTGATGGACGAATTCGCCGACCCGTCCTACGATCCCGGCGCCGAATATTCCGTCCCTTACCAGTGGGGCACCAGCGGCATCGTCTACGACACCAACACCTTCCCCGACGCGCCCAAGAGCTGGTCGCTGCTGTTCGATCCCGAGGTCAACCCCGACCAGCCGTTCGCCTTGATGGGCGACGGCCAGGTCTCGATGGGCGCGGCCTGCGCCTATCTCGGCAAGGGCTACGACTGCACCAATCCGGACGACTGGAAGGCAGCGGCCAAGCTGCTGCTCGACACCAAACACCGCGACACCTTCAGCGGCTTCACCGACGGCACCCCAGCGCTACAGCAGATCCAGCGTGGCGTGGTGCGGGCCGCCGTCTCGTATAATGGCGATTACCTGCAACAGAAGCAGGAAAATCCGGACGCCTACGAACATATCGCCTTCATGATTCCGGACGAAGGCACCGAGATGTGGGTGGACACCATGATGATTCCGGCCGAGGCGCCCCACCCGAACCTGGCGCACGAGTTCATCAATTTCATTCTCGATGCCAAGATCGGAGCCCAGCTTTCCAACTACATCTACTACGCCAGCCCCAACAAGGCGGCGCAGCCGGATCTTGACGAGGTGCTGACACAGCCGCCGGTTCTACCGAGCGAGGCCGATCGCGGGCATCTCGAATTCACCCCCAGCCTGCAGGGCGACGAGCTTCAGATGTTCCAGCAGCTGTGGACGGAAGTGCAATCGCGTTGAGGGAATGGCTGCCGGTTCCCGAGGATACCGGCGGCCCATCCGACGCTCACGCGGCAAAGGAAATCGCTATGAGTGACACAGTACGTCACGTACTCGAAGACTGGTTCACCCGGCATGGCATTACCGAGGTGGAGTGCCTGGTCTCCGACCTGACCGGCATTCTCAAGGGCAAGATCATGCCCGCCAGCAAGTATCTC
Source organism: Salinicola peritrichatus (assembly GCF_003206715.1). Lineage (GTDB taxonomy): Bacteria > Pseudomonadota > Gammaproteobacteria > Pseudomonadales > Halomonadaceae > Salinicola > Salinicola peritrichatus. The sequence continues at coordinate 15,816 of NZ_PZJU01000026.1, read as the reverse complement.
CGCGGAGGACGCACCCGGCTGCCGGATTCGATCTTCATCCAGACCGTCACCGGCGGTTATCCGGATGACGAAGACATCCGCTTCTGGAATCCGGCGGAACTGGACATGCAACTGGTGCCCGATCCCAGCTCCGCCTATCTGGTACCGTGGGCCGACGATCCCACGGCGCAGATCATCCACGACTGTCTCTACATGAACGGCGACCCGGTGGAGCTCTCTCCACGCCACGTATTGAAGCACGTGCTCTCGCTCTACGAAGCCCGTGGCTGGCAACCGATCATGGCGCCGGAGCTCGAGTTCTATCTGGTCAAGACCAATACCGACCCCGATTACCCATTGGAGCCGCCGATCGGCCGCACGGGCCGTCAGGAGAGCAGCCGTCAGTCGTTCTCGATCGATGCGGTCAACGAATTCGATCCGCTGTTCGAGCAGATGTACGACTACTGCGAGGCTCAGCAACTCGACATCGATACCCTGACCCACGAGGAAGGCGCCGGCCAGATGGAGGTCAACTTCCGTCATGGCGATCCGCTGCGCCTGGCCGACCAGGTGGTGATCTTCAAGCGCACGCTGCGCGAGACGGCGCTGCGTCACAGCATGTACGCCACCTTCATGGCCAAGCCCATGGCCAACGAGCCCGGCAGTTCGATGCATCTGCACCAGAGCCTGATCGACCGTGGCAGCGGCGACAACCTGTTCGCCGGCGAGGACGGGCAGCCAAGCAAGCTGTTCCACCATTACATCGGCGGCCTGCAGCAGTATCTGCCGTCGGCGATGCCGTTCTTCGCCCCCAACGTCAACTCCTACCGCCGCCTGATGCCGGGCGAGAGCAACAGCTCGGTGCCGATCAACACCGAATGGGGCTACGACAACCGCACCGTCGGGCTTCGTGTGCCCGTCGGCCCGGCCGCAGGAACACGGGTCGAGAATCGCCTGGCCGGCGCCGATGCCAACCCGTATCTGGTGATGGCGGCATCGCTTGCCTGCGGCTATCTGGGCATGCTGGCACAGATCGAACCGCGCCCGCCGCTGACCGGCTCCGCCTGGTCCGCGGGACATACGCTGCCGGACGATATCGGCCCCGCGCTCAATGCGCTGAGCGAGTGCGCACCACTGGCGGACCTGCTCGGAGAGCGCTTCACCCGCAGCTACCTGGCGGTCAAGCGCGCCGAGCATTCGGCCTATTTCCGGGTCATCAGCTCCTGGGAGCGCGAGCATCTGCTATTGCGGGTGTGAAACGGGATAGCGCAGGATCGCCGGCGGGGCCGTCATCGCGGCGTCCCGTTGCCAACAACGACAAAACTCGAGGGGAAGACGATGCGACCGACACCGATCGCGCTGCTGCCACTGGCGCTGGTCGCCGGCCTGGCTCAGGCACAGGATGACGACAAGCTCTATCTGTTCAACTGGACGGAGTATGCCGATCCCGCTGTCATCGACGAATTCGAGCAGGAGTTCAGCGTCGAGGTCGTACAGAGCTATTTCACTTCGAATGCCGAGATGTACTCAAAGCTGGTGGCCGGCGGCGACGCCCAGTTCGATGTGGTGGTGCCCACCGATTATTACGTCCCGAGGCTGGTCGCCTCCGAACTGATCCAACCCCTGGGCGACGGGATCGAGGGACGCGACAATCTGATGCCGGCCTTCCGCCATCCCAGCTACGATCCCGAAGACCGCTACAGCGTGCCTTATCTGTGGGGCGTTACGGGCATCGTCTATGACAGCGAAACCTTCCCCGATCCAACGCCATCGTGGTCGCTGCTGTTCGATCCCGAGGTCAATCCGGATCAACCGTTCGCGCTGCTTGGTGGCGATCCGCAGGTACTGTTCGGCATGGCCTGTGCCTACCAGGGACATGGCTTCGACTGCACCGACCGCGAGCAATGGATCGAAGCCGCCAAGCTGGTCAGTCAAACCCTTGATCGTTCGAATTTCACCGGCTTCGCCGACAGCACCGCCGCCATCGACCAGATCGCCCGAGGCGTGACCCGCGCCGCCGTCACCTACAGCGGTGATCTGGATTATCGCAAGGCGGATTCGCCGCAGACCTACGCCAAGCTGAAATTCTATATTCCCGAAGAGGGTTCCCAATTGGGCGTCGATACGTTGGTCATTCCCCGGCGCGCGCCACATCCCGAACTGGCCAGGCAGTTCATCAGCTTCATGCTGCGGCCGGAGATCGCCGCGCGTTCCGCTACTTACGCCTATTACCGCACCCCCAACGAGGCGGCATTGCCGCGGCTCGATCCCGGTCTGCGCGAGGCCTCCCAACTGAGCGATGCCCAGCGCGAACATCTCTCCCCAACGCCTGAACTGGAAGGCGATCAGCTTCAGCTTCTGCAACAGTTGGCCAACGAAGCACGTAGCCGCTGATTGGGTGCCCGCCATGAGTCGCGCCAAGTGCGGCCCGTTGCCATTTGGAGACAGCCCTTCCCGTTTGTGGAAACAGTGTTCAATAACCTGTTTCCCAGGCGCTCATTGCTTTGCGCTGGATTAAACTGTCCCTGTCTTCCCCGAACTGGCGGCGCCGGAAACTCGCCGCCCGGAACGGGAGGATGGAGGACGGCGGTTCGCCGCCACACCGACACGGATGTCGCCGGATTGCAGCAAGCCGAGAGGTTTCGCACCCGATTCGCCCCAGAGCGAGCGGGTCAGCAGAAGGAGCAAGGCCATGAATAAATCGATCATCATCGGAAGCGTCATCGCCGTACTGGGTATCGCCGTCGGCGTTGCGGTCGGCGCCTACCAATCGGGCGACGACGCCCCACAGTATGCCGACATCGTCAGCGTCGACCCGATCGTCGAGACGACCCAGACACCTCGACAGGTCTGTGAAAACGTCACCGTGACCCACCAGCGCCCGGTTCAGGACGAACATCGCATTGCCGGTACGGCCATCGGCGCGATCGTCGGCGGCGTGGTCGGCAACCAATTCGGCGGCGGCAGCGGCAAGAAGATCATGACGGCCGCAGGCGCGGTTGGTGGCGGTATCGCCGGCAATCAGGTTCAGGGCCGCATGCAGCAAGGCGATACCTACACCACCACCGAGCAGCGCTGCAACACGGTCAACGACAGCAAGGAAGAGACCGTCGGTTACGACGTTCGCTACCGCTTCGACGGCGAAGTTCACGAAGCCAAACTCGACGAGAAACCCGAAGGCGATCGCGTGCTGATGCACGATGGCAAACCGCAATGGGATGGCGACTCGCTGTCGTCGTAACTAGAAGGTTCAAGCTTCATTCATCCGCGCGGCCGTGCGGGCCGCGACTTGCGGGTGCTGGCCGTGGCGGTGTCGAACCCGGTGTTTCTATCCGCGCGGCCGTGCGGGCCGCGACAGGTCCTGGATGCACAGATACTCACGTCGCTACAGTTTCTATCCGCGCGGCCGTGCGGGCCGCGACTCAGATCCTTGGCGGTGATCGAGTCGACATCGATGTTTCTATCCGCGCGGCCGTGCGGGCCGCGACCGCACCTGCAGCGAGGATCCGCTGTTCGCGTTCGAGTTTCTATCCGCGCGGCCGTGCGGGCCGCGACGGGCCGCTCCTTCGACTTCGCAATCGCGGCAGTGTTTCTATCCGCGCGGCCGTGCGGGCCGCGACCGTTACCGGCTGCGTCATCGGCCACGTTAGCAAGCCGTTTCTATCCGCGCGGCCGTGCGGGCCGCGACATGACTCATCCCTCGTTCACGCCGTCCTTGCAACGGTTTCTATCCGCGCGGCCGTGCGGGCCGCGACGAGCATTTGGGATATGGATCTCGACGTTGAGCCGGTTTCTATCCGCGCGGCCGTGCGGGCCGCGACAACGACGAGAGAAACTACCGATGACGCCGGACAGCGTTTCTATCCGCGCGGCCGTGCGGGCCGCGACCCGGCAACTGCTGGCGGTGATTCGCCGGGAGCCGGTTTCTATCCGCGCGGCCGTGCGGGCCGCGACATCCCCGGCCCGGGCACGTAGTGGTAGCCCTGGTTGTTTCTATCCGCGCGGCCGTGCGGGCCGCGACGGCCTGGCGCGCCAGCTTCGCGATATGCGGTTTTTGTTTCTATCCGCGCGGCCGTGCGGGCCGCGACCCCGAGAAAGACCTGGGCAAAGCGCCCGGCCGGCGTTTCTATCCGCGCGGCCGTGCGGGCCGCGACCGTTTACCGGCGGTGCCCACTTAAACGCGTAGCGGTTTCTATCCGCGCGGCCGTGCGGGCCGCGACGTGGCACGGACCTTGGCACAGGGGGTAAGACACTGTTTCTATCCGCGCGGCCGTGCGGGCCGCGACCTGCGCAAGAGCCAGCAACGGCGCATCCGCAAACAGTTTCTATTCGCGCGGCCGTGCGGGCCGCGACATGGATCTCGTTCATTCAGACCGGTGTCTGAGCGTAGTTTCTATCCGCGCGGCCGTGCGGGCCGCGACCCTATATCAAGGCGCATTTCCCAACATTCTATTGGTTTCTATCCGCGCGGCCGTGCGGGCCGCGACGCCTAGCTGGCGCTTGTTATCCAAGGCACATATGTTTCTATCCGCGCGGCCGTGCGGGCCGCGACCCGTTACTGGCATTGCCCGCTATACATTAGCAGGGTTTCTATCCGCGCGGCCGTGCGGGCCGCGACTCTGGTACTCGAGCGCTTTCGCTATATCGGACGCAACGTTTCTATCCGCGCGGCCGTGCGGGCCGCGACCGCGGATGAATTTGCGGGCGTTCTTGCTGCGGGGGTTTCTATCCGCGCGGCCGTGCGGGCCGCGACAGGAATCGGCCAATCCAATTTGTCTGCAGTGGCTTGTTTCTATCCGCGCGGCCGTGCGGGCCGCGACTGGGTGTCGGTGGTCCAGAATTCGCGCCACCAGATGTTTCTATCCGCGCGGCCGTGCGGGCCGCGACGTCAATGAAACTGTATATCTTGTACTGATCGTCATTGTTTCTATCCGCGCGGCCGTGCGGGCCGCGACTAGCCTCTCCAGTTGACTCAATGTCTGGGCTAATGTTTCTATCCGCGCGGCCGTGCGGGCCGCGACCACCATCAAGTTGCTTTCACGCACCGCCTGTTGGTGTTTCTATCCGCGCGGCCGTGCGGGCCGCGACGGGCGTCGTTCTTTTCTCGCAGCGCTCTATCAGCGTTTCTATCCGCGCGGCCGTGCGGGCCGCGACCCCAGCAGCAGCTCGACGACGAAGCCGGTAGAAGTTTCTATCCGCGCGGCCGTGCGGGCCGCGACAGGGTCATGCCGTCCATGTCCGCCGGGGTCCAGTGGTTTCTATCCGCGCGGCCGTGCGGGCCGCGACGCCAGGCTGGGGTGCATCGGCTTGTCGACGGCCCAGTTTCTATCCGCGCGGCCGTGCGGGCCGCGACGAGTACCTGGGCGGTGCGGGTGTAGTTCTCGAACGCGTTTCTATCCGCGCGGCCGTGCGGGCCGCGACTTGCGACGACGGCAGGACAGTAGCGCCGGGGCTGGTTTCTATCCGCGCGGCCGTGCGGGCCGCGACCACCCCTGTATCCACCCCTGTGCCAAGGTCCCAAAGTTTCTATCCGCGCGGCCGTGCGGGCCGCGACTTCGGTTGATGCGTCGTAGTCGTCGATGCGTATCAGTTTCTATCCGCGCGGCCGTGCGGGCCGCGACCGATGGCGCGATTCACGACACCCTCGTAGCTCTTGAGTTTCTATCCGCGCGGCCGTGCGGGCCGCGACTGGCGTTGGCCGTCATGCCCTTGAGGTCTTCCTCGTCGTTTCTATCCGCGCGGCCGTGCGGGCCGCGACGCGCCAGGTCGACCGGTCCACGCGCACGATGGAGCGTTTCTATCCGCGCGGCCGTGCGGGCCGCGACTATCCGGACGAGGACTTGGACGATACCTGGCCGGAGTTTCTATCCGCGCGGCCGTGCGGGCCGCGACTTGAAGGTGCCGGCCATGCCCTGCAGCTGGCCGATGTTTCTATCCGCGCGGCCGTGCGGGCCGCGACCCGCTCGCCACTCAGGCTCCCAGTCCTCGTTCATCGGTTTCTATCCGCGCGGCCGTGCGGGCCGCGACATGGCTGCGTCATCGCGCGGAGCAACGAGATCAAAGTTTCTATCCGCGCGGCCGTGCGGGCCGCGACGACGCAGATCCCCAAGGAGGTCGCACCAGGCATGAGTTTCTATCCGCGCGGCCGTGCGGGCCGCGACGTGTGGGAGCTGCGCGGGCGCGACACCTCAGCCAAGGTTTCTATCCGCGCGGCCGTGCGGGCCGCGACGTGCAGGACGTCGAGGCCTTCAAGGCCAGAATCAGGGTTTCTATCCGCGCGGCCGTGCGGGCCGCGACACGGTTCGCGCCTCCTCCACCGTCTCCGCCGCTTGTTTCTATCCGCGCGGCCGTGCGGGCCGCGACGCCCGCCCGAAGGGATAGACGCGCGGGTCGGTGCTGTTTCTATCCGCGCGGCCGTGCGGGCCGCGACGTCCGGTTTTCGACCAGTCGCCGGGCAGCGTTGGTTTCTATCCGCGCGGCCGTGCGGGCCGCGACCCGGTGTCGATGTCATTTTCAGAAGGCGACCGCACGGAGTGTCAGGAGTCGGTTGCACTGTGGTCTGGGGCATCGGACTGGCCGGCCTTCAAGGCGGCGTAGAGGGCCGTCTTGCTGACCTTGAGGCGTGCGGCGGCCTCGCGGACGTTCAGCCCATTGGCCAGGTGCTCCCTGGCCCGCTTCAGCTTGTCGTCGGTGACGACGGGCTTGCGACCTCCTTTACGCCCACGGGCGGCGGCAGCGGCGAGCCCTGCCTTGGTGCGATCTCGGATCAGGTCGCGCTCGAACTGCCCCAGGGCGCCGAATACATGGAAGATCAGCCGCCCACCGGGGGTGGTGGTGTCGATGGCTTCGGTCAGTGACCGGAAGCCGACACCACGCGCCTCCAAGGTGCTGACGACCTCGATCAGATGCGGCAGCGAGCGCCCCAGTCGATCCAGTCGCCACACGACCAGCACATCCCCGTCGCGTAGGAACTCCAGGGCCGCCGTCAGGCCAGGGCGTTCCGCCTTGGCCCCAGAGACGGTGTCATCGAAGATTCGCTCACACCCCGCCTTGTGAAGCGCATCAGTCTGCAAGGCGGAGTCCTGCTCCGCCGTCGAGACCCGCGCATAGCCGATCAGTGCCATGGACCGCCTTTTTGTCCGTTTATCCGTCCGCCTATCTTATTGTCCGAAAACCCATCAAACAAGCCTATTCTCGGACACTGTCCGGCTTGGCCGCCTAATGATCGTTTCCCGGACAAAGATGCATCATGCACGGGAGTTCTGAGCAAGCGGGCAATCGCTTTGAACGAGTGCGCTTTCCTATTGACCAGCTGGTCGCTGATCGAGGACATCGTCTCGCCGCTCCAGACGATGAGCTTGCCAGGGCGGGATCACCGCCAGGTATTGAACGGCCTCCTCTGGGCCCTGTGGCCCTGTGTTCAAGAACCAAATGGCGCGATTCTCCAGAATGCTATCGTCCTTGGAAGTCCGGCAGATGGAGAATGTTATCAGTCGGGCTGGTCACGGAGTCTCCTTACACTGGCCGAGCTTTCCCTAGTTGTCAGAGACGGGGTCTGGCAGGAGGACTGCGCAAATGCCTCAACCAGGTAATCGATCATCGCCCTGACCTTGGCTGGTGGGCGCCGGTCGGGGGGAAACAGCACATGCAAGCCGCCCAGGTCGAGCGTGGGCTGGTCGAGTTCCAGGGCCACCAGGGTACCGCGCGCCAGGGCCTCCCCCACGATGAAGTTCGGCTGATAGATCACGCCCTGCCCGCCAAGCGCCGCCACCAATAATGCATCACCATTGTTGGCTTTGAGATCGCCTTGCACAGGCACCTGAATGTCGCCCTCGCGACCGAAGCTCCAGGTCCCCTCTCTCTGAGAGGGCGACAGGGTATAGCTCAGACAGTTATGGCCGGATAGTTCGGCGACGCCCCCCGGCGTGCCGTATCGTTCCAGATAGTCCGGCGCGGCACAGACCCGCATCGGGCAGTCGCCCAGCCGTCGCGCCTTGAGCGAGCTGTCGGCAAGATGACCGATGCGGATCGCCAGGTCCCAGCCTTCCTGGATCAGGCCGTGCTGGGCATCGCTCAGGCCCAGTTCGACCTCCACCTTTGGATAGCGACGGTGGAACGCGGGTAGCAGTGGCGCGATGAAGCGCACGCCGAAGGAGAGCGGTACATTCATGCGCAGCCGCCCGACCGCTTCGACTCTCTGGGCGGCCACTTCCGACTCCGCCTCGTCGAGTTCCTGCAGGATGCGCCGGCAGGCCTCGAGATAGTCGGTGCCGGCGTCCGTCAACGTCAGCCGTCGGGTGGTGCGATGCAGTAGCTTGACGCCCAGCCGGGCCTCCAGGGCATCCATGTGCTTGGTGGCCATAGCCGGCGACATGCCCAGCGCGCGTCCCGCCGCCGATAGGCTGCCGTGGGTTGCCGCTTGGGTAAAGACCCGCATCCCCGTAAAACGGTCCAGCATCTATTTCGCACTCATAGTTAAAGGTGTTTGCATAAAATACCATATTCTCTTACTAAGGGAGTGAGGATACAGTATTACCTACCTAAGTATTCACCGGGCCGCATGGCCCAAGGAATTACACGATGACCAACGCGAGCGTATCGCCCCCTGATTCAACCACCCAGCCGGTGCTGTTCATTCCCCACGGCGCCGGCCCGTGCTTCTTCATGGACTGGAACCCGCCCGGCACCTGGGAAGGCATGGCAGGCTTCCTCAAGGGCGTGGCCGCCTCGCTGCCGGCCCGCCCCCGCGCGATCCTGATGGTCTCCGCCCACTGGCGAACCCCCGGCTTTCGCGTGAGCGCGGGTGAATACCCCGAGCTGATCTACGATTACCACGGGTTTCCTGACCACACCTATGAGCTCACCTACCCGGCCCCCGGCGCGCCGGCCCTGGCAGAGCAGGTCGACAGGCTGCTCTCTCAAGCCGGTCTGGCCAGCCAACGGGACACCGAGCGGGGGTTCGATCACGGTATGTTCGTGCCGCTGAAGCTGATGTTCCCCGAGGCGGATATCCCCGTAGTGCAGTTGTCGCTGCGCGATGATCTCGATCCCGCGGCCCATCTCGCTGCTGGCGAGGCCTTGGCGTCGCTGCGTGATGAAGGTGTACTGATCGTCGGCAGCGGCATGAGCTTCCACAACATGCGCGGCTACGGGGATGCGCGTTTTACCGCACCCTCCGAGGCCTTTGATGACTGGCTGACTCAGACCGTGGAGGCTGAGCCGGATCGGCGCCACGCCGCGCTTGGCGACTGGGCTCGGGCACCCCATGCGCCTCAGTGCCACCCGCCGGGCGACGAAGAGCACCTGATCCCGCTGATGGTCGCCGCCGGCGCCGCGGGGAAGGACAAGGGCCGCAAGATCTATTCGGAACAAGTGCTCAAGACGCAGCTGTCCGCCTACCGCTTCGGCTGAGGCGGCCACGCCACTTTCACAGCCACCTCACATGGCAACTCACGCAATACAGCAGGAGATAGATGATGCGAATTGAACTTTCCGGCAAACAGGCCCTAGTCACCGGCTCCACCGCGGGCATTGGGCTGGCGATCGCCACTGGCCTGGCCCAGGCGGGTGCCAGCGTGACCGTGGTCGGTCGCGATCAGGCCAAGGTGGACAAGGCCGTGGCCCATATCCAGCAGGCCAGTGACCGTGACGATGCCAGCGGCGTGGTGGCCGACCCCGGCACCGCCGAAGGCTGTCAGGCGCTGATCGCGGCCCGCCCCGAGGTCGATATCCTGGTCAACAACCTAGGCATCTACGGCGGCCGCCCCTTCTTCGAGATTGACGACGCCGCCTGGGAAGAGATCTTCCAGATCAACGTCATGAGCGGGGTGCGCCTGGCGCGCCACTATGCCCAGGGCATGCAGGCCCGCGGCTGGGGTCGCATCCAGTTCATCTCCAGCGAGTCGGCGCTGAACATTCCCTCCGAGATGGTGCACTACGGTGTCAGCAAGGCGGCCCTGCAGGGCGTCTCCCGTGGCCTGGCCAAGGTGCTGGCCGGCAGCGGCGTCACGGTGAACACCATCCTGCCCGGCCCGACCCGTACCGAAGGCGCCCAGGCGATGATGGCCAAGATGGCCGCCGAGCGCGGCGTCTCGGCCGAGGAGATGGAGACCCTGTTCCTCGCGGAGAACCGCCCCTCGACCCTGCTCAAGCGCTTCGCCACCCCTGAGGAGGTCGCCAGCCTGTGCGTCTATGCGGCCTCGCCCCAGGCCAGTGCCACCACCGGCTCCGCCCTGCGAGTGGAAGGCGGCATCGTCGAGAGCATTGCCTGATCGAGACGTCGGGACCGCGGCGATAGCAGGCGGTTTGCTAGCCTGCTAGCTTGGAGCTGCTTGAATTTTTGAAACTACCTGGCGGAGATGTCGATGATCAACGATTCCAAAGAACGCTATGGCAGCGTCAGCAAGGCCTTCCATTGGCTGATGGCGGTATTGATCATCTGGCAGCTGCTCAAGTTTGGTGACCGGATCGCCGAGGGGGAGCACTGGGTAGGCCAGACCCTGGTTCCCTGGCACGTCTCCATCGGCACCCTGCTACTGGTGTTGATCGTGCTGCGCCTGGCGTGGGTGGCGCGTCAGCGTCATCAGCGTCCGGCCCAGGACCCGGCCACTGCCAAGCTGGTCAAGGCCGGGCATGGCCTGCTCTTCGCCGGCATGCTGCTGATGCCGATCACCGGGGTGATGGTGATGCTGGGAGGCGGCTATGAACTGACCGCCTTCGGGTTGGAGATCCTTGCGGAGGGTGAAGAGATCGCTTGGGCCGCAAGTCTCGGCAGCCTGCACTCACCGCTGGCTTGGGCGTTAACCGCGCTGGTCCTCGGGCATATCGGCATCGCCCTGTTTCACCACTTTGTCCAGCGTGACGATACGCTCAAGCGGATGCTGTAGCGCGACCGTGACAGGTACCAGGCATTGCCTTCAACAGGTTTTCGACATGGGAGAGAAAAGGATCATGAAAAAACGCAACTTGGGCCGCTCCGGGGTCGAGATCGCACCGCTCGTCTTCGGTGGCAACGTTTTCGGCTGGACCGCCGATGAAGACCGCTCCTTCACCCTGCTCGATCGCTTCGTCGAGCGTGGCTTCAACGCCATCGACACCGCCGATGTCTATTCGGCCTGGGCGCCGGGGCTCGAGGGCGGTGAGTCGGAAACGGTTCTGGGTCAGTGGCTGGCCCGGCGCGGGCGGCGCGACGATCTCGTACTGATGAGCAAGGTGGGCATGTGGGAGCCGCGCAAGGGCCTCTCGGCGGCCAACATCGAGGCCGCCGTCGAGGACTCCCTGAAGCGCCTGCGTACCGATTACCTGGACGTCTACTTCGCACATATCGATGACCAGGATGTGCCACTGGAGGAAACCCTTGGGGCCTTCGCCCGGCTGATCGAGGCCGGCAAAGTGCGAACCATCGGCGCTTCCAACTATTCCGCCGAGCGACTGGGCGAGGCCCTGGCGGTCTCCCGGAATCAGGGGCTGCCCCGCTACGAAGTGACGCAGCCGCTCTATAACCTCTATGACCGTGACGACTTTGAGGCCGGGCTTGCGAATGTGGCCGAGGAGCATGCGCTCGGGGTGGTGAGCTACTTCTCCCTGGCCAGCGGCTTTCTGACCGGTAAGTATTCGAAGCTCGAGGATCTGGAAGGTAACGCCCGGGCCGATTTCCTGAAGGGCTACTTCGATGAGCGCGGTCAGCGACTTCTGCAGGAGCTGTTGAACGTATCCGATGAGCTTGGCGCCAAGCCCGCCCAAGTAGCTCTGGCCTGGCTGCTGAGCCGCCCCGCGGTCACCGCGCCCATTGCCAGCGCCACTAGTCTAGGTCAGCTGGATGAAGTACTGGATTCCGTGAGCTTGTCGCTGCCTGAACAGGCGCTGGCCAGGCTAGATGTTGCTAGGCGATAACTGACCACCCTCCATCAACCAGGTAATCCGGTGAGCAAGCGACTAGGCTCATTCCTGTGATGGACAGGTATCAACCACTTACTTCCGGATACTCCCGTTTGTTCGAAAGATCGACAACTCGCAGCACTCCCAAGGAGGTACAACCCATGACCCAGGTACTGGTGCTCTACTACTCCATGTATGGCCATATCGAGACCATGGCGAACAGCATCGCGGACGGCGCACGCCAGGTGAACGGTGTCGAAGTGACGATCAAGCGGGTCCCCGAGACGATGGACCCGGAGGCCTTCGCCAAGGCCGGCGGCAAGGCACTCGACACCCCCGAGGCGCGTCCCGAGGAACTGGCCGACTATGACGCCGTTATCTTTGGCACGCCGACCCGTTTCGGCAACATGGCCGGCCAGATGCGCACCTTCCTCGACCAGACCGGCAGTCTGTGGGCGAGCGGCAGCCTGCGCGGCAAGGTGGCCAGTGTCTTCACCTCCACCGGCACCGGCGGCGGCAACGAGACCACGATTCTCACCGCTTGGACGACCCTGGCCCATCACGGCATGGTGATCGTGCCCATCGGCTATGGTCTCGAGGCCCAGTTCGATATCTCCGAGGTCAAGGGCGGCTCGCCGTATGGCGCCGCGACCATCGCCGGTGGTGACGGCTCACGTCAACCCAGCGAGACCGAGCTGAACCTCGCCCGTTTTCAGGGCGAGCACGTCGCCGGCATCGCTGCACGGCTGGCCGGATGATAGCGCTCCTCTCGCCCTTGCCGATTAGGCCCCGCCCGGTCACCCGTGCGGGGCCTTTCGTGTGTCAGGGCCAGAGGTTCAGCCCCGGGCAAGATGCTCGGCGATGGCCCGGTCGAAGGTCTCGTGGGTAGCCGGTCGCGCTCGTCCATGACGATGACCGTGTGGTCGATCTGCACTTGTTCCAGCGGCGTAATAGCAGCGGGAGGTACGCCGCCAGCACCCGCAACGGGCGCGCTTTGCACGCCTGAGCGACCTCGCGGTGAAACGCCGCCAGACTGCGCTTCTGCTTGGTCAGAAAGCGCTTTTGCAGCAGCTCACGGATGATGCGTTCGACCGACTCCGGCAGACGCCCCTTGCCTTTCCCGCCGCCGGATTGGCCGGGAGCCAGGTCCGTCACAAGGCCAGTGCCTTGCCGGGCACGGTGGATCAGGACATATACCTGTCGCCGGGACAGGCCCAGCGCTTGAGCGGCGGCGTCGACGGCCTCATGCCCCACCACCTCAAGCGCTGCCAGTGGTCCGATGATGTCCGTTCGCTGCCGGGCCTGGGCCCAGGCTTTATCGGGCAGGGTGGCCACGCCTTGCTCGGCAATCGGTGTTGAGTCTGACGCCATGCCCCCGACTCGCCTGTGGTGCATAGGAGTACTGAGCATAGTCGAGGTTGGTGAAGGTGACTGCTGATACCGGGCTGTCAGGAGCCGCCTTCACACCTGGCGTTACGCCCCGCCACCTGGTGCAGTCGTCTTCTGAAAATGACAGCCGCCTTCACACCTGGCGTTACGCCCCGCCACCTGGTGCAGTCGTCTTCTGAAAATGACAGTCGACCTCGGGCGTGAGCGAACTCGAGGCGTTTCTATCCGCGCGGCCGTGCGGGCCGCGACTACTAGTAGTTGGTCGGAATAACCTGCGGGGCGTTGACGTTTCTATCCGCGCGGCCGTGCGGGCCGCGACCATCAGATCCGGGGGGCAGCATGAGCTATATCGCGTTTCTATCCGCGCGGCCGTGCGGGCCGCGACGTTGGCCAGGCAGCCGAAGGCGATAGGGAGTAGCCGTTTCTATCCGCGCGGCCGTGCGGGCCGCGACCATAGGTCAATGTCTGGATCAGCCAGTCTGGCTGGTTTCTATCCGCGCGGCCGTGCGGGCCGCGACGCTGATAGAGGCGCTGCCGACGGCGCTCTGAGTCTGTTTCTATCCGCGCGGCCGTGCGGGCCGCGACAACTCTTCGACGATCTTCGCCTTGCTCAGCGCATAGTTTCTATCCGCGCGGCCGTGCGGGCCGCGACCGCAGCTGGTCCTGCCAAGTGGAGGCGGAGCAATGTTTCTATCCGCGCGGCCGTGCGGGCCGCGACAAACCGTCACCAGCATCATGAGCCAGACGCTCATGTTTCTATCCGCGCGGCCGTGCGGGCCGCGACACGGTGACATGCAAGACCGGGCCGAAGGAGTTCAAGTTTCTATCCGCGCGGCCGTGCGGGCCGCGACCCTGGGAACGGACACACCGAGATATCCATGACGGCGTTTCTATCCGCGCGGCCGTGCGGGCCGCGACGCATGACACCGGCGCGGCCGATGCCGTTGCGGCGGTTTCTATCCGCGCGGCCGTGCGGGCCGCGACCTGTCTAGGTTGTGTCTCAATCCTGCAAAAACGTATGTTTCTATCCGCGCGGCCGTGCGGGCCGCGACGGCTTCGCTGACCACGGTCGTAATCCGGCTCTCGTTTCTATCCGCGCGGCCGTGCGGGCCGCGACGTCAACGTCGAGTTGATCGATGACGTGGTGTCGTTGTTTCTATCCGCGCGGCCGTGCGGGCCGCGACAGGCCACCATCCACGCTTGTCAGGCTTCGGGAGACGTTTCTATCCGCGCGGCCGTGCGGGCCGCGACCGGCCCTCTGGATCAATCCAGACAGTGGCCTCCGTTTCTATCCGCGCGGCCGTGCGGGCCGCGACCTCACCGGTCGACGGCAGCGCCTACGCCAGCAACTGTTTCTATCCGCGCGGCCGTGCGGGCCGCGACTTCGCTGCTTGGGCTGGATCCGCTCACGCGAATACGTTTCTATCCGCGCGGCCGTGCGGGCCGCGACCTTGGCCGGAATAGTTAGCTCAGAGGGGTAGTATGAAGTTTCTATCCGCGCGGCCGTGCGGGCCGCGACTAGACGTTGCCGTCTTTGTCCTTTCCTGCCAGCGTGTTTCTATCCGCGCGGCCGTGCGGGCCGCGACTCGGCATGCCGGTTGGTGCGCAGATGATGCCGCGTTTCTATCCGCGCGGCCGTGCGGGCCGCGACAAGCGTATTTACGTAGGCGGGTAGGTGGACGGAAGTTTCTATCCGCGCGGCCGTGCGGGCCGCGACGGGCGTCTTGTTAGGCTTGCCCAGCGTCAGCACAGAGTTTCTATCCGCGCGGCCGTGCGGGCCGCGACCCTCAACCACCTGTTCGCTCGACTTGGGAAGGTAGTTTCTATCCGCGCGGCCGTGCGGGCCGCGACAAGAGTCGGGCGAAGACTACGACATGCAGATTGCAGTTTCTATCCGCGCGGCCGTGCGGGCCGCGACATCTCCCAGCTTCGTTGCCAATCAATCGGGTTGGTTTCTATCCGCGCGGCCGTGCGGGCCGCGACTCGAATCGATCGGGGGGTGACGTGTCACTTGTTGAAGTTTCTATCCGCGCGGCCGTGCGGGCCGCGACTTTTCAGAGTCAAGGTCTTTGATCCGAGCCTTGGGGTTTCTATCCGCGCGGCCGTGCGGGCCGCGACGTTTTGCTCTGGCTCCCACGCGGCCTTCGTCTCCCGTTTCTATCCGCGCGGCCGTGCGGGCCGCGACCCGGCATAGATCGACTGCGGACGCAGGGTGACGGAGTTTCTATCCGCGCGGCCGTGCGGGCCGCGACCGGCAAATTGATTCATGTCTATTTGGTGGTAGGATGGTTTCTATCCGCGCGGCCGTGCGGGCCGCGACTCGATAGCCTCGGCATTGTCGTTGATGCCGTTCTCGTTTCTATCCGCGCGGCCGTGCGGGCCGCGACCTTAAACAAATGGCGATGGACGTCACCTAGGTAAGGTTTCTATCCGCGCGGCCGTGCGGGCCGCGACCGTGACGTTCGACTCGATGGACGATGCCCGGTTGTCGTTTCTATCCGCGCGGCCGTGCGGGCCGCGACGGGATAGTCGAACGGCTCGCCCACGGCATCGTCATAGTTTCTATCCGCG
>NZ_PZJU01000025.1 GCF_003206715.1 Salinicola peritrichatus | reverse complement strand
GCCATTGACCAAAGGGGACTCGCCAGCGAGAGACCGTATGGACGCCGATATCGAGACGTTGAGCGATAGCGGTTCCCGACTCACCACGGGCACAGGCCAGCATGATCTCGGCTCGAATGCGCGAATCGAACGGTCCCTTGCGCTGATTGGCGCGACGAGTCAGTTCGGTGCGTTCTGCTGTCGTAAGCACAATCGGTGTCGCGGGGCGGCCTGTTCTCATGTCTGCTTAGTTGGCATGCATGGCCAAGCATAGGCTAATACTTATTACCTTAATTTCTGAATCACCACACTAGTGACCGCCACCGATGTGGATGGCGTCTACCTCGACTGGGGGACGGACCAGACTCGCCGGATAGCCCGTATCGGCCCTGAAAAGCTGGCTGCCTTTACCTTTCCGTCCGGCTCCATGCAGCCGAAGGTTCGAGCGGCGGTCGACTTCGTGGATGCGACGGGCAGGTCCGCCGTGATCGGCTCGCTGCATGAAATCGATGCGCTGTTGTCCGGTGATGCCGGTACCTGTCTGATCCTGGAGGCCGGGGATCCGGTCATGGCCCGCCAAGCGAAAAGCGACGGATAGGTTTGCGGCAACGGCAGGGCGCTAAAGCAGAACGATGCCACTTCCCATCAGGAGCATGCCGAAAACGATCAACGCCAGCAAAATCATTTTGCGGAAGGTGTCCGCATCCATTCATTCACGCGCGATGCCGCAGAGCTAGGCGCCGAGGGCCAGAACCGTTTGACGGTTTCGCGGAAACGGCCGGCCCATGGCCGACTTCAGGCTCAAGGCCAGGATCGGGCAGGGCCGACGTCGAAAAACCGAGACCGGTAGCCCCTTTGACAAAGGACGCCACGAGGTAGGCGAGGGCAATGATGGCGATCGTTTCGGCTGTCACGGCTTTTCCGGGCGAAGGCAGGTAACGGCCGCAGTGTGCTCCGCACTGCGTGGGCTGGCAACGTGGCGAATGTCGAGTTGCGAACCGGCCTTTGATCAGGAGCGCGAAATTAGGTCCATAGGGAGAGAGTGGCATGGGTTTATCTCATGGAATCCGCGCCTTATACTGTGCACCGCTTCGCGAGACCCGCCGCGCCCCTATAGCTCAGCTGGATAGAGCGTCCCCCTCCTAAGGGGAAGGTCGCACGTTCGAATCGTGCTGGGGGCACCATTTCATCAGCCACTTCCTGCTGCTCCGTTCTGTCTCTCATGGCGGGCGCTCCATGAATGCCGTCCTCTATCCGTTATCCTGACGCTCATGCCTGACTCTCAAGATTCCAGCAAACCCAAGGCCGCGCTCGGCTTGCATGGCAACGATGTGCCGGTGCCTCGCGATCGTGTGTTCGATGGGCTGGCGAATAAATTCGCTTCCAGTCTGTACGGCACGGCACGAGGCGCGATTCGCCTGGCCGTGCTCGATGATGTGCTGTCGCGTGAATTGCCGGCGGACGGTTCGCCGGCGCTGGATGTCGGCGGTGGCCTGGGCCAGATGAGCGTCTGGCTGGCGCGGCGCGGGCATGCGGTCACGCTGGCGGAGCCTTCCGCGGATATGCTGGCGGCGGCGGCCCGGGAGCTGGCCGAGTTGCCGGTCACTCGGCTTCGGGCGTCGTTGCAGGCGCTGCCCGAGCTGGCGCCGGGTCCGTGGCCGCTGATCGTGTGCCATGCGGTACTGGAGTGGTTGGCCGAGCCGCGCGAGGCGCTCTTCCGGCTCGAATCGTTGCTCTCCGCCGATGGCCGGTTGTCGCTGATGGTGTTCAATCGCGATGCGCTACGGTTCTCCAACGTGGTCAAGGGCAACCTGGACAAGGCTTTGGAAGACCGGCTTTCCGGCACCGGACAACGTCAGCGGCTGACGCCGATCTCGCCGTTGACGCACGGCGACATCGTGCAGTGGTGCAAGGAAGCGGGGCTGGCCATCGAGAGCGTCACCGGCGTGCGCATCTTTCACGATTACCTGCGTGACCGACACCCCGACGAAGCGCAGCTGGCCAAGGTGATCGAATTGGAAAGGCGTTACTGTCAGGTCGATCCCCATTGGCGCCTCGGGCGCTACCTTCACTACACCGTTCGGCGTGGCGGTGCCGGTCGAACAACGGAGACCACCGAATGAGGCCGCAGAGCCCGCCGTGTGAATTGTTGGCGCGCCAGGACGCGGATTATCGCGGCTGGTTGTGGGTCGCTCCACCGCGTGATGGTTGGCTCGAATCCGGTCGAGGAGCCGTGTGGAGCGCCGATCTGACGGTATGCGAAGCGTGGCGGCAGGCGGGGCGCCCGGCCTATGCCACGCTGGAGCTGCCGGCTGTTGAAGTGCCCGGCGCGGTGTTGTTCTGGCCGAAAAGCCATGCGCTGGGGGCGTGGTGGCTCGAGTCCTTGAGCGCGGCCTTGCCGCGAGGGACGCCGATTCAGATCATCGGCGAGAACCAGGGCGGTATCAAGCGCGTTCCCAAGGTGCTGGCGTCGATGGGGCATGGCTGCCGCAAGCTGGACAGTGCCCGGCGCTGCACGCTGTTCGCGACCGAGTCTGGCGGCGCAGCGCAGGATAGCGAAGCGGCTTGGGAAACCTTCTCTGCCGGAGATCTGACGCTGGCGACGCATCCTGGCGTGTTCGGCCACGGCAAGCTCGATGACGGCACCCGGCTGCTGCTGGAAACGCTGCAGGGCTCGCCATTGGCAAGCGGCAGTCGAGACCCATTGCAAGTGCTGGATATCGGTTGCGGCGATGGGATTCTGGCGGCCTGGCTGGCCAGGCAAGGGCACGAGGTTACCGCAAGCGATGTCAGTGCCTTCGCGGTCGAGGCCACGCGGCGGACGCTGGCGGCCAACGGGCTGGAGGGTGCGGTGATGCAGAGTGACGTGTTCAGCCGGATCGACGGTATGTTCGGGGCCATCGTCAGCAACCCGCCGTTTCATCAGGAACGGGCGATCGATTATGGTCCGGCCGAGCGCTTGATCCGGGAGGCGCCTGCCCATCTGGCGCCGGGTGGCACGCTGACGTTGGTGGCGAATGCGTTCCTGCCCTATCCGGACTGGTTGCAGGCCGCGTTCGGCGGCTTCGAGACGCTGGCCGACGATCGTCGTTACCGGGTCTTCCGCGCCGTCAAAGCCCGCCGTTAGTCTGCAAGTTTCCCACCTCGCGTATCGCGCGCTGATTGGCCGCGCTCACCTCCAGCGCGTCGATGCCCAGAGTCTGCAGCCGGGTCCACGGAATCTCGTTCCATTCACCGTTTTCGAGCCGGACGGCGGTCTCCAGCAGCGCTCCGACGGGCCCCTTGTGCGTCAGCAGGGCCTCGTTGATCGAAGAGTGCAGCGGCAGTGATTCGATCAATACATCGAGTGGCTGGTCGAAGAATGCCTCTAGATAGGAAAACAGCCCGACAATGAAGGCCTTTTCGGCCAGCACCGGATCGCGGGACGCCAGCTCGCGGCACAGACAGGCGCGCGATAGCGCCAGTTGCTGCAGCGAGTCGGGTTTGTCTTCCATCTCGCCGAGCGCCAACAGCGAGGTCAGACTGCGGATTCGTTGCGTTCCGAGCAAGGTTACCGCCTGGCGCAGCGAAGTGATCTTGGTGCTGCGCCAATACTGGATGTTGACCATGCGTAGCAGCCGCATGCCGAGCGCCGGGTCACGTTCGATCGCCGCCGATATCTCGCCCACGCTGACACCCGGCTGATTGAGCGTGGCGAGGAGTTTCAGCATTGCCATACGGTCGGTCGTGACCGGCTTGCCGTGGACGATCTGCGGGCGCGCGAGAAAATACCCCTGAAACAGATCGCAGCCGGCGGCCTGGCAGCAGTTGAGATCCTGTTCGCTTTCCAGCTTCTCGGCCAGCAGTTTCAGATGAGGAAACCGCTGGCGCAGTTGCTGGACGAGGTTGGCGAAGTCTTGCCCACAGTAATGGGGGTATTCGATTTTGACGATATCGACCAGCGGCAGGAACGGATGCTCGGTGCCGTCATAAGCATAATCGTCGAGAGCCAGGGTGAAGCCCTGTCGGCGCAGTGCGATGAGACGCTGCCGGATCGATTCGTTGAAGGGCGTGTCCTCGAGAATTTCCACCACCAGTTGCGAGGTGTCGAAAGGAAGATCGTTGGCCAGCGTATCGGCGGTGAAATTGACGTAGAGTGGCTTGCCGTGGCTGACCGTCTCCAGATCGCCTTGAGCAAAGGCATTCAGCAGCACGGTGCTGGTGGCGCGATCGCCATCGAACGGCGAAGGCATCGGCCCGCCATCGGTGGGCCGGAACAGCAACTCGAAAGCGACGATCTCGCGGGAGGCATCGAATATGGGCTGGCGGGCAAAGAGCACCGATGGCTGATCACGCTCGGAGGCATCCGACATGGGGGACCTCTTCGTTCGGTTCCGGGCCGGGCGGCAGATGGCGGGCGCCCACGACTTTCATCTTATCGTTCGGCCGTTCCGATGCTGAATGTGTCAAAGGTCGATACCTGCTATTTATCGGCGTAATCGATCGCCGTCACGATGTAGTGGGTATCGCCACCGGGTGCCGCCACCACGACGTCGTCATCCAGTGATTTGCCGAGCAAGGCCTTGGCGAGCGGCGCATCGATACTGATCCAGTGCTTGTCGGTATCGGTCTCGTCGTGGCCGACCAGACGCACCGAGAGTTCTTCGCCGTCGTCGTCCTCGAGTGTCACATAGGCGCCGAAATAGACCTTGCTCGTGTCCGCCGGTAGACGATCGACGACCTGTAGCTCATCCAGCCGTTTTCGCAGGTAGCGGATTCGCGCGATGACCCGGTTCAGTTCCTTCTTGTTATAGGTATAGTCGGCGTTTTCACTGCGGTCGCCCAGTGCCGCCGCCTCGCCGACCTTGGCCGACAATTGCGGTCGCTTGACCCGCGATAGATGGTCGTGAATGCCCTGCAGACGGTCGAAGCCCTGCGGAGTGATGAGATTGCTCTTTTTCTCCTGGCGAGGATCCTTCTTGGGATCGCGCCAGCGCGTCATGTTGCGGCCTTGCATGGAAAATCTCTGAAGTCTTCGAGGTTCGCGCAGCCTAACGCATACCCTCCGGTCATCGCCATGGCTCGGAGCGACCATCGATGGTGTGACGACTCGCCTCGACAGATCCCTAGATACCATCTAGTACAACTTGGCCTTGAGCAACGGTTTGAGCAGATAGTTCAGCACACTGCGCTCGCCCGTTTGAATATCCACTTCGGCGATCATGCCAGGAATGATCGGTAGCGTTTCCCCATTGTGCATGAGCGAGCCACTATCGGTGCGGATGTAGACCTTGTAGTAGGATTCGGTGCCTCGAGGAGTTTCCTCCTCGATGGTGTCGGCGCTGATCTGCTCGACCGTGCCATCGAGGTCGCCGTAGATGGTGTAGTCGTAAGCGGTGATCTTGACGCTGGCCCGCATGCCGGGTGCGAGGAAGGCGACGTCCCGGGGCTTGATCCTGGCCTCGATCAGAAGCTGATCTTCCAGCGGAATCACCTCCATGATCGTCTCGCCTGGTGGTACCACACCGCCCTGCGTCGTGTAGTTGATCGCATTGACGCGCCCGTGCACCGGAGAGCGGATCTCGGTGCGTCGATACTGGTCCTGGCGTTGTACCAGCACCTGCTCGAGCGGAGCGAGCTTGCCTTTTTTCTCTGTCAGCTCGGTATAGGCGTCCTGCACGTAGCTGTTTTGAATCTCGGCGCGTTTACCTTGTAGGCCGGCGATATCCTGCTGCAGCTGAAGCTCCTCCATCCGACTCACGGCCTTGCGCCGCACCAGTGGCTTGATCAGGCTGAGGCGATGCTGGGCCATGTCGATCTCGTGATCCAACGAGGCGGTCGCCTCCTTGAGTTTTGCGCGTCTTGCGCGGAACAGCTCACGCTCGGACTCGGCCAGCGAACTTTGCGGATCGACGTCGCTGGGGAATTCGACATGGTCCTTCTCCAGCACTTCCGACTGCAGGCGGGCAATGGCGGCTTTCAGTGCCACGACCTGGTTCTCGGTTTCCTGATAGGCGCTGCGGAAGCGGGTGTCGCTGAGGCGAACCAACAATTGCCCCTGATCGACGATATCGCCTTCGTGCACTGTCAGTTCATTGATGATGCCGCCCTCGAGACTCTGGATCGTCTGGATCCGGCTGACGGGAATCACGCGCCCTTCACCATGGGTGACGACGGCGATCTCGGCCCAGCCCGACCATGCGATGAAACTGATCAGTATCAGCAGGACTATCCAGACCACGGGACGTGCCAATGGGTGGAGCAGGCTGGCTCGGGGGTCGCCCAACTGGCGTTGGAGGTCATGATCGCGGAACGTGGTGGCCATTACGCTTCCTCCCGGACGGTGGCCACTCGGTTGCCGCGCACGATTTGGTCGATACTGCCCTGCATGGCGAATTTACCGTCGCGCAGCACGATGGCGCGATCGACGAGATCGAGCAGCGGCTTCTTGTGCGTCGAGACGACGAGCGTGCGCCCGGCCATCCACTGCTTGAGGAAGTCGACGGTGCGTTTCTCGTTGTTCTGGTCGTAGGCGGCGGTGGGCTCGTCGAGCAGTACGATATGTGGGTCCTGCAGAATCAGTCGCGCCAGGCCGATCGCCTGACGCTGACCGCCGGAAACGCTGCCGCTGGAGGCGATCGGCAGCTCCAGTCCCAGCGGGTGGTTGCGCACGAAACGCCCCAGACCGACGCCATCGAGTGCCTCGAGGATCTCGTCATCGCTATAATGGCCGCCATCGAGCGTGAGATTATCACGCAGCGTGCCGTAGAAGAGCGCGATATCCTGTGGCAGATAGCCGATGGCGCGACGCCGATCGGCGCTCTCGATCTGGGTGATATTGACGTCGTCGAGTATGACCCGCCCGCCGGTCGGCTCGATGAAGCCTGAGAGTAGCCGCAGCAGCGTGGATTTTCCGGCGCCGTTACCGCCGAGCAGGGCGATACGTGAGCCGGCCTGAATATCCAGCTCCGGAATCTGCAGCGCGGCCGGTCCCTCTTCAGTGTGGCGTACCACGATCTCTTCCAGTTGATAATGCCCCCGCAGGTGAGGCTTGCGCACTTTCTGTCCACTGCCTTGCTCGTTGGGTGCCTGCATCAGCTCGTCGAGCCCTTCGACCGCTGCCTTGACGTGCTGCCAGCGAGCGAGCAGGGCGCTCGTCTGCGCCATCGGGGCAATGGCACGAGAGCCGAGAATGGAACAGGCGATCAACGCACCGATGGTCATGTCGCCCGCACTGATGCGGTAGACGCCGACGATGACGATGCCGACATAGCCAAGCTGCTGCAGCAGGGAGGCAGAGTGCGTCAGCAGGCTGGTCACCGAGCGAAGACGTATCGAGGTGGTCGACAGCTGCGCCGAGAGCGACTCCCACAGTGCCAGGTTGCGTCCTTCGGCGCGGGTCGCCTTGACCGTTTCCAGATGATCGAGCGACTCCAGCAGCACACCGTTCTTGACCGCGCCCTCGCGCAGGTTCTCCCGCGCCAGTCTGGCAAGGTAGCGCTGCAGCAGAACGCCGGGAATGATCATGCCGGCGATGGCTATGATCGGCACGAAAGCCACGGGGCCGCCGATCCATGCTATCAGCAGCACGAAGATGGCGACGAACGGCAGGTCGCTGATCGCCCCGGCGGTCGCGGAGGTAAAGAATTCTCGTACCGCCTCGAACTCCCGCACCTGGCTGGTGAAGGCGCCGGTGGAGAGCGGCTTGGCATTCAAGCGCAGGCGGATCGCCTGTTCGAATAGTTTCGAGGAGAGTTCCAGGTCGAGCCGCTTGCCGATGACTTCGAGTAGGTGGGCGCGCAGTCCCTTGAGCGTGAACTCGAGCAGAACGGCGAGCGCCACGCCGCTGGCCAACACCCAAAGCGTGTCGAATGCCGCATTGGGCACGACGCGGTCATAGACCTGCATGGCGAACAGCGCGGTGGAGATCGCCAGCAGGTTGGCAGTCAGTGCGGCGACGCCGACTTCCGCATACGAGCGCCAGCGCGCCTTGAGTGGCCCCTTGAGCCAGTGGGTCGGGCTGGCCTGGGCGAAATTGCCGGCACGATCGTCGCTGCACGGCATCGGGCGGGCGAAGATCGCGATCCCGCTGTAGTTGGCTTCCAGTGTCTCTCGGGTCTGGATCTCCTCGCCGCCGTCGGCCTCCGGCAGGGCCAGCCGTGCTTCTTCATCGTCGAGCGCCTCGAGCAGCACCGTATCGCCGTTTTCGAATAGCAGCAGTGCCGGCAGCAGTCGCGGTGAGAAGTCGCTCAGTGGGCGCTTGACGACTCGCGCGTTGACGCTGGCGCGGCGCAGGGCACGCTTCACTTCGCTCAGGGGTAACCGCCCTTGCTGGAGTGGCAGGCCCTCGCCGAGCTCGGCAACGGAAATTGGGCGGTCCAGCCGCCGGCAGAGCAGGACCAGTCCCTCGCGCAGCGGGTCGCTGTAATCGTCGATAGCTTCGGAAGCGGAAAGGCTCACGGCGTGTCACTCCCCCAAACGGCCGCTGACCAGCGGGTTCATCAGCCCCAACTGCGAGGCGGCGCGATACTGAATGCGTTTCTGCTGGCTCTCGAGATCGATCAGCTGCCGCTGGGCCGTATAGGCCTCCTGGCGGATCGTCAGCAGGTCATTGACGTCTCGCAGGCCGACCGAGAACTGGTCGTCGTAGAGCCGGCTCACGGTCCGGGACTGTTCGATCTGGTCCTCGAGCGCCCGCTGGCGGTCGCCGTAGACCTCGGCGTTCTCGATCAGCGTAAGCACGCTGCGTCGAATCTCTCGACGCTGGTCGTCGATGCGGTAGCGCGCGGCTTCCAGTCGTTGGCGGGCGGCATCGGGGCGCTGAAAATTGGCCAACCCCTGCAGGGTATCCATGCGCAGACGGAAGCCGATCACCGAGTCGTTCTCGAGTTCGCCTCCGATCTGGCGACGCTGCAGGCTGCCCTCGAGGTTGAGCTGCGGCTTGAGCGAGGCCTGCGTCTCGTCCAGTTCCGCTTGTGCCTGTTCGGCCGAGGCGAGCGCCTGACGATAGCCCGGCGCGGCGATGATCCAGTCATCGAGCGCGCCGCCGTCGGCGAGCCGCCAGGTCAGATCGCTCGGGTGCGGAGCGTCGAGCCCTTCCGCCGGCACGCCTACGAGTACCCGGAACTGCTGCCTCGCATCCATCAACTCGCCGCGCTGGGAAGCGAGGTCGTCGCGGGCCTGGGCCAGATCTAGCGAGACACGGCCGTGCTCGCTGCGGTCGGTGTACCCATTGTTGCCGCGATCCTGAGTCAGTGTCTCGAGCTTGCCGAGATCGTCGACATACTGCTGGATTACCTCGTACTGGCGTTGGGCGGTCAGCACGTCGAGGTAGGCCTCGGCAATATCCAGCGCGGCCTCTTCCTCGGCAACGCTGAGCTCGAACTGCGCCTCGCGCTGAGAGGCGCTGGCCTGGCAACCTGGCTGTTCACCTTTCCCCAGTCGTAGAGCATCTGCGTGGCGGAAACGTCGTAGCCGATATCCTCGAAGGGAAACTCCTCCGGCCCCGCCGAGAGATCGACCGAGGGAAAGTAGCCCCATTTGGCGATGTCGACATCGGTACCGGCGCTCTCGGCGTCGGCAACGGCGGCCCGCACCGCGGGATTGAGCGCCAGTCCCTGGCGAATGGCTTCTTCCAATGGCAGTTGGCCCTCGTCCGTCGTGGCGGTATCCGCCATTCGCATGGCATCATCGGGCCTGGCTGGCGTCGTCAACCAGGCCGTCGGTGGCAGGCCGATGGGGATCGGCGCTGGTTGCCGATGATCGACGGCATGCCACCAATCCATACCTTGCGCCTGGGCGGGCGAGGGTGTCAGACACATGGCGATCGCCAGCATGGGCAGTGTCCGTATCCGTTGACAGTCGATACCTGCGTTTCCTTCTGCCTGCCATGACTCCTTGGTGGCGACTCATGGCCGCCGGTTCTTTTCGATGTCGTCCTCAGGTCTCCACCGCGACGGTGCCCTGTTCGACCTGGAGAGTGGTATCGCCGAAGGTGTACTGGTCGTAGATGGTGCCACTCAGCGTGACGACACCGTCGGCGGTTGCTCCTTGAATGTTGAGGGTGTCCTGCTCGTCGCCAGTGATCTGCAACACGTTGGCGTCGTCGGTCATGGCATCGACGTCCTCGGCGCTCAGCGTCGCCGTGCTGGTGTTGTCGCCACTGCCCAGGTCCAGCCGCTCGATATTGGCGATGGGCCCGAGGTCGCCGTTGACCATGTCGAGCTCGATGCCGCCATCGAGCAGCAGGGTATCGAACCCGTCGCCACCGTCGACCGAGGCAAAGCCGTTACCGCTGGCCACGATCAGGTCGTCTCCGGCGCCGGCATCGAAAATATCCGAGCCGTTGCCATCGATCAGCAGATCGTTGCCCGCACCGCCGTTCAGGGTGTCGTTGCCCGCGCCACCGCGCAGCAGATCGGCGCCATCTCCGCCATTGAGGGTGTCGTTGCCTTCATAGCCATAGAGGCGCTGACTGTCAGAGCCGCCATCGAGTGTCTCGTTGGCGCTGGTGCCTTCGATAATGTTGTCGTTGTCACCGAGCAGAGTGGTCAGCGCATCCAGGTCGGCCAGCTCGCCTAGCGAGTCGCTGGCGCTACGACCGTCACTGTCGGTCGCCGTGATAGTGGTGGCATTGAGCAGCGAGAGCTGCAAGTTGGTGCCGAGCCCGAGCAGGCCGGAGGTATCGTCGAACGCGACCGTGGCGAGCAGCTCGTTGACCGCCAGGTTATCCATCGTGCCGCCGTCGGCCGCCGTGATGGTGACGCTCGCGGAGGGCGCCACCAAGCCGAGCAGTCCGGGATCGCTGTCGAACGCCAGGCTCAAGCCCAGTTCATTCGCCATCTGCTGGGAGGCCGTAAACTCGAGCGCCGTCAGGTTGAAGCTAAGCAGCGGATCGTAGGAAACCGTGACCGACTGGAGGTTGTTGTCGGCATCGGCGGCGAAGAAGTCCTGATCATTGAAGTCGATCAGGCCCAGCAAGTCCGCACCGGCGATACCGAGCAGCGAGGACGAGTCGGCCTGCACGACGGGGGCGACGTTGTCGGGATCCGGCGTTGGCGGAGTCTCGCCCGTGCTGTCGAAGTCGACGCTGGTGCCGGCGGTATCGCCATCGTCGTCGGAGATGACGGCGTCGACACCGGTGGAGACGCTACCCGAAAGATCGGTATCGGCGGTAGCGTCATCGACGATGAGATTGCCGTGGGACAGCAAGTTCTCGATGATCTGAAGGTCGCTTCCGCCGTTGCTGACCAGATCGACGTCCTGCAGCGTGATGACCTGGTCGGCGACGGCTTCCTTGGCCGACGCTTCGGTGATGCCCTCGAACCCGCCGGTGGAGCTGATGTAGACCAGCGTGGCGGTACCGACCAGCGCGAAGTGCAGGTAGTTGGTCAGGTTGCCGGCGTTCTTGCCGATCTTGCCTTCGCCTTGAAGCAGGCTGCCCAGGTCGAGAACGTCGCCACCCGAGGAGACCCGACTATCATCGAAGTCGGTAATAGTGTCTTCGACGGGATCGCCTGCGACACCCTGGTCACCGTCCTCCCAGCGGAAGACATCGTTGCCGGTTCCGCCGGTCAACTCGTCATCACCGCTGCCACCGATCAGCAGGTCGTTGCCGTCTTCACCATAGAGGTCGTCATCGCCTGCACCGCCCCTCAGGAGGTCACTGCCTTCACCTCCGTAAAGCTCGTCGTCTCCGGCATAGCCGTAGAGGCGGTCGTTATCGGCGGTGCCGGCCAGCGTATCGGCCGAGCTATTACCTTGGACCAGATAGTCGGGAGCGTTGCTCTGTAGCAAATCAAGGCTTAGTAGGTCTGTACTATCCGTTGTGGTGCTATTTTCTTCCGTATCCTTTGCTGTGATGGAAAGTGTTTGTCCTATTCCGAGGTTAATGCCGGAATTGATATATATCGTACCAAGGAGCTCATTGAGTTGTTGGTTGCTAATTCCCTCCGCGTCAGAAGTGCTTACCGTAATGGAGGCACTACCGCCAAGCCCAATTGTTGGAAAGTCGTCGGTACTTACATCGAGCCCAAGCTCTTGCGCTAGCAACGAAGAGTATCCGAAGCCGCCGCCTACATTTACGGTTGCTGCTCCTAAGCTAAGTGAAATTGTGACTTCCGAAATGTTGTTATTGGCGTCAGTCGCCGCGAAAGCTTGCTCTTCGCTGAAGTTGACAAGATCCAAGGCTTCGACCCCCACCAGGCCCAGCAGGCTGTCATCGTCACCCAGGGCGACGACCGGAGCCGCTTCTGGCTCCGGATCCAGCAGATTGGCGCCGGAGGCATCGTAATCGTAGTCCCCGGTTTGCATATTGACTGTCAACGTCTCGCCCTTGACGGTCCGGATCGTCAGCTCTCCAGAGGCGCTGTCATAATCTTCCTCCGCGAACGGCACGACCAGCTCGGAGCTACCCGTCGCGGAGACGCTGTCGTTGTCCGGATCGTAGCTGAAGGTATAACCATCGATGGTGAGCTGCGAGACATGGCCGCCGTCGGCACCGTAGCTTTCGACGAAGCTGCCCGAGGCCGTCGTAGATTCGGTATCGATCTCGAAGAACGCCGGCTGCGAGGCGATCGGCACGTCGTCGGTCAGGTTGACCGTCAATTTGCCGGTGCTGGCGTTGCCGACGCCATCCGTCGCTGTCACGTCGAAACCGAGAGCCAGAATGTCCGCGCCGGCCAGTGAATGGTCGAGCGCCCGTGATTGGGTGAACGTGTAGGCACCGGCGGTAGTGACGATCAATGTCGCCACCGTCGTGCCGTCGGCGGTACCGGTGAGGGTGTAGGTGCCGTCGCTGAAGCTGCCGCTCCAGACCACATCCACACCATCGGCCGTGATCCCATCGGGACCGCTGACACTGACCGAGTCGACGCCGGTGCCGCCGTCGTCGATCGCGATCGTGCCGGAGACTTCAACCCCCAGATCGGCTTCGTCGGCGCTGGCCGACGCATCGGTCACCGTGGGTGCGGTCGTGTCGAGCGTGGAGGTATCTGTGACCGTACCGATGTTGCCGGCGGCATCGGTAACCGAAAGCGTCGCGGTCAGCGTGCCGTCGACGAGGCCACTGAGATCCTGCGCGGCCACCGTCACGTTGCCGTCGACATCGATGGTAATATCGGCCGGATCGACCGTGATCGGGGTGCCGCCGTTGCTGCTCGTGATGGTCAGGCCGGTCACGCTGGCACCGCTTTCGATATTGCCGGTGAGCGTCACGCTGCCGGCTTCATCGGCACTCAGCAAGCCGTCGCCGCCGTCGTTGATGGCAATGCTGTTGTCATCGGCGTTGGGGGCAACAGCATCGACAATGGCCGTACCGGGATCGCTTTCATTGCCCGCCGCGTCGGTGGTCGTGGCGTTGATCTCGGTGCCGTCGGCCAGCGCCGGGTCGGCCGTATAGGTCCAGGCGCCGGTATCGGGATCGGTCGCGATACCTTCTGCGATGACGTTACCGTCAGCGTCGGTCAGCGTGACCGTGCTGCCCGCCTCGGCGGTACCGGTAATCGCGTCGCCGTTGGTCGGATCGATCGTCGGCGTCGCCGGCGCGGCCGTGTCCACCGTCAGCGTGAAGGTGTTGCTGGCCGGGGAGACGTTGCCGGCGGTATCGGTCGAGGTCGCGGTGAAGGCGACGTCGCCATCGGGCAGGGCATCCGCGTCGTCGACGCTGAAGGTCCAGTTGCCATCGCCGTCGGCGTCAGTCGTGCCGATCTGGGTGCCGTTGACCAGAATCGCCACGGTCGCGTTGGCCTCGGCGGTCCCGGTCAGCGTCGGCGTGGCATCGTTGGTGGTGTCGCCGTCGGCAAGTGTGCCAGTCGGGGCGACATCGTCGGTGGCGCTGGCAATGACCGGTGCGGCCGGGTCGGTGAGATCGACCGTGACCGGGCCGAGGCTACCTGCATCGCTGGTGTTACCGGCGGCATCGGTCTGGCGCACCTGCACGTCGCCGTCGGCGTAGGTGTCTTCCGGCAGCTCGAAGCTGGTGCCGGTGCCGGCGGTCCAGGTCGTGCCACCGTCGGTGGAGTACTCCCAGGTCGCGCCATCCTCGAGGCCACCGACGTTGACGGTGGCGTCACTGGTGATGCCGTCGCCATTCGTGCCGGTGTCTGTCGCCAGGGTCGGTGTCGGCACCGTAGGTGTGCCGGTATCGATGATCAGCGCGAAGTCGTTGCTGGTGCCGGAGGCATTGCCTGCGGCATCCGTGGCCGTGGCCGTGAATGTGACGTCGCCATCGGCGAGTGCATCCATGTCGTCCGGCGTGAACGTCCAGTTGCCGTCGACGTCCGCTGTCGTGGTGCCAATGGCAGTGCCGTTCGCCAGAATCGTCACCATTGCGTTTGCCTCGGCGGTGCCATTCAGCGTCGGCGTGCCGTCATTGGTGCTGTCGCCATCGGCCAGCGCACCAGCCGGATCGACATCATCCGTGGCGCTGTCGATGGTGGGCACGTCAGGCGTGACAGTATCGACCGTGAGCGTGAACGGGTCGCTTGTATTGGAGGTATTGTCGTTGGCGTCAGTGGCTGTAGCGGTAAAGACTGCATCGCCCGCCGTCAATTCGGTCATCAGGGTATATGACCAGTTGCCTTGGCCATCGGCTGTCACCGAATCGAGCAGAGCGCCATTGAGAGAAATGTCGACCGTGCTGCCGGCTTCGGCAGTGCCCTGTAGCACGGGTAACGTATCGTTGGTGCTGTCGCCGTCAGCGAGGTTGCCGGTTTGGGGGGCAACGTCATCGACCGCGAACTCGATGGTCGGTGCCGCCGGGGGCGTGACATCGTTGAGATCCCCGTCGACGGTCACGTTCGCCGACGTGCTGACATTGCCGGCGGCGTCGGTGGCAGTGGCATTGATTTCGGTTCCGTCAGCCAGTGCCGTTTCCGGCGAGAACGACCAGTTCCCCTGGGCACCAGCGACCGCCGTGCCAATCGGGTCGCCGTTGCCGTCGGTCAGTGTGATCGTTGCGCCGGCTTCCGCCGTCCCCGTGATCGGCGAACCGTCAGTGGCGTCCAGCGTGGGAGCGTCGGGAGCAACGGTGTCGACGGTCAGCGTAAATGCTGGACTGGCCGGAGAGACATTGCCGGCGGTATCGGTAGCTCGTGCGGTGAAGATGTAGTCACCGTCACCGAGTGCTGAGGTCGTGAACGACCAGTTGCCGTTTTCGTCTGCGGGGATGACGTCGGGAAGCGCCGTTTCATCGACGTAGAGCGTGATCGTGCTTCCTGCTTCGGCGGTGCCGGTCAGTTCGGGGGTGTTGTCGTTGGTGGCATCGCCGTTCGCCAAGCTACCGGTTTGCGGTGCGACATTGTCCGTGGCGCTGTCGATGGTGGGAGCTGCCGGGTCGGTCTGATCGATCGTGATCGCGCCCAAATTGCCGACATCACTGGTATTGCCAGCCACATCGGTCTGGCGTACCTGAATGTCACCATCGCTGTAAGTCGTTGCCGCGAGTTCGAAGCTATTTCCGCTGCCCGATGCCCAGCTGTCTCCGCCATCAGTGGAATACTCCCAGGTCGCACCACTCTCGATACCACTGACGGTCACGGTAGCATCGCTGGTAATGCCATCGGTGCCGTCCAAGCCAGTATCCGTGGCGAGAGAGGGCGTCGGCGCGTCAGGCGCGGTGGCGTCGATGGTGACGGCGTCCAAGCCGGCGCTCACGCCGACGTTGCCGGCATTATCGATCTGGCGTACGCGAACATCGCCATTGGCGTAGGTGCCCTCTGGCAATTCAAAGCTGGAATCGGTGCCGGTCGTCCAGGTATTGCCGCCGTCGATGGAATATTCCCAGG
The DNA here is from genome assembly GCF_003206715.1 of Salinicola peritrichatus. Taxonomy (GTDB): domain Bacteria; phylum Pseudomonadota; class Gammaproteobacteria; order Pseudomonadales; family Halomonadaceae; genus Salinicola; species Salinicola peritrichatus. The sequence continues at coordinate 6,373 of NZ_PZJU01000025.1, read as the reverse complement.
TCGCCCCATTTTCGAGGTCGCTCACGTTGACGGTAGCATCGTTGGTGATGCCGTCAGCGGTATCCGCGCCAGTGTCGGTGGCGAGTGCCAGCGTTGGCGCGGCCGGGTCGGTGAGATCGACCGTGACCGGACCGAGGCTACCTGCATCGCTGGTGTTACCGGCAGCATCGGTCTGGCGCACCTGCACGTCGCCGTCGGCGTGGGTGACTTCCGGCAGCTCGAAGCTGGTGCCGGTGCCGGCGGTCCAGGTCGTGCCACCGTCGAGGGAGTATTCCCAGGTCGCGCCATCCTCGAGGCCACCGACGTTGACGGTGGCGTCACTGGTGATGCCGTCGGCGTCATCGGCACCGGTATCGGTAGCCAGCGTCGCCGTGGGCGCGTCCGGCGCGGCAACATCCAGCGTGGTGGTATCGGTAACCGTACCGGTGTTACCGGCGGCGTCCGTGACCGAAAGCGTCGCGGTCAGTTCGCCATCTTCCAGGCCTCTCAGGTCCTGTGCAATCACCGTCACATTGCCATCGGCGTCGACCGTGATATCGGCCGGGTCGACCGTAACCGGTGTACCGCCACCGCTACTGGCGATGGTCAAGTCGGTGATGCTGGCACTGCTTTCGATATTGCCGGTGAGCGTCACGTTGCCGGCTTCGTCGGCGCTCAACAGGCCATCGCCGCCGTCGTTGATGGTGATGGCGTTGAGTCCGTCTCCCTGAGTCGGGGGAACTGCATCGACGATGGCCGTGGCGGGAGCACTTTCGTTACCCGCCGCGTCGATGGCCGTGGCGTTGATCTCGGTACCATCATCGAGCGGTATATCTGGCGTCACGCTCCAGTTACCGTCGCCGTCGACCAGCACGGGGTCACTGATTGGATCGCCGTTGCCGTCGGTCAGCATGACCGTGCTGCCCGCCTCGGCGGTGCCGGTGATCGTATCGCCGTTGGTCGGATCGACCGTCGGCGCTGCCGGGGCGGCCGTATCCACTGTCAGCGTGAAGGCGTCGCTGGCCGGGGAGACGTTGCCGGCGGCATCGGTCGAGGTCGCCGTGAAGGTGACATCGCCATCGGGCAGGGCGTCCGCGTCGTTGACGGTGAAGGTCCAGTTGCCATCGCCATCCGCATCGGCCGTGCCGATCTGCGTACCATTGGTCAGAATCGCCACGGTCGCGTTGGCCTCGGCGGTCCCGGTCAGCGTCGGCGTGGCATCGTTGGTGGTATCGCCGTCGGCGAGTGCTCCGGTCGGGTCGACATCGTCGGTGGCGCTGACAATGACCGGCGCGGCCGGGTCGGTGAAATCGACCGTGACCGGGCCGAGGCTACCTGCATCGCTGGTGTTACCGGCAGCATCGGTCTGGCGCACCTGCACGTCGCCGTCGGCGTAGGTGTCTTCCGGCAGCTCGAAGCTGGTGCCGGTGCCGGCGGTCCAGGTCGTGCCACCGTCGGTGGAGTACTCCCAGGTCGCGCCATCTTCGAGGCCGCCGACGTTGACGGTGGCATCGTTGGTAATGCCGTCTCCCGCCGCACCGCTATCCGTCGCGAGGGAGAGGGCTGGCGCATCCGGCGCCGTGGTGTCGAGAACCGTGACATCGGTAACGCTGCCGGTGTTGCCGGCGGCATCGGTGACCGAGAGCGTGGCGGTCAGTTCGCCGTCAGTGAGCGAAGAAAGATCCTGCCCGACAACCGTCACGTTGCCATTGACATCGACAGTGATATCGGCCGGATCGACGGTGATATTGTTGCCGCTGCTATCGCTGATTGTCAGCTCCGTGATTGTTGCGCTGTTTTCTATCCGGCCGTCCAGAGAGACATTTCCGGCTTCATCCGCATTGAGCAAGCCGTCGCCGCTATCGTCGATCAGCACGCTATTGTCTCCGGCGTTTGGCACCGTTTCATCGAGGGTCAACGTGAATCCGGCACTGGGGGGAGAGATGTTGCCTGCGGCATCCGTCGCCGTAGCGGTGAATGTCGTATCACCTTCTTCCAGCGCCTGCGGCGTGAACGTCCAGTTGCCGTCGTCGTCGGCGGTAACGCTGCCGATGACCGTTCCGTTGGCCGAGAGGGTCACCGTGCTGCCGGGTTCCGCGGTACCGTTCAGCGTGGGGGTGTCGTCGTTGGTCGCATCGCCGTCTCCCAATGTCCCGGTGGGGGCGACGTCATCAGCCGCTGTATCGATCGTGGGCGCGTCCGGCGGAATGGTATCGACGTTGAGGGCGAAGGCATTACTGGGATTCGATACCTGTCCATCCGGATCGGTGGAGGTCGCCCGGAAGGTCGTGGTGCCATCCAGCAGCCGAGTGTTGATCCTGAAGCTCCAGTTGCCGAAATTGTCGGCCTGCGTCTCGCCAAGCATGGTGTCGTTCGCCCATACCTGCACCATGTTGGTGGCTTCGGCGGTGCCCTGCAGCGTGGGACTGGGGTCGTTGGTCGTGCCGCCGTTATCGACATTTCCCGTTACCGGCTCCGTGGCATCGATCGATGTGATGATGACGGGCTCGGCAGGGGGAAGTGTGTCTTCAAGATCGGCATCGACGGTTGCGCTGCCCGGTTCGCTGGTATTGCCAGCGGCGTCTCTGGCGACGGCGGTAACGGTGCTTTCATCGTCCAGCGGGGTATCCGGTGCAAAGGACCAATTGCCATTGCGGTCCGCCTCGACCGTCGCGATAGTATCGCCCTGGCCGTCTGTCAACGTGACACTGCTGCCCGGCTCGGCACGCCCGGTGAGGATTTCTCCATCGGTCGGATTGACCACAGGAGCTGCGGGAGGCAGGGTGTCGACGGTCAGGGCGAATGGACCACTTTCGTCCGATACATTGCCGGCGGAGTCCGTGGCGGTGATGGTAAAGATGTAATCGCCGTCGTCGAGTTCGGCGGGCGTGAAGGTCCAGTTACCCCCGCTATTGGCCGTGGTGGATCCTATCTCATTGCCGTTGGCGTAAATTGTAACGATGCTTCCTGCCTCGGCTTGGCCGCTTAGAGCAGGGGTGACGTCATTTGTACTTGCGCCGTTTTCCAGTTCCCCCGTGATGGGCTCTACATCATCCGTGACTTCGGCGATCGTTGGTACATCCGGTGCTGTGAGATCGGGTGCGGTGGCCGCCGTCGGATCGCTCTCGTTGCCCGCATCATCGGTGGCGGTGGCACTGACTTCTTCGCCATCGGTCAGGGCCGGATCGAGTGGCACGCTGAAGCTGCCATCGTCAGGATCGGCAGTGGCGGTGCCGAGTTCGTTACCATCGGCGTCGGTCACCGTCACCGTGCTGCCAGGCTCGGCGGTGCCGGTGACGGCGGTGCCGTCCTCGGCGACGGTGAGATCGGCGGGGGCATCCGGTGCGGTCTGATCGGGATCACTATCATGCCCGCTGCTACCGCCACCGCTATCGGCAGCGATGGCGCCTGCCGCCAAAGCCCCGCCTCCAACAATGGCCCAACCAAGGGCCCCGATGCCCGCCCCGTCCGCTGATGAAGCCTGCGCGACGGCGGCAACCGGCTCGAATACGTCGTATGCACCCAGTGGCACGTAGCCGGCCACAACCATTCCGGTGTCTGAAGCTGGGGCGAGTTCCACCAGGATCAGTTGCTGATCATCCTCTCCCGTCAGGTAGAGTTGGCTTGGTGTTGCCAAATCATGGCCATAGAAATTCTCGATACGAATGGTTTGACCGTCGACGGTTTGGAGCAAAAGGTCGTCTCCGTCGCGTGTCAATTGTTCGACTTCGTTGGGAGGAATATCGAGCAATACCTTGCCGGGCTGCTGAAGACGGAGTGAATTATTTTCGACGATGCGGGTTGGTGCTTCGGTAATGCTTTCTTGGGTGGTGCTGATTTTTGCGGAAACGGCCATGGCATTCCCCAGCAGCTTATTGGTCACTATTCTTTAGATTCGTTAGTTTTTTTGTATGAGTTGTTATTTTCTAAGATATAGACGGTGTTTCTGTTGGTTTCAATAACTTGTGATGATTTCTTTGGCATGACTGGGTTGGTTAGTGCTTTAAAGATATACTATTTTCAATTTGTTGTGGCCTTTAAGGTGTTTTTCCTACAACCTTTTGACTATACGAGGCTTGAGAGTTTCGTTGAAATAGCTCATGCATAGATAGTTATCCTAGGTTAATGTTTTCGAGAAAATGTTGTGTTTTGTAAATATGGTTTTGAAATGCCATATTGACGAAATGAACCAGATAAAAAAGTGCTCTCTTTGACTTTGGGTATGCCAAAGTGTGAACAAAAAGTTCACCAATGTGTCACTGCTAGTTGGAATCCTTGGTTGGCGTCGCAATAATGGGTTTTCACCGCTAAAGGAGCGCCGCATGGCTCGAAATATGCCCCCGCTCAACCGCTATGACGGGAACGACGTACAGCGGGTAGAGACCCAGAAGCTCTATTCGGGATTCTTCGAGCTCGAGAATCGACGACTGCGCCACAGGCGTTTCAACGGAGAGTGGAGCGATACGATCGCGCGGGAAGTTCACGTTCGCCGGGATGCCGTCGGCGTACTACTCTACGATCCAGTTCGTGATACGGTCGTATTGGTCGAGCAGATCCGCGCAGGCGCACTGGACGATCCGGTTTCCCCCTGGAAGCTGGAGCTGGTGGCGGGACTCGTCGAAGCCGGCGAGACGCCGGTCGAGGTTGCCAGGCGCGAGGCGCAGGAAGAGGCTGGCTGTCACATTCGAGAATTGATCGAGCTTCACCGCTATTACCCCAGCCCGGGGGCCTGCACGGAGCAGGTCACCCTGTTTTGCGGCCTGATCGACTGTACGGGTATCGGCGGTATTCACGGGGTGGAAGACGAACAGGAAGACATCTTGGTTCACGTCATGTCGTTTCCCGATGCCTGGGATCGGCTCATGGCGGGACAATTGGACAATGCCATGGCGTTGATTGGCTTCTACTGGCTAGCGCGGGAGCGCGCCGCATTGAGAGCCAGGGCCTAGCGGGCGAGGGCCGCATTGACGGCGCCACCGCTACGCCGTGCGCCAGGAGAAAAGCATGGTAAGAACAGCATACGTAACGGATCTCAAGACGCTCCAGGCCGAGTGCAGCAGCAACTATCTGCGCCTCTGTCGGTTGGTCATGGACATGGAGCCGGGAGAGGTGAAAGAAGTGCCACTCGCCGGTGAGCGTGCCCGCTTCGGCACGCTGTGGCTCGAGGTGCTCGAGCAGGCGCCCTATACGACCATTGCACGGGTTTCCCAGACCGGCGTGTTGGACGGCTTCATCGACTCGCCTCGGATGACGGTGCATCTGTACCACGATGCCAATATGGCCGAGGTCACGGATTTTCAGCGTCAGCGCCATTTCCAGGGGCGCTACCGTTATCCGAACCCTCAAATGCACCAGCCGGATGAAAAGCTGCAGCTCAACCGGTTTCTCGGTGAATGGCTCCAGCACGGTCTGGCGCACGGGCACGCCGTCGACATGCCGGAAATGCGTTGATGCGGCTCATTCAGGTTACCGACTGCCATCTGCTGGCAGATCCCGCAGGACATTCGCGAAAGGGGCAGCCGCTACGTCAACTTTGGGCGGTGCTTGCCCGCGCCAGGCAGCTACGGCCGGATGTATTGCTGGTGACCGGTGACATCGCTCAGGATGAAACCTCCATGGCTTATCGACACGCCAGCGAGGCTTTCGCCAGTCTGGGATGCCCCTGGTTCTGGATTCCGGGGAATCACGACCAGCCGGAGTTGATGGCGGAATGGCAGCCGTTTCACGAAGAACTGGATCTCGAGAGCTGGCATGTGCTGCTGCTGGATTCACGCGTTAGCGGTCAGCCCGGTGGCACGCTAGGTCAGGAGCAGTTGCAGCGTCTCGCCTGGCAACTCGAAGCTGACGACCGGCCCACCCTGATTGCGCTGCACCACCCACCGCTGGCGGTGGGTTCGGTATGGATGGATGCGATCGGTCTCAGTGACCGCGATGCCTTGTGGCAGACCCTTTCACCTTATCCTCAAGTGAAAGCCATTCTATGTGGCCATATCCACCAGGCCTTCGCGGCTTGGCAGGGGATGGTGGCGGTTTATGGCTGTCCTTCTACCTCCGATCAGTTCCTGCCCAAGAGTCACGAATTTGCAGTCGACGAGGCCGCCCGCCCCGGGTTGCGCGTCGTCGATCTCAATGGCGATCAACTCGCTACCTGGATCGAGCGAATCGAGCTCTAAACCCACCGATCCGCTTGAGCTAACTGCCCCTTCTTGCATATAGCTAAAAGTGATTTTTGGATCATCTTTGATTCTTTGACGTTATTACTGCTGCCTCGTTAGGGTCTTGGGTATTTACGCTGGTGCGAGCTACGAGCTACGAGCTACGAGCTACGAGCTACGAGCGGAAGCGCTGTAAGCCATAAGCTTTAAGCTGTAAGGAAGGTCAAAAACGAAAAGCC
>NZ_PZJU01000024.1 GCF_003206715.1 Salinicola peritrichatus | reverse complement strand
GGCGAATCGCTGCGTTGCGCGGTGCTCGCAATCCTCACCTATACCCCATAGGCTCCGGTCGCCGCGCTCCGTGCGCCTTGCGCTTCATCCTGTTCGCCGATTTATTCAGCATTTCCCTAACGGAGAATTGATCGATGCAGACGAGCCGGGTCATTCACAGTGTCAGTTGCCACGCGGAAGGAGAGGTCGGCGACGTCATCGTCGGCGGTGTCGCGCCGCCACCGGGCGAAACGCTGTGGGCGCAGTCGCGCTGGATCGCCAATGACGAGACGCTGCGAAACTTCATGCTCAACGAGCCGCGCGGCGGCGTGTTTCGCCACGTCAATCTGCTGGTGCCGCCCAAGGATCCGCGGGCGCAGATGGGCTGGATCATCATGGAGCCGGAGGACACGCCGCCGATGTCCGGCTCCAACAGCCTGTGCGTGGCGACGGTACTGCTGGAGACCGGAATCTTGCCGATGCAGGAGCCGGAGACCCGGCTGGTGCTGGAGGCGCCCGGCGGCGTGATCGAGGCCGTGGCGCGGTGCGAGAACGGTCGCGTGCTGGACGTCACGGTGCGCAATCTGCCGGCCTTCGTCGACCGCCGCGATCATCAGGTCGAAGTCGCCGGCATCGGTACGCTGCGCGTCGATACCGCCTTCGGCGGCGACAGTTTCGTGATCGTCGACGCCGAGGATCTCGGCTTCCGGCTGGCCCCGGACGAAGCGCGGGAACTGGTCGAGACCGGTATCCGCATCACCAACGCGGTCAACGAGCAGGTCGGTTTTCGTCATCCCTCCAACCCCGACTGGCGCCATGTCTCGTTCTGCCAGATCGCCGCGCCAGTGGTGCGCGAGGGCGATGCCTGGCTGGGTCGCAACACGGTGGCGATCCAGCCGGGCAAGCTCGACCGTTCGCCCACCGGCACCGGCTGTTCGGCGCGGATGGCGCTGCTGCATGCCCAGGGCAAGCTCAAGCTCGGCGAGACCTTCATTGGCGAGTCGATCATCGATTCGCGGTTCTACTGCCGCCTGGATGGCGCCACGACGGTGGGCGAGCGCGCCGCCGTCACGCCGCTGATTCGCGGCCGCGCCTTCGTCACCGGCACGCACCAGCACACGCTTGATCCCCGCGACCCGTGGCCCGGCGGTTACCGTATTGCCGATACCTGGCCACGGTTCGGCATCTGAGTGCCGATCAGCTGGCCGGCGCCGGTGTCGGATTCGCTTTGAGGTGCGGGCGTTCGGCCATGATCCGGCCGAGTCGCTCCAGCGCCAGTTCGAGGCGCTCGATCAAGCCCTCCAGCAGCACACGGTGATCGGCGGGAATGTCGCCGTGGGCGATGATGGCTTCTTCCAACCGCCTGCCGGCCTCGCGAATGCCCCGTGGCTGGCGGCCATTGGCGGCCTCTTCGAAGCCGTTGGCCAGTGCCCGCAGCAACTGGCGATGCGCGCGACGGACCAGCGGGTGTGGCGCGTTGTCGAGGCGGTCGCGCAGGCGCAACGTCGCGGTACCGAGATCCAAGCCTGTCAGCCCCAGAATGAACAGATACCGCTGATCTTGAGGCAACATGTCGTCGTGCCGTGCCAGTTGGAGCATACGATCTGCCATGTGCCCGCTGAAGCGGGTCTCCGCATCGCGGATGGAACGCCGCCGCAACTGCTGGATGTCCTTCGAGATGGCGTTGATCAGCCGCCGTCGTCGCAGGCTCGTGCCGAGTCCCGGTAGCAGCCGAAACCCCATCACCACGCAACTCAGCCCGATCACCACCGAGATCGCGCGGTTGGCGAAACTGTCGAAAGAGAAATCCATGCCGTTGCCGGGCATGGTCAGCAGAATGTTGAAGATGGCGAACGACAAGCAATAGCCCAGGGTCGCCGGGTTGGTCGCGCCCATCAGGCCCAGGAAAAGCGGCGTACCGAACAACATTGCCAGCATCGGGAAACCGTCGGCTTGCGACAGCAGCACATGGCCGAATAGAAAAGCGCTGGGAATCGCCGCAAGCATCCCCTTGTAGAACATCATGGTGATCGCCACCGGATTGTCCTGACTGGCGAAGAACGACGAAAACAGGGTGCCCAGCAGCATCGCGACCATGGCGCTGTTCCAGGCGGTCAGAATCCAGAACGTCGCCAATGCCCCGAAGACGAGTCCCGAACGAATGGCATTGATACCGGCGGCGAGATGGTCGCGGTGCCACGCCAGCGAGGCCGAGCGAAGCTTGTAGGTGCCGGGGGCGGCGATGGCTTCGCGGGCATCGAGCATCACCATGGCGTGTCCGATCGATTCACGCAGGCCCAATCGTATCCGGCGGTCCAGAGGCGCTATTTCCGCCTCGTCGCTTTCGTGGACGAGATGGCGCAGGTTCTGAAGCTCCTGGCGTGCCTTGGGAACGCCCTTGACGTGTTCCGCATCGCGAAATCCCTGAGCGACCTGTCGAGAGATTTCGAGAGTGCGTGGAGCGAGCTTGTCGGCGTGGTCGTGCATCAGTTGGTGCATCGCCTGCAGATTGGCGAGGAAACGCAACGTACTTCGAGTCAGTACGTGCGTCGCGCGTACGCGTCCCGGACCTTCCGGCCCTTCGAAGCGGGCGGCCTGGCTGTCGCTTTCGAGCATCGTCAATGGTCCCAGACTGCCCCGGAGTGCCTTCTGCATGGCCGGGATGTCGTCACTGGCCTCTAGTCGCAGCGCGGCATGCTCGAAGGCTTGATTGATGACGTTGTCGGCTTGCGTGGCAAGGTGCTGACCCACGTGGGACGGCCATAGCAGCGAACTCACCAACGTGGCGCAAATGGCACCGAGTCCCAGTTCCGATAGTCGTGCTACTGCGATGTCGAAGATTCCCCCCGGCGTGCTGCCGTTGGAGATCACCACGATCAGCATTGCCGTGACTGCCGCCATCAGGCAACCGTAGGTGTAATTGTTGCGCCACAGGGAGGCGACGTACGTGCACAGCATGATCCAGCCGGTCAGTGTGATCAGCGCCGGCACCCGTGCCTGGGCGAAGAGCGCCATGATGGCGATGCCAACCAAGGCTCCGATCAGCGTACCGCTAATCTGACAGAGGCCCTTTTCGATCACCATGCCGCTCATCGGCCGAATCTGCAGGAAGGCGGCGGAGATCAGTGCCCAGTAGGGGCGATCGAGGTCGAACCAGAGCGCCAGGTAGAGCGCGATCATCATCGCCACCGTGGTCTTGATGGCGAACTTGACCGCCGTGGCGTTGGGCAACAGGTAGGTCTGGACGAGCGGTGGCATGGCGCTTACCGGGAGCCGTCGGCGGTGTTCCCGGCCGGCATGGCGTTGGGCAGTTGCGACTGTTTGGTCGGCCGTCGGTCCGCTGGTACGTCCGTCGGTGTCGTCGTGCTGATCGGCGTTGAAGGCTGCGCGGCAGGATGGTCGTCATCCGGCGCCTGGACCTTGATCGTGGCCGTCATGCCGGCGCTGAGCAGCGTGCCATCCGGCACCTCGTCCAGCGTGACCCGGACCGGAATGCGCTGGGCCAGGCGGACCCAGTTGAAGGTCGGCTGGACTTGAGGCAGCAACTGGTTGTTGAGATTGGTATTGGTATCGGCGATCCCCCGGCCGATGCCAGCGACATGGCCACGCAAATGGGTGTTGCCGCTCATCAGAATGACCTCCGCCGGATCGCCGACGTCGATGGAGGACATCTTGGTCTCCTCGAAGTATCCCATGACGTAGTAGGAGTTCGATTGCACCAATGCCATCACCGGTGAGCCACGGGTAACGTAGTTGCCAGCGGCCAGTTGAAGATTGAGTACGTGGCCGCTGATCGGCGCGACGACCTGGGTGCGATCGAGATCGAGTTGAGCGCTTTCCAGATCGGCCTTGGCCTGCGCCAGGTCGGCGGCGGCGATCTGGCTGTTGATCTGGGCGATTTCGCGATCCTCGCGGCTGATCGCGTTATTGCTGAGCTGGTTGCGCCGCGCGGCTTCGTGCTGGCGCAGTTTGAGCGTGGCCGCGCGGTTATCGACGGTCGCTTTCGCCTTGTCCAGTGCCGCCCGATAGCGAGAGGGATCGATCTCGAACAAGATATCGCCCTGCTTGACGACATCGGTGTCGCCGACGTTGAGCGAGCGTACCCAGCCGGAAACGTCCGGGGCGATGGTGACGATCTCGGCGCGCACGCGGGCGTCACGGGTCCAGGGCGTATAGAGATAGTAGTTCCACAGCCATAAGCCGGCAGCCACGGCGACCGCGACGACAACGAGGGTCATGAGGATACGTAGCGAATTGCGCATCAAGAACTCTCGAGTAAAACGGAAAACAGGAAGGTGGCGCCGGCAGTGAAGAGTACGAACAGGGAAATATCGAACCAAGCCTCGTACCACAGCGCCCGCTGACCGACGAGCCAGTGCAGCAACATACGGGTCACGAAAGTCGCGATGAAGCCGAGAATGGCATAGAGCAGCAGCGGACTGAGAAAGATTCCGCCAACGGCGATTTCCTGTAGACCCATACCTTCCCCGTTGGCAATCCCATGGTTCGATCAGGATACGATATTAGCATGCTATTGAAATGGCCTTGGGCCGTGGCCTGATGCATCTCATTTTCCTGTTAAGTCTAGCAGCCTGTCGGGCCGTAGGCCGTTCTTGTGTGAAAAAGCGAGCTTGGGCCTATTTTTCGCCGGGTCGGTTCACGATTGCCTTCCAATCGATGGCATCAAAACATGGCGCAAACCAGAATTTCCCCAGGCGTTAGTGTCAACAGTCCCTAACCGGAATTTTCTCGCCAGGCATCCGGAACGCCTTGACGCAAATGCTCCAACAGGGCTCCCACCTTGCGCGGGAGGCGACCGTAAGGATACAGCAACACCACCGGTAGCGCCGAGGCTTGCCAGTCGCCGAGGCAGGGTGTCAGCGTGCCGGGATGGTGGAGTAGGCGCTTGCTCGCCATCCAGTGCGGCATCAGCCCCAGACCTTGCCCTCGGACGATGGCATCGGCATGCAACACGGGCTGATCGACCTTCAGGCGTGAGCCGGTCGGTGCCAGTGGATAGTCGCCATGTTCGTGATGGGATAACACGATACCACGATCGACGTCGCCAAGCAGGTCCAGCCAGGCGTGGCGTTCCAGGTCCCGCGGGTGCTGCGGCGTACCATGGCGTCGGAGATAGCTGGGGTGCGCGTAGATTCCCCGGCCCAACCAGCCCAGCGTCTCTTGCCGCAACCCGCAGTCCGGTGCGTCCCCGACCCAGAGATGGACCGCACCGGCATCGGGCGTGGCCGGCGGTGCCTGCAGCAGGCGCAACTCGATCCGAGCCCTGGGGTGTCGCTTTAGAAACTGCTCCGCCTGTCGGGCCATCCAGCCTCTTGCCAAGGCGGAATGAACCTTGATCACCAACTCGCCATGCACCTCGGCGCGCAGGTCGTCCAGAGCGAGTTGAGTCCGTTCGGAGAGATGCAACATCTCGCGCGCGTACTCCAGGAACAGGGCTCCGGCTTCGGTGGGTAGCAATCGATTGGCCTGTCGCCGCAGCAACGGCTGGCCCAACCGGGTCTCCAGATGGGCAATGCGCCGACTCAGTGTCGACTTCGCCACGCCAAGGCGACGCGCGCTGAGGGTCAGGCTACCGGTCTGCATCACCTCGACGAAAGTCGTCAGTGCCTCATGATCGAACCCCGATGTCGCCATTGCGCCGTCCTTCCTCTGCCGTTGCGGATTTTGCAACGAATCGTCGCAGCACTTTAACGTAAATCTATGGAAGAATCTAAATGATAAAGATTCGCGTTAATAATCAGCAGCGCTTCAGCGCCGAGACCAAATCCAGGGAACAGACAAGGGAAATCGATGAAAACGAGAAAGACCGCCCACCGCCTGTCGGCCGTTGCCATCGCCGTTGCCACGGGGCATGTCGTCGTGGCCGCAGCGCAAGAGGGCGACTCGCTTGCGCCGATGGTCGTGACCGCTTCGGGATATGAGCAACGGGGGACCCTGGCTCCGGCTTCGATCAGCGTGATCACCCGGGAACAGCTCGAGAACAAGTTCTACCGCGACGTGACCGATGCCTTGCAGGAGGTACCGGGCGTGGTCGTCACCGGTGGCGGCTCGTCCCAGGACATCAGCATGCGTGGCATGGCGGGCAAATACACGCTGATCCTGGTCGATGGCAAGCGGCAGGGCTCGCGCGAGACCCGTCCCAACAGCGATGGCCCGGGAATCGAACAAGGCTGGTTGCCGCCGCTGTCGGCGATCGAGCGAATCGAGGTGATTCGAGGTCCGATGTCGTCACTGTACGGCTCCGATGCGTTGGGTGGCGTGATCAATATCATCACCCGCAAGGTCGCCAAGACGTGGGGAGGCAGCGTGACCGCCGATACCACCATCCAGGAAGACTCCGACTCCGGCGACATCGATCAGACTCGCTTCTACGTCGGTGGGCCACTCAAGGACGACGTGCTGGGCCTGCAGGTATACGGCCAGTATTCGCAGCGCGACGAGGACCATATCGAGAACGGCTACAACGACCAGAACATGAGAAGTGGTACCGCCAAGTTGGGCTGGACACCCACGGCCGATCAGGATTTCGACTTCGAGGCGGGAGTCAGTAAACAGAAGCGAGTCTCCACTCCGGGAGAGTCCGTTGCTGCAGTGGGTCAGAGGGGGCCAAACCAGCGTTCCGAACAGGACTATACCCGTCGCCATTATGCCGTGACTCACAATGGACGCTGGGGATTCGGTACTACCGAGAGTTACGTGCAGCGTGAAGAGGTCGACAATCCCTCTCGCGACATGGAATACGACAGTACGGTGTTCAACAACCAAACCGTTATCCCGCTGGGCATGCACATTTTGACCGTTGGAGGTCAATACCAGGATCAGAAGCTGACGGACGGAGGCAACCAGGCTGGCGATCTGGATGAGTTGACGCGGTGGCAGTGGGCCTTGTTCCTGGAAGATGAGTGGATGCTCACCGACGACTTTTCGCTCACTGGCGGTGCACGTCTCAACAAGGACGAGAACTACGGCGATCACTGGTCCCCGCGCCTGTACGGGGTATGGAATGTGGCACCGGAGTGGACTGTCAAGGGTGGCGTGACCAGTGGATACCGGGCGCCGGACCTGCGCCAATCGTCGCCGGGGTGGGGCCAGATAACGGGGGGCGGCGGTGCCGCCGTGCCGGCCGTCATCCTCGGCAACCCCGATCTGAAGCCGGAAAAGAGTTTCAACCATGAACTGGGCGTGATATGGGACAACCAGCGCGGCACCCAGGCCGGCCTGACGCTGTTCTATACCGAATTCGACGACAAGATCACCGAAGAGAGGGTATGCGACATCGACGCGGGCGACGCCAGCTGTACCTTCAATGGCACGGAATATCGTTTCATCAGCCAGCGCTTCAACGTCGACAAGGTGACCATGCAAGGGGTGGAGGCGACGCTGACCCTGCCGCTGGCCAGGGGCTACTCGTTGACCGCCAATTACACCTACACCGACTCCGAACAGAAGAGTGGCGAATTCAAGGGCGAGCCACTCAACCGGCTGCCCAAGCATATGGCCAACGCCACGCTCGACTGGCAGCCTGAAGGGCCGCTTTCGGCCTGGACGCGGGTCAACTATCGAGGCCGCACCACGGAAGGCCTGAGCCGTGTCAGCATGACGGAAGAACTGCCGTCCTATACCTTCGTCGATGCCGGCGTGGCGTATCGGCTGAGCGAACGTGCGACTGTGTTCGGTGGTGTCTACAACGTCTTCGACAAGAACGTGGATTACGACACCTGGGAGAAGGTGTTGGACGGACGGCGCTACAACGCCGGCATCACGATAGAATTCTGACGCCGTGGGCGTCCGATGGCAGGCATCGGCATGCACCACAAATGATGACGGACATGCCGGTTTGATCAGTCCCGTTAGAGCGAGAGAAAATTCCATGTCCCTGTTAGCAACCAGTCGTCGATGGACGACTGCAGCGTTTGCCACCCTGATTCTGGGTATGATCACTTTGCCGGCCGAGGCCCGCACCCTCGACACCGCCTACGGCGAGATCGAAATCGATGGCCAGCCCGAACGCGTGGTGACCCTGTACGAAGGCGCCCTGGACGCCGCCCTGGCGGCGGGCGTGACGCCGCTGGGCGCCGTGGCGACCCGAGGCGGAGAAGGCGTCGCCAGCTACCTCGGCGATAAGGTGGGCGATATCGCCATCGTCGGCACGGCGCGGGAAACCAACATCGAGGCCGTCGTCGCGCAGAAGCCGGATCTGATCCTGGCCTCGTCGCGTCTGCCCGAGGCGCAGTACGAGCTGCTGTCGCAGATCGCGCCGACGATCGTACCCAAGAGCGAGGGTTTTACCCCGGAGTCCTGGAAGGACGAGGCGCGGCTGTTCGCTGAAGCGCTGGGGCGCGAGGACGCGGTCAACGATGCTATCGAAGCGGTTGAAAATCGTTCTCAATCGCTTGCACAACGCCAGCCCGATGGCGAAACTACTGCCACCCTGGCGCGGTGGATGGCGAACGGCCCGCTGGTGATGTCGACGGAACTGTTCTCGACCGGGTTGCTCGCCGCCTGCGGTTTCGACGTGCAGGATGGCGGCGTGGTCAAGGCCGGGCGCCCGCACAGCGATTCGCTGAGCCTGGAGAACCTGTCGAGTATCGATAGCGATTGGCTGTTCCTGGCGACACTGAACGCAGACGGCGAGGCGGCGCTCGAATCCGCGCGCCAGTCGCCGGCGTTCGAACGCCTGAACGTGGTTCGGCAGAATCATGTGGTGACGGTGGATGGTCAGCTCTGGACCAGTGCCTCGGGGCCCATCGCGGCGGAGCGGATTCTTGATGATATCGAGGGGATTCTTCCTCAGTAAGGAAACGCTGCATAAATGTCTGCGCAGGCGAATCGCTGCGTTGCGCGGTGCTCGGAATCCTCACCTATACCCATAGGCTCCGGTTCCTGCGCTCCGTGCGCCTTGCGCTTCATCCTGCTCGCCGATTTATTCAGCATTTCCTGAGTGAGCCACAGATGCCGTGAGTAAAGTGTGACCGAACCGATTTCCCATGAACGCGTGTCTTGCCGTGAACGTCTGTCTTCCCGTGAACGACTGTCGCTCGTCAAGTTGATGCTCATCCTGCTGACCGGCCTGGGGCTGGTCAGCCTGATGAGTTTGCTCTTTGGTGCCGGCGACGTCGGTCCGGTCGCCGCCTGGTCGGTGCTGACCGGCGGCGGTAGCGATGATGCACGTTTCGTCGTCGAGTCGCTGCGCCTGCCGCGTACGCTGGTCGGCGTGGCGGTCGGCATGGCGCTGGGCGTGGCCGGCTCGCTGATTCAGGCGGTGGCGCGCAACCCGCTGGCGGAACCGGGGCTTCTCGGCGTCAGCGCGGGTAGCGCGTTGGCGGTGGCGATCGCGCTGGTGCTGGGGGCCAGCGCGGCCACGCTTCGGGTCTCGGTGGCGCAGCTCGGAGCGCTTTGCGGTTGTCTGTTCGTGCTGGCGATGGCGCGGGTCAACGGTGTCGGTAGCGACCCGGTGAGGCTGGTGCTCGCTGGGGCGGTGCTGTCGGGACTGATGGGGGCGCTGACTTCCGTGATTCTGTTGGTCGATCAGCGCAGCGCCGACGAGATCCGCTTCTGGGTGATCGGCAGTCTGGCCGGGCGCCGGCTCGAGGATCTTCGCGCTATTCTGCCGAGTCTGTCGTTCGCCGGCGTCCTGGTCGTCGTCATTGCACGACCGCTGGCGGCGCTCGCCCTTGGCGAGCGGGTCGCCGTCGGATTGGGGCATCATCCACGCTGGATTCGGCTACTGTGCATCGTCGCGGTGGCGATGCTGGTGGGGGCGGCCACCGCCGTCGCCGGGCCGATCGCTTTCGTCGGGCTGGTGGTGCCGTTCGTCGCGCGGGCGCTGGCCGGTCCCGACATTCGTCGTGCGCTGTGGCTGGCGCTGCCGCTGGGTCCGATCATGATACTGTGTGCCGATATTCTGGCACGGTTGCTGGTCGCGCCTTCCGAGATGCCGCTGGGCGTGGTCACGGCCCTGGTCGGGGCGCCGGTGCTGATCGCGGTCGTCCGCGCTCACCGCTTGCCTGCGCTGTAACGCCCGATGAGAACCCGTACGCTGACTCCGCCCGTCAATCTGATGAATCGCCGTCATACATCCGTGCCACCGCCAACCGGCACCTGGCGTCTTGGCTGGACGCTTGCCGGGCGCGATTACGCCGTGTTGATCGATCGCCGCGCATGCTTCGCCAGCCTTGGATTGCTGGTCGTGCTGCTGGCGATATCGCTGCTGTCGCTGTGTCTGGGCAGTCTGGCGCTGAGCCCGCGCGAGGCATTGGCGGGACTGTTCGGTCATGGCGCGCCAATGAACGTATTCGTCGTCCGGGAGCTACGCCTGGCACGGCTGGTCGCCGGTGTGGCGACCGGTGCCGCGTTCGCGCTCTCCGGTTGCCTGATGCAGACACTGGCTCGCAACCGGCTGGCCACACCCGGCATCGTGGGGATCGACAACGGCGCCACGGCCTTCGCGGTCGCCTCGGTGGTCGGCGTCGGGGTCAGCCTTTCGCCACCGCCGATGGCGCTCGCGGGGGCCGCCACGGCGACGGCGATCACGTTCGCCCTGGCCAGCGACGTCGGCACCCGCGGCTACCGTTTCATCGTGGCCGGCATCGGCGTCGGCGCGGTCTTCGGCGCATTGACTCAGCTGCTGATGTCCCGCGTCGCCATCGATGCCGCCAATTCCGCCTACCCGTGGACCGTCGGCAGCCTCAACGCCCGCGATGACGTCGCCCTGACATGGCTGCTTTGCGGCCTGGCGCCCGGCATCGTCGTGGCGTGCTATCTGGCCCGCGCGATGCGCATACTGCGCTTCTCCGACGCCGTGGCCCAGGGCCTCGGCCATCGTGTGCGTGCTTGCCGCTACGTGGCGCTGGCGTTGTCGGTGGCGCTGGCGGCACTCGCGGTTGCGGTGGCCGGCCCCGTCGGACTGGTGGGGCTGATCGGGCCGGAGATCGCACGACAGCTCTCCTCGCACAGGGGCGTACCGTTGATCGCCTCGGCGCTCGCCGGGGCGGTGGTCATGGTCGCCGCGGATCTGGTGGGACGGCTGCTGCTGGCACCGATCGAGGTGCCCGTCGGTATTGTCACCGCGATCGTCGGGGCGCCTTTTTTGTTGTGGATACTGCTACGTCCTGCACCGAGGTTTCAATCATGAACTCGCCTGCCGATATGGCACCGCCGCTGGTCACCCGCCAGCTCTCCCTGAGCTATGGACGAGGCAATGCGCGACGCAGCGTAATCGATGCGCTCGACTTGCAATTGCCCGCCGGCCAGGTGACGGCCATCGTCGGCCCCAACGGTTGTGGCAAGTCGACCCTGCTCGCCAGCCTGGCGCGCTTGCACGCGCCGGATGCCGGCGCGGTGCTGCTCGACGGTCGCGACATCCAGCGCCTGCCGGCGCGGGAGGTGGCCCGACGGCTAGCGCTGCTGCCGCAGGATACACAGGCACCGGAAGGCCTGACGGTGGCTGAGTTGATCCGCTTCGGGCGCCAGCCGCATCAAGGGCTGCTGCGGCAGTGGTCGGCCGAGGATCGGCGGGTGGTCGAGGAAGCGCTGACGGCAGCCGATCTGCACGCGCTCGCCGATCGGCCGCTGGAAGCGATGTCGGGCGGCCAGCGTCAGCGTGCCTGGATCGCCATGGCGATCGCTCAGCAGACACCGCTGTTGCTGCTCGACGAGCCGACCTCGGCCCTCGATCTCGGCCACCAGCTCGAAGTCTTCGAGCTCATCCGCGAGCTGGCGGCATCGGGCAAGACGCTGGCGATGGTCGTCCACGACCTGGTCAGTGCCTGTCGCTTCGCCGACTACCTGGTGGCGATGCTGGAAGGCAGGATCGTCGCCGCCGGCAAGCCGAGCGAAGTGGTGACGGCGGAACTGGTCCGCGAGCTCTACGGTGTGGAGTGCACCTTGATCCAGGACCCGGCAACCGGGAGCCCGATCCTGACCAACATTCGTTCGGCCGGTGCGAGGGCGAACTGAGCCGTCACTCCTCGTCGGCGAGGACCACGCGGTTACGGCCCTCGGCCTTGGCGCGATAGAGCCCGCGGTCGGCGCGGCGCATCATGCGCTTGAGCGTGTCGCCCTCGAGCCAGCGGGTCAGGCCGATGCTCAGCGTCACCGACAGCGACAGCGTGGCGTCGATTTCGAGCGGCGTTTCGGCAATGGCGCCGCGCAGACGTTCGGCAACGGTAACGGCATCTTCGATGGGGGTGTCCGGCAGCACCACGGCGAACTCCTCCCCGCCGACGCGTCCGATCAGCGTCTCCTCGCGTAGCAGCGCCTGCAGCCGCCGAGCAATCGAACGTAACGCTTCGTCGCCGACCGGGTGGCCGTGCTGATCGTTGATTCGCTTGAAATGGTCGATGTCTATCAACAGCACGCTCAGCGGCGCACTGCGCCGCCGCCGCAGGTGATACACCGTGGCGCGCAGGAGCGCGCGGCGATTGTTGAGGCCGGTCAGCGCATCGGTAGCCGCCAACTGCTCGAGCCTTTCCTGCATGCGATGGTGCCGGGTGATGTCGAGACACCAGATCAGCCAGGCGGACTGAGCGTGAACCTGCAGCGGCCTGGCGGTCAGCAGCGCCCAGTAGGGGGCGTGTGGGCACAACTGGGTTTCCATCTGATGGATGGCCTCGTTGCGTTCGAGCCGCTCGAGGAAGTGCGCGTAATCGTCGGCGTCGACGAAAAGGGCCTCCAGCCTGAAGGATTCGGCGCGGTCGATTCCGCTCTGCATCAGCAGGTTGTCGCTGACGTAGAAGACCCGACGCTGATCGGCACTGAGCAGCGTCACGTCGCTGGGGGTCGATTCGAGAATCGTCCGGAGCAGCGTTTCGCGCTCGTGAAGCAGGCGCGTTCGCTCCAGCACGCGGCGTTCCAGCGAGGCATTGAGCTGCTGTAGTTCGATGGCGAGTCGGCGCGTACGGCGCTGCGTGATGAAGATTTCCAGGGCCAGCAGCAGGCAACCGACGGCCAGGATGATCAACGTGGCTGTCAGCCAATGAAAGGTGCGCTGCAGGGACCGGCGCTCGTGGTCGAGCTGAGTGGCGACGGCGACATTGGCGGCGGCGATGACGTCGTGGACCGCCTGGCGCTCCTGGGGCAGTGAAGAGAGCACTTCGCCGGCGATCCGATGCGCGCTCGCCCGGTCCCGCCGTTCGAGCGCTTGCAACCAACTGTCGCTGTGCTGCGCCAGACGTTCCAGGGTCGCTCGCACCGCCGCACGACGGGGCGGGTCCAGGAAATCGAAGGCATGGGTGTGTAGCAGCGGACTCAGCGCCGTGCGCATGACGCCGAGACGCAGCTTGAGTTCCGCCGCCCGTGCGTGGCTGTCATCGACTGCTCTGGCGATGTCGATCAGGCTCTCGAGCTGCAGGCGCAGGTTGTAGCTCTGCCATACCTCGATGTGCTGCCCGGGTGAGGCGTAGTCGCGTTCTTTATGGGAAACCAGCCATAGGCCCGCCAGGGCCGCGACGATCATCGTTCCGGCCAGCAGGATCAGCACGATCACCGGCCAATGCCGATTGCCACCGGCGGGGCGGGCGTCGGTTACTGCAGGCGTGGTTCGCTCGGCTGCCATACCGTTCGGTATCGATGGTGGCCCGCGGTCGCTGTGACCGGAGAAAGCCTATGCATTGTCATCGTCGACCAGCACCCGCGAGAACCTGACGATTTCGGCGTTGCGATTCGACCAGCCCAGGTGAGTCCAGAAGCGGTGCGCCTCGTGGTTGTCCGTCAGCGTATCGAGATGCACCTTCTCGATGCCGGCCGCCAGCAGTGCCGCCAGGCAACGGTCGATCAGCGCACGCGCCAACCCCAAACCCCGGCAGTCCGGCTCCACCATCACATGCTGCAGATAGCCCCGGCGGCCATCGTGACCGGCCATGGCGCAACCGACGATGCCCGCGTGACCCGGCATTCGGGCGACGAAGCTCATGCCGGGATTGCGCGCCAGGTAGCGCTCGGTGGCCTCGAAACCGTCGGCATTGCGCACGACTACACCGGGGGTGCGCCTCATCATGGCAACGAAGTCGGCATGATCGGCCGGTGTCATTTCTTCGATGTGGGCGGCAACGACATTAGCTGTTGGGTTCATGGAGATGGCCTCGTGACATGGATGCGACGGAAACGGATATTGATCACGCCCAGCCCGGCGACGACCATGGCCCCGCCGGCGAGCTTGTTGATGCCCAGCGGGTCGTCGAGCAGCCAGACGCCGAGGATCACCGCGAACACCGGCATCAGTAGCGTCAGCGGGACCACGCGGCTGACGGGGTGCTTCTGCAGCAGCCGATACCACAGCCCGTAGGCCGCGATCGATGACATGACCGCGGTGTAGACGATGGCTCCCCAACCGGCCCAGCCGGCGTTGTGAATGGCCTGCCATTGTCCCGACTCGAACAGCGCGCTGCCCAACCCCACCAGCGGAATGGCGAACAGCGATATCCAGCCGGTCATGGTGAACGGTGCGATCGGCGGCGCCAGCTTGATGATCATGGTCGAAACCGCCCAGAAGAAGGCGCTGGCCAGTAACAGTGCGGTCGCGGCCGGCGGCGGCAGCGACGGACCTCCCGCCAGCACGACGACACCGCCGAAGGCGAGGACCAGGCCGACGATCCGGCGCGAGCCGAGTTTCTCCTTGAGAAAGATCGCCGCCAGCAGCGTCGCGAACGGGGTGCCCATCTGCACCAGCAGCGCGCCGGTGCCCGCTTCCGCCTGCTGCAGGCCGAGAAACAGCAGCGGAAAGTGCAGTCCGCCGAAGGTGACCGCGAGCAGCAGAATCCAGCGTAGCTGATGACGCGAGATACGCGTGAACGGCACGATCAGCACAGCCACCAGGATGAAGCGTAGTAGCGTGACCAGCAGCGGTGGCAGTTCGGCAACGCCGAGCTTGATCACGATGATATTGAAAGCCCAGATGGCAATGATGCCCAGGCCGATCAGTAAGTCCTTGAGGGGCACGCGTTGGTTCCCGTGGCATTGAGGTATGTGGTTTGCCGACGACAAGGGACGACTTTCAATGCCGCAAACGAGGGCGTCAAGCGGCAAGCGCAGCTTGGTCCCTGCCAAGGCTCGATCTAGTATGCTTCATTCGGTGCCAGAAAGGCTGTGGCATATCTCACACAGACAACCGTCAACGCAACGGCCAAGGAGTCGCCACTTGTATCCGCTGATTCAGCAGGCAATCGACACGTTGGGTTATTTCGGCCTGGTCTTGCTGATGTTCGCGGAGAATCTGTTCCCGCCGATTCCTTCCGAACTGATCATGCCGCTGGCCGGTTATCTGTCGAGCCAGGACCGGCTGTCGCTGTTCGGCATACTCGTGGCAAGTACGATCGGGTCGGTTCTCGGTGCACTGCCTTTCTATGCTCTGGCGCGCTGGTTCGGGCACGAGCGCCTGACGGATTTCGTCGAGCGTCACGGCCATTGGCTGGCGCTGTCGTGGCAGGACCTCGAACGCGCCGAACGCATTTTCCAACGCTACGGTGGCTGGATCGTTCTGTTTGGGCGATTGGTGCCCGGCGTGCGCTCGCTGATCTCGCTGCCGGCGGGTCTCTATGCCATGCCGCTTGGCCGCTTCCTGGTACTGACGACACTGGGCAGCGCGGGGTGGAGCGCTTTTCTGGCCGTGGCCGGCTATCAGCTGGGGGAGAACTTCCGCGCGCTGCAGGGAATCATCGGGCCGCTTTCCCAATGGTTGCTGGCGCTTCTGGTGGTGCTGTGGATCTTGCGGATCGGTAGACATTATTGGAGCCGCCATCGTCGAGGCGGTTGAAGGGGCGAGGGCGTTGCGGAGGGAAACATGCCATCGAAGAAGGGGATTGGCTGGGGGACGGCTGGTTGGACAGCCTTGCTGGTTGCGCTGCTGGGAACGACGGCCGTTTGGGCTGAGTCGCTAGCGCGCGAGACACTCACCCTTGGCAATGGCGAGCAGCAGTACAGGCTCCAGGTGGAGGTGGCCGCGACACCGCAGCAGCGCTCTCGCGGCTTGATGGAACGCGAGACGCTGGCGGAGAATGCCGGCATGCTGTTCCTGTACGATAGCGAACAGCCGGGTAGCAGCGCCTACTGGATGTACCGCACGCGGATCCCGCTGGACATCGCCTTCGTCGACAGCGACGGCATTATCCGCTCGCTGAAGACGATGTCGCCGTGCCGCTCGGCGTCCTCACGGGATTGCCCCGTCTATCCCGCCGGCGCTCCGTTCCGTGCGGCGCTGGAAACCAACGCCGGTTACTTCGAGAAGCGTGAACTGACGGTTGGCGACCGGCTGGATCTGTCGCCCTGGCTCGAGCCCGATTGACATTCATGTCTTGCATAAGCCATTCCAATAATGGTGGCCATGCGGAGCGCCACACCGGCAGCGACGACCGCAATCGGCTTGATGGCGGTGGCTCGGGGCTGACCGAAAGGTTAGATCGAGATCCGCGCATGGCATTCGAGCGATGCCATCCGGTTTTGCCGCTGTTCATCTCGCTATATGATGGCGCGCCGTCAGGATAAGCTATGTTGCACGAGAGAGGTTTACGGGCGCGGCTTGAAATCATAAACCTGACGCACGCCAGCCGCCCGTCTTCAAGGGGTCGCGACGCCGACCGACACAATAAATGGAAAATGAGGTATGCGCATGAAACGCCATGCATTGACCGCCGCCGTACTGTCCACCGCCCTGATGGGGGCCGCCTCGCTGTCGACACCGGCAATGGCTCAGGATCAGCAGTACATCACCATCGGTACCGGGGGGCAGACCGGGGTTTACTACGTGGTTGGCCAGTCCGTCTGCCGCATGGTCAACCGGAGTGCCGAAGAGACCGGCATTCGCTGCAACGCGCCGTCCACCGGTGGTTCCGTCGCCAACATCAACGGCATCAAGTCCGGCGAACTGAACATGGGCGTGGCCCAGTCCGATACGCAATACAACGCCTACAACGGTGAAGCGCCGTTCGATCAGCCGATGGAGAACCTGCGCTCGGTGTTCTCGCTGCATGGCGAGCCGTTGACGCTCCTGGCGCGCAAGGACGCCAACATCCATTCCGTGCAGGACCTGAAAGGCAAGCGCGTCAATATCGGCAACCCCGGCTCCGGCAACCGCGCCACCATGGAAGTGCTGATGGACGCGGAGGGCTGGGATACCAGCGTGTTCTCGCTGGCTTCCGAGCTGGGCGCCGCCGAGATGGCCTCGGCGCTCTCCGACAACAACCTCGATGCAATCACTTACGTCGTCGGTCACCCCAACGGCGCAATCCAGGAAGCGACCACCACCGTCGACGCCAACCTGGTGCCGCTGAACGACGAGGCCGTCAAAGGGCTGGTCGAGAAGTATCCGTACTACAGCATGTCCACCATTCCGGGCGGCATGTACGAGGGTAACCCGGACGACGTCGAGACCTTCGGGGTCAAGGCGACCTTCGTGACTTCCGCCGATGTCGATGACGAAGTCGTCTATCAGACCGTCAAGGCGGTGTTCGACAACTTCGACCGCTTCAAGCGTCTGCATCCGGCCTTCGCCAACCTGAAGCCGGAAGAGATGATCAGCGATGGCCTGTCCGCGCCGCTGCATGAAGGGGCCAAGCGCTACTACAAGGAGCAGGGCTGGCTCTAAGGAAACACTGCATAAATGTCTGCGCAGGCGAATCGCGTCGTTGCGCGGTGCTCCTGCTCGCCGATTTATTCAGCGTTTCCCTAAACGTCCTGGAGCGGTTCGGCGGTTCTCAGAGAATCCGCCGAAACGTGAGCGCGGTGGCTGCACGCAGCCGCCGCGCATTTGGATCGACCCGAGGTATGCCTCATACCCGGCCATGACCGCGAAGCGACGCCTTTCAGGCTGACTTCCGCCGACCGGCTGTCAAGTCAGGATCTGCTCATGACGGACAACAAGACTTCCGGCCCCGATCAGGCCACGCTGGACGAGCTGGCCGCCGCCGATACCGGTGGCCGCAAGCTGACAGGATTTTCCAATCGCATTCTGCTGGGCGTGGCGGCGCTTTGGTCGCTGTTCCAGCTATGGATCGCCTCGCCGCTGCCGTTCATCTTCGGCTTCGGGGTCTTCAGCGCTACCGAGGCGCGCTCCATCCATTTATCGTTTGCCGTGTTCCTGGCTTTCATGGCCTACCCGGCTTTCAAACGCTCACCGCGCGACCGCATGCCGATCCAGGATTGGCTGATGGCGATCGTGGCTGCGTTCTGCGCTTCCTATCTCTATTTCTTCTACGCCCAGCTCGCAAGCCGCCCGGGCGCGCCGATCCTGCAGGATGTCATCGTCGGCGTCATCGGCCTCGTGCTGCTGCTCGAGGCGTGCCGGCGTTCCCTCGGCCCGCCACTGACGATCATTGCCCTGGTTTTCCTGATCTATTCACTGGCTGGTCCTTACATGCCCGGCATTCTGGCCCACCGTGGCGTGAGTTTTTCCGGGCTGGTCAATCACCAGTGGCTGACCACGCAGGGCGTGTTCGGCATTGCGCTCGGCGTCTCGACCAGCTTCGTGTTTCTGTTCGTGCTGTTCGGCGCACTGCTCGACAAGGCCGGCGCCGGTAACTATTTCATCAAGGTGGCGTTCTCGTTGCTGGGCCACTATCGCGGTGGCCCGGCCAAGGCCGCCGTCGTTTCCTCCGGGCTGACGGGGCTGATCTCCGGCTCGTCGATCGCCAATACCGTGACCACCGGTACCTTCACCATTCCGATGATGAAGCGGGTCGGCTTCAGCGCCACCAAGGCCGGTGCGGTGGAGGTCTCCTCCTCGGTCAATGGCCAGATCATGCCGCCCGTCATGGGCGCCGCCGCCTTCCTGATGGTCGAGTACGTCGGCATTCCCTATATCGAAGTGATCAAGCACGCTTTCGTGCCGGCGGTGATCTCCTATATCGCGCTGCTTTACATCGTCCATCTGGAGGCGATGAAGGCCGGCATGCGGGGATTGCCCAGCGGCAATCCGCAGCGCCCCTGGCTGAACAAGATCATCGGTTTCCTGACCGGCCTGGTCGGCATCATGGCATTGGCCTTCGCCGTCTATTACGGCATCGGCTGGCTCAAGCCCGCCCTGGGCGGCGCCGCGCCCTGGGTCATCGGCGTGGGTGTCGCGGCAATCTACGTCGCGCTGTTGAAGCTCGGCTCCAACTATCCCGAACTGGAAGTGGACGACCCGACGCAGGAAATCACCCAGCTGCCGCGTACCAAGCCGACCGTGTTGGTCGGGCTGCATTATCTCCTGCCGGTGATCGTGCTGGTCTGGTGCCTGATGGTCGAACGGTTGTCGCCGGGGCTCTCCGCCTTCTGGGCCACCGCATTCATGATCTTCATCATCGTGACCCAGCGGCCGATCGATGCGCTGTTCCGCGGCAAGAGCGATCTTGCCATGGACATCAGGCGCGGTGGCGTGGATCTGTGGGAAGGTCTGGTCGACGGCGCACGCAACATGATCGGCATCGGCATCGCCACGGCGACGGCGGGAATCATCGTCGGCGCCGTGGCACAGACCGGTGTCGGATTGGTTCTGGCGGATCTGGTCGAAGTGCTGTCGATGGGCAATCTGCTGTTGATGCTGTTGCTGACCGGCATCCTTAGTCTGATCCTCGGCATGGGGCTGCCGACCACCGCCAACTATATCGTGGTTTCCGCGCTGCTCGCGCCGGTGATCGTCCAGCTCGGCGAGCAGAATGGATTGATCGTGCCGTTGATCGCGGTGCATCTGTTCGTGTTCTATTTCGGCATCATGGCCGACGTGACGCCACCGGTGGGGCTGGCCTCGTTCGCGGCGGCGGCGATCTCCGGCGCCGATCCGATCCGTACCGGCTTTCAGGCGTTCTACTACAGCCTGCGGACCGCGGCACTGCCGTTTTTGTTCATCTTCAATACCGACCTGCTGCTGATCAACGTCGACTGGGTGCACGGCGTCATCATCTTCGTCGTGGCGACGGTGGCGATGCTGATATTCGCCGCTGCCACCCAGGGCTTCATGCTGGTCCGAAACCGCTGGTACGAAAGCGTCCTGCTGCTGCTGGTGGCCTTCACGCTGTTCCGCCCGGGATTCTGGATGGACATGGTCGACGCGCCCTACGAAGATGTGCCGCCGACCCAGTTCGAACAGGCATTGGGCGAGATCGGCCCCGACGATCATCTGATGGTGCGTGTCGATGGCCTCGATGCCTACGGTGCGCCGACCAGCTTCGTGGTCCAGGTGCCGGCGACCGAGGGCGACACCGGTAGCGAGCGGCTCTCCAGTCTCGGCCTGCATCTGATGCAGGAAGACGGCAAGGTACTGGTCGACATGACCGATTTCGGCAGCGAAGCGGAAGAGCTGGGTTTCGATTTCGATCAGCAGATCGTTGCGGTGCGGATTCCCGCCGACCAGATGCCCAAGGAACTGATGTGGATCCCGGCGCTGGTGTTGTTCGGGTTGGTTGTCGCCTTGCAGCGCCGTCGGCGTCGATCCGAACCGGCGCCGAGTCAGGCGGCGATCGCGCGCTGACAACGCGGTTTCATGAACGAACGTTTCCGCCCGGCGCCTGCCGGGCGGAAACGTTGTGAGACTGACAGGAGATACCTATGCCAACACTGGCCGCCATTCACCGCTATCCGATCAAGTCCACGGCAGGGGAGTCGCTCGAGCGGGCCCGGGTCGAAGAGGAAGGGATCGCCGGCGACCGTCGCTTCATGGTGGTCAAGCCGGATGGCACCTTCCTGACCGCGCGTACCCATCCGCAGCTTCAGCGGGTACAGGCGCGCTTCGACGGTGAGCGATTGGTCGTGGTCCACAAAAGCCAGGCCCATGACACCCTGGCTCCGCTGACGGTCGAGCGCCGGGAATTCGCCGGCGAGCCCCTCGACACTCAGGTCTGGGCGGACAGCTTTGCCGCGACCACCACCCACGTTTCCCTGGACGACTGGTTCAGCGAGGCCGCCGGCGAGTCGGCAAGGCTTTTGTGGGTGGGCGAGCGGTCGCCGCGCTATCGCGAGGCCATCGGGGTCCGGGTAAGCTTTGCCGACGGCTATCCGCTGTTGCTGATCTCCGAGGCCTCGCTCGAAGACCTCAACGCCCGCACCGATGACAGTCACGTGATGGCGCAGTTTCGTCCCAATCTGGTGGCGACCGGCACCGAGCCCTATGCCGAGGATGGCTGGAAGCGCATTCGGATCGGCGAGGCGATCTTCCGCGTCGATGCGCCCTGTTCCCGCTGCGCCATGGTGACCGTCGATCCCTCCAGGGGCGAAAAACGCGCCGACAAGGAGCCGCTCAAGACCTTGGCGGGCTATCGCCGGGGCGAGAAAGGCAAGGTCTATTTCGGCCAGAATCTGGTGGCGGAGAGCCGCGGCGAGATTCGCCTGAACGACGAGATTGAAATTCTGGAGTGAGGCGCTTCGCGCAAGGTCCCGATGCCTGCCGTTATCCGTTCCGGCAGGATGCGGCGACCTGGCACTTTTCCGGCCTCACGCCAGTGTCTTGCGCAGATAGACCCGCTTGAGTCCGAGTTCCTCGGCACGGTGGGTTTCCACATAGCCGTAGCGGCGATAGATCGCCAGGTTCTCGTGCATGCGCTCCTGGGTGTAGAGCGTGACGTTATCGTAGCCGAGCTCCCGGGCCCGCGCCTCGGCATGCCGCATCAGCAGCCGACCGAAGCCCCGTCCCTGGGCGGAAGGGGCGATGGCCACGTTGTCCAGCAACAGCGTCGACGGCTTGGGTATCAGCACCAGCAGGCCGACCAGTTCGGCGCCATCGAACAGCAGCTCGACGTAGTCGGCGGCGATATAGGCGGCGTAGTCGTCGCGCATCGGCCCGGGAATCGTGCCGATGCGTTCGACGTAATGGGCGTAGGCCGCCTCGACCAGCGCCTCGACGCTGGCGCGGTCCGCCGTTGTGGCCAGGCGCAGGATGGTCATCTTTCCTCCCGGGTAAAATGGGTGTCGACATCGTCGGCGCCAAGTTGAGTGACTTGCTGGGGCTTGCCTTCGGCATCGAGGCGCACATGGCCGATGCCGGCGCGATTCCACAGGCGCTCGCCGCGGGCGGCGCGGGATGGCCGATAGGGCTCGACCAGCATCCGGCGGCGCTTGGTCAGCCAATTGAGTGGCGAGAAGGGCGCGTAGAGCCAACGGTTGAGGCGATCGAACCAGTCGAGCAAGGTATCGGGAAAGCGGTTCTTGAGGCCGCTGCTGGTGATCTGCCACATCCGCGGACTGTTGTTCCGCTGGCGGATGGTGATGGCGTAGACGAAGGAGTAGTGCACGTCGCCGGAAAGGATCACGTAGCGCTGCGGCGTGCGGCTATGGCGCAGGATATTGAGCATGGTGTGGGCCGCGCCGGGATGCGCCATCCAATTCTCGGCATCCACCAGCAGTGGCTTGCCGAACCAGGTGAAGATGCGCTGGATGCCCTCGATCAGCTTGACGCCGAAGATCGGCGCCGGGGAGACGATGATCACCGAGGGGTGCTCGAGCAGCTCCTGCTGGAATTCGCTTAACGCTTCCCAGTCCATCAATCCGGAGGGGCGCTGGCGCCGGCGTTCGCTGCGCCAGCGCCGGGTGCGGGTATCCAGCACCACCAGACGAGGCGTCGAATCGAGCACATAGCCCCAGCCGGTAAAACGCAGCAGGCGGGTGATCAGCTCATCGTGGGCATTGCAGTCGAGCCGGCCGTCGGCATCCACCGATGCGAGCCAGCGTTGGCTTCGGACTAGCGGCTCGGCCAGGCCGTCCGGGTCGTTGCCCCATCCCTGGCACAGCAGGTAGGCGATCAGCGCGTTGCCGACGATCCGCCGCGAGAACGGATGCTCGTAGACCACCGCCTCCCAGGCGGCGTTGAGGTTCCAGTCGTCGGTGATGTCGTGATCGTCGAAGATCATCAGGGTCGGCAGGTGCGCCAACACCCTGGCGACACCGGGCAGACCCTCGACGAAGGCGTCGATATGGTGCCGTTCGGCCCGATAGCGCTCGCGCTGCCCGGCATCGAGCGTCGGCTCCTCTGGCGCGATCAGGCGCCACGGCGTCGGCGACCACACCAGCAGATACATCGCCAGCAGCTCGGCGAAGGTGATCAGGTGGTTCTCGGCGTTGGCGGTGGTGAAGACCGGCTTGCGCACGCCGCCGAAGAATCTCTCGCGCAGCGCTTCGGTGGACTTGACCGCCGGCAGCAGTTCGTCGCGGCGATAGTAGGTCTTGTCGCTGGCGTAGAGCTCGCGGCCGTTGGCGATCTCGGTGCCTTCCAGGCACTCGTCGAACAGACCGAGCCGTTCTATCAAGGCGTGAATCGCGGCCAGCATGGGGCCGGCGACGTCGTCGGCATAGATCTGGTCGCCGGTCAGGAGTAGCGCCGCCGGGCGCTGGCTGGCATCCGCGTGGCGTTCCCGCAACCAGCGGTCGGCGCGGACCAGGCCGTCGGGGCTTGCGTGATGCGGCTTGCGGCAGGAACCGTGAAGCAAGTCGTCATGGCGCGAGCGCAGCACCAGGCTGGGCAGCGCCTCGCCGGGGTAGCACAGCGCCTCTCCCCAATCGCGGATCGAGCGCCATGCGCCGGCGGCGTCGCGATAGGCCAGGTCGTAGCCGATCCGCGCGTCCCGTGGCAGCGGTATCTCCAGCGCCAGGTCGATCAGATGCAGATGGGCATGCGTGCCGCAGGCCAGCCGGATCGTGGCGGCCTCGAGGTCATGGCTGCGGGCGGTGGCGTCCGCTTGCAGAGTCAGGCGCAGTGCCAGCGGTCGGCTGGCGACCAGCCACAGCACCAGTCGTCGGGATTCGGCGCGGCGCACGATCGGTCCGGCAAGAATGTCGGGCAGGGTAGCGGTCATGTCAGTTCTCAGCGCCGGCGTTTGAGCGTTCTCTCGATGACGTCGAGCCCGGGCCGATACTCGCCACGCACCGCTTGCAACGCACGGGTCAGCGCACGCTCCGCCACGCGATCATGGTCCTGCGGCAGGGAATTGACCCGGCAGGGCAGGAAGTCGAGCAGGCGATCGTCGCCGAAGGTCGCCAGGCGCAGCGATTCGGGTAGCGCCCCCCGCTCGAGCAGCACGTCCAGCAGGCCATCCATCAGCGTGTAGGAGGCGGTGACGATGGCGTCCGGCAGGTCGTCGTCAGCGAGCAGTCGGCGCATCAGGGCGGCACCGCTGTCGCGGTCGTAGCGCTCCCCGCTCAGGCAGCGGTAGCGCCGGCGGGCATCCGCGGCGCAGGCGTCGAGAAAGCCCTGCCGACGTTCGGCACTGATCGAAAGGTCGGGAACGGCATCGAACCACGCCACGCGGTTCACCTCGTCGGCGAGCACGGAGCGGGTAAGCGCTTCGCCGGCGGCACGGCCATTGGTGACCACGCTGACGAAGCGTCCGGGGTCGAGCGGGCGGTCGATGGCCACGATGGGCAGGCCGCGCTCGAGCAGTCCCGGATAGAAGTCGTCGTCGGGGCTCAGGCTGCTGGCGACGATCAGCGCGTCGCAGCGCTGGGCACGCAGCGACAGCGCCACCTCGCGTTCGCTGGCGGGATCGTCGTCGGAACCGGCGATCAGCAGCAGGTAGCCCTGGCAGCGGGCGCCATGCTCGAGTCGCTTGGCCAGGCGCGCGTAACTGCTGTTTTCCAGGTCGGGCACGATCAGCCCCAGCGTGCGGCTATCGCCGCCGCGCAGCGCGGCGGCGTGGGCATCGATGCGATAATCGTGCGCCTTGGCGATCGCCAGCACGCGCCCCACGGTTGCCTCGCTGATCCGCCGCGCCTTGGCTTGCCCGTTGAGCACGTAGCTGGCGGTGGTGCGTGAGACTCCGGCCAGGCGGGCGATATCGGCCAGCTTCATGAACACTTTACTCCGAGTCGGACGACCGCTTGGACCATACCTTGTCGCGGCGCCAAGGCACAGTCCCCAGGTCATCCTTGAAATCTTTGCGAAGGACTTTGGGCGAAGGTCTAGCTTGTCAAACGATGACCGAACGGCGAGCATGGCGACTATTAGGTGACACGATTCAGCTCTGTTCCGACAGAACTCGGCGGACTATGCCATGTTTCATCGGTAGCATGCGCTTCGTGTCACACGTGGATGATACGGAGAGACCTATGCTGACCCTCCAGCCGCAAGATGCGGCGCTCAATTGCCGGGCCGAGAGCTGGCAGGACGCGCTCGACCAGGCCGCGGCCTCGTTGCATGCCGCCGGGCTGGTCGAGGCGAGTTATCGCGATGCGCTGCATGCCCGCGAAGCCCAGGGCTCGACCTATCTCGGCAGCGGTATCGCTATTCCCCACGGCACCCCGGAAAGCCGCGAGCAGATCCACCGTACCGGCGTGCGGCTGCTGCAGTTTCCGCAGGGCGTGACGTGGCACGACGGCAATCGCGTCTTTCTGCTGGTAACGATCGCCGCCGCCAGCGACGAGCACCTCGACGTGCTGCGCCGGCTGACCCACGTGCTCGACGACGAAGGCATGGCCGAGCGTCTGGCCAGCGCCGATACCGCCGAGGCGATGGTTGCCCTGCTGGCCAAGCCTCGGGGCAGGGCGCGTCTGGATGCCGATACGCTCTGCCTGGGCTTTCCGGCGCGGGATCGCTTCGAGCTGGCGCTGGCCGCCGCCGCGCGCCTGCGCCAGGCCGAATGCGTCGATGCCGGTTTCGTCGCCGCGATCAGCGAGCAGGAGCCGGTATCGCTGGGTCAGGGGCTGTGGCTGGTGAGCGCCGCCACCGGCGTCAGTCAGCCGGCGCTGTCGCTGGCGACGCCGGAGCGTGCCTTCGTCGGCCCGCGCGGGCCGGTCAACGGCGTCTTCTGTGTCGCGGCCCGGAATGACGCCCACCGCGAACTGCTGGAACGACTGGTGGATCTGCTCGATAGCGGCGAAGGCGAAGCGCTGGCCGACGCCGATGCGGACCATGTCTTGGCACGACTGTCCGGCGAGTCGAGTCGTGCCGAAACCGCTCGCGTGACGCTGCTCAATGCCCACGGGTTGCATGCGCGCCCGGCCAAGCTGCTGGTACAGACGGCGCGGGAACAGCCGTTGCCGATCCGGGTACGGCTGGCGGAAGGCGCCGCGGAGACGGTTTCCGCCGCCAGTCTGACCAAGGTGATCGGCCTGGGGGCTAGGCGTGGCCAGACCCTGGTCTTCTCCGCCGAGGGCGAGGGCGCCGAAGCGGCGCTGGCGGCCATGGTCGCGGCGGTGGAAGGCGGATTGGGCGAGGCGGTGCGCCCGCTCTCCGAGGGCGCCGGGGCGGCGGCGAAACCGCGTGCCGTGCGGCGCGCGGGAAGCGCCGAGGAAGCCCCCGAATCGCTGGCCGACGACACCGCACTGCCGGCCACCGCCGCTTCTCCGGGCTTGGCGATTGCGCCAGCCTTCGTGATGCGCGCGCCGAGTTTCGACTATCCGGAACGCGCCCGAGATCTGCCGGCCGGCAAGCAGGGCGACGCCGAGTGCCAGCGCGAGCGCCTGCTTGCCAGTCTGGTCGAGGCGCGTGACCAGTTGCGGGCGCTGATCGATACCGCCAAGGGCGGCGACGTGGCGGAAATTCTCTCCATGCATGCCGAAATGCTCGACGACCCCGAACTGCACGAGGCCGCCTTCGAGGGCATGCGCGACGGGCTGAGTGCCGAGGCGGCGTGGTGGCAGGCGATCGACACCGCCGCCCGGGCCCAGGAAGTGCTGGCGGATCGTCTGCTGGCGGAGCGCGCCGCCGATCTGCGCGATGTGGGGCGTCGCGTGCTTGGCGTGCTGTGTGGCGTCGAGCTGCCGACACCGCCGCCGCATCCCTACGTGCTGGTCACCGACGACATCGGTCCTTCCGACGTCGCGCGCCTCGACACCGCCCAGGTGCGCGGCCTGCTGACCGCGCGCGGTGGCGCCACCTCGCACAGCGCGATCCTGGCCCGGGCGCTGGGCATCCCGGCGGTGGTCGGTGCCGGAGAGCGGGTGCTGACGCTGGCCGACGGCGACGAGTTGATCCTCGACGGCGATCTCGGCCGGGTGATCGTGCGGCCATCCCGCGAGCGCCGCGACCGCGCCGAACTGCGGCTCAAGGAGCTCGAACGACTGCGCCGCGAGGCCCATGGCCGGCGTTTCGAGGAAGGGCGCACGGCGGACGGCAAGCGCATCGAGGTCGCCGCCAATCTCGGCAACACCGCCCACGCCGAGGACGCGGTGGAACATGGCGCCGAAGGCGTCGGCCTGCTGCGTACCGAATTCCTGTTCATGGCCCACCCGGAGGCGCCGGACCTGGAGACCCAGATCGGCGAATACCGGCGCGCCTTCGATGCCTTGGGTGGCCGTCCGCTGGTGGCACGCACGCTAGACGTCGGCGGCGACAAGCCGTTGCCCTACTGGCCGGTGGCGGCGGAGGACAACCCGTTTCTGGGCCTGCGCGGCATCCGCCTGGCGCTGACCCGGCCCGAGGTGCTGGAGACCCAGCTGCGGGCGCTGCTGACCGCCGCCGGCGAGCGTCCGCTGCGGATCATGTTCCCGATGGTCAAGGATATCGACGAATACCGTCAGGCCAAGGCGATCGTCGACCGGCTGCAAGCCGAGATCGCCGCGCCAGACGTGCAGGTCGGCGTGATGATCGAAGTGCCCTCGGCGGCGTTGCTGGCGCCGAGCCTGGCCGCCGAGGTCGACTTCTTCTCCATCGGCACCAACGACCTGACCCAGTACACCCTGGCGATCGACCGTGGCCATCCCGAACTCTCTTCCCAGGCCGACGGCCTGCATCCGGCGGTGCTGCGGCTGATCCGGATGACTGTCGACGCCGCCCACGCCGAGGGCAAGTGGGTCGGCGTCTGCGGCGAGCTCGGCTCCGATGTCGCGGCGATTCCGGTGCTGGTCGGGCTGGGTGTCGACGAGCTCTCGGTCTCGGTGCGCCAGGTGCCGATGGTCAAGGCGCGCCTGCGCGGGATCACCCGGGAGACGGCGCGGCGGCATGCCGAGACGGCGCTCGCCCAGGCCACCAGCCAGGCGGTGCGCGATGCGCTGGAGGCATTGTGATGGCGCACGTGCTGGTGGTGACGCTCAATCCGGCGCTGGATCTGTCGATCCGGTTGCCGCGGCTCGAACCGGGCACCGTCAACCGCACCCGCGCCACCCATCTGGAGGCCGCCGGCAAGGGGCTCAACGTCGCTCGGGTACTCGCTGCGCTGGGGCACCGGGTGACGCTTTGCGGCTTTCTGGGCGCGGACAACGACGCGGCATTCGTTCACGCCTGCCGGCGCCTCGGCATCGAGGATGCCAGTCTGCGCCTGCCCGGCGAGACGCGGATCAACGCCAAACTGGCCGAGGACGATGGGCGCGTGACCGACATCAACGGCCCGGGCATCGAGGTCTCTGAATCGGCGTTGGCCGAATTGACCGCCGATCTCGCCGCGCGTTGCAAGGCGACATCGCCGGCAGCGGTCGTGGTGAGCGGCAGCCTGCCGCCGGGCGTGACGCCGGAGGCGCTGGCGGCGCTGATTCAGGCGCTCAAGGCCAGCGGCATGCCGGTCTGGGTCGACACCAGCGGCCCGGCACTGGCGGCGGCACTGGAAGTTCCGCCCGATGCGGTCAAGCCCAACGAGCAGGAACTGGCCGAGTGGGCCGGCAACAGGCTCGACGATCTCGATGCCCAACTCTGCGCCGCGCGTCGCCTGCACGCCATCGGCGTCGGCGAGGCGCTGCTGTCGCTGGGGGCCGGCGGTGTGCTGTGGGTCAGTCGGCGCGGCGAATGGCTGGCCACGCCGCCGAAGGTCAAGGTGGTCAGCACCGTGGGTGCCGGCGATACCCTGCTGGCGGCGATGCTGCATGGCGTGATCGGGAACCAGCCAGCGGCGTCGGCGCTGCGCTATGCCACCGCGTTGGCGGCCGAGGCGGTCCGCCATATCGGCGTCGGCGAGGCGCATGCCGGCGATTTCCATGAATTACTGCAACAGACGCGTGTCGACCGCTGTGGCGAGGCGCACGTCGGGGGAAACGCATGAACGTCATTCTGATCACCGCCTGCCCCAGCGGCATGGCGACGACCTTTCTGGCCGCGCGCCGGCTCGAGCAGGCCGCCAGGCGGCGCGGCTGGTCGGTCGCGGTGGAGATGCACGGCGAACTCGAAGCGGTTACGCCGGTATCGAAAGAGGCGCTCGACGCCGCCGAGCTGATCGTGGTCGCCGCCGAGCGGGTACCGCAGGCGGCGCGCTTCGCTGGCAAGCGGCTCTACCGCGCGCCGATCCATCAGGCATTGCCGGACCCGGACGCCTTCCTCGAGCGCGCCGCTCGCGAGGCGGACGCCTTCGATGCCGGCAGCGAACCGACCGAAGAGATGGCGAAGGGCGGCGTCGGGCCGGCTGCCGGGGCGAACATGGGCAAGCGCATCGTGGCGGTTACCGCTTGCCCGACCGGTGTCGCTCACACCTTCATGGCCGCCGAAGCGCTGGAGCAGGCCGGCCGCGACATGGGGCACGCGATCCATGTCGAGACTCAGGGCTCGGTGGGCGCGCAGAACCCGATCGGCGAGGCCGACATCGCCGCGGCGGATGTGGTGCTGCTGGCCTGCGATATCGAGATCGACGATGCCCGCTTCGCCGGCAAGCCGGTTTATCGTACGTCCACCGGAACCGCGCTAAAGCAGCCCCGGCAGACGATTCAGAGGGCACTCGATGAGGCACAAGTGGAGTCGGCCGGCAGCGAAAAAGGTGCCGGCAGCGAGCACAAGAGCGCCAAGGAGCGCGGGCTCTACAAGCACCTGCTGACCGGGGTCTCGTTCATGCTGCCGATGGTGGTGGCGGGTGGGCTGTGCATCGCGCTCTCGTTCGTGTTCGGGATCAAGGCCTACGAACAGGAAGGCACGCTGGCGGCGGCGCTGATGCAGATCGGCGGCGGCACCGCCTTCGCGTTGATGGTGCCGGTGCTGGCCGGTTATATCGCCTACTCGATCGCCGACCGTCCGGGGATCGCGCCGGGCATGATCGGCGGCATGCTGGCCTCGACGCTGGGAGCGGGATTCATCGGTGGCATTCTCGCCGGCTTCCTGGCCGGTTACTCGGCCAAGGCGGTGACGCGCTACGTCAAGCTGCCGGCCAGCGTCGAGTCGCTCAAGCCGATCCTGATCATTCCGCTGCTGGCCAGCCTGTTCACCGGTCTGGTGATGATCTACGTGGTCGGCACGCCGGTGGCGGCACTGCTCTCGACGTTGACCGGATTTCTCAACAACATGGGTTCCACCAATGCCGTGCTGCTCGGGGTGCTGCTCGGCGCGATGATGTGCTTCGATCTCGGCGGGCCGGTCAACAAGGCGGCCTATACCTTCGGCGTGGGACTGTTGTCGAGCGAGACCTACATGCCGATGGCGGCGATCATGGCCGCGGGCATGGTGCCACCCATCGGGATGGGATTGGCCACGTTGCTGAGACGCAGCCGGTTCGCCCAGGCCGAGCGCGAGGCGGGCAAGGCGTCGTTCGTGCTGGGGCTGTGCTTCATCACCGAGGGAGCGATTCCGTTCGCCGCCAAGGATCCGCTGCGGGTGATTCCGGCGTCGATGATCGGCGGCGCGGTGACCGGCGCGTTGTCGATGTGGTTCGGCATCAAGTTGATGGCGCCGCATGGCGGCCTGTTCGTGCTGCTGATTCCCAACGCGGTCAATCAGGCACTGCTCTATCTGCTGGCTATCGCGGCGGGTTCGCTGGTCACCGGGGTCGGTTATGCGCTGCTCAAGCGCGGCGAGATGGCGCTGCCGGCGGCTTCCGGCGCCGACGCGACCGCCCCGGCGGAGGGCAGGGCTTCCTGACGCCGGCGTGACCGGGCGAGGCTCCCGCCACTTCCGCCGGCTCGTGTTTGGCGCCCGGGACGATCTATGCTGGAAAGACAATCCCGAACAACGCTGGAGGGAGCATGAAGATCCACTGGCAGAACGAGCGTCTGATCGTCGCCGAGGGCGATATCACCCGCTTCGACGGCGACGCCATCGTCAACGCCGCCAACAAGAGCCTGCTGGGCGGTGGCGGCGTGGATGGCGCGATCCACCGGGCGGCCGGTCCCGAACTGCTCGAGGCGTGCCGCGAGCTACGCGCGCGTGAATGGCCGGATGGGTTGCCGGTGGGCGAAGTCGCGATCACGCCGGGGTTTCGGTTGCCGGCAGCCTATGTGATCCATACGGTCGGCCCTGTCTACGCCAAGTCCGAGGACCGCTCCGAACTGCTCGCCAACTGCTATCGCAACTCGCTTCGCGTGGCCGCGGAGCGGCATTTTTCCCGCCTGGCGTTTCCCGCCATTTCCACCGGCATCTACGGTTATCCGGCCGATGCCGCCGCTGGTATCGTCTCCGATGTGATGCGCGAGCTGCTGCCCGCGCTTCCCGGCCTCGAGGTGACGCTGATGTTCTTTTCGGCGGCGGATGCCGAAGTCTATCTGCGCCATGCCTAGGCTCGGTGTCGCCTACTCCTCCGGCTGGTACTTGTACCCCACACCGTAGACGGAGCGGATGATGTCCCGTTCCGGCCAGATGTCGGCGATCTTGCGTCTGAGCTTCTTGACGTGGCTGTCGACGGTGCGTTCCGACACGATGCGGTGGTCGCGATACATGTGATCCATCAGCTGGTCCCGCGAGAAGATGCGCCCGGGGCTCTGCATCATCACCTTGAGCAGTTGGAACTCGACCGCCGTGAGGCCCAGGTCCTGGCCGCCCGCCAGCGCGCGCCAGCCGTCCTCGTCGAGTACCAGGCGATCGCCTTCCGCCGGGGACTCGCCGAGGACGCTGCCGTGGGTGCGTCGCAGTACCGCCTTGACCCGTGCCACGACCTCGCGCGGGCTGAAGGGCTTGCAGATGTAGTCGTCGGCACCCAGTTCCAGTCCCAGCAGGCGGTCCACTTCCTCGACCCGGGCGGTCAGCATGATCACCGGCAGCGACGGGTAGCGCTCGCGAA
The DNA here is from genome assembly GCF_003206715.1 of Salinicola peritrichatus. Lineage (GTDB taxonomy): Bacteria > Pseudomonadota > Gammaproteobacteria > Pseudomonadales > Halomonadaceae > Salinicola > Salinicola peritrichatus. The sequence goes on along the minus strand of NZ_PZJU01000024.1, from coordinate 62,839 downwards.
TCTGACGGCACAGGGTCAGACCGTCGGTGCCGGGTAGCATCAGGTCGAGCAGGATCAGCAGCGGAGTCTGCTCTTCGAGCCACTCCATGACGGTATTGCCGTGATCGATGTGGTCGGAGGCGTAGCCGCTCTTCGACAGATAGTCGGCGATCAGGCGCGCGATCTTGGGTTCGTCTTCGACGATCAGGATGGTGTCGTTCATCTAGCCAGCTCCATGACAGATGGCGTGGTCGCCATTTCCAGCGGAAAGGAGAGAGTCCAGCGTAGCCCGCCGAGTGGCGAGGTGGAGGGCACCAGGGTGCCGCCCTGGGCTTCGATCAGGGCGCTGGCGATCGACAGTCCCAGGCCACTGCCGCCACTGCGGCGGTTGCGCGAGGCCTCGATCCGGTAAAGACGCTCGGTCAGGCGGGGAAGTTCGGCCTCCGGCACGCCGGGAGCGGTGTCTTCCCAGATCACCTCCGCCTGTTGTCGGCGACGCCTCAGGGTGACTCTCAGCTTGCCGGGGCTGTCGGTATAGGCGAGGGTATTGGAGAGCAGGTTGTCCCACAATTGGCGCAGGCGCTGGCTGTCGGCGCGCACCAGCGCCGACTGCGTCTCCAGCGAGAGTTCGAGGCCGTGGCTCTCCAGCCGCAGGCGGCTGTCCTCCAGGCGTTGCACCAGGGACTCTTCGAGATCCAGCGGGACCAGGTGCATGTCGAGGGCGCCGGCATCGCTCTGGGCCAGCAGTCGCAGATCCTCGACCAGATGGCCGAGCTGGTCGACTTCCTGCTGCAGCGAGCCGAGGTTGTCCGGCGTCAACGCCCGCACGCCGTCCTGCATCGCTTCGATTTCGCCACGCAACACCGCCAGCGGCGTGCGCAACTCATGGGCGATGTCGGCAACCCAGTGCTGACGCGCACGGCGGTTGGCCTCGAGGGTTTCGGCGAGCTGATTGAAGTCGGCCGACAGTCGCGAGAGTTCATCGCGGCCTCGCTCCGAGAGGCGCACGCTGTAGTCGCCGAGCGTCAGTCGTCGTGTCGCCAGGGTCATGTAGCGGGCGCGGCGACCGAGCCACCAGGCCAGGCCGCCGGCCAGCAGCAGCGAGGCCAGGAACAGTGAGCCGACGATGATCATCAGGCTGCGCTGCTGGCGCTCGAGGAAGATCTGGTCCATGCGCGCCATCAGCCGCTCCGGTGGCAGGTAGCCAAGCTGTCCAACCAGTCTGTCGCCACTACGGATGGGCACGAAATGCGGTTCAGGCGGTGGTGGCATGTCGGGATCCCGTGGCGGCGGGTTGAGCAACGGCTCGCCGATGACGGGATTGCTCAATTCATCGAGCAGGACATAGCCGCGGGCGTCGCTGAGTTCGCGGTCGATCCCGCTGGGCGGGCGACGCTCGCTCGGCCACAGCTGACTGCGTACCAGACTCTGCCAGGCGCGCGGATTGTCGCGCAGCCATTGCCAGCTGCCGCGGCTTGCCCACTGCTCGCCGAGGGCGTTGGCCAGCGTCTCGGCGCGGGTCGTCTGGCTGCGTTCGAGATAGTTGACGAAGCCCTGATCGAGGCTGCGCGAGACGAATACGAAAACCAGTCCGCTGATCAGAACATTGGTCAGCAGGATGATGGCGAACAGCTTGAAACTGAGGCGCGACAGCCGGGGCCAGTCGCGTCGGCTACTAAGCGATAGAAACATGGGGTCGGTTTTTTTCACGGACCGGATCGATCTCCCGAGTGTGTCGCAGGCCGATGTAGCGACGGTTCAGGCAATGGGCAAAGATTATGGAGATTGTGACGGTTTGCCGATGCCATCGCCATGGTCAGTCGGGGTCGGCACGCGAGATCGCCGTGCCGTTCCAGATGAAATCGACCGCCCAGTGAGGCTGTGTGCTGTCATCGAACGCGGCCCATAGTTCGGCGAACGACACGCCGAGAGCCGGATGGCGGTGGTTCGGCAGCAGTTCGGCCAGCGGGTGCAGGACGAAGGCGTAGCGTTCGATATCGCTGCGCGGCAGGACTACGCCGCCTTGTTTGCCGACGCTGTCGCCCCACAGCAGCAGGTCGATATCCAAGGTGCGTGCGACGAATCTGGACGGCCCGCTGGGGCGCCCGTTGGCGTGCTCGATCGCCTTGCAGCGCGCATTGAGCACGGTGGGAGCGAGTTCGGTTTCCAGGGCGACGACCAGGTTGAAGAAACGGCGCTCGTCCTCGAAGCCGACGGGCGGGCTTTCGAACACCCGCGAAGGCTGGAGCGTCGCGGGAGCGGCCAGCGTCGCCAGGGCGTCGAGCGCCCGGCTCAGATGGCGCTCGCGCTCGATGTTGCTGCCGAGTCCGAGAACCGCCAGGGCCATCAGCCGGCCTCGCGCTCGATCCGCACCCCTACGGCGCGGGCGGCGGCCACGGCGCCGGGCTTGCGTACGGTGAGGCGCAGCCGGCGCACGCCGAACTCGTCGATCAGTAGCGCCGCGACGCGCTCGGCGAAGGTTTCGACCAGGCCGTGAGCGTTGGCGTCGGCGTAATCGGCAAGACGCTGACAGATGGCGGCGTAGTCGAGGGTCCGGGTGAGATCATCGTGCTGCGCCGCCGGGCGGATGTCGGTCACCAGTTCGAGATCCAGCTCGAGGCGCTGACGCACGTTGCGTTCCCAGTCGTAGACGCCAATCACCGTTTCCAGCGTCAAGCCTTCGATCAATACCTGGTCCACGCGAGTTCCTCGTCCGGATGAAACGATGGGGCAACGGCCCATTGGGGAAACGTTGTATAAATGTCTGCGCAGGCGAATCGCTGCGTTGCGCGCTGCTGGAGCGTCAGCCCGGTCAAAATCCTCACCTATATCCCATAGACTCCGGTTTTTGCGCTGCGTGCGCCTTGCGCTTCATCCTGCTCGCCGATTTATTCAGCATTTCCTTGGGCGTCGATTGTACGTCATGAGAGTGGCAGAATCAGGGCTCGCGGCGCGGTTTTCCCGAACGTCGTCGATCGCCTCGCTTCAGGAGAAGATGCGTGTTGCCACCGACTCTCACGACCGGCCTGCTGGTTGGCGCCGGTTATCTCAGCGGTTCGCTGCTCGGGGCGATCTGGGTATGCCGTGTCTGGGGACTACGCGATCCGCGCTGGGCGGGTTCGGGCAACCCCGGCTTCTCCAACGTGCTGCGTGCCCATGGTTGGCGTCCGGCGCTGGTGACGCTGGTCATCGATACGGTCAAGGGCATGCCGGTACTGTGGCTGGCGGGAGCGGCGTCGCTGTCGGTGTGGGCGCAGGGACTGGTGGGGTTGAGCGTGATGCTCGGGCATAGCTGTCCGCTATGGCATCGCGGCCGCGGAGGAAAAGCGGTGGCCAGCGCTTTCGGTGTGTTGTTGATGCTGGCGACACCGGTGGCGCTGATCTGTGCGGCTTGCTGGTTCGTGCTGGCCTGGCGGGTACGTACGGCTGCCGTTGCGTCGTTGTCGGCGGCGCTAGTGGCGCCGCTGCTGAGCTACTGGCTGACGCCGGCGATGACCGGCGTGATCTGCGTGTTCTCGCTGCTGGTACTGGCGCGGCATGCCTGGAACATCCGCCTTTGGCGCGAGCGACGTCATGGATCGCACGCGCCGCTCGACGAAGAGGACGCGCTACGCAACAGGCGGGCGCTCAAGCGGCCGGAGGAGTGAGCTCGGCCAGTGGCCAGCGCGGGCGCGGCTGCATGGTCTCGCTACGCTGACCGGCGAGCAGGCGTTGGGCGCCGGCGTAGGCGATCATCGCGCCGTTGTCGGTGCAGAAACGGCCGCGCGGATAAAAGGCTCGGGCGCCCTGTCTGGCCAGCGCGGCGTCCAGCGTCTCGCGCAGCCGTCGGTTGGCGCTGACTCCGCCGGCGACGACCAGTCTCGTCCGGCCGCTCGCCTTGAGCGCCCGACGGCACTTGATCACCAGCGTGTCGACGACGGCGTCCTCGAAGGCGCGGGCGATGTCGGCACGAGCCTGTTCTTCCAGGGCTGGGTCGTCGAGCGCTCCGTCGGCCTCGAGCGCGCGTAGTGCGGTCAGCGTGTGCGTCTTCAGGCCCGAGAAACTGAAATCGAGCCCCGGGCGGGCGGTCATCGGGCGGGGGAAACGAAAGCGCTCCGTATTGCCCTTTTCCGCCAGGGCGGCGACCTGGGGGCCGCCGGGGTAGGGCAGCCCGAGCATCTTGGCGACCTTGTCGAAGGCCTCGCCGGCGGCGTCGTCGACCGACTCGCCCAGCAAGCGGTAGTCGCCCAGGCCGCGCACGTCGACCAACTGGGTATGGCCGCCGGAGACCAGCAGCGCGACGAACGGGAAGGCCGGCGCTTCCGTCTCGAGCATCGGCGCCAGCAGATGGCCTTCCATGTGATGCACGCCGAGCACCGGGATGTCGAGTGCCCGCGCCATGCCATGGGCGGTGCAGGCGCCGACCATCAGCGCGCCGACCAGACCGGGTCCGGCGGTGTAGGCGATGGCGTCGAGCTGGCGCTTGTCGAGGCTGGCGTCGGCGAGTACCTGATCGATCAGCGGCAGCAATTTGCGGGTATGATCGCGGGAGGCGAGTTCCGGCACCACGCCGCCGAACTCGGCATGCAACGCTATCTGGCTGTAGAGCGCATCGGCCAGCAGCCCGCGGTCGGTGTCGTATAGGGCGACGCCGGTTTCGTCGCAGGAGGTTTCGATGCCCAGCACGCGCATGGTCTGTCAATCCGTCGGTATGGTGAAGGCGGAGAAGGCGGAAAAGGGCGCCATTCTACGCCCTCGAAAAGTCGTTTGCATTGGTTGGGAGCGAAGTCTAGAATACGCTGCTCTGTAGGACTGGGTCGTGCGCTCCGAAGATCCGGGATTGCGACGCGAAACGGCTCTGGCCTTTCGTAGCGCCGTCCGAATTCCCTCGGGTCATCGTCTGGGCGTGCGTTCAAACCGAACTCGATTCCCAAGGTAGGTGAGTGCTTCATGCCCGCTGTTAAAGTACGTGATAACGAGCCGTTCGACGTCGCGCTGCGTCGCTTCAAGCGTTCCTGCGAAAAAGCCGGAATTCTGTCCGAAGTGCGTCGTCGCGAAACTTACGAAAAGCCCACTGCCGTTCGCAAGCGTAAAGCTGCGGCCGCGGTGAAGCGTCACGCCAAGAAACTGCAGCGTGAGCGTAAGCGTTTCGAACGCTTGTATTGATCCGTACTGAGGGTGGCCTTGGCCGCTCCAGAGGGATAGTCAAACGGCCGCCACTTCGGTGGCCGTTTGTTTTTGTCTCTCGCCATCGTCCAGGGGCTGTTGACGTTTCACGCACGGCCGCGCTGAAACGTCAACAGCCCCTAACTGTCCTATCCTCATGACAAGGATCGCAGTGGCCGCCGTGTCGCTGACGATCGGACTCTCGAGAGCGTCTTGACGACATGGCCGGACAGATTTCACAGCGTTTCATCGATGACCTGCTGGCACGTACCGACATCGTCGATGTCGTCTCCGAACGGGTCCAGCTCAAGAAGAGCGGGCGCAACCACAGTGGCCTGTGTCCGTTCCACCAGGAAAATTCGCCGTCGTTCACGGTGAGTCACGACAAGCAGTTCTATCACTGTTTCGGTTGCGGCGCTCACGGCAATGCACTGCGCTTCCTGATGGAGTACGACAACCTGCGCTTTCCCGAGGCGGTGGAGCAACTGGCCTCCCGCGCGGGCATGCAGGTGGAGCGGGAAGGCGGCGACGATCCCGGGGCGCATCAGCGTCGGCAGAAACGCGAGGAAGGCGTCAACCTGCTGGAATTGGCCTCGCGCTTCTTCCGTGAACGCCTGGCGCTGGGCGGTGGACGTCAGGCGCGGGAGTACCTCGAGCGTCGCGGCCTGACGCCGGAGGTGATTCGCGACTTCGGCATCGGCTACGCCGAGGACGAGTGGGAGGCGCTCAAGCGCTACCTGCTCCAACAAGGTATCAGCGAGGCGGTTCAGGTCGAATACGGCCTGTTGGTGCATCGTGAGGAGAGCGGACGGACCTACGACCGTTTCCGCGACCGCGTGATGTTCCCGATTCGCGACTGGAAGGGGCGCACCATCGCTTTCGGTGGGCGTGTGCTGGGCGATGCCAAGCCCAAGTATCTCAACTCGCCGGAAACGCCGGTCTTTCACAAGGGGCGCGAGCTCTACGGCCTGTTCGAGGCGCGCCAGGCCAACCGGCAGTTGTCGCGGCTGTTGGTGGTCGAAGGCTATATGGACGTGGTGGCGCTGGCCCAGTTCGGCATTCGCAACGCCTGCGCCACCCTGGGTACGGCGCTGACCTCGGATCATCTGCAGCGACTGTTTCGCCTGGTCGATGAAGTGGTGTTCTGTTTCGATGGCGACAACGCCGGTCGACAGGCGGCGCGTCGCTCGTTGCAGACAGCACTGCCAGCGATGATCGACGGACGTCAGGTGCGCTTCCTGTTCCTGCCGGAAGGCGAGGATCCGGATACGCTGGTGCGCCGGGAAGGGCGCGAGGCGTTCGAAGACCGCGTCACCTGCGCGAGCCCGCTGTCCGAATTCCTGTTCGAACAGGCGGCGGAAGGGCGCGATCTCAAGCAGGTCGAAGGTCGCGAGCGCTTCGTCACCGCGGTCCTGGATGCGCTCAAGCGTCTCCCCGAGGGGGTGCTCAAATCGCTGCTGCTGAAAGAACTTTCGGTGCGCAGCGGCATTGAACAGTCGCACTTTGCCGACTGGCTGTCGACGCATGCCAAGCCTGCGCCGAGCGTCGATGACGGCGGCTATGAGGCGTTGATGGTGTCGGCAGAGAGTGACGCCGAGGCCGGTTCAGCGATGGCTGCCGCTGCCGATAGAGACATCAATCGGCCGCAGCGGGGATTTGCGGCATCTCGCGCGGGAACTGCTACGCTTGCGTTGAGTCTCCCGGCGCGAATCTTGCATCTGTTGCTGCACGAGCCGGGATTGGCGGAAACCCTGCCGGAGACGCTCGACTGGTGCCCGCCAGAGGTGCCCGACGGTCGCCTTTGCCGCGACGTGGTGCAACTACTGCGCGCCGGGCGTTATCGCAGCCCGCAGGTGCTATTGGCGCATTTCCACGGCAGTGCCGATGGCGAACGCCTCGACCAGCTGGCTCGACGTGAACTGGCGATCCCGCGGGAAGTGCGGGCCAGCGAGCTGGAGAGCTGGGTGCGCCATCTACAACGCGAGAGCGAGCGGCTGACACCGGCCGAAGAGTACCGGCAATTATTGGCAAAAAGCCGCCAACCGGGCGCGCTGAGCGCCGAGGAGAAGCAGCGGCTGCGAGAATTGATCGGCAAGCTGACCGCGGGCTCCTGAAACGGGACGAACGCGAACAAAGCCTTGAATCGGGCGGACATGCCGGAAAGGCAAGCGACAGGGAAGCGTGAAGGGCAGCGACAGGAGTGTCGAAAAGGTTGAAATGGCGGCAATCGCCACCAAATAGGGTAACCAAACACACTAGCACACCTGGCAGGCAAGGCAAATAGAAGTTGGCAGCAAAATGGCGGTACGCGCTATACTAGCGGGCTTTTGGGGCGTCGCGCTGTCACCCCAGGTGCTTCATTCTTCTTCGTCGAGTAGGGTTTCTATGGCTGGAAATACACAGCAGTCACGTTTGAAGGAGCTGATCGCACGCGGCAAGGAGCAGGGCTTCCTGACCTATGCCGAGGTCAACGATCACCTCCCGGAAGATATCGCCGATCCCGATCAGGTGGAAGACATCATCTCCATGATCAACGACATGGGGATCAACGTCGTCGAGGAAGCGCCCGACGAAGACACCCTGATGATGTCGGACAATTCCACCGACGAGTCCGCGGCGGAAGAGGCTGTCGCAGCATTGGCGGCGGTGGAGAGCGATGTCGGTCGAACCACCGACCCGGTGCGCATGTACATGCGCGAAATGGGCACGGTCGAGCTGCTGACCCGCGAAGGCGAGATCGAAATCGCCAAGCGTATCGAGGAAGGCCTGCGCGAAGTGATGTCGTCACTGGCCTATCTTCCCGGCGCGGTCGATTCCATCCTCGAGGTCTACGACCAGACCCAGGACGAAGAGGCGCCCGGTCGGCTGTCGGACCTGTTCTCCGGTTTCATCGATCCCGACGAAGGCATTCCCGGCGTTGCCGAGGTCGAACTGCCCGAAGAACTCGAGTCCGACATTGCCGGCGATGACGACGCCAGCGACGACGAAGACGAAGACGAAGACAGCGACGACAACTCCAGTGAAGGCGGCCCCGATCCCGAAGAGGCACGGGTGCGCTTCGAGCAGATCCGCGAGCAGAACGAGCGCGCCAAGGCGGCGATCGCCAAGCATGGTTTCGGTTCCAGCGAAGCCAATGCCGAGCAGGCGCGCCTGGCCGAGCTGTTCTCGCCGATCAAGCTGGCGCCCAAGCATTTCGAACGTCTGGTCGGTCAGGTTCGGGTCAGCGTCGAGCAGGTGCGCGAGCAGGAAAAGGCGATCATGCAGGTGTTCGTCAAGCAGGGCCGCGTACCGCGCAAGACCTTCATCGGTTCCTTCCTCGGCAACGAGGCGTCCGCTACCTGGTTCGACGACTTCATCGCCAAGCACGACAAGTACGCCGAGCGCCTCGAGCCGTTCCGCGCCGACGTTCAGCGTGCGCAGCGCAAGATCGGCTTCGAGGAGGAGATGGTCCAGCTCGACGTCGGCCAGCTCAAGGAGGTCAATCGTCGTCTCTCCATCGGCGAGGCCAAGGCACGGCGTGCCAAGAAGGAAATGGTCGAGGCCAACCTGCGTCTGGTGATCTCGATCGCCAAGAAGTACACCAACCGTGGCCTGCAGTTCCTGGATCTGATCCAGGAGGGCAATATCGGTCTGATGAAGGCGGTGGACAAGTTCGAATACCGTCGCGGTTACAAGTTCTCGACCTACGCCACCTGGTGGATTCGTCAGGCGATCACGCGTTCCATCGCCGACCAGGCGCGCACCATCCGCATCCCGGTGCACATGATCGAGACGATCAACAAGCTCAACCGTGTCTCCCGCCAGATGCTGCAGGAGATGGGCCGCGAGCCGACCCCGGAAGAACTGGGCGAGCGCCTCGAGATGCCGGAAGACAAGGTGCGCAAGGTGCTCAAGATCGCCAAGGAGCCGATCTCCATGGAGACGCCGATCGGCGACGACGAGGACTCGCATCTGGGCGACTTCATCGAGGACAGCACCATGGTGCTGCCGATCGACTCCGCCACCGGCGAAGGCCTGATCGAGGCGACCCGCAACGTGCTCGGCGGCCTGACCGCGCGCGAGGCCAAGGTGCTGCGCATGCGCTTCGGTATCGACATGAACACCGACCACACGCTGGAAGAGGTCGGCAAGCAGTTCGACGTCACCCGCGAGCGTATCCGCCAGATCGAAGCCAAGGCGTTGCGCAAGCTGCGTCATCCCTCGCGTTCCGAGCCGCTGCGCTCGTTCCTCGACGAGTAATCCGGGCTTCGCCCGGGAGTTAGAAGAGGTAAGCGCCGCTGCGCGGCTAGAAGAGGGAAGAACGGTGCTTCGCACCTTGAAGGGATAAGACAATTTCTCTCCCCTCTTCCCTCTTCCTGCTCTATTCCTAATCCCCCGAAATCCTCGCCGCGCGACTCGCCTGCAGCGTGCGTGTCAGCAGGGCACGCAGCGCTGCCGGCCGCACCGGCTTGAGCAGCAAGTGATAGCCGCTGCGTTTGACCTCCTCGGCGACTTCCTCGGTGCGGTCGGCGGTAATGACGATACCCGGTACCGCCTGCTCGCAGAGCTCTTCCAATGCCTCGAGGGCCATCATGCCGGTGACTTCGTTGTCGAGATGGTAATCGGCCAGGATGGCGTCGGGGTCGCCGCCCATGTTGCGGATCGCCGACTTGGCGCCGCCGATCGAAGTGGCGGTGAACACCTCGCACTCCCACCCTTCCAGCATCGCCTTCATCCCTTCCAGAATCAGGCGTTCGTTGTCGATGCACAGGATCCGCGTGCCGATGAGCTTGTTGCCGCTGCGCCGCGGTGCCACCTCTTCCGGTTTGGCCGCGCCACGACGGTCGGCCACCAGCGGTACGGAGACCGAGAACACGGTACCGACATCGACCTTGGAGCGGACCCGGATCGGGTGATCGAGCACCCGGCTCATGCGCTCGGCGATCGACAGCCCCAGCCCAAGTCCGCGCTCGCTCTCCTTGTGGCGCGAGGCCTGATCGAGACGCCGGAACTCCTGGAAGATCTCGCTCAGCTTGGATTCCGGAATGCCGGGACCGGTGTCCCATACCTCGATCACTACCCGTTCACCCTGGCGCCGGCAGCCCAGCAATACGCGGCCTTGCTGGGTGTAGCGCAGAGCGTTGGAGAGGAAATTCTGGATGATCCGGCGCAGCATCTGGGCGTCGCTGTCGACCCACAGGCTGGTCGCGACCATGTCGAGATCGAGGCCGCGATCATCGGCCATGACCTCGAATTCGGCGCGCAGCGGACGCAGGATATCGGCCAGCGGAAACTGGCTGCGGCGAGGGGTGAGGGCGCCGGCATCGAGCTTGGAAATGTCGAGCAGGGTGCCGAGCAGCTCCTCGGCGGCCTGCAGCGAGTTGTCGATATGCCCGATGGTGCGCTTGTGGTCGCTATCCGCCACCTGCTGGCCCAGCGCCGAGGTGAACAGGCGCGCGGCGTTGAGCGGCTGCAGCAGGTCGTGACTGGCGGCAGCGAGGAAGCGGGTCTTGGAGGCGTTGGCGTCCTCGGCGGTCTGCTTGGCCTGGCGCAGCGCCTGTTCGGCCTCGGCACGCACGCGGTTTTCCTGGCGCAGTGCGGCATTGGCCTTGGATAGCGCCTGGGTGCGCTCGCGCACGCGCTCCTCGAGATTCTCGTTGGTTTCGCGCAGGGCGATCTCGGCCAGGCGGCGCTCGGTGATGTCCTGGTAGAGCGCGAAGAAACCGAGAATGCGTCCGCCCTCGCCGAAGTGTGGCGTATAGGTCACCAGCATGTAGCGGATGCCGCCGTCGCCGTCGTCCAGCGAGATTTCGAAAGTGACACGTTCCCCGTCCAGCGCGCGGCGCATCCAGGGGCCGCGCTGACGCGCCGCCTGTGGCGGCATGACATTTTCGACCCGCTCGCCGATCACCGCGTTGCGGTCAATCCCCATCACCGATTCATAGGCGCGGTTGGTGAAGAGATAGCGGCAATCCTTGTCGAAATAGGCGATCAGTGCCGGCACGTTGTCGGTATAGATGCGGATATTGCTCTCGGAGCGGATCAGCGCCTCTTCGGTGCGCTTCTGCTGGGTGATGTCCTGGTAGGTGTAGACAAAGCCGCCGCCGGGCATCGGGTTGCCGAGTACCTCCAGGACGGTGCCGTCGGGACGGTATCGCTCGTAGCGGTGGGGTTGGCCGCTGCGGATGTTGTCGATCAGTTGCTCGACGTGTTCTTCGGGATCGCCGGGACCGTACTCGCCGTTGTGGGCGTTGTAGCGGAACACTTTTTCCATCGGCGTGCCGACGCGAATCAGATTGTCGGGGAAGCGGAAGATCTCCAGATAGCGCTGGTTCCACACCACCAGGTTGAGGTTCTGGTCGACCACGCCGATGCCCTGGTTGATGTTCTCGATGGTGGCCTGCAGCAGGGCGCGGTTGAACTCCAGGACCTGCGAGGCTTCGTCGACGATCGAGATGACGTCTGAAATACCGATGCCGCGGCCCTGCAGCGCCGAGTTGACCACGATGCGTGCCGACGAAGCCCCGAGTACCGAAGCGAGTAGCCGCTCGGTGAACTGGATCACGTCGATCGAGGCGCGGGCGTTGTTCTCCAGCGGCTTGGCGTTGCGTCGGGCGTAGTCGTCGAAGGCGCGTTCGACCTGCGACTTGCCCAGGAAGCGTTCGCACAGCACCTTCAGGTCGCCGACGGTGGTGGCGCCGGTCCAGGGGCGGTTGACCGTGGTCTGGCGGGTTTCGATGCTGTCGACGAACAGCGAGGCCTGGATGCGCTCGACCACCCGCTGTGGTGTCAGTTGCGAAATGAAGATGTAGAAGAACAGATTGAAGGCCAGCGACAGCATCACGCCGTGGGCGAAGCTGTCGGTGACGTTGAGGCCGAAGAGCTGCAGCGGCGACAGCCACTCGATGCCCAGCGGGCCGCCCGCCAGCCACGCTTCCGGCAACAGTCCGGCGCGGATCAGTGCCGGCAGCAGCAGGGTGTAGGCCCAGATCGCGAAACCGACGTTGAGGCCGGTGACCACGCCGAGACGGTTACCGCGTTTCCAGTACAGGCCGCCGAGCAGCGCCGGCGCGAACTGGGCGGCGGCGGACAGCGACAGCATGCCTGTGGCGGCCAGCGAGCTGTATTCGGCCACCAGCTGATAGAACAGATAGGCCAGGATCAGGATGACGACGATGGTGATGCGCCGGGCACGCAGTACCAGGCGGCCGTAATCGCGGGGTTGCGCTTCGAACCAGCGCAACCGGAACAACGCCGGCAACACTATCTCGTTGGAGATCATGATCGAGTTCGACACCGCGGCCATGATCACCATGCCGGTGGCCGCCGATAGGCCGCCGACGAAGGTGAGCATCGCCAGCCACGGCTGGTCGGCGACGATCGGCAATGCCAGCACATAGCTGTCGGGAGAAAGATCGTCGCCGGGGAACAGCGAGAGCCCGGCGGCGGCCAGCGGCAGGACGAAAAACCCGATGGCTATCAGATAGAGCGGAAACAGCCAGCGGGCGCGCCTGGCGTCGTCGGTATGAGTATTCTCCACCACCGTGATATGGAACTGTCGTGGCAGGCAGAAGACCGCCAGCATCGCCAGCAGCGTCTGGGTCCAGAAGCTGGTGTCGAAGTTCTGTTCGGTCAGTTGCCGTTGCAGTTGCAGATAGTCGTCGGCACGGACGAACAGTGTCTGCAAGCCGTCGAACATGCCCCAGGTGACATAGGCGCCGAGCACCAGAAAGACCACCAGCTTGACCACCGATTCGAAGGCGATCGCCTGGATCAGGCCCTCGTGGTGCTCGGTGGCGTTGGTGTCGCGGGTGCCGAACAGGATCGCGAACACCGCCATCACGATGGCGATGTAGAAGGCGGTATCGTCGACGATCGGTGCCTTGATCGTGTTGCCGTCGCTGGTCATCACCTGGAAGGCGCTGGAGACCGCCTTCAGCTGCAGCGCGATATAAGGCAGCGTGCCGATCAGCGCGATCAGGCTGGCGAAGGCCGCCAGCGACTGCGACTTGCCGTAGCGCGAAGCGATGAAGTCGGCGATCGAGGTCACGTTCTGGCGTTTGGCGACCCGGATCATCTTGGTGATCACCGGCCAGAACAGCAGGAAGGTGAGCACCGGGCCGACGAAGATGCTGACGAAGGACCAGCCCGAGGTCGCCGCCTGACCGACGCTGCCGTAGAACGTCCATGAGGTACAGTAGACCGCCAGGGCCAGACTGTAGACGATCGGCCGACGACTGGCCGGGCCATGGCGCCTGGCGTGGCGATCGCCACGCCAGGCAATGGCGAACAGCGTGGCGACGTAGAGTAGCGCCACGACGATCAACAACCCGCCTTCGAACATGCTTCCCCCGCTGATTCCCGGCGTCACCGACGCCTGACGCTCATAGTTTGCCAGCACAGGCGTTCACAGACACCATCCGCCGCCGCTGCCGAAGGCCGAAAGATCCGGTAATGGCGCGTTCCGTGCGCCAACCAAGACTCGCCGACGGCCCGGAGGGGGGGATGGCAGGCACGACAAACGCCGCGACAAGCTCATGCTTTGGGTTGATAGACCAAGGTTTAGCGTCCGGAAGGTTTTTCTAAGACTTTGTTTTTCATTAGCGTTTGCAGTGGAGCCGGGGCTTCGTTCAAGCACTCGACTAAAGTCCGCCTGACAGCATCGTTCCCCTCTGACATAGGCTCGCCATGAGTCCATGCATAACAAATCTTTGATTTCTCGAACGCTAACGCATTTGCCGACGAGGGCGAGGGGGAATTTCCATGACGGGGAAAAACAGACAGGACTACTGGAAGGCCAACATGCGCCTGATCGCCACCTTGCTGGTGATCTGGTTCATCGCCTCCTATGGCTTCGGTGTGCTCCTGGTGGAGCCGCTCAATGCCATTCACTTCTTCGGATTCAAGCTCGGCTTCTGGTTCGCCCAGCAGGGTTCGATCTACGTCTTTCTGGCGTTGATCGTGGTCTATGCATGGTCGATGAATCGCTTGGACCGTGGGCACGACGTGGAAGAGCAGTAACGCGCATACACCCGAACCCAAATCAAAAAACGATAAAGGATCCGAGTGATGGATGTTCAACTACTGACTTACCTGTTCGTCGGTGCCTCGTTCGTGCTCTACATCGGTATCGCGATCTGGTCGCGAGTGGGCTCGACCAAGGAGTTCTACGTCGCCGGGGGCGGTGTTTCTCCGGTCGCCAACGGTGCCGCCACGGCGGCCGACTGGATGTCGGCGGCATCGTTCATCTCGATGGCCGGGATCATCGCCTATTCCGGTTACGATGCCTCGGTCTACCTGATGGGCTGGACCGGCGGCTACGTGCTGCTGGCGATGCTGCTGGCGCCCTACCTGCGCAAGTTCGGCAAGTTCACGGTGCCCGACTTCATCGGCGATCGCTATTACTCCAACGTGGCGCGCACGGTGGCGGTGATCTGCGTGATCTTCGTTTCGTTCACCTACGTCGCCGGCCAGATGCGCGGTACCGGTATCGTCTTCGCCCGCTTCCTCGAGGTGGACGTGGACGTCGGCGTGGTGATCGGCATGGTGATCGTGTTCTTCTACGCCGTGCTCGGCGGCATGAAGGGCATCACCTACACCCAGGTGGCGCAATACTGCGTGCTGATCTTCGCCTTCACCGTGCCGGCCATCTTCCTGTCGATCATGATGACCGGCCATGTCCTGCCGCAGACCGGCTTCGGCGCCACACTGCTGGATGCCGCCGGCAACGATTCGGGGGTCTATCTGCTCGAGCGGCTGGACCAGTTGGTGACCGATCTGGGCTTTAGCGAATACACCTCCGGCACCAAGTCGACCATCGACGTCTTCTTCATCACCGCCGCGCTGATGTGCGGGACGGCCGGGCTGCCGCATGTCATCGTGCGCTTCTTCACCGTGCCGCGGGTGCGCGACGCCCGTGTCAGCGCCG
Source organism: Salinicola peritrichatus (assembly GCF_003206715.1). Lineage (GTDB taxonomy): Bacteria > Pseudomonadota > Gammaproteobacteria > Pseudomonadales > Halomonadaceae > Salinicola > Salinicola peritrichatus. The sequence goes on along the minus strand of NZ_PZJU01000024.1, from coordinate 47,808 downwards.
GCTGGGCGCTGTTCTTCATCGCCATTCTCTACACCAGTGCGCCGGCGGTCGGTGCCTTCGCTCGCGTCAACCTGATCGAGACCGTCAACGACACCGCCTACGAAGCGCTGCCGGAGTGGTTCCATAACTGGGAGAACTCGGGGCTGATCGCCTGGACCGACAAGAATGGCGACGGTGAGGTGCAGATGTCCGCTGGCGATCCGTTCGCCGGGACTCCGGCCTACACCGGCGAGCGTGGCCCCCACGGCGAGCGGCTGCTGAGCAACCCCCCGACCGACAATCCGGGCGAGGTCTATATCGACCGCGACATCATCGTGCTCGCCAACCCCGAGATCGGTAACTTGCCGGCCTGGGTGGTGGCGCTGGTCGCGGCCGGTGGCGTGGCGGCGGCGCTCTCCACCGCAGCGGGGCTGTTGCTGGTGATCTCTTCGGCGATCTCCCACGACCTGCTCAAGAAGCAGTTGAAGCCGGACATCTCCGAGCGTGGCGAATTGCTGGCGGCGCGCATCTCGGCCGCCGTGGCGATCGTCATTGCCGGCTACTTCGGCATCAATCCACCGGGCTTCGTGGCCCAGGTGGTGGCCTTCGCCTTCGGATTGGCGGCGTCGAGCTTCTTCCCGGTCATCCTGATGGGGATCTTCTACAAGCGGATGAACAAGGAAGGGGCGATCGCCGGCATGCTGGTGGGGCTGATCTTCACCTTCAGCTACATCGTCTACTTCAAGTTCATCGCGCCGGAGATGAGCACGCCCGAACACTGGTGGTTCGGCGTCTCGCCGGAAGGCATCGGCACGCTGGGGATGATCTTCAACTTCGTGGTGGCGCTGGTGGTGTCCAGGCTCACCGCGCCGCCGCCGGAATCGATCCAGCATATCGTCGAGGACATCCGCGTCCCGCGGGGTGCCGGCGGGGCCGTCGATCACTGACGGAGCCTTCAGCCACTGACAAAGCCTTCAGTCACTGAAGAAAGCCGTTAGCCACTTGAAGAGAGTGCCGCCCCGGTACGCCGGGGCGGAAACGTCGAGATCGCGATCATGCTAGAACCCGACCTGAACCGTATCCCCTTCACGCTGCTGGATTCGGGTCAGCGTCGGCGGGTGCTGGAAGGTTTGGACCTCGGCTACTACGCCACCGGTCAGGTGCTGCTGGAGGCTGGCGCCAGCCCCGAATGCGTCTATCTGATCCTCAAAGGCGAGATCGCCGAGGTGGATCCGCTGCAGACGGGGGATGAGGCGTGGATCGGCCACTACACCCCTGGCGATCTGTTCGGTGGCATCAGCGTGCTCAACGGTTACAGCCGCTATCGCTTCCAGGTCGAGCAGGAGGCGCTGTGCCATCTGCTGCCGGCGGCGCTGTTCCGCGCCTTGTGCGACGAGTGCCCGGCATTCGCCGATTATTTCCGCCAGCGCCTGGCGGACAAGACCCAGCGCCTGCTGGCGCGCCGTGGCGCATTCGGTTCCACCCTGGCCGGCTTCATGCTGGCGAAGGTGCGGGAATGCCTGCGCGAGCCGCTGATCGTGTCCCGCGCGACCTCCATCGCCACGGCGACGGCGCTGCTGCGCGAGCGCCGAGTCGACAGCCTGCTGACGGGAGCGGGAAATCGCCTCGGCATGGTCACCAAGAGCGATCTGCTGGACGCACTGGTGAACGGCGGATCGACTCCCCGGTCCGCCATCGGCGAGCTGGGGCATCGCCCGCTGATCCAGGTGGACATCGACGACTATCTGTTCGCCGCGCTGGTGGCGATGACCCGGCATCGCATCGCCAGGGTCGTGGTCTTCGACGGCCGCGAGGTGGCCGGCGTGGTCGAACTGCCGGACGTGCTCAGCCACTTCTCCAGTCGTGCCCACGTCGTCGGCCTGCAGATCGAACAGGCGCGTGACTTCGACGATCTCGTCGCCGCCGCGGGCGGGTTGACGGCGCTGGTCGAGGGGCTGATGGCCCAGGGCGTCAAACTGCGCTTCGTGATGGCGCTGCTGGCGGCGCTCAACGCCAGGATCGTTCACAGGACCTTCGAGTTCGGCGTGCCGGAATCGTTGCGCGCCCAGAGCTGCCTGATGGTCATGGGCAGCGAGGGACGCGGCGAGCAGATCCTCAAGACCGATCAGGACAACGGCTTGATTCTGACCGATGGCAACGCATGGTCGGACGCCACCCGGCAGGAGCCGTTGATGGCCGTGATGCAGGACTTCAGCGAGCGGCTCCAGCGGCTCGGCTATCCGCCCTGTCCGGGGAAGATCATGGTCTCCAACCCGGCCTGGGTGGCCAGCGAGTCGGTGTGGCGGGGCAAGATCGCGCGCTGGGCCTCGAGCCGCGACCCTCATTCGCTGATGCAGCTGGCGATCCTGCTCGATGCCCGCGCGGTGGGGGGGCAGGCAACCTTGCTGGAGGGGCTGCGCGAGTCGCTCTTCCGGCGCTGCTCGCGCGACGAACTGCTGCTGTCGCATTTCGCCCGCGCGGCACTGCGCTTCGGCTCGCCGCTGACGCTGTTCGGCTCGCTCAAGCGTCGCGAGCATGGTGTCGATGTCAAGAAGGCGGGGCTGTTTCCGATCGTGCACGGCGTGCGCACGCTGGCACTGGAACGGCGCATCGCGGCGACCTCGACCCTCGACAGACTCGACGCGCTGGTCGACGACGGGCGGCTGGATCGCGCCTTCGCCGACGACCTGGCGGAAGCGCTGGCGCTGTTCGTCGAGCTTCGATTGCGCCAGCAGCTGGAGCGGTTACGGGCCGGGGGCCGCGTCGGTGACGATCGCGTGGTGGTCCAGCGTCTGAGCGGTTTCGAGCGCGACCTGCTACGCGAAGCGCTGCACACGGTGCGGGCGTTCAAGCAGCGCCTGACCCATCGCTACCACCTCGAGTATTGAACGATGAATGCCGCCGACGCCAATGCATCGGGTAAAGCCGTGACGCTGATGGAGCGCTGGCGTCGTCGGCGTGGACGACAGGTCTGCGATCTTCGCTATCGGCACCTGTTCGAGCCCTACGAGGGAGACGAGTGGGTGGCGCTGGATTGCGAGACCACGGGACTCGACCGGCGCCGGGCCGAGTTGGTGTCGCTGGCGGCGGTGAAGGTGGTCGGCGACCGGATCCAGACCAGCCAGGCACTGGATCTGCGCCTGCAGCGTCCGGAGAGTTTGTCGGCCGATTCGATATGCATTCACGGCTTGCGCGGCGTCGACCTGCTCGGCGGTGAAACGGTGGGCGATGCCCTGGCGCGCCTGCTCGGCTTCATCGGCAATCGGCCGCTGCTCGGCTGGTGCATCGACTACGACCTGGCCGTCATCGACCGCCAACTGCGGCCACGCTTCGGCTTCGCGCTGCCCAATCGGCGGGTCGACGTGCGCCGTCGCTATGCCCGATGGTATCGCCGGGCTCGACCGTCGGTCGAACCGGACCTGCGCTTCGAAGCGGTGGCGGCGGCGTTGGATCTGCCGATGCTGGGCCGACACACCGCCATCGGCGATGCCGTGACCGCGGCGTTGATTCATCTGCGCCTCGAACGGGAAGTCTGACGACACGTGACGCGAGTGGGTTCGATTCTCTGGGAGGAAGGATGATGGAGTGGATGGAGAAGACAGCGCTGCTCGGTGGCCTGATGGTGGTTTGCGCGAGCTATCTGCATTACATCTGGCGCACCCGTGACCTGCGCGGTCTCATGCTGTTCTGGCTGCGGCGCATGGCCCTGTCGCCGGGAGAGTTCAAGCTGCAGCGGGCCGGCATCGTGATTCTGTTCGTGGGCATCCTGTTGCGCTACGCCAACATCGTGCACCTGGCGTAGCGCGGTACGGTGTCCTGGGATCCGTTGTCGTTTCACGCGGCAACGCGGCTCGCGCTGAAACGGCAACAGGCCTTAGACCAGGCCAAGCGACGACAGAATGTTGGTGATGCCCATATAGATGGCGAATAGCACGGCGATGCCGCCCAGCGTGTTGGTAATCCATCCGTTGCGGTACTGCTCGCCGACCATGCCTTTCTTGTTGATCAGATAGAGAATCAGCACCGCCGATATCGGCAGCAGCATGCCGTTGACCGTCTGGGCCAGGATGATGGTCCAGACCGGGCGTTCGATACTGAGTGCGAGCAGCAGCGGCACCCAGGCCACGAACGAAAAGACCAGGCGGAAAGGCGTGCTCTTGAGATCGGTGGAGAGCTTGAAGCTCTGGGTGAAGACGTAGGCCGCGGAAAGCGCCGCCATCGGCATGCAGGAAACCGCTGCCGCGAACAGGCCGATGCGGAAGAAGGTATAGGCGGCGGGCCCCAGGAACGGTTCCAGCGACATCGCCATCTCCCGCGCGCTGGTGATTTCCAGACCCTGGGACTCATGCAGCGGATGCAGTACGGCGGCAGCGACCACGCCCACCGACATGGTCACGATGCCGCCGAGGAAGATCGGTACGAAGGTGTCGAAACGCATCAGCCGGAAATAGTGTTGGGGATTGCGGTGCCACTGCCGCTCGATGACCCCCGATGAGTGCAGATACAGGTTGTAGGGCACTACCGTGGTGCCGATCAGCCCCAGCACCAGCATGGTGTCGGAAAGCGCAAAGCGCGGCGTGATCAGGCCCTTGAACACCGCCGGATAGTCCGGCGTGACGTAGAACATGTTGAACAGAAAGGTCAGGCTCATCACGCCGACCAGCAGCATGATGGTCTTCTCCAGCAACGCATAGCGCCCCAGCATCAGCAGGATCCAGTAGAGCAGGGTCACGATCGCCATCCACAGGGTGCCGGAAACGCCCGGTATCAGGCCGTCCAGGGAGAGATTGACCCCCGCCAGGTTGCCCACCGAGTAGATGGTGTTGCCTCCCGTGATCGCCAGCACGGCAATGATGCTGGCCCATAGACCGATCTTGTCGCGTATCAGTTGGCCCAGCGACAGGCCCGTCGCCAGGGACAGGCGCGCCACCATCTCCTGCAACACCATGACCATGATGATCGCCAGGGTGACCGAGGCCCACAGCAGGGTGTAGCCGTTGTTGGTTCCCGCGACGATGCTGGTGGTGATGGTGCCGGTGCCGATGAAGGCACCGGTGACCAGCATTCCCGGGCCGAGCTGGCGCAGCATGCCGCCGATCGTCCATGACTTCGATTCCTGTGCCATGACGGTTTCTCCTTATGGGTCGATAGCGCCGCAGGGGCCCGGCGGTATTGTCATCCGCCACTGGCGTTCGCCGGCGGTGTCGGTGAGGGATTCGGAAAGACGAATGGTCGCAGTGAGTTCATCCAGCACCTGCCAGCGACCCTCGATCCGGTGCAGCGGCGCATCGTGTCCGGGATGGAGCGTGGCCGCCCGGGCGCAGAGCCGGCGTATGGAATCGCGGGCGACCTGGCGGTTCCAGGTATTGCTCAGCTCGGCGTCGGGGTGCAGCTCGTGGCGGTTCTTGATCGCATCGCTGGCGAGAATGACGTCGTCGAACGCCAGCGCGATCAATCCCTGGGTATGGCCGGGGGCCTCGATGACCTGCATGCCTTCGATGCGGTCGTCGTCCTCGATCAGGTGCAGCCGCGGATGCCTGGCCAGGGCTCCGCGGTGCAGTTCGGGCACGGCGAAGTCGTCGAACGGCTCGGGCGGTTCGAGCTCCTTGCGCGGCAGGTAGATCTCGGCATCGGGAAACAGCGGCCAGTTGACGGCATGATCGAAATGGAGGTGGCTGATCACCACCGCATCGATGTCCGCAGGCGAGAGCCGCAGGGCCGACAGGCGCTTCAGCAACTCCTGGCGCTCGTTGTAGCCGGCGGTGTCGAACAGCACGTGGCGCTGGCGTGTTGCCGTCGTCACCTCGATCAGAAAGGCGCTGCTCCAGCCCAATGGCCCGCGTTGACTGCCGGCCACGGGAATGCCGGAGAACAGCGGGTGAAGCCGGTATCGGGAAGTCATGATCGCTCCATGTCGTGGGGAATGGGCTAGCCGGCGTCGCTGCCGAAGCCGTAGAGCGTGGCCGGGTTGCTCACCAGCAGGCGTTGGATCTGGGCGTCGTCGAACCATTCGCCGACGAGGTTGCGCATGTGGCCGGTGTTCGGCCGTTGATAGGGAATGGCGACATGCGGCCAGTCGCTGCCGTAGAGCACCCGCTCCGGCGCGATAGCCGCCAGCCGCCGTGCCATGGTCCGCGAGGCGGCGTAGTCGTCGTGTTCGGGCTCCAGGCGGTAGGGCGCCGAAAGCTTGACCCAGTGGCCATGGTCGCCGATCAATCGACAGAGGGCACGGAAGCCCTCGCTCTCCACCCCGGCCGCGGCGGCAGGATGGCCCATGTGGTCGATCACCAGTGGTGTCTGCAAACGCACCAGGCGCGGCAGCAGCGATGGTAACTGCTCGGCACCCACTAGCAGCTGCAGGTGCCAGCCGTAGGGCGCGATCAGCGTCGCCAGCGTCTCCAACTGGTCCAGTGCGACGCCGCCGCCGAACAGCACGTTGACCCGGGTACCGCGAACGCCGAGCTCGTGCATGGCGGCCAAGGTGGACGGTGAAAAGCTGTCGTCGATCACGGCGACGCCTCTCAGGCGCTCGGGATGGCGTGCGAGTACTTCCAGCATGAAGCGATTGTCGAGACCGTGGACGCTGACCTGGACCAGGACGCCGTAGGTCATGCCGGTGGCATCCAACATCGCCAGGTAGTCGCGCTCCGAGGCCGGGGGCGGGGTGTAGCTGCGCTCGGCGGAGAGGGGAAAGCGGCTGCCGTCGTCGATGACATGGGCGTGGCAGTCGCAGGCACCCTCGGGCACGCTGAAACTGGCTGGTTCGATCCACGGATCGGGACCGGGGCAGGGCAACCCATGGCGATACTGGCGTGGCTCGAGCATGGCGTCGTCGCTCTCGCGATCTTAAGGGGGAGAGCCATTCTGGGTATTGTCGATAATTATGGCGATAATCAATTCGGCTAACTCGATCACTTCTCGCTGCGGTCGCCGCGGTGGGCACTTCGCCCCGGTCCCAGGCGGTGTTAGCATAGGCGCCCCACGAATGAGACCCGCGCAAGAGGGCGCGAGGCGATGCCGATCCACGAGGCGTCGGCCCGCCGGGCGCGAAAGAGCGAACCATGCAACGAGCCAGCGATCCCATCGAGAGCCGGCAGGCCGCGACTGCCACCGACGCCGACGGCGAGGCGCTATCGTCCGCCAGCGCGGCCAGGGAAAAACGCGAGTTCAACAAGCTGCAGAAACGTCTGCGGCGCCAGGTCGGCAATGCGATCATCGACTACGGCATGATCCACGACGGCGACAAGGTGATGGTGTGTCTGTCCGGCGGCAAGGACTCCTATACCATGCTGGAGATCCTGCTCAATCTGCAGCGCAACGCGCCGGTCGATTTCGAACTGGTGGCGGTCAACCTCGACCAGAAGCAGCCGGGCTTTCCCGAGCATGTGCTGCCCGAGTACCTGAGCGCCAGGGGCGTGCCGTTTCATATCCTCGAGCGCAATACCTATTCGGTGGTCAAGGAAAAGACACCGGAAGGCAAGACCACCTGCGCGCTCTGCTCGCGGCTGCGGCGCGGTTCGCTATACGGCTTCGCCGAGGAGATCGGGGCGACCAAGGTGGCGCTTGGCCACCATCGCGAGGACATTCTCGAGACGCTGTTCCTCAACATGTTCTTCGGCGGCACGCTCAAGGCGATGCCGCCCAAGCTGCTTTCCGACGACGGCAAGAACATCGTCATCCGTCCACTGGCCTACTGCCGCGAAGCGGATATCGCCGAGTACGCGCGCCAGATGGCCTTCCCGATCATTCCCTGCAATCTGTGCGGCTCGCAGCCCAACCTGCAGCGCCAGGTGGTCAAGGAGATGCTGGCGGAATGGGAGGTCAAGCATCCGGGACGGCTGGAAACCATGTTCAAGGCGGTCACCAACGTGGCGCCGTCACAGCTCGCCGATCGCAACCTGTTCGATTTCGAGGGATTGGAAGCGAAGCAGCAGCAGATGCAGGAGACGCGGATCGAGGCCTTCGATCTGCTCGCCCGCGAAGCCTGAGCGAGTTCGGAGTCCAGAAGGCCCGCCAAATGTGGTTTCCGGCGGGCCTTTGCGTTGGGCCTTGCTGGTCAATACCTAACCCAGCGGGCCGCCCAGAATCGTCTTGCTCATCCCCGCCATGATATGGCTGCCATCCTCGTCGGCGAGTTCGGCATACCATGCCTGGGTCGCGGCGGGATCGGCGCCGTGGGTGGTCTCGGCGCGTTTGCGTGCGCGGGCGACGATCTCGCCGACTCGTTCGCTACGGGCAGCGTCATAGGCCGTCAGTGCCCTGGGAATGTCTCCGGCGGCATTGTCGAGGGTTCGTGCCAGCACCCAGGCATCCTCCATCGCCTGACAGCCGCCCTGACCGAGATCCGGCGCCATGCCGTGGGCGGCGTCGCCGAGAATGGCGGCGCGTGGACCGATCAGCGTTTCGAGCGGTTCGATGTCGTGGATCTCCACCCGGGCCATGGCGGCGGGGTCGAAGCGTTCGATCAACCGCTGCACCGGTGCCGCCCAGCCGGCGAAATGCCGTGCGAGTTCGTCGCGATAGCCAGCGGGGTCGTTGGGCGTGCCGGCGGGCAGGGGAACGTCGAAGAAACAGTAGAATTCCGGCGCCTCGGCATCGCCGCTCATCGGCATCATCGAGACGCGCTGATGATCGCCGACATACTGCACCCAGTGATCGAGCGGAGCGAGATCGGCGCTGGCCGGCACGCGCACGTTCCAGTTGACGTAACCGCAATAGCGACGGTCGACCTGACGGCCTAACGCGCGCTCGCGCAGCTTCGAATGGGTGCCGTCGGCGATCACGATCAGATCCGCCCGGCGCTGGCTGCCATCGGCGAAGCGGGCGGTCACGCCGCTGTCGCCGGCGTGATAGTCGCTGCAGGCGAGGCCGAGGGTGACGTTGTCCTCGCCCACCGCCTCGAGCAGCAGTTGCTGTAGTGCGGCACGGGCGATGGGGCAGGCGCGCTGGCCGACCTGGTCGTAGAGGGGCTGAAGGCTGAAGTCGGTGAGCAGCTCGCCGTCACGGCTCATATAGCGCATATGGTTCATGCGGCCGCTGACGTCTTCGACCGCATCGCCGATGCCGAGCGCCTTGAGCACCTTGACGCCGTTGGACCACACCGAGATCGCCGCGCCCACCGGGCGCAACTCGGCGACGCGGTCGACCACGCGTACCCGGTGGCCGGACTGTTGCAGCGCCAAGGCAGCGGTCAAGCCGCCCATGCCAGCGCCGATCACGAGGATGTCTAAAGCCATTCGATGTCCTGGGTGTTGTCGTTGGAATGGGATCGTTCGCAAAGCTGACCGATCGAACAGGTTTTTTATCCTACGCAAAAACGAGGGTACATGGGAATGTCGACGGAGTGCCAGGCGACCGGGCTGGACACGGCGGATATCGAGCGCTTGCGGCAGGCGCTGGACCAAGCCGACGATCGGTTGCATGAAACGACGCTGGGCGGTTTCCAGGTGCGCGGCCGGGACGAGCATGGCCGATTGCTGCTGTGTCACGGCGCCGGCGCCGGACATGACTCCGTGTTTCTGACTCGGCTGCGGCAACGGCTGGCCGCGGGGATTCAGGTCGTCGCGGTGGAGTTCGGCTACATGGCGAGAATCCGCCGGGAAGGCCGGCGTCGCCCGCCGCCGAAGTCGATACGCTGGTGACCGAACTCGCCGCATGGCAACGGGCTCTGACGGCACTGGATGCCGTCACGCCGCTGTAGCTGGGCGGCAAGTCGATGGGCGGACGCGTGGCGAGCCTGATGGCCTCCCGGTCGGGGGCGGCCGGGTTGGTGTTGTGCGGCTACCCCTTCCATCCGCCGGGCAAGCCGGAACGGCTGCGGCTCGACCACTGGCCGGCGATCGACTGTCCGCTGATGCTCCTGCAGGGCACGCGGGACCCGTTCGGCCGCCGCGAGGAGGTCGAAAACTACACACTGCCGGCACACGTCGAATGCCACTTTCTGGAGGGCGGAGATCATGACTGGCAGCCGCCGAAACGCCAGCCGCAGACGCAGGCAACGCTGATCGATCAGGCGGCAGCGCTGATCGCGCGGCGCCTGTGCGCAAGTCGATGATCCGGATGGAGAAACGCAGTGCTAAAAGCGGTTGACTTTCAACCGCCCACAGGTAGAATGCAGCGCCACGTGACCACGGGTGGTTAGCTCAGCTGGGAGAGCACCAGCCTTACAAGCTGGGGGTCACAGGTTCGAACCCTGTACCACCCACCATCGCCTCGCGCGGTGTCCGGGTTCACGTAATGGAACATGCGGACCGGTAGTTCAGCTGGTTAGAATGCCGGCCTGTCACGCCGGAGGTCGCGGGTTCGAGTCCCGTCCGGTCCGCCATTTCCACCGATATTCGCAAGAGTATCACCGCTAGTCGCGTAGCCGTATCGATGGTGTGTGTCTCGACTCAGACCCGATGCATCGAGTGGACCGGTAGTTCAGCTGGTTAGAATGCCGGCCTGTCACGCCGGAGGTCGCGGGTTCGAGTCCCGTCCGGTCCGCCACGCTTCGCGCCGAGCATTGTTGTATCAAGCCTGGTTTTGCCAAGCATCGTTTGACGTCTGGGTGGTTAGCTCAGCTGGTTAGAGCACCAGCCTCACATGCTGGGGGTCACAGGTTCGAGTCCTGTACCACCCACCACGACGGACCGGTAGTTCAGTCGGTTAGAATGCCGGCCTGTCACGCCGGAGGTCGCGGGTTCGAGTCCCGTCCGGTCCGCCATTGACGTCCACTGCCTGCCTCTCGTGACGCTTTTCCCTTTGCCGATTCCATACACGCCGATGCCGCGCCGTATGCATCGTCGTCTTCGTATCCGTTAGCCATGTTCGATGCCGCTTTGGTGGAATAGTCCCGCGCCGGGATTGCGTTACACTGGCATTCATACGCGCGTTTGAATGCTGGCGCGCCACCGAACCGTGCGTTGGCAGCACGACGATAAATGGAACTGATCGTGACCGGCTTCCCCCATCTCTTTCGTCCTTTGCGGGTCGGCTCTCTGACGCTGCGCAATCGCGTGGTGATGGGGTCGATGCATACCAATCTCGAGGAGGCGCCGGACGGTTTCGCCCGCCTGGCGGCTTTCTATGCCGAGCGCGCCCGGCATGGCGTGGCGCTGATCGTGACCGGTGGCATCGCGCCGAACGCCGAGGGTGCGGTCTTTCCTGGTGCCGCCAAGCTGACCGATGCAGCAGAAGCCGAGCGACACCGGCCGGTGATCGAGGCGGTACACGCCGAAGGCGGCCGTATCTGCCTGCAGATTCTGCACGCCGGACGCTACGCCTACTCGTCGGATCTGGTGGCGCCGTCGGCGATCGCTGCGCCGATCAACCGCTACACGCCGCGTGCATTGGGCGAAGGCGAGATCGACCGCCAGATCGAGGATTTCGTGCGCTGCGCCACGCTCGCCCGGCGTGCCGGCTACGACGGCGTCGAGGTGATGGGCTCCGAAGGCTATCTGATCAACCAGTTCCTGTGCCGCCGCACCAATCATCGCGACGACGCCTGGGGTGGCGATGGCGCACGTCGCCGGCGCTTTGCGCGCGAGATATTGCGCCGCATTCGTGCCGCGTGCGGCGAGGATTTTCTGCTGATCTTCCGCCTGTCAATGATCGATCTGGTGGAAGAGGGCAGTACGCGGGAGGAGATCGTGGCGCTGGCTCGCGATGTCGAGGCAGCCGGAGCCGATGCGATCGATACGGGGATCGGCTGGCACGAGGCGCGGGTGCCGACCATCGTCACCAGCGTGCCGCGGGCGGCCTTCGTCGGCGTGTCGCAGGCGGTACGGGCAGCGGTCTCGATTCCCACCATTGCCACCAACCGGATCAACATGCCGGAGGTCGCCGAGCGCGTGCTGGCGGACGGGCATGCCGATCTGGTGTCGCTGGCGCGCCCGTTCCTCGCCGATCCGGCGTGGGTCGCCAAGGCCGAGCAGGGCCGGATCGAGGAGATCAACACCTGTATCGCCTGCAACCAGGCCTGTCTCGACCATACCTTCCAGGGCAAGCTCACCTCGTGTCTGGTCAATCCCCGCGCCTGCCATGAGACGGAACTGGTGCTGGTGCCGGTCGCGACGCCCAAGCGGGTGGCGGTGGTCGGCGCCGGTCCGGCGGGGCTGGCGGCGGCGCTCGCCTGCGCCGAGCGGGGGCACCGGGTCACGCTATTCGAACGCGAGCCCGAGATCGGTGGCCAGTTCCGGCTCGCGCGCCGTATTCCCGGCAAGGAGGAGTTCGCCGAGACGTTGCGCTATTTTTCGACCCAGCTGGTGCGTCGGGGCGTAGAACTGCATCTGGAGTGCGCGGCCGATGTGCAGCAGCTTCGCGGTTTCGACGAGGTCGTTCTGGCGACCGGTGTCAAGCCGCGTCGGATCGAACTCGAAGGCATCGACCACCCCAGCGTGCTCAGCTATCCGATGGCGATCCTGCACCCTGAGCGGGTCGGGCGGCGGGTGGCGATCATTGGCGCCGGAGGGATCGGCTTCGACGTGGCCGAGCTGCTCTCTCACACCGGGCAGCCGACGCTGGATACCGAACGCTGGTGCGATGAGTGGGGCGTCGATCTCGAGGTCAGCAACCCGGGAGGATTGAAGCCGCGCGTGCCGCCGGCGGTGCCGCGCCGGATCACGCTGCTGCAACGCAAGCGGGAGAAACCCGGCGCCGGGCTTGGCGTGACGACCGGATGGGTGCATCGCGCCGCGCTGCGGGCGAGAAACGTGAAAATGCTGGCGGGATGCGTCTACCGGCGGATCGATGACCAGGGATTGCATGTCAGTGTCGATGGCGAGCGGCGCCAGCTGGCGGTCGACACCATCGTCGTGTGCGCTGGTCAACAGTCACAGCTCGAACTCGTCGAAGCCCTGGAGGCTGCCGGTATCACCGTCCATCGCATTGGCGGAGCGGACGTTGCCGCCGAACTCGATGCCAAGCGCGCGATCGATCAGGGCACGCGGTTGGCGGCGCGGCTCTGAGCGGTGCCGACACGTCGCGTTGAGCCAGCGTGGGCGGCGAGACGCGATCCGCTGCCGAGCCTGTAAGTCAGGTGTTAGACTAGAAACGTTCTCCACGGAGCGTGCCCGTTCGATGGCGATCCCATCGGTGCGGTGTCGCGTTTTTTCGTTATCCAGGCCATTTTGCCTGGCCCCCGGAAAACTCGGCGGCGGTCACCGGTCGTCGAGCTTTTCTCGATGGAGGGATCGTACAAGGACCCCCAAATGACACCTGACTGTAGCCCTCGCTTTCTGGCCAGTGACAACACCTCCGGTATCTGTCCCGAAGCCCTCGATTACCTGATCCAGGCCAATGCCAGCGACGATCTCGCCTATGGCAATGACGTCTGGACCCATCGCGCCGCCGATCGCTTCCGCGAACTGTTCGACTACGATTGCGATGTCTTTTTCGTGTTCAACGGCACCGCTGCCAACTCGCTCTCGCTGGCGGCACTGGGACAGAGTTATCACAGCGTGATCTGCCACGAACTGGCACACATCGAAACCGACGAATGCGGCGGACCGGAGTTCTTCTCGAACGGCTCCAAGCTGCTGACCAGCCCGGGCGAAGAGGGCAAGCTGACGCCCGAGGGCATCGAGCGCCTGGTCGTGCGCCGCAGCGACATTCACTACCCCAAGCCGCGGGTGGTCTCCATCACCCAGGCCACCGAGGTGGGGACCGTCTATTCCCGCGAGGAGCTGCTGGCGATCCGTACGGTCGCCGACAAGTACGACTTGCGCGTTCATATGGACGGCGCGCGCTTCGCCAACGCCTGTAGCGCGCTGGATGCCTCGCCGGCGGAATTGACCTGGCAGGTGGGCGTCGATGTGCTGTGCTTCTCGGGCACCAAGAACGGCCTGCCGATGGGCGAAGCGATTCTGTTCTTCAACAAGGAGCTGGCCGAGGATTTCGCCTATCGCTGCAAGCAGGCCGGTCAACTGGCCTCCAAGATGCGTTTCATCGCCGCGCCCTGGCTGGGGCTTCTGGAGTCGGGTGCCTGGCGCCGCAATGCCGAGCATGCCAACGCCATGGCGCGCTATCTGGCCGACGGCCTGGCCTCGTTGCCGGGGGCCGAGCCGATGTTCCCGACCCAGGCCAACAGTGTCTTCGTCAGCCTGCCGGCGCCGGTCATCGGTCAGCTGCGAGCGAAAGGCTGGACCTTCTATACCTTCATCGGTGCCGGCGGTGCCCGTTTCGTCTGCTCCTGGAACACCACCACCGAGCTTCTCGACCAATTGCTGACGGATGCGCGGGCCGCGTTCGACGGCGCCTGACCGCCGTATTCGTGACTCCGGCGCTCGCCCAGGCGGGCGTCGCTTTTCTGCCTCTTACATCTTTTCACGCCGGCCGGTTTCTGCTGCCATTTCCTTGGCTTACAGACGGTCGGGCAGGATTGCGTGGTTTTCCGACGCAAAATCCCCGTGCATCGAACCTGGATCGTGGTAGCGTGTTCTAAAGCGTATATTCCGACGCTGCGTTGAAAAGACTCGCAAAATGGGTCTACCCGACGCTTCGTGCATCTGTCTATGCTGATAGTCAGCTAACCCGGCTGACGAGGCGCTCGCCTTGTCCGGTTGGGGGTCACGACCAGGAGGCTTCCATGAGCATCTTCGATCACGTGCAGAGCCGTTACGAGCAGGTTCAACAGGAAGAGATGAGCCTGCAGGAATATCTAGAGCTGTGCCGGAAGGATCCCAGCGTCTACGCCAACGCCGCCGAGCGCATGCTTGCCGCCATCGGTGAGCCGCAGACGATCGATACGGCGAAAGACCCCCGCTTGTCACGAATTTTCTCCAACAAGGTCATCCGGCGTTATCCCGCCTTTGCCGAGTTCTATGGCATGGAAGAGGCGATCGAGCAGATCGTGGCCTATTTCCGTCATGCCGCTCAGGGACTGGAGGAGCGCAAGCAGATCCTCTACCTGCTGGGTCCGGTGGGCGGCGGCAAGTCGTCGCTGGCGGAGCGCTTGAAACTGTTGATGGAGCGAGTGCCGTTCTACGCCATCAAGGGCTCCCCGGTGTTCGAGTCGCCGCTCGGGCTGTTCTCGCCGGAGGAGGATGGCGAACTGCTGGAGAAGGAGTACAACGTCCCGCAACGTTATCTGCGCGGGCCGATGTCTCCCTGGGCGGCCAAACGACTCAAGGAGTTCGGCGGCGATCTGTCGCAGTTCCGCGTGGTACGGCTGCACCCGTCGCGGCTCAATCAGATCGCCTTGTCCAAGACCGAGCCGGGCGACGAGAACAATCAGGACATTTCTTCGCTGGTGGGCAAGGTCGACATCCGTCAGCTCGAGCTCTATTCCCAGGACGATCCCGACGCCTACAGCTTCTCCGGTGGCTTGTGCAAGGCCAACCAGGGGCTGATGGAGTTCGTCGAGATGTTCAAGGCACCGATCAAGGTGCTGCATCCATTGCTGACCGCCACCCAGGAAGGCAATTACAACCCGACCGAGGGGATGGGCGCGATTCCCTTCGAAGGGATCATCATGGCTCACTCCAACGAGAGCGAGTGGCAGCAGTTCCGCAATAATCGTAACAACGAGGCATTTCTCGATCGCGTCTATATCGTCAAGGTGCCGTACTGCCTGCGCGTCTCCGAGGAGATCAAGATCTACCAGAAGCTGCTCGAGCACTCCTCGCTCAGCCAATCGCCCTGCGCGCCGGATACGCTGCGCATGCTGGCGCAGTTCTCGGTATTGTCGCGGCTCAAGGAGCCGGAGAATTCCAGCATCTACTCCAAGATGCGGGTCTACGACGGCGAGAACCTGAAGGATACCGATCCCAAGGCCAAGTCGATTCAGGAGTATCGCGACGCGGCCGGGGTCGACGAGGGGATGGACGGGCTCTCCACCCGCTTCGCCTTCAAGATCCTTTCCAAGGTGTTCAACTTCGACGCTCATGAGATCGCTGCCAACCCGGTGCATCTGCTCTACGTGCTGGAACAGGCGCTGGAGCGCGAGCAGTTGCCCAAGGAGACTCACGAGCGCTACCTGCGCTTCATCAAGGAGTACCTGGCGCCGCGTTATGTCGATTTCATCGGCAAGGAGATTCAAACTGCCTATCTCGAGTCCTATACCGAGTATGGGCAGAACATCTTCGATCGCTACGTCACCTACGCCGATTTCTGGATTCAGGATCAGGAGTATCGCGATCCCGAGACCGGCGAGCTGTTCGATCGCCAGGCGCTCAACGAGGATCTCGAGAAGATCGAGAAGCCGGCGGGAATCTCCAATCCCAAGGACTTTCGCCACGAGGTGGTCAACTTCGTGCTCAGGGCCCGCGCCCACAATAACGGCATGAATCCCAACTGGCAGTCCTACGAGAAGCTCAAGGGTGTGATCGAGCACAAGATGTTCGCCAATACCGAGGAGCTGCTGCCGGTGATCTCGTTCAACGCCAAGGCGTCGGCCTCGGATCAGCGCAAGCACGAGGATTTCGTCGATCGCATGGTGCAGCGGGGCTATACCGAGAAACAGGTCCGCTTGTTGTCCGAGTGGTATCTGCGGGTGCGTAAATCGCAGTGATCGCTCAATCAGTCGGTGTCATCGGAGCCGTCGCCTCGAGCCGGCGGCCCCAATAGACAGAGGCCATCTTGCGGTGGCCATTGTCGCAGCCAGTCTGCGGGAGGTGCCATGAGCTACTTCATCGATCGACGCCCCAACGCGCGCAACAAGAGCGCGGTCAATCGTCAGCGGTTTCTCAAGCGTTACCGTTCCCACATCAAGCGGGCGGTGGAAGAGTCGGTCAACCGGCGCTCGATCACCGACATGGAGCGCGGCGAGAAGGTTTCGATTCCCACCAAGGACATTTCCGAGCCGGTGTTCCAGCACGGGCCCGGCGGGCGGCGCACGGTGGTCAGCCCGGGCAACAAGGAGTTTGCCGAAGGCGATCGGTTGCGCCGCCCTAGCGGTGGGGGCGGTGGTGGTGGCAGCGGCGAGGGTCAGGCCTCCAACCAGGGCGAGGGGATGGATGAATTCGTCTTCTCGCTATCCCGCGAAGAGTTTCTCGACTTCGTCTTCGACGGTCTCGAGCTGCCGCATCTGGAGCGCAAGCAGTTGCGGGTGCTCGAGGAGACGCGACCGGTGCGGGCGGGAATTTCTCGGGAAGGAGTGCCGGCCAGAATCAACATCGTGCGCTCGATGCGCGAGGCGCATGCCCGACGTATCGGCATGCGGGCGCCGCTCAAGCGCGCTCTGCGCGAAGCCCGCGATGCCCTGGAGACGGAGGAACGCAAGGATCCCGTACTGCGCAACCCGTCGCGGATCGACGAGCTCAAGGCCGAGATCGAACGGTTGGAGAAACGCATCGAGGCGATTCCGTTCCTGGACACCTATGATCTGCGTTACAACCATCTGACCAACCAGCCGATGCCGTCCAATCAAGCGGTGATGTTCTGCGTCATGGACGTCTCCGGCTCGATGACCCAGGCCCACAAGGACATCGCCAAGCGCTTTTTCCTGCTGCTCTACCTGTTCCTGGAGCGCAACTACGAGAAGGTCGAGTTGGTGTTCGTGCGCCACCACACGGTGGCCAAGGAGGTCGACGAGGAGGAGTTCTTCTATTCGCGCGAGACCGGCGGCACGATCGTGTCCAGCGCGCTCAGCCTGGTCGACAGCATCATCGAGGCGCGTTATTCGCCGGAGCAGTGGAATCTGTATGTCGCCCAGGCCAGCGATGGCGACAACTGGGACGACGACTCTTCGACCTGCCTGGAACTGCTCGACGAATCGCTGATGCACAAGTTGCAGTATTTCACCTACGTTGAGATCACTCCGCACGCGCATCAGGCGCTGTGGGAGGCCTATGATATGGTCAGGGCTGCCTATCCCGAGCGTTTCGCCATGCAGCAGATCGTTCAGCCGGAAGATATTTATCCGGTCTTTCGCGAGCTTTTCCGCCAGCGCTCTCAAGCCTGAATCGATGCACTCATCGAAACGGGAACGGATGAGGAGAGATCAATGACGCGACGCAAGCCCATCGCCACCGGGTCGGACTGGAATTTCGAAGTGCTCGAAGCGTACGAGCGCGCGATCGCCGAGCTGGCCCGCGAGTATCGTCTGGACATTTATCCCAATCAGATCGAGATCATCACCTCCGAACAGATGATGGACGCCTACGCCAGTGTCGGTATGCCGATCGGCTACCATCACTGGTCGTTCGGCAAGCAGTTCCTGTCGGTCGAGCAGGCGTATCGTCGCGGCCAGATGGGATTGGCGTATGAGCTGGTGATCAACTCCAACCCCTGCATCGCCTATCTGATGGAGGAGAACTCGCTGATGATGCAGGTGCTGGTAATCGCCCACGCCTGTTATGGCCACAACTCCTTCTTCAAGGGCAATTACCTGTTCCAGACCTGGACGGATGCATCGGCGATCGTCGATTATCTGGTCTTCGCACGCAAATACATTGCCAAGTGCGAAGAGCGTCACGGTGTCGAGGCGGTCGAACAACTGCTGGATGCCTGCCATGCCTTGCAAAACTATGGCGTCGATCGTTACAAGCGGCCGTCGCCGATCTCTGCCGAAGAGGAGGCGCGGCGTCAGGAGGAGCGCGAGGCGTATCTGCAAACCCAGGTCAACACGCTCTGGAGTACCATTCCGACGCGGGCCGGCGGGCAAGACGCCGAGTCCTGGCACGACCACGAGAACGATCCGCTGGGGCTTCACCGTCATGGCCGTTACCCCAGCGAACCGCAGGAAAACCTGCTCTATTTTCTGGAGAAGAACGCACCGCTGCTGGAATCCTGGCAGCGCGAGATCGTGCGTATCGTGCGCAAGCTGGCGCAGTACTTCTACCCGCAGCGCCAGACCCAGGTGATGAACGAAGGGTGGGCGACCTTCTGGCACTACACCCTGATGAATCGCATGTACGACGATGGGCTGATCGACGAAGGCCTGATGCTGGAATTCCTGCAGTCGCATACCTCGGTGGTCAGTCAGCAGGACTTCGATAGTCCCTACTTCAACGGCATCAATCCGTATGCGCTGGGCTTTGCCATGTTCAGCGACATCAAGCGGATCTGCGAGGCACCGACCGACGAGGACCGGGAATGGTTCCCGGAGATCGCCGGCAGCGACTGGCTGGAGACGCTGCATTTCGCCATGCACAACTTCAAGGACGAGTCCTTCATTCAGCAGTTCCTGTCGCCCAAGGTGATTCGCGATCTGCGCCTGTTCAGCCTGGTCGACGACGACCGCGACGACAGCCTGCAGGTCGAGGCGATCCACGACGATCGCGGTTACCGTAGGATTCGCGAGGCGCTCAGCGTGCAGTACGCGTTATCGGCGCGGGAGCCCAACATCCAGGTATGGGAGGCGGACATACGCGGCGATCGTTCGTTGACCCTGCGCCACGTGCAGGATCGTCGGCGCCCGTTGGGGCAGAGCCTGTTCCCGGTGCTGCGCCATCTGCATCAACTATGGGGTTTCCCGATCAAGCTGGAATCGGTCGAGAATAACGACATCGTCCGCCGCTACCAGTGGCCGATCCCCGAGCCGGCGCGGGAGTCCGCCTGACTTCCCTGCGGGCGGTCGGCCGAGGAACTGGTATACTCCGTGCCGATTCGTTCTTTTACGGTCCGCACGATGTGGGGCCAAACGCCGGTGGGAGAGGGAAATGCAGAACGCCGTCATTCTGATCAATGTCGAAAAAGGCCGGATCCGCGGTGTTGCCGAGCGGCTGGCTGATCTCGAGGGAATCAGCGAGGTCTATTCGACCTGCGGTCGTTACGATCTCATTGCCATCGCCCGTACCCGCGATTTCGAATCCCTGGCCACCCTGGTCACCGAACGCCTGATGAGCGTCGAGGGGATACGCGATACCGAAACCCTCAATGCCATGCAGGTGCATTCGCGCCACGACCTCGACGCCATGTTCTCCGTCGGCCTCTGAGTCGGGTGGCGCGTGGTCAACGGCGAGGGCCGCTGGCGCGGCTGGCTCGCACCTCGAAGATTTCCCTGTTGTTCGTCGTCGTCATCGGCGGGTTGTGGTACTGGCACGAAAGCGATGTCCGCGACCAGCTGAGCTGGATGGGCGTGCCCGACTGGCAGTGGGACGATTGGCGCGGCTGGAATCGGGTCCTGCGCAATGACGGTTTTCTGCTGGGATGGTCGGACCTTCGTGCCGGGCCGTTGTGGGTCGGCTACGCCCTGAAACGGGTCGACGATCCGCGCAGTCTGCCGCGTCCCGACCATTTCGAGCAGGATTGGCGCAGCCTGTGGCCCATAATCAGCGATGACTATACCGGCAGCGGTTACGATCGCGGCCACATGGCGCCGAATTATGCCATGTCGGTGGTGTATGGCCGTGACGCGCAGGCCGCCAGCTTTCTGATGACCAACATCACGCCGCAGCGGCCCAAGCTCAATCGCCAGCTCTGGCAGCGCCTGGAAGAGGCGGTCATCGATGACTTCGTGCCACGCTTCGGCGGCGTCTGGGTCATGACCGGACCGGTCTACGACAACCAGTGGCTGCACCGTATCGGCTTTTCCCAGGTACCGGTGGCCTTCTACAAGATTCTGGTCGTGCCGGGCACGACACCACGGGCGCTGGCATTTCTCATGCCGCAGAACGTCAACGGCAAGGAGCCGCTCGATCGTTTTCTGGTCACCATCGATGAGGTCGAGGCGCGTACGGGGCTGGATTTCTTTCCGCTATTGGACGATGCCGTCGAGCGTCGACTCGAAGGGCGCGTCGAAACCTCGGGATGGGGGTTGGAGGCGATTGCCGACCAGCCGGGGCGCTATCAATAACCATGGATTCACAACAATCCATGGCTTCGCGCGCCAGCGCCACGACAATAATCCCGTATCGTCGCGGGATATCGCTATCGACAAGGGGAAGCGGGAAGCAGCGAGAGGAAAATAGCGATAAGCATGACACCTGGTGCCCAGGAGAGGACTTGAACCTCCACGTCCGTAAGGACACTAGCACCTGAAGCTAGCGCGTCTACCAATTCCGCCACCTGGGCGTGTCATGTGTCTTTCGATGGTGCCCGGAAGAGGACTTGAACCTCCACGTCCGTAAGGACACTAGCACCTGAAGCTAGCGCGTCTACCAATTCCGCCATCCGGGCTTTATTCGGCCCTGTTTCCGTCGAAAGAGACGCCATCGAATGGATTCGATGGTGCCCAGAAGAGGACTTGAACCTCCACGTCCGTAAGGACACTAGCACCTGAAGCTAGCGCGTCTACCAATTCCGCCATCTGGGCCAAGGCGCGATGCATGATACCGACTCTGCGTTCGAATGCAAGCGTCTATTTTGCGGCTCCCCAAGCGATGTTCTATACCGGTTTTTCAGGGCTATCGAGGTTTCATCCACGGCCATGCCGAAACGTCGACAGCCCCTAAAACTCAGTACTTGGTCAGTCGGCGTCGTTTCCGGCTCATGTGTGTTGCATGGTTGGGTCGGGCAGGCGTGACCGCTATACTCATGCCATGACCTATAAAAGCTGTAACGGCACAAGCCGCCTGCCGCGTGCTCTCTTTACCCAATTCGGGCCCAGCCGGCCCAACGCAAGGACGATGGTTGCATGACTCATTGGACGTTGGATGACGATCCGCACGCGGCTCGTGAAGCGGAAAAATACGCCAATCCCGTGCCCAGCCGCGAATATCTGCTGTCGCGTCTCGAGGCCTATGGCAAGCCGATCACCCATGAAAACATGAGCGCCATGCTGGGGCTCGAAGACGAGAACCAGCAGGAGGCCGTGCGTCGGCGCCTAGCGGCGATGGAGCGTGACGGCCAAATCCTGCGCGACCGCAAGGGCGCCTACGCGCTGATCGACAAGCTCGACCTGATCAAGGGACGGGTACAGGGCCACCGTGACGGCATGGGATTCCTGATTCGCCACGACAACGTCAAACCCGACCTGGTATTGCCGCCGCGACAGATGCGTCGGGTATTCGATGGCGACATCGTGCTGGCCCGCGTCAGTGGACGCGATCGCCGCGGCCGCGACGAGGCGACGATTGCCGAGGTGCTGGTACGCAATACGCAGACGCTGGTCGGGGTGTTTCGCCAGAACAGCTCGGAGTTCGCCATTCTGATTCCCGAGAACTCGCGTATCAGCCAGGAGGTGATCATCCCGCATAGCGCCAGCGGGGGAGCCAAGGACGGGCAGATCGTCTCGGTCAACATCACCCAGCAGCCGGAAACGCGCAAGCAGCCGGTGGGCGAAGTGGTGGAGATTCTCGGCGAGCGCATGGATCCCGGTCTCGAGATCGACATTGCGATTCGCTCCCACGATATTCCCGCCGAATTCCCGCCCGAAGTCGAACGGCAGATCGCCGGCATGTCCGCCGAGGTTCAGGAGGCCGACAAGCAGGCCCGCATCGACCTGCGCGAGATGCCCCTGGTCACCATCGACGGCGAGGATGCCAAGGATTTCGATGACGCGGTCTGCGCCTGGAAGACCAAGTCCGGCAGTTGGAAGCTGGTCGTGGCGATTGCCGATGTCTCCCACTACGTACGTGGCGGCAGCGCACTCGACAACGAGGCCTACATTCGCGGCAACTCGGTCTACTTCCCTGGGCAGGTCGTGCCGATGTTGCCGGAGTTGCTCTCCAACGGGCTCTGCTCGCTCAACCCGCAGGTCGACCGCCTGACCATGGTGTGCGAGATGAACATCTCGCAAAACGGCACGATCAGTCGCTACAAGTTCTACGAGGCGGTGATGCGCTCCCATGCGCGCCTGACCTACAACCAGGTCGGTGCCATGCTGCAGGCACCAGAGAGCGAGGAAGGGCAGGCGCTGCGTGAGCGCTATCGCGATCTGGTGCCGTCGTTGGAAAATCTCCACGCGCTCTACAAGGTGTTGCGCAAGGCACGCGAAGCGCGAGGGGCGATCGATTTCGAGACCACCGAAACCCAGATCGTGTTCAACGACGATCGCAAGATCGAGAAGATCGTGCCGCGCACCCGCAACGATGCCCACAAGCTGATCGAGGAGTGCATGCTCGCGGCCAACGTTGCTACCGCACGCTTCCTCGACAAGCACGATTTGCCGGCGCTCTATCGCGTGCATCAGCCGCCGGCACCGGAGCGGTTGGAAAACCTGCGTTTGTTCCTGGGCGAGCTGGGGCTGACGCTGGGGGGCGGCGAAAAGCCCTCGCCACAGGACTATCAGGCCTTGCGCGAGGTGATCAAGGACCGTCCGGATGCCGACATCATCCAGACCGTGATGCTGCGCTCGATGAGCCAGGCGGTCTATTCGCCGCATAACGAAGGACACTTCGGTCTGGCCTACCAGGCCTACGCCCACTTCACCTCGCCGATTCGGCGCTATCCCGACCTGCTGGTGCATCGCGCCATCCGCTCGGTCATTCGTGGGCCACGTCAGACCCAGACGGTACTGCGTGCCGAAGGCGCGCCGGTGGAGAAACCCTCCACCTGGTGCCCCTACACCTTCGAGCAGATGGTGGAGCTCGGCGAACACTGCTCGATGACCGAACGCCGCGCCGACGACGCCACCCGCGACGTCACCGACTGGCTCAAGTGCGAGTTCCTCTCCGACAAGGTCGGCGAGGTCTATGAAGGGACCATTGCCTCCGTCACCCAGTTCGGCATTTTCGTGCGCCTGGACGACGTCTATGTCGAGGGGCTGGTCCACGTCACCTCGCTGCCGTCCGATTACTATCACTACGAGGCCGAGAAGCATCGCCTCAAGGGTGAGCGCAGCGGTGTCGCCTACCGGCTCGGCGATGGTGTCACGGTGCGCGTGGCACGGGTCGATCTCGATGATCGCAAGATCGACTTCGACCTGGCCGACGCGACCCCGCGCCACCGCCGCACGCCGAGATCCCGCAAGCCGGGCGCCGCGGCGGGCGGTGGTGCGGAGTCCGACTCCCAGGCCAAGAATCCGCCGCGCCGGCGCAAGCAGCGTCCGGGCAAGCGTGAACGCCAGGGCGGCAACGATGACGGCTCCGCTGCGGGTCGCTCGCGCAAGTCCCGCCAGAATCGCGGTAAACGCTGATGCCGCGCGAGAAACCCCGCATGGGGCGGCGTCAGCAACATGCCTCGGCGATGCCGCGCACGCCGGCCGGGCTGGAGCCGATCCATGGAGTGCATGCCGTACGTGCACTGTTCGAGCGTGGCCAGCCGCCGCGGGCGCTGTGGATCCAGCAGGGACACGCCGAGCAGCGTCTGGAGGCGCTGCTGGAACGGGCTCGGGCGGCCGGATGCGAGCTGAAGCGCGTTCCCCGCGAAACTCTCGATGCGCTCTCGGGTCAGGCCGCACACCAGGGCGTGATCGGCTTCTGTGAGCCGCTGGTCGCCGAGAACGAAACCGCGTTGTGGTGGCGCCTGGAGCAGTGGCGGGACGAGCGTCCGCCGCTGTTGTTGATCCTCGATGGCGTGACCGATCCCCACAATCTCGGCGCCTGTCTGCGCAGTGCCGACGCCGCCGGCGTGCACGGCGTGATCGTGCCCAAGGACAAGTCGGCGCCGCTCAATGCCACCGTGCGCAAGGTCGCTTGCGGGGCGGCGGAGAGCGTGCCGGTATTCCAGGTTACCAATCTGGCGCGCTGCATGGAGAAGCTCAAGCAGTTGGGCGTCTGGATCACCGGTACCGCCGGTGAAGCCGATGCACTGCTGTTCGAGGCCGATTTTACCGGGCCTTGTGCGCTGGTCATGGGAGCGGAGGGCAAGGGCATGCGGCGCCTGACCCGCGAAGCCTGCGACGGCCTGGTCAAGCTACCGATGCTGGGCAGTGTCTCGAGCCTCAACGTCTCGGTGGCCACTGGTATCTGTCTGTTCGAAGCGCTACGCCAGCGTGCCGGCGCGATGCCCGGCTGACTTGCGTCGAGCCCGCCCAATCTCTACAATTGCGCGGTTCTATGGGCAGGCTATGCTCATGGAGCGTGGCTTGCGCGTGGTATCCTCCGCGCGGAAAGCCCTCTTAAGGTCTGAATATCCGGCACGCGGGCAGTTCGAGACGCGGTGGTCCGATATTGACTCCTTGCTTCTCGCGGTGAGCGCACCGCGCGGAAGCTGCCAAACCGAAAGGAGCTAACATGCGTCATTACGAAATCGTGTTCATGGTCCATCCGGACCAGAGCGAGCAGGTTCCGGCCATGGTCGAGCGCTATACCAGCCTCGTGACCGAGAACGGCGGTACCGTGCATCGCCTCGAGGATTGGGGTCGCCGTCATCTGGCTTACCCGATCAACAAGATCCACAAGGCGCACTACGTGCTGATGAATATCGAGTGCAGCGGCGAGACTCTCGACGAGATCGAGAACATCTTCCGCTTCAACGATGCCATCATCCGCAGCCTGATCGTGCGCAACAAAGAAGCCGTCACCGAAGCTTCGCCGATGATGAAGCCGGCCGAAGAGAAGAGCCGTCGCCGTGACGACAAGTCCTCCGAGCGTGGCGACCGCGAGCGTTCCGAGCGTTCCGAAACCGCCGCCGAAGCCAACTGATTCATTTCGCGTAAGGAGAGACTCGCATGGCACGTTTTTTCCGTCGTCGTAAGTTCTGCCGCTTCACCGCCGAAGGCGTGAAGTACATCGACTACAAAGACATCGATACGCTGAAAGCCTACGTCACCGAGACCGGCAAGATCGTTCCCAGCCGCATCACCGGTACCCAGGCGCGTTATCAGCGTCAGCTGTCCACCGCGATCAAGCGGGCGCGCTACCTGGCGCTGCTGCCGTACTCCGACAGCCACCAGTAAACCCGATCCGGTCGTCTGCGTCCGGTAAGCATAGCGAGGCATCATGCTGGCACTGGCCCGTTGGATCATGCGCGGTGCGCCACAAGCGATCGTGGCGGCTGCCCTGACAGCGTTGGTGCCGTGGCTGTTCTGGTTCAGCGCAGCCGTTACCGGACTGGTCACGCTGCGCCGCGGCCTGACCACGGCGGCGCCGGTACTGATCGCCGCTGCGCTCCCCGCCGGCTGGTGGTGGATGCAGGGCGATTCGGTGCCGCTGGCGAGCATTCTGCTGGTAACGTTGATGGCCACCGTCCTGCGCGCGCGCATGCGCTGGTCGGAAACACTGATCGTCGGCAGCGTGGTCTGCATGGTACTGGTCCACCTGGGGATCTTCGTGCCGGCCGGCGGGGCGGGGCCGCTGTTGGCGGAGCTTCGCCGGAGTTCTTCCGAGGTTTCCGGCATGCTGGATCAGCTCTCGGCGCAGGGCGTCGACACCGAGCTGATGGCGACGCTGGTGATCGGCGGGGTGACCGGCCTGGTGGTATTGCTCGCCGGCATCGCCTGTCTGGCGCTGGCGCGCAGCTGGCAGGCGGGGCTCTACAACCCCGGTGGCTTTCGCGAGGAGTTTCACGCCCTGAGACTCTCTCGCAAACAGCTGCTGTTGCTGGTGGGGCTGATGGTGCTGGGTATGGTCCTGGCCATTCCTGCCGCCAGTTTGCTGGCCTGGGTGCCGCTGCTGGTCGCCGGCGTGGCGCTGGTTCACGGTTTTGTTGGTTTGAAGGGAATGAGCGGGTTCTGGCTGGTTGGCTTCTATGCGCTTTTGTTGACCACCTGGCCCACGATTTTGATTGTACTGCTGTTGGCGTTGGTGGATACCTTCGCGGATTTTCGCGGTCGCCTGACACGCAGTGATTGACGAGAGGTTCACGAGAATGGAAGTCATTCTGCTCGATAACATCGGCAAGCTGGGCGATCTGGGTGACAAGGTCACCGTCAAACCCGGTTACGGCCGTAACTATCTGGTGCCCTACGGTCTGGCCGTACCGGCGACCAAAGACAACGTCGAAGCGTTCGAAACCCAGCGCGCCGAACTCGAAGCACAAGCCGCCGAACGCAAGGCCCAGGCCGAAGCCCGCGCGGAGCAGCTGTCCGAGATCGAACTGTCGCTGGTCGCCAAGGCCGGTGACGAAGGCAAGCTGTTCGGTTCCATCGGTCCGCGCGACCTGGCCGAAGCCATGGCCCAGGCCGGCATCGACGTCGCCAAGAGCGAAGTGCGCATGCCGGAAGGCCCGATTCGCCAGACCGGCGAATACGACATCGCGCTGCAGCTGCATGCCGAAGTCACCGCCAGCGTTCGTGTCGTGGTGGTCGCCGAGTAAGTCTCGACCATCGCCGCGAAGCAATGCCTGGCGCAAGGCACGCAGGGTTCACGCCCTGCGTGCCTTTTTCATGGCTGGCGGTCGTGGCAGGCATCGCGACCGACTGAGTAGAATGAGCGGCAAACAGCTCTTGCGCGCCAGCTGTGCAACCGAAGGTAGCAGCCAAGCATGAACCAAAGCGTCGACAACGATCAGGAGACCGCGCAGCTCAAGGTACCGCCGCATTCGCTGGAAGCGGAGCAGTCGGTGCTGGGCGGGCTGATGCTCGATAACAGCAGTTGGGATACGGTATCGGAACGCCTGGTGGCGGACGATTTCTATCGCCACGAGCATCGTTTGACCTTCAATGCCATGTCCGAGCTCGCCGAAAGCGCGCAGCCGCTGGACGTGGTGACGCTCTCGGAGGCGCTGGAACGCCGCGACCAGCTCGAGAGCGTGGGCGGGCTCGCCTATCTCGCCGAGCTGGCACGCAACACGCCCTCGGCTGGCAACATTCGTGCCTACGCCGACATCGTTCGCGAGCGGGCGACCCTGCGCAAGCTGATCCAGGCCTCGCGCCAGATCGCCGACAGCGCCTACGCCCCGGAGGGCAGGGCATCGGACGAACTGGTCAACGAAGCCGAACGGCTGGTGTTTCAGATCAGCGAGTCGCGGCCCAAGTTCGGCGGACCGATCGGCATGAGTCAGCTGCTGACGAAGGCGGTCGATCGCATCGACGAATTGTTCAACATGAAGGGCGAGATGACCGGTATCTCGACCGGCTTTCGCGATCTCGACGAGATGACCTCGGGATTGCAGCCGTCGGACCTGATCATCATTGCCGGGCGCCCCTCGATGGGTAAGACCACCTTCGCCATGAATCTGGTCGAGCATGCGGTGGTCTCCGGCGACAAACCGGTGGTGGTGTTCTCGATGGAGATGCCGGCGGAGTCGTTGATGCTGCGCATGCTATCGTCGCTGGGGCGGATCGATCAGACCCGGGTGCGTACCGGCCAGCTCGAGGACGAGGACTGGCCACGCTTGACCTCGGCGGTCAACCTGCTCAAGGATCGCCAACTGTTCATCGACGACACGCCGGCGTTGTCGCCCAATGAGCTGCGTTCGCGGGTGCGACGTATCGCCCGTGAGCACGGCAATATCGGCATGATCATGATCGACTACCTGCAATTGATGCAGGTACCGGGGCTTTCCGAGAACCGTACCGCCGAAATCTCCGAGATATCGCGCTCGCTCAAGGGCGTGGCCAAGGAGTTCAACTGCCCGGTAGTGTCGCTCTCCCAGCTCAACCGCTCGCTGGAGCAACGCCCCAACAAGCGTCCGGTGATGTCGGATCTGCGCGAATCCGGAGCCATCGAGCAGGATGCCGACGTCATCGCCTTCGTTTACCGTGACGAGGTCTACAATACCGACAATCCCGACAACAAGGGGTTGGCGGAGTTGATCATCGGCAAGCAGCGTAACGGTCCCATCGGCACCGTCCACATGGCCTTCATCGGCAAGTATACCCGGTTCGAGGACCTGGCACCGGACAGCTACGGTCAACACTACGAGTAAGCATCGCCGGGCCACCGGCGCGATATCAAGGAGTCATACATGGCAGGCGGTTTTCAGCGTGGTCGTCGTCAACGCACGCCCAAGATCGAGGTGCGTGGCCAACTGGAGAAGCTCGAGCGGGAAGGGCCGTTCAAGGAGTGGCTGGGCATGCCGGATCTCTATCGGCACTGGCTGACCGTCGATGGCGAGCTTTACAGCTACCAGACGGAAGATGCCGAGTTGCCGGTCGCGGTCGGCGACCGGGTGGTCTTCCGCTACAAGGAAGCCAAGGCCGGCAAGTGGATCGACCGCAACTCGCTGGGCAAGGCGATCGATCCATCGGGTTACCAGTGAGCCTCCTGCGGGCTCGGAACGGTGGGGTTTACCATTTTTTCATTATTGTAAGTTTTTGTGTAATTTGGTTGTCATGATGTTGCCTGTTAATGGCACTCATGAACCCCGATACCGCCGCTGAGCCCGCGACCCTGGCAGACGTGATAGCACGTCGCGCTCTGCGTGTGCATTTCCAGCCCATCGTGTCCGTGCCTACCGGCCGCGTGCTCGCCTACGAAGCGCTTTCCCGCGGGCCGCAAGGCTCCGCCTATGCCAATCCGTTACCGATGTTCCAAGCCGCACGCGAGCATGGCCTGCTGGCGTCGCTGGAACGGGTCTGTCGCGAACGGGCGATCGAGAGCTGGGTCGATACCGGCTTGAGCGAGTTGTTGTTTCTCAACGTGAGCCCCGAAGTGCTGATCGATCCGTCGCATATCAGTGGCATCACGATTCAGCTGCTGGCGGATCACGGTCTGACGCCCCCGCACATCGTCATCGAGATCACCGAACAGTCGCCGGGTATCGACCCGGGCCTCATGGCCGAGGCCGCCGAACACTATCAGTCGATGGGCTTCTCGATCGCCCTCGATGACCTGGGCGACGGCTACGCCGGGCTGCGCCTCTGGTCCCAGCTCGATCCCGACTACGTCAAGCTCGATCGGCACTTCGTCAGCGGCCTCGATCACGATCGGGTCAAGCGTCGCTTCGTGCGCTCGATCATCGATATCGCCCACAGTCTGGGCAGCCGCGTGATCGCCGAGGGCGTCGAACAGGAAGGGGAACTGGATGCGCTGTTGGAACTCGGCGCCGACTACTGCCAGGGGTGGCTGTTCGCGCGCCCCAATCCAGCGCCCCATCTGGCACGGGAGAAGCTGGATTCCTGTCTTGTCGCTCTGGCGGCGTCGCGTCGCCCCAGTGTCGCCGCAACCGAGATCCGGCGGCTTTGCGTCACGCTGCCGGCGCTGGAAACCACGCTGAGCGTGGCCACTGCCGCCGAGCGCTTCAGTCGTATGCCGGAAGTGAATGCCCTGGCCGTGGTGGACGAACGCCAGCTGCCGGTCGGCCTGCTCGGTCGCCAGCAGTTGATGGCGCTGTTGGGCAAGCGATTCGGTTTCGACCTCTACGGTCGCCAGCCGATCGGCAAGGTCATGCAGACCAGGGTGCTGTGCGTCGAGGCAAACGAGCCCCTGGAACGGGTTTCGCGCAAGGTGACCGGCCGCGACGAGGCAACGCGGGACGAAGATTTCGTCATCACCGACGGTGGACGCTATCTGGGTATCGGCCATGTCATCAACCTGCTGCAACTGGTCACCGAGCAGCAGGTTCAGATCGCCCGTCAGGCCAATCCACTGACCCAACTGCCGGGCAATCGCCCGATTCGAACCGCGCTGGAGCATTACCAGCGCCGGTCGCGGTCCTTCGTCGCCTGCTACCTGGATCTCGATCACTTCAAGCCATTCAACGATCGCTTCGGCTATGCCCTGGGTGATCAGATGATCCTGACACTGGCCCGAGTGCTGAGTGAAGCGCTGGAACGTGACGACTTCCTCGGTCATCTGGGCGGCGACGACTTCGTCCTGCTACTCGACAGCGACCACGACCTGCACGCCCGGCTAGGCTCGCTACAGCGCCGTTTCGCCGACGAGAGCCTGGCGCTGCTGCCGGAGTCGGAACGTCGGTCCGGTGGCTTCCACGCCAAGGATCGCTTCGGTCAACTGCGGTTCTTTCCGCTGACCCGGGTCTCGATCACCGCGCTGAGGATTCTGCCCGAGGCCCGGGAGCACAGTTGCGGCGACTTCTGGAGCCGTTTCAAGCCGACCGCCAAGCGTGCCGAGAGCGGACGAGTGGTAGTGACGCTGAAAGCCGGCCCGCAAGACAGGGAACAATGAACTCTTATGGTGCAACATAGTCTTAACAATCATCGGACCTAATGGTCTGGATGGCGTCTGGCCATGGGCGCGAATGCCCGGATTGCCGACGACATCGCCCGCAGAGAGAGCGGCAGGGAAGGCCGATCTCCATGAATAACGATTCCATTCACACCCACAGGAGGGAACCATGGAACTCAAGGAGCTCAAAAGTTATACCCAACATCACGACAACTTCGAAATTCGCGTCATTGCGCATGCCGGAAGTCGTTATTACCAGCTCGTGCTGGAACCGGAAGACGGCCCCACCCAGGTGCTGACGCGGCGCGGCAAGCCGATGCTGTTTCGTTCGCTCGACGACGTCTACGGCGAGTTGAAGCAGGCCGGCGTTCATCGTGCCTATCTGGTGCAGCAGGCCGCCAACGACGAGATCGTGGGCCACGAGCCGCATTACCACGATCCGATGCTGTCGCGGATGCCGCTGGTCTTCTGATTCGGCGTCCATTACCCCCATCATTATCCTGCCCCCAACCCAACCGACATCCCTCCGCCAAGTCGAACGCTGACTTGGCCGATCACGGAGGGAAACTCCTGCGTTCCCACCACTCGATATTGTCGCCATTACCGGCGGCCTTCGCGCGAACGGTATGAACCGTCATAACCCGTGCGCATGGGCATGATGAGATAAGCCGATGGGCCGTGAGCGGGTCGGCAATGCTAGAATTGCGGCGGTCGAAAACCGGGAAAGGAGCAGTTATGGCGGCCCGTTACGGAGTGCTGCTGGTCAATCTGGGAACGCCCGAGGCGCCGACCCCCAAGGCGGTCAGGCGTTACCTGGCCGAGTTTCTGGGGGACCCTCGGGTCATCGATGCCCCACGCTGGTTGTGGTGGCCGATATTGCACGGCGTGATCCTGCGCATCCGTCCACCGCGGGTCGCCAAGGCGTACGCTTCGGTCTGGCAACAGGAGGGCTCGCCGCTGTTGGCCATCGGGCGCAAGCAGGAGCGGGCGCTTGCAGCGGATCTCGCCGCGCGCAACGGCGAGTCGATCCCGGTCGAGCTGGCGATGACCTACGGCAAGCCGAGCATGGAAGAAGCCGGGCTCAGGCTGCGCGAGGCCGGCGTGGAGCGCATTCTGGTGCTGCCGCTCTATCCGCAGTTCTCCCGCACGACCACCGGGGCGGTATTCCAGCGCCTCGCCAAGGCTCTGGATGCCTGTCCGAATCTGCCCGAGCTGCGTTTCGTGCGCGACTACCACGATCATCCTGATTACATCGCGGCACTGGCTGCCAGTGTTCGCCAGCACTGGGAGACCCAGGGCGATCGCGGTCGCCTGCTGATGTCCTACCACGGAATTCCCAAACGTTACGTCGATCAGGGCGACCCCTACGCGCAACACTGCGAGACCACCAGTCATCTGCTGGCCGAAGCGCTGGGCCTGAGCGAGGATGAGTGGTTCCAGAGCTATCAGTCCCGCTTCGGACGCGAGGAGTGGCTCAAGCCGTATACCGACGAGACGCTGAAAGCCTGGGGAGAAGCCAAAACCGAGTGCGTGGATGTCATCAGTCCGGCCTTCGCCGCCGACTGCCTGGAGACGCTCGAGGAGATCGACGCCGAGAATCGGCATTACTTCCAGGAAGCGGGTGGTGGCCGCTACCGCTACATTCCGGCGCTGAACGACCGCCCCGAGCACATCGAACTGCTGGGTAATCTCGTCGAGCAGCACACCATCGGCTGGTGAGCTGCCGTATGCCGGTCAGGGCAGTGGCGACTTGCCCTGCGGCGCTTCCTCGATGGTATGCTTGGGCCTTTCGTTTTCGAGCTCCATCGGCCTGCCGCGAGTGCGCGGGTCCGGTTCCAGCTTGTGGTGTAGTGCGCTCTTGGCCAGCATATGCGCGGAGACCGGCGTGGTGATGAAGGCGAAGATGGTGATCAAGAATTCCTGGACCACCGGGCCTTCCCGCAGGCTGAAATAGATCAGCGAACCGATTAGCGTGCAGCCGACGCCCAGGGTGGTGGTCTTCGATGGCCCATGCAGGCGCATATAGAAATCCTTCAGGTGCGTCAGGCCGAGCGAGCCGATGAACGCGAAGGCACCGCCGGCCACCAGCATGAAAGCGATCACGCCTTCCAGAATGCTATCGAGCATGCTTGCCTCTCCTATTCGATGATATCGCCGCGCAGCAGGTACTTGCAGACGGCGACGGTGCTGACGAAGCCGAGCATGGCGATCAGCAGTGCCGCCTCGAAGTAGTTCTTGCCATTTAGCCAGATGCCGAACAGCACGATCAGCGCGATCGAGTTCATGTACATGGTATCCACGGCGAGAATCCGGTCCGGCAGGCTGGGACCGATCACCACGCGATAGAAATTGAGTGCCACCGCGGCGCAGAACAGCGCCAGGGCGATCCACAGGGCGATATCGATCATGATTCGAAGATCTCCATCAGGGGGCGCTCGTAGCGCTGGTGAATCTCGTCGACCAGATTGTCGATGTCGGCGACGTCGAGGGCATGGATCAACAGTGTCCGGCCATCGAGTCGCAAATGCGCGGAGACGGTCCCCGGCGTCAGGGTAATGGTGCTGGCGAGAATCGTGATCGGAAAGTTTTCCTTCAGCGTCAGCGGGTACTCGACGAAAGCCGGGCGCATGCGGCCGCGCGGATCAAGGATCAGCTTGGACACTTGCAGGTTGGCCACCACGATGTCCTTCAGTGCGCGCAGGATATACACGATCAGCTTCCATGGCCGCTTGATCGTCGGCTGACGCTCCCAGAAGGGACGGCAGACGACGGGAATGACAATGGCCAGCGCGCCACCGAGAATCCATTGGCCCAACGCGATGCTCTGCTGCAGCAACAGCCACACGATTAACAGCAACAGTGACAGCACCGGCATCGGCAGCCAGCGAGTGGGAGGAATCATGGGCCACCTCCGGCAACGTTGTGGGGCAGGATCGCTTCGACATAGGCGCCGTGATTGAGCAGTTGCACGGCGCTGGCCCGAGTGAACTCGGTGATCGGTCCGGCCAGGATCGACAGTATCGGTGACGCGCCAAGCAGCAGGATCAGGCCTGTCAGCATCATGGCTTTCAGGCGCGGCCCCTCGCTGTCTCTCCGGCCCGCCTTCCAGAACACGGTCGAGCCGCTGCGGGACATCGCCACCAATCCCGCCAGACTACTGAGCAGCAGTATCGACCACAGCCAGGGCTGTTCATCGGGTAGTGCCGATTCGAGCAACAAGGCCTTGCCAATGGCGCCGGAGAGTGGCGGTAAGCCGACCACGGTAACGGCACCCACGCAGTAGAACAGCCCCAGCAGCGCCGGCTGGGTGACGCCGCGTCCGGGCACGATACGCGCACTGGCCTTGCCTCGCTGTTCGCCGATGGCGTCGGCGAGCAGGAACAGGCCGCCACTGACCAGCGTGGTATGGATCATGTAGTAGAGCAGGGCGGCGATCGGCGCCTCACGGTTCATGCTCACGCCGACCAGCAACGTTCCCACCGAAATCAACAGCAGATAGGTAACCTGGCTGCGCAAGTCGCGAGCCGACAGCACGCCGACGCCGCCCAACGCCAGCGTGGCCAGCGCGAACCACCACAGCCAGGGCTGGACGAAATCGGCGAGCTCGCCGGCCTTGCCGCCGAAGATCAGGGTATAGACGCGCAGGATGGCGTAGACCCCGACCTTGGTCATGATCGCGAACAGCGCCGCCACCGGTGCCGGTGCGTTGCTGTAGGCGCGGGGCAACCAGAAATAGAGCGGCAGGATCGCCGCCTTCAAGCCGAATACCACCAGCAGCATGAAAGCGCCGGCCTTGAGCAGGCCCAGCCGGTTGGGATCGAGCTCCGCCACCTTGAGCGACATGTCCGCCATATTGAGCGTGCCGGTAGTGCCGTAGAGCACCCCAAGCGCAATCAAGAACATCGCCGAACCGGCCAGGTTGAGCGCCACGTAGTGGAAGCCCGCCTGCGTGCGCTCCTTGCCGCCACCGTGCATCAATAGCGAATAGGAGGCGATCAGCAGGATCTCGAAGAACACGAACAGGTTGAAGATATCGCCGGTCAGGAAGGCCCCGTTGACCCCCATCAACTGTAGCTGGAACAGCCCATGGAAATTACTGCCCTTCATGTCGTCACCGGCGCAGGCATAAGCCAGGCTGCCCAGCGCCAGGAAGCTGGTCAGGCACACCATCAATGCCGAGAGCCGGTCGAGCACCAGGATGATGCCGAACGGCGGCTGCCAGTCGCCCAGAGCGTAATAGGTGATCTGGCCACCGGCGCTCTGGGCGACCAGGAGCATGCCGACAACCACCAGCAACCCGGTGCTGATCATGCCAATGGCACGTCGCGGCAATACGCTCGCATCGCGCTTGGCCAGCATCGCAAGCCCGCTCAACAGCGGTAGCAGAATCGGGAGGACGATCAGATGCTGCATCACGACTTGTCCTCCCGGGACTCTTCGGCACGCTGGTCGTTGACCTGATCGCTACCCAGGTCGCCGCGTACGCGCATGGCGAGAATCACCGAGAAGGCGGTCATGGCGAAGCCGATGACGATCGCCGTCAACACCAGGGCCTGGGGCAGCGGATCGGCATAGTGGCTCACGCCTTGCTGTATCACGGCGGCGCCATCGGTGGTGAGTCCGCCGGTGGAGAACAGGAACAGATTGACCGCGTAGGAGAGCAAGGTCAGCCCGACGACGACGGGAAAGGTTCGTCCGCGCAAGGCCAGATAGAGGCCGCTGGCGGCGAGGAAACCGGTCACGGCGGCAAACAGCGCTTCCATCAAAGGGTCTCCTTTTCGTTCTCTTTGCTGGGCCGGTGCCGTGTGGTCAGCTTGCCCAGATTGGCCAGAATCATCAGCGTGGCGCCGACGACGGTCAGGTAGACCCCGAGGTCGAACAGCATCGCGGTCGCGAGTTCGACCTCGCCGATGTAAGGAATCGAGAAGTGGCCGAAGGCCGAGGTCAGGAAATTGTGTCCGAAGAACCAACTGCCGAGGCCGGTCAGCGCGGCGATGACGACGCCGGCGACGGCGATCGGCTGATACTGGAACGACAATCGCTCCTGGGCCCAGTCGACGCCACGGGCGATGTACAGCAGAATCAGCGCCACCGCCGTCACCAGGCCGGCGATGAAACCGCCGCCGGGTTCGTTGTGGCCGCGCAAGAAGATGAACACCGATACCAGCAGCGCCAGCGGCAGCAGGGTCTGGGAGACGGTCGCCAGCAGCATGGGATGGAGGTCCCTCGACCAGGGGCGTCCTTCGCTGTCGCTCGAGGGCATGAACAGCCGCAGGCGGTTGAGTAACTTGTAGATACCGACGGCGGCGATACACAGCACCGTGATCTCGCCCAGCGTATCGAAACCACGGAAGTCGACCAGAATGACGTTGACCACGTTGTGGCCGCCGCCGCCGCTGACACTGTTCTCCAGAAAGAAGCTGGATATGCTCTCGAGCGGGCGCGTCAGCAATGCGTAATTGAGACTGGCGACGATGCCGCCGAAGCCGGCCGCCAGCAGTACATCGCGCACGATGCGGGTACCGCTGGACTCCTTCGGCGTACGCTGGGGCAGGAAGAACAGCGCCAGCATCAGCAGGATCACCGTCACCACCTCGACCGCCAACTGGGTCAGTGCCAGGTCGGGGGCGGAGAAGCGGGCGAAGGCGAGCGACACCATCAGGCCGACGACCGACAGCATCATCAGCGAGACCAGGCGACGGCGATGCAGGATCGCCGTGCCCAACCCGGCGAGGATGGTGATCACACCGCCGACGATCAGCAAGCCATCAAGCGGCTGCAGTTCGCGGGAGCCTTTCAACTGGCTCAAGTCGAGTAGGCCGCTGGCGGTCAGAAACAGCACCACCACGATCAGCCACAGCATGTAGCGTTGCAGCGAGCCATTCTCCAGCCGGTCGATGCCCAGTTGGGTCCAGCCCAGTAGCCGGCGCACGTTGAACTCGAAGGTCATCAGCGCGTTACGCTGCGTGAACTGACGCTGGAAGCTGAACAGGTTACGGCGCACCGTATAGAGCCCGATACCGCCGGCCAGTGCGATGACGCTCATCAGCAGCGGCAGATTGAACCCGTGCCAGAGGGCCAGATGCAGTTCGGGCCGTGGTGGGAGGAGAGTCGCCTGCGCCGCCGCCTCGAGAATGCCGGTGACCATCAACGCGGGTAGCAGGCCGATAACGACACACAGCGTCACCATCACCAGCATCGGCAAGCGCATCATGAACGGTGCCTCGTGCGGGGTCTTGGGTAGCTCCTTGGCTTCGGGGCCGAAGAACACGTTGCGCACGTAGCGCAGCGAATAGGCCGCCGAGAGCAGGCTGCCCACGGTCGCCAGCACCGGGATCAGCCATGCCAGCCCGCCGAGAATGCCGGTTTCCAGCGTTTCGGTGAGCATCATTTCCTTCGACAGGAAGCCGTTGAGCAGTGGCACGCCGGCCATCGACGCCGCGGCGAGCCCGGCCAGTGCCGCGGTCATCGGCATGCTGCGGCGCAGCCCGCTGAGCTTGCGGATATCCCGACTACCGGCCTCATGGTCGACGATGCCCGCAGACATGAACAGCGAGGCCTTGAACAGCGCATGATTGATGATGTGAAACAGCCCGGCGACCACCGCCATCTTGCTGTCGAGCCCGAACAACATGGTGATCAGCCCCAGGTGGCTCACGGTGGAAAACGCCAGCACGCCCTTGAGGTCATACTTGAGCAAGGCGAAATAGGCCGCGTAGATCATCGTCACCAGGCCGGTAAGGGTGACGATGTAGAGCCATAGCTGGGAGCCCGCCAATGCCGGATGCAGCCGGGCCAGCAGAAACACCCCGGCCTTGACCATGGTCGCCGAATGCAAAAACGCCGAGACCGGAGTCGGCGCGGCCATGGCGTGGGGCAGCCAGAAGTGAAACGGGAACTGGGCCGATTTGGTGAAGGCACCCAGCAGGATCAGCAGCAGCGCTGGCAGGTAGCGCGGATCGGCCTGGATCAGCTCGCGGCTGTCGAGCACCGTCTGCAGGTCGAAGGTGCCCACGACGTGGCCGATCAGCAGGAAGCCGGCCAGCATCGCCAGACCGCCCATGCCGGTGATCGCCAGCGCCATGCGTGCGCCGCGGCGCGCCTCGCTCTGCTGATACCAGTACCCGATGAGCAGGAAAGAAGAGAGGCTGGTCAGCTCCCAGAATACCCACAGCAGCAGCAGATTGTCCGCCATCACGATGCCGATCATCGAGGTCATGAACAGCATCAGGTAGGAGTAGAAACGCGGCATGCTGTCTTCCGGTGACAGGTAATAGCGCGCATAGAGAATGATCAGCAGCCCGATGCCGAGAATCAGCAGCACGAAGAGCAGCGAAAGCCCATCCAGACGGAAGGCCAGATCGAGTCCGAGCTGAGGAATCCAGCTCAGGCTGAAGCGCAGGACCTGACCCGCGAGAACGCTTGGTGCGTGAGCGATGACGATGCCGAGTGCGATGGCGGGAAGCAGGGCGGAGGACAACGCATTCAGATTGCGTTGCCGGTTCGAACTCAGCAGTGGCATCAAGCTACCCAGCAGCGGTAGCAGGACGATCAGCGGCAATGACATGAAAGTGTCGCTCTATTATTGGGCCAGAAGAGTTCGGCCATCGGCCCCGCCAAACGACGGCAACCGGTGGTTGGCATTCCCTTCTCTCGCAGGCATCCCGATGTTCCGGACATCGTTCGCGTTAAGTGTATGCGATGTCGCTCGCAGCGCATGGCGTCAAGCACAAGGCAGACGGCCTTCCGTTATGCTGGATGCGATGGCCTGATGATCTTTTCCGCACTAGGCGGCACGAGCATTCGTCACAGGAACGGACGTGTTGCTATACAGGTGCGGCCGCGCCACGGCGAGCATTCGCCGGTTGGCGTCGGACGACCGCCACGCCAGTCAGCGACCTTGGGGAGGATCGGTCAGATAGGGGCGGCGAACGCCGCGGGGTGCCAGCATCCAGGCAGGGGTTCTGTCCTGAACCGTCATCGTGCCGGCATCGGACGACAGAGTCTGGGCACCGATACGGCAGGTCGCGCATGTCAGCGATAGCTGGCTAGGCATGTGGCCCGGCATGGTGTCTCTCCTCCCTTCAGAACGCTCGGCGATTGGCCGTATCCGGCAAGATTATTGAAAATGTTAGATATTTGTGGGAGCCGAGCGGTAGCTTTCGACCGACTCTATCACGCCGGTCTGTGCCTAGCCATAGCTTCGAATCGCCCTCCTGAGGCAATCGGTCGCAGTGACTCGGCCGGGATTTCCTCCTGGCCGGGATGCGCTACACTGCTGACGCGACCGTCACCGGAAGCGGGATGACGGTGGTTCCCAAGGATACCCGGCATTAAGGAAGAAGCTCCGTGAAGCGTGTAACTCCGATCAGAGGTTCTGCCACCCTCTCGCTGTGTCTGTCGCTGGCCCTGGCGGGTTGTCAAAGTGTCGCCGACACCCACCCCCCGTCGGCGGCCACGGCGCCCGCAGCTTCCTCCACGGCGCAGGATGGCGATGCTCCCGCGGCACAGCAGCAGCAAGGTTCGACATCATCGGGTACGCCGACGGCATCTTCCGATACCGGCGTCGGGTCGCCCGAGCAGGTCCCGAACCGGGACGCTGCCGGCTTCGAGGCATGGGTCAACGACTTTCGGCGCCAGGCGGCGGCCGAGGGGATCGATCAGACGACCCTGGCGGAAGCCTTCGATCGGGCCAGTTTCCAGCCGCGCATTCTCGAACTGGACCGCTCGCAGCCGGAGTTCACCCGCCAGATCTGGAGCTATCTGGATACCGCCGTGTCGCCGCAGCGCGTGGCCAACGGCCGCGAACGCCTCGAGGCCAATCGGGACACGGCGACCTCCGTGGCACGGCAGTACGGTGTGCCCAGTGAAATCATCGTGGCCATCTGGGGAATCGAAAGCAATTACGGCAGCAACTTCGGCGATTTCGAAACCATCGACGCGCTGGCGACGCTGGGTTACGACGGCCGCCGACAGTCCTTCGCCCGCGGTGAGCTGATGGCGGCATTGAAGATCCTGCAGGACGGCGATATCGACCGTGAGCGGATGCGCGGCTCCTGGGCCGGGGCCATGGGACATACCCAATTCATTCCGAGCAGTTTCCTGGCGTATGCCGTGGACAACGACGGTGACGGCCGACGGGATATCTGGGGCAGCATCCCCGATGTCATGGCATCGACCGCCAACTACCTGGCCAAGTCCGGCTGGCAGCGTGACCAGCGCTGGGGGACCGAAGTCACGCTACCGCCCGGTTTCGACTACGCCCAGACCGAGCTTTCGGTGCGTCACGACAGCCGTGAGTGGGCCGCCCAGGGGGTGAAGAGCGTCACTGGAGAGCCGCTGCCGAACTTCGATCAAGCCGCGGTGATCGCGCCGGCCGGTGCCAAGGGGCCGGCCTTTCTGGTCGGCCCGAACTTCCGCGTGATCATGCGCTACAATGCCTCGACCAGCTATGCGCTGGCGGTGGCGACGCTGGCCGATCGCATCGCCGGTCGGCCGGGTATACAAGGCGAGTGGCCGCGCGCCGAACCGGCGCTGTCGCGCAGCCAGATTCGCCGGATGCAGCAGGCGCTCAACGATCATGGCTTCGATGTCGGCACCCCGGACGGCCTGGTCGGCCCCAATACCCGCGCGGGGCTGCGCGCCTATCAGCGCAGCATCGGCGCGATCCCCGACGGTTATCCCACGCAAGCGCTGATCCAGCGTCTCACCGAGAGTTAAGAGGGCGGCTGAATTCGATCCGACGCCCAGCGCCGCCGAATTGGCATCGGTTCGACGCGTTTTCCGTTATTTGATCCCTTTCCCGCCGTGCCACACTGGGCGCTTTCGTTGATGAGAGCGCTGCAGCCGGCGGCGGAGCATATCGGCGCCGGCGCGCCACGGGGCAAGTCATGGGAGTGCAACGATTCACGGGAGCCAACAGTCGCGATGCCATGCGTCAGGTACGCATGGCGCTGGGCGAAGATGTCCTGATCCTGTCCAATCGCATGGTCGAGGGCGGCGTCGAGATCATCGCCATGTCCGAGCAGGCGCACGAACAGGCACTCACGGCCTCGCCGCAAGCCGCCGGCGCCGAGCCCGAAGCGGTGG
This sequence comes from Salinicola peritrichatus, assembly GCF_003206715.1. Taxonomy (GTDB): domain Bacteria; phylum Pseudomonadota; class Gammaproteobacteria; order Pseudomonadales; family Halomonadaceae; genus Salinicola; species Salinicola peritrichatus. The sequence continues at coordinate 6,985 of NZ_PZJU01000024.1, read as the reverse complement.
CAGTGCCGCCGGACTGGCAGGCATTCAACCGCCGGATGCTCGACGAGATGCGCACGCTGCTGCGCGAGACGGTTGCGCCGTCGATCGGAGACCCCCGCCGGGACGCTCTGGCGTGGATGCGTCACCGCCTGCTCCAGGCCGGCTTCAGTGCGCTGCTGACCGAGGAGCTGGTGCAGGATATTCCCGAGGAAGTGCTGGCTCCCGGAGAGTCCGCCGAGTCTGTGCGAGATGCCTGGCTGGTACGCCAGCTCGCCGCCCGGCTCGAGCGGCTCGAACGCGAAGATGCCCTGTTCGATCAGGGCGGCGTGTTCGCGCTGGTCGGCCCGACCGGCGCCGGCAAGACCACCACCACCGCCAAGCTGGCTTCGCGCTATGTGATGCGTCACGGCCCGCGGGAGACCGCGCTGGTGACCACGGACAGCTACCGTATCGGTGCCGCCGAGCAGTTGCGTATCTATGCCCGCCTGCTCGGGGTCGAAATCCATGCGCTGGACGAGCAGGGCGATCTGGGTGGCCTGCTCGGCCGTCTGGTGCAGCCGCGGCGATCCCTGATGGGACGCTCCGACGGCAAGCGCATGATGGTCGTCGACACCGTCGGCATGAGCCAGCGCGACCAGCGTCTGATGGGGGAGATATCCCGCCTAGGAAGCGCGCCGGTGACGGTACGCCGGCTGCTGGTGCTGGACGCGGCCCGCCATGGCGACACGCTGGAGCAGGTGATCGAAGCCTGGCAGCAGGCCTCCACCGAAGCCGGCGAGCCGCTGTGGGGCTGCATCCTGACCAAGCTAGACGAAGCCGCCCGCCTGGGGCCGGTGCTGGATGTGGTCATCCGTCACCGGCTCAAGCTCTGCTATCTCTCGCGCGGCCAGCGCGTACCGGAGGATCTGGAAACGGTGAATACCGAGGCCCTGCTGGCCGAAGCGTTGGTGCAAGGGGGCGAATCGCCGTTTTTACCGGATTTCTCGGCACAGCGGTTGCCGCCGGCTCAGGGGCGCCAGCAGGCGCTGTCTCGAGGCATCCTGCGCCAGGGCGATGCGCTGGAAGCGACCCTTGCCAGCCTGCGCAGCCACCTCCTCGGCACGACCTTGCTGGAGCAGGTCTGGGCCCAGGCCGGCCAGGCAGAAGACACGCAGCGCCGTGGCGAGGGCGACCCGGGCAAGACGTTCGCACGGCTGATGGCCGACATGACCCAGAAGAACCTGCTGGTGGGCAGCCAGGCGGAACACGCGCTGTGGTGGTCGAAATCCACTGCCGTGAGCGGCATCGAGCAGGCGATGCCGTTGGTCACGCTGGATTGGCAGGGAATGCCGCAGCCGCTGGTGTGGCCGCGTTACCGGCTACCCGCCGGCAGCGAAGCGCAGTTCGAGTGGGCCGAGTCGCTGGGTGCGCAGTGGCATCTGCTGGGGCAACTGCCGGATCTCGCTACTCTCGCCCGCCTCGATGCGCGCCGGCAGGGCTGGCTCTCCAGCGTCACGGGCAGTCGCCGCGTGCGCCATGCCGGCGAGTGGCTGCCGCTGTCCGAGGCACTGAAACTGGGCGAAGAACAGGCCGCGCAGGATGTACTTCATCGCGGACGGCGTGCCAGCTTGCGAGTGTGGCGGCTGGAAACCACCCTGAGCCGCCGGTGCGACGACCCCGATGGTCTGCCGGTGATCGCCTGGCAGGGCGTCTGGCACGATGCCGACGATGGCCGCCGGCTCGGCTGCCGCTACTGGCTCAGCAACGCCCAGCCTGGCTTCGACACGGCTTCGCGCCTGGCCTCGGCGCTGGCGCTGGAAGCGCTGCCGGGTCTGGCGCGTCAGGCCAACCAGCTGCTGGCGGCGCGCCGGCCGGCGCTCGAAGACCGCGCCCAGCGCTGGCAACTGGCCGCCGCGCTGGCAGCCTTGGCTCTGCGTCTGGCGCAGGAAGAAGCCCCCTGGGCGATGGACGTTCGCGCGCGAATATCGGGGATCGCCCAGCGTCGCTGCGGCCGCCGCCCCAAGGCGCTGCTGGAAGGGTTGCTGGACGTATTCAGCGCGCATGAAACTCTGAGCCGGACCGGTGTGGTCAAGCCGCAGCCGAGCGTTCCCGCAGCATGAGCGATCAGGCCGCTGGGCTGCGCGCCTGGCACCAGCAACATGACAACGCAACGCTGCTGGTGCTGGGCCGGCCGGAGCCGGTGGCGCTCGAACGAGCCCTGGCGCGGTTGCCATCGCCGGGCGGGAAAGGCTGGCAAGCGGTGGGATTGACGCAAGCGCCTGGTCGGGCGCCATCCTACGCCCTGCTGTGGCTCGACGCATGGCAGGCGGACATCACCGCCGACTATCGCCAACTCAAGCGGATGACCGTCGAAGTCGGACGGCTGCCCACGCTGTTGTGGCTGGATGGCGGGGACGGCGAGGCAGCAGCACGGCTCGACAAGCTCGGGATGGCGGCACGCCGTTTTCTCGGCGTCGAACTGATCCGCAATCCGCGAACCTGGCTGGCTCGCGGCGCGGTTTAAAATAGCCGTGCCAGCAGCGCGGTCACGGCGGTCTCGACACGCAGAATGCGCTCGCCCAGGTGAACTCCCTCGAAACCCAGGCCGAGCAGCCGCTCGACCTCGTAGTCGATGAAACCGCCCTCGGGGCCGATCGCCAGCAGCGTCGGTGTATCGATGCCCCGGGGGCAGGCCATGTCCATTCCCGGGTGCGCCAGCAGCGCGCGACGCCCCGCCATCAGCGTGGGTAGCCGATCCTCGACGAAGGGTTTGAAGCGTGGTTCGAGCGTGATTTCCGGCAGGCGCGTATCCCGTGCCTGCTCGAGGCCCAACAATAGATGCTGGCGGATCTTGTCGGGCCGGAGTTCCGGCGATTGCCAGTAACTTTTTTCCACCCGCCGCGTGTGCAGCAGCGTCAACCGTTTCACCCCCAGCGCGGCGATGTGTTCGAGCGTGCGCGCCAGCATGCGTGGCCGCGGCAGCGCCAGCAGCAGGTGGACCGGCAGCGGTGATGGTGGCTCGCGCTCCAGCGTCACCCGGAAGCGTGCCTCCAGAGGAGTCAGCGACAACAGTTCGCCATGCCCAAGTTGGCCATCGAGCGCGCCGACCGTCAGGCGATCGCCGGGTGCGGCGTGGTGGATATCGCTGAGATGACGCAAGCGTCGGGTGTCTCGCACGCAGGCGTGGTTCTCGTCCACCCAGTCTTCGGGTTCCAGCAGGATCAGGTTCATGGCGGTCGCAATCTTTCCGCGTTTGGGCGCAAGGAATGAACGGGCGCCATTGTGCCTGCCTTTCTGACATAATGCCCGATTCATCGATCCGCTCGGTCACGGCGCATCAATCACACCGTACCATCCATTACACCGTAGAAAGGTTAGCAATGAAGGTTCTGATCATCGGCGGGGGCGGGCGCGAGCACGCCCTGGCGTGGAAGGCGGCACAATCGCCACAGGTCGAAACGGTATTCGTCGCGCCGGGCAACGCCGGCACGGCGCGGGAGCCGGGGCTGACCAACGTCGCCATCGACATGATGGATTTCGAAGCGCTGCTCGCCTTTGCCGGCGACAACGCCATCGATCTCACCATCGTCGGCCCCGAGGCGCCGCTGGTGGCCGGTATCGTCGACCGCTTCCAGGCCGCCGGGCTGGCGATTTTCGGCCCGTCGCAAGGCGCCGCGCAACTGGAAGGTTCCAAGGCGTTCACCAAGGATTTCCTGGCCCGGCACTCGATTCCGACCGCGGAATATCGAACCTTCAGCGAAGTGGCGCCGGCGTTGGCCTATCTCCAGGAGAAGGGCGCGCCGATCGTGATCAAGGCCGACGGCCTGGCCGCCGGCAAGGGCGTGGTGGTGGCCATGACCCGAGAAGAGGCCGAGGCGGCGATTCGCGACATGCTCGAGGACAACGCCTTCGGCGATGCCGGCGCGCGGGTGGTGATCGAGGAATTCCTCGAAGGCGAGGAGGCGAGCTTCATCGTCATGGTCGACGGCGAGCACGTGTTGCCGATGGCCACCAGCCAGGATCACAAGCGCGCCGGCGACGGCGACACCGGCCCCAACACCGGCGGTATGGGTGCCTATTCGCCCGCGCCGGTGGTCACCCCGAGCGTTCATCAGCGGATCATGGACGAGGTGATTCTACCGACGGTCGAGGGCATGGCCGCCGAGGGGCATCCTTATACCGGCTTCCTCTACGCCGGCCTGATGATCGACGCCGGGGGCGCACCGAAGGTGATCGAGTACAACTGCCGTTTCGGCGATCCGGAAACCCAGCCGATCCTGATGCGCCTGAAGAGCGATCTGGTCGCGCTATGCCAGGCGGCGCTTGAAGCACGTCTGGATCGGGCCGAGTGCGAGTGGGACGCGCGCGCTGCGGTCGGCGTGGTGATGGCAGCGGAAGGCTATCCGGGCAGCTATCGCAAGGGCGACGAGATTCGTGGCTTCGAGGCGGCGGACGCGGCCGGGTGCAAGGTATTCCATGCCGGTACCGCGCTCAGCGACGATGGTCGCGTCGTCACCAGCGGCGGGCGTGTGCTATGTGTGACCGCTTTGGGCGATAGCGTCGCCGCCGCCGCCGAGCGCGCCTATGCTGGCATCAATGTCGTACGCTGGGAGGGTGCCGGCTACCGTCGCGATATCGCCCACCGCGCGATTGCCCGCGAGCGTCGGCAACGCTAAAAAGGGCCGGGGACTCTCCCTGCGTCTGCTCGATGGGCGCCCGCAACCGCGCCTGTTCTTGGCGCCCGAAGTTACGCCTGGCACAAGGGAACTCTGCATGCCGCGAATGACAACACGACATTTCGAAGCCGCCGGCTGGCGGAAGACTCCGGACTCGCGCGCTCGCGTTCACACCGAGGCGGAGGCACGGCATGTCGCGTGAGTTCCCGATCATCGCGGTCACCGGCTCTTCGGGAGCCGGCACCACCACCGTCAAACGTACTTTCGAGCGCATGTTCGCGCGCGAGGATGTGCACGCGGCCTTTATCGACGGCGACGCTTTCCATCGTTACTCGCGGGCGGAACTGGCGCAGATTCTGCAGGCCGAACCGGAGCGCAAGGCGGAACTGTCCCACTTCTCGGTCGATGCCAACCTGATCGACCGCCTCGACGCGCTGTTCCAGGAGTATGGCGAGAGCGGCAAGGGCACTTATCGGCACTACATCCACGCCGAGGACAAGCGCATGATCGAGGCCGGCTGGCAGGTCGGCACCTTCACCGACTGGCAGCCGATTCCCAGCGGCACCGACCTGATGCTCTACGAGGGCCTGCATGGTGGTCTGGTGACGCACGAATTCGATATCGCGCGCCACGTCGACATGCTGATCGGCGTGGCGCCGACCATCAACCTGGAATGGCTGCAGAAGATCGATCGCGACACCAAGCTGCGCGGCTACTCCCAGGAGGCGGTGATCGACACCATCCTCGGGCGCATGCAGGACTACGTGCGCTACATTCAGCCGCAGCTGTCGCGCACCCACATCAACTTCCAGCGCGTGCCGACGGTCGATACCTCCAACCCGTTCGAGCATCAGGACGTGCCCAACGACGGCGAATCCTTCGTCGTGATCCGCTTCCGCGACTCGGAGGCGGTCGACTTTCCCTATCTGGTGACCATGATCCATGATTCGTTCATGAGTCGCCCCAATACGCTGGTGGTACCCGGTGCGCGACTGTCGCTGGCGATGGATCTGATTCTCGCGCCGCAGGTGCGCCAGTTGCTGGCCCAGCGGCGCTTCCGCTGATCGCCGGGGCGGTTGGCGGGCATTTGCGAACTTCGACGAAGGAGTACCGATGGAACCGACACTGTTCAGCAAGATCATCGACCGCGAGATCTCGGCCGACATCGTCTACGAAGACGAACACGTGCTGGCCTTCAACGACATCAATCCGCAGGCACCGACGCATGTGCTGATAATCCCCAAGAAACCGATCGCCACCCTCAACGACATCGGGGAAAGTGACCTGGCGCTGGTGGGTCGGCTCACATACACCGCGGCCAAGCTGGCCAAGCAGTTCGGCTTCGCCGAAGACGGCTACCGGGTGGTGATGAACTGCAACGAACACGGCGGGCAGTCGGTCTATCATATCCACATGCATTTGCTCGGCGGTCGTCGGATGCAGTGGCCGCCGGGCTGAACCGACCTGAAAAGCGCAAGGGAAGCGCAGACATTCAGGTAGTGTTTTCCAAGGAGGCTTCCATGACTCGCCAGATTTCCCGCGTCGACAATCTGATTCATCAGTTCGATACCGTACTGCGTACGCTGGTGCCGAAAGCGGCCCAGCCAAGCCGGCCATCACCGGCCAACGTCCAGCCCGAAGGTGCACTGAACGACGAACAGCGCCGCCACGTGGCCGGGCTGATGCGTATCAATCACACCGGCGAGGTCTGCGCCCAGGCGCTCTACCAGGGGCAGGGGCTGACCGCCAAGCTGAGCGATACGCGGGCACGCATGGAAGAGGCCGCCGCCGAGGAGATCGACCATCTGGCGTGGTGCGACCAGCGCCTGCAGGAGCTCGACAGCCGCACCAGCTACCTCAACCCGGCGTTCTACGCTGCCTCCTTCGGGCTGGGCGCGCTGGCGGGAGCGGTGGGCGATCGCGTCAGCCTCGGCTTCGTCGCCGCCACCGAGGAGCAGGTCGGACGCCATCTGGAGTCGCACCTGCGCAAGCTGCCGATCGACGACAAGCGTTCGCGGGCGATACTCGAGCAGATGTCCATCGACGAGGCCCAGCACGAACGCTGGGCGCTGGAATCCGGCGGCAGCCGCTTCCCGCTACCGGTGAATTGGGGCATGCGGCTGGTGTCGAAGGTGATGACGAAGAGCGTTTATCGGATCTGAACCGGGCTTCGCCCGGAGCTGTAAGCCATAAGCTTTAAGCTGTAAGAAAGGTCAAAAACGAAAAGCCGGGTCAAAACCGTTTGTTTCGATGGAGACCAGAGGTTGCATGCTGGCTTACGGCTTACGGCTTACGGCTTACGGCTTTTACCAATACCTGTGAATTTACCGGATACGCTATGACCGAGATTA